>NZ_JBJETK010000037.1:11268-144992 GCF_051883275.1 Treponema sp. | reverse complement strand
CCGGAGATTTCCTCTGTTCTACAGGGCAGACACTGCTCTTCCTGCGCCTATAAAGTCTTCCTCTCCTCTCTCCTGCGCCCAGGCTCTTCCCAAACAGGAAAAGCCTCCTCTGCTGTCTTTTCTTCTTTCCTTCCCTTAAACTGTCAAATAACAGACGTATATCGTAAGTGAACAAGAATATATCATTACGTTTTATTTTTGTCAACTCTTTTTTTTCTTTTTTTTGATTAAAATAAAAAAAATTTATAAAACTAAAATTGGCTATGTCCGTAAAGCGGTTGACAATCTTTGCACTAATTAATCAGGTATGGAGCAAAGCAAAGAAACTATTGAAAAAAACAGAACAAACGCACAGAAAAATCAAAACCACCGGAGAATTTGACAGGCGGAGAAAGAGGAAAATAATAACGTCTATATTTTGGAACTTTAAAGTAATTGAGATTGAGTTTGAAGCAGAAATGGCAGATATTCCAAACCAATGTTTGCAGTCTTTTCTACCCAGGTTTCACCGTAAGGCGTGTATTCTATCCTCTGGTACTCGTCGCCTTTATAGTCTGAGATAAGCGAAGCAGAGCCAAGATGGTCAGAATGGTAATAATACTGCTTGTAGTATTCCTCTTGGTAAGTCGGATTTTCGCCGCTGTTCAGCTTCGTAACAATTCTTGTTTCACCCAGATAAATATTCTTGGCTGTTTGTCCGCCATAGACAGAGTTACCGCTGTCTGTGTGTAACGTCCACATCTTGTTGAAGTAGAGTGTTTCACTGTTTGCGGTATACTTGTTAGAACGCTGTATCTGACTATGCCACGAATTCAGTTTTTGAAAAAAAACATCCGATGTTTTTCTAAAAAACACGGCGTACTTTTTTAAAAACACGCCGAGAATTTTTTAAAACACGCCGTGTTTTTACTGAATTCACGCCGTGAATTTTCCGCTTTCTATAAGAATTCTGCCGTTTCCGTCAAAAGTTACAAGGATTAGAAAAGAATATCAGAACTCCCCAAAAAACTTTAAAAAATTTGATTTATTCTATGCAGTTTTTGCTTTTTTTCCGCAATAAATAGATATGCACAAACAGGAAAAGGGGCATTGAATGGAATCTCATGAAACAGGCAAATGCGGCCTGAACACGCAAAGACAGCCGCCGCAGTTCAACCGCCAGTATCAGGACAGGCTTTTCAAGGCGATTTTCGGGCGCGAAGAACACAAGGACTGGCTATTGTCGCTTTACAACGCGCTGAACGGCTCTTCTTATACAGACCCGTCCGCAATCGAAATAAACACTATCGAAGGCATAATCTACGTAACGATGAAAAACGACATCTCGTTCTTAATCGACTCGCAGCTTAATCTGTATGAACAGCAGTCGTCCTACAATCCCAATATGCCGCTTCGGGGACTGATGTATTTTTCCCAGCTATATCAGAAATACATCTCTAAACAGCGGAAAGACATTTATTCATCCGCGCTGTTGAAAATTCCCACGCCTCAGTTTATAGTAATATACACAGGCAGTACGGAACTTGACGACGTAAAGGAACTGAAACTTTCCGACTCGTTTGAAGTGCCGGATACGTCCGGCAGGTTCGAATGGACGGCGACCGTCGTAAACATAAGCAGGGGGCACAGCCTTAAGCTTCTTGAGCAGTGTCCGCCCCTGCGTGACTATGCGGTGTATGTAAGCCGCATAAAGGGAAACGTCGCTGCCGGAATGACAAAGGAAGATGCCGTAAACGAGGCTATGGAATACTCCATAGAACACAATCTTTTGAACGGCTATTTCCTAGAGCAGAAAATGGAGGTGCTGAATATGAGCCTTACAGAATTCGATCAGGAAGAGTACGACAGAAACCGTTTTGAGGAAGGAAAAGAAGCAGGCATTGCTGAAGGCGAGCGCAAAACTGCCCTGCAGAACGCGCGGAACCTTCTTTATATGAAGCTTGGATCTATTGAGCAGATTGCGCAGGCAACACAGCTTTCTGTTGATGAGGTGCTCCACTTGCAGGAAGAAATGTCTGTCGGGGGCTGTACAGACAGGTAAACGCGCTGTAGGAATTTTTTCGAACGGCAGTTTCCCGGAACAGAAAATAAGCAGGATGAGCTAAAAATTGCTTACGCAATTTTTTTAACGCTCTTCAATCTAACAAAGACCGCCAGCGGTCTTACACAGGTACTGAATATGAGCCTTACAGAATTCGACCAGGAAGAATACGACAGAAACCGTTTTGAAGAAGGAAAAGAAGCCGGCATCGCAGAGGGCGAGCGCAAAAATGCCCTGCAGAACGCACGGAATTTTAAGTATAAGAATATCCCTGTTGACATTATTGCTGAATGTACGGGACTTTCTGTTGAACAGGTAAACGCATTGTAGGAATTTTTAAAAATACACTGCAAGCCGTTTTTACATCAGGAAGATAAAATCATCGACTATGCAAAGCAGACTGCACATTATAGAATTCATTATTGAAGATTTAACATTGAACAAAAACAATTATAGCCCTGACCTCCTGGAATTACTCGGATTTCAACAAAAGGTCAGTAATTGAGCTTTTTATGGCAAATGCCTATAATAGCAAAAAAGCATTGTGTTCCCGGAGGAAAAAAAATGAGGTGCCCCTACTGCGGAAGTTTTGATGACAAGGTCACAGAATCCCGACAAATGGCAAACGGCGAAAGCATAAGAAGAAGACGGCAGTGCCTTTCATGCGGACACCGATTCACGAGTTATGAAAAAATAGAAGAAAAGCCTTTTATGGTTGTAAAGCGAGATGGACGCAGACAGCCGTTTGACATAAAAAAAGTTTCCAAGGGAATCGAGCGCGCGCTTGAAAAACGTCCGGTTTCCACAGGACTTATTGACATGACGGTGAATGAAATCGAGGATGAAGCATATATGGCAGGCAGACAGAACAGGGAAATTTCAACGGAGGAAATCGGGGAGCTTGTTCTGAAAAAGCTCAATTCCATGGACAAGGTTGCCTATATCCGCTTTGCAAGTGTGTACCGGCATTTTACAAACCTTGAAGAATTCGTAAACGAAGTGAAAAAAATATCAGACAACTAAAAAAATTCCGCAGTTTTTCAAGTTTCCCAAGAGCCTTGTTTTTGGGAGCCGCTGATAAAAAAAAGAACAGAAATTGAAGAATCCGCTTTTATATGGTAGACTTTATTTAGAAAAATTTCAGTTTTTAGGGAGCAGTGAATAATTGCTATCTTGCAGTGCTTCACCCAGATACAAAAAGCATCAGGGAAATGTCAATCGACAGCTCTAAAAATTCGGTGTTTTTCCGAGGAAAAAATGAACAAAATCGAAGGCAGACTATATATAATAGGCGCAGGTTTCGCCGGGCAGATGATTGCAAGCGACATTGCAAAAAAGAAAGTCTTTGGAACAGTCTCGGCGTTTCTTGATGATGACAAGAACCTCATAGGAACAAAGATAGACGGAATTCCAGTGCTCGGGCCACTAGACAGCATTGCGGACGCTCTGCGAGTGGACAGTTCAGACCAGGCGATAATCGCAATTCCCACTGCGCCGGTTGAAAGAATCAGAAAAATATACGATGCGCTTAAAAAGTGCGGATTCACGCAGATAAAAATTCTGCCTTCCATAAGCCAGATTATCGATGAAAAGGCGCATATAATCCAGGCGCGCGACATCAACCCTCTGGATATTCTGGGAAGAACTCCGGTTACCATTCCGCTTGCAAAAAGCCTCGCCTACTTGAAGGGAAAGCGTGTTCTCATAACAGGCGCAGGCGGTTCTATTGGAAGCGAGCTTGCAAGGCAGCTTCTTTCAGGGGGAGCTGAGCGGCTGTATCTTTTCGGGCATGGAGAAAATTCAATCGTAAACATATACAGGGAGCTTCATCTATTGCAGGACGAAGGCATAGGCCAGAAAGCTTCGGTTGTTCCAATAATCGGCGACATGAAGGACAGGGAATATGTAAAGTACATAATTTCACATACACACGCAGACGTCATTTTCCACTGCGCCGCATACAAGCATGTTCCGATGATGGAAGAAAATTCTATTGCAGCTATCGAAAACAATGTGTTTGGAACAAAAAATCTTCTGGATGCGGCTCTTGAGGCAGGCACGGAAAAATTCGTCCTGATATCCACGGACAAAGCGGTTGAGCCGGTGAGTGTCTATGGAGCAAGCAAGCTTCTGTGCGAAAAACTTGTAATCCAGGCAGCTGAATCAGCGAGCAAAAACCAGTCGTTCATGTTTGTGCGATTCGGAAATGTTCTTGGCAGCAGAGGCTCTATTCTTCCTATTTTTATGGAGCAGATTCAAAACGGAGGTCCGGTCACAGTCACAGATCCAAAAATGGAGCGGTATTTTATGACAATACCGGAAGCCTGCTCGCTTGTGCTTCAGACAGGGGGTGTCGGCGCAAATGGAGCTTCGTATCTTCTGGACATGGGAGAGCCTATAAAAATTGTGGAGCTTGCAAAACAGGTGATAACATTTTCAGGATTCACGCCGGACAAGGAAATCAAGATACAGTTCATCGGCGCGCGGAAAGGCGAACGTCTGGAAGAACCTCTGTGGCTTAAAGAGGAAAAACCGGAGATGACTGAATACAAGAAAATTCTGAAGCTTACAAATATTCCCCTGAAAAATTTCAGTCTGGACAAGCTGCTAAAATCGCTTGAACCGATATGCGCGCTCACACAGGGAAAAGAGCAGCTGTACAGAAACAGCAATGAGCTGAAGTCAATTCTGAGAAAGGCAATTCCATCGCTTGACAAATTCTACATGGATCAGGAGCAGCTTTCAGGGGAAAAAGACAGGGAACAAAATTACAAGGCGGTTTTATGATGGCAGAAAACAAAGTGGATTCAAGCGAAGCTTCTGTTCCGTTTTTCAGAGCTTCTCTTTCGGAAGAAGAAGAAAAAGCCTGCGCGGAAGTTTTAAAAAGCGGATGGCTTACAACAGGAAACCAAACTCATCTTCTAGAGGAAGAATTCGCAAAAAAAATAAATTCTCCGTTTGCGCTTGCCGTCAACAGCAATACAAGCGGAATGATTCTTGCAATGGAAGCTCTTGGAATCAGGCAGGGAAAAGCGGTCATAACAACGCCGTATACTTTTGTTTCAACAGCAGCGAGCGCGCGCCATCTGGGAGCCGATGTGTATTTTGCAGACATCGAAAAAGAAACCTATTCAATAAGCCCGGATAAAATAGAAGAAATTTTGAAAAGCCCTTCTGGGAAAAATGTAGCCGCCATTGTTCCCGTTCACATTGCGGGGAATGTCTGCAATATGCGGAGAATAATGGAGATTGCCCGTAAATACAATGTGAAAGTCATAGAAGACTGCGCCCATTCTTTTCCGAGCAGGACAGAGCTAGGGTTTGCAGGCACAATCGGAGATGCCGGCATATTTTCATTTTATGCCACAAAAACAATCACCTGCGGCGAAGGCGGAATGGTCACAGTGAAGGACAGGCAGACCGCCGCAAGAATCACACAGATGAGACTGCACGGCATGAACAGAGATGCCTGGGACAGATACACATCGCCAAAAGCCAGCTGGGAATACGATATTGTAGCACCGGGCTTTAAGAGCAATCTGCCGGACATTCTTTCTGCCATTGCCAGAATCCAGCTAAAAAAAGCGGATCTGTTTTATGAAAAAAGAAAAGTCCACGTAAAAAAATACAACGAAGCATTTTCCAAAATGGACTTTGTAAAAATTCCTCCCACTTCCCAGGGAGATTCCTGCCACCTTTACATTCTAAGGCTGAATCTTTCAAACCTGAAATGCTCACGGAATGAATTTGCAGAGGAGCTTCAGAAGCGCGGTATCGGCATAAGCATGCACTTTATTCCGCTCTTTCATTTTTCATACTGGAAGAAGCTCTACCCCGAATTCACCAGCGAAAATTTCCCCGAGGCTGAAAAGAAATTCCAGGAGTCAATTTCGATTCCGCTGTGGCCCGACATGACAGAAGAGATGACAAGCCGCGTCATACAGGCTGTAGAAGAAACCGGAGAAAAATACCATGTCTAGGAATTCATCTGCACGGAAAAATTCCCAGATATCATTCCAGAAGGAATTTTACAGCGACCTCACAATGGACAATATGTATTTTGCAGTGGTCGTAAGAAGTCCTGTGAGAGAGGGAATAATAAAATCAATTTCGCACCCAGACCTTCCTGACGGATACAGCCTTATAACGGCGCGTGATGTTCCAGGCTCGAATCTTGTAAACACAATACAGGGAAAGCTCCCGGTGTTCTGCGAGGGAAACATTTCATACGAGGGCGAGCCACTTGCGCTTTTAGCAGGCCCGAGCGAATCCGTGCTCAAGTCGCTTCTTGACGAGCTTGTTCTTACAATCGACACAAACACTATCGAGGATTATCTTCCTGATGAATTTGATATAAACAGCCAGAACATTGAAAATCCTGAAAAGAAAAAAACAAAGAAAGAAATAAAAATTCAGAATGAGGAGCTTCAGAACCTAAAGGAAATAAAGGAAAAATTTTTTTCAGACAAGCTGGCGCAGCGCATAATAAAATTCGGTCCGTGCTTTGAAAAAGGCGACGGTGAAAAAAACATGGAAAAGCTTTTTGCCGAGTCCAAGTATGTCATAGAAAATGAATGGAGCTATGCGCTGAAACTGCATGATTACGGAGAGCCAAACGGCGCAATGTGCTCATGGAAGGATAATTCCGTAACCATCTCAACGCCCACTCAATGGCTGAACAACCTGAGGCACATTGCATCAGAAGCGCTCGCAATTCCGATGGAATCAATAACAATCAGGAAAACAACTTCAACAAACCGGGGAACAAATAGCATCTGGTACAATTCAATAATAGCCTGCCAAACCGCAGTCGCCTCCAAAAAAACAGGACACCCTGTTAAGCTTGTCTACACAAGGGAAGAGCAGGAAAAATTTCTCAACAAGATGCAGCCCATTTCAATCCGCCACAAAACCGCCGTGAATGAAAAGGGAATCATAGAAGCAATGCAAATTCAAATTGAAATGGATGCGGGCTTCAACAATCCATTTGCGCAGGAAATAATCGACCGGCTTTCCATAGCTTCATGCGGATGCTATAATCCGAAAAATATTTTTATAACCGCCACAGCGCACAGCTCACTGAATTCCGCATCTTCCGTAGATATTCAGCTGATTGACTCCGCGGCGTTTTTTGCTGTTGAAAACCAGATGAATGAAGTATGCAGCAAATGCAATCTCACTCCGCTTGAATTCAGATTGAAAAACCATATAAACATAGACTTTACAAAAAGAAAAATTCCGAATGTACAGTTTCTGTTTGAAATTGAAAAATTCAGCGAGACAATCGAAGCTCTTTCAAAGGCCAGCGATTTCAACAGAAAATATGCATCCTACCGCCTTGATGCAATGAACTGGAAGCTTGGCAGCGGTCCCAAGGAATATGTTTCTGTGTTCTCTTCTCCGATGCGGGGAATAGGATTTTCCTGCGCTTTTGAGGGAGCCGGATACTACGGCGATGAAATTTACAACGGAACACACAGCCTTGAAGTAACACTTGAAACAGAATCAGTCCTTACAATACACTGTCCGCCTGTTTCAGATTCTGTGCAGGAAATATGGAAGGAAATCGCATCAGAAATTCTTGGAAGCTCGGTTTTATCAGTCAGAATAAATTCAGTATTCAGCAGCGGAGAAGAGCCTCTGCTCCCGGAAAATGTATACAGCAATATAAGCATCATGACTTCTCTCCTGAAAAAATGCTGTCTTGCGATAAAGCGCAGAAAGCCCGGAAGTCCACTGCCCTTCAAGGTAAAAAGAAAAACTGCCGCTGTCAAAAAAACAGAATGGTGCAACGACACACTTTCAGGCAGACCGTTTCATTCAACATCATTTGCCGCAGCCGCAATCGAACTGGAAATAAATCCATGCACATACCGCGAAAAAATACGAAGCATTGCGCTTGTGCTGAACGGCGGAAAAATTCTTAACATACAGGCCGCAACTTCAACAGTAAAGCTTGGAATTCAAAAAGTTCTATCATCGCTTCTTGAGGACGACAAAGTTGAATGTAAAAACATACGCATTTCGTTCATGCAGTCCGAAAAAGATCCTTCGCAGATAGGAGAGCTTGTGCACCAGGTTATTCCCGCGGCGTACACACAGGCTCTGACACAGGCTCTGAACTGCACAATAAATTCTCTGCCGCTGAAAACAGATTCGCTTTTCATAAAAATAAAGGAGCAGAAAGCCAGGATAAAGGCCATGAAGGAAATGGAAGCTGCGCTTGAGCAAAAAGCACAGCAGGAACTGGAGGAAAACAAAATTGAAAATTCCGCTATATCTGAACAGTAAGAAAATTATTCTTTCCGCGGAGCCAACAGAATCGCTGCTGTCGGTTTTGCGCAAGGAAAAGCTTTACAGTGTAAAATGCGGCTGCCAGAAGGGAATCTGCGGAAACTGCATGGTTCTGCTCAACGACAAATCCGCCGCCAGCTGCCTTATTCCCGTTGGAATTGTAAGAGACTGCCACATTACAACTCTGGAGCATTTTCAGAGCAGCCCGTATTATCAGGATATAATAACAGGATTTTCCAAAGCTGGAATTCACATGTGCGGCTACTGCAATGCCGGAAAAATTTTCACAGCCTACACAATACTGAAAAATTTCTACCGGCCCACACTTGAGCAGATTTATTCTGCAATAAAAGACCTGGACTCATGCTGCACAGATTTTTCCACACTGACAAATGGAATTTTATATGCGGTTGCGGCAAAACATGCGCGCGAGGAAAAAAATTCAAATGCAAAAAAATAAAACAGCCTTCATTTCAAAAAGCCTCTCCGATGTCTTCTATCATATAAAAACCGTAAATGACATCCAGCTGATTGCGGGCTGCACACAGCTAAAAAAAATACACGACAAGTCCGTTTCGCTGAGGCTGATTCCCGAGCTGAATACAATCGACAAAAAAGAGCGTTACATAGAATTCGGGAGCGCAGTTTCCATAGCGGCGGTGATTCTGTCAGGCGGACAAAAGCTGCCTGAAATTCTTTCAAAAGCTCTTAAATCAATAGGCACAGAGCAGGTCAGGAACATTGCGACGCTCGGCGGAAATATATGCGCACGGGACTTTAAGTATACACTCTGGGCGCCTCTGCTTGCACTTAATGCAAGGCTCGAAATCAAAAGCCAGAACGAAACTACTTATATTCCATTCAACAAATTCAACGGTCTCCCTGAAAAACAAATTCTTTCAAAAATCCGTATTCCGCTTGATGAATGGGAAGTTGAAATCTTTAAAAGAGTAGGCCCTTCAAATACAATAAACGACCTTTCAGCGAGCTTTGTTTTTCTTGCAGACACACAGCGCGGCATGATTGCAAAAATAAGAATCGCATTTGCAGGAAAGACAATATTCTATTCGCCGGAATTTGAAAACCGAATAATAGGAACAAGGCTGCCTCTTTCCATAAAAACAATAGACAGCCTCATCGACAGCGCAAAAAAAATTTACGTTGAGCAGAATTCATCGCAGGACATAAACCTGATTCTAAAGGCACAGTTTCTGAATATGCTAAGAAATTCATTTGAGCAGCTTATGTAAATCCTCTTGAAGAATTTTGCAGCCCAAAGAAATCAAGATCTGCGCACGAATCATATTCCCGTAAACTATTTTATGAGCATCGCATCTCCGTAGCTGAAAAAGCGGTATTTTTCCTGAACAGCGGTTTTGTATGCATTCAGTATATGCTCGCGTCCGGCAAAGGCGCTCACAAGCATGATAAGCGTGCTCTCCGGTGTGTGAAAGTTAGTGAACATCTGATCAACAACTTTGAATTTGTAGCCGGGATACATAAAAATACTGGTGCTTCCCGTTCCTCCGCGCACCAGGCCATCTTCACCGGCGGCGCTTTCCAGCGTGCGGACACTTGTTGTCCCTACAGCTAATACAGGTCTGCCTGCCTTTTTTGCGGCATTGATTTTCTCTGCGGTTTCATAGGGAATTGTATAAAATTCCTTGTGCATTTTATGCTCTTCAACTGTGCTTGAGCGGACAGGGAGAAAAGTTCCAAGCCCCACATGCAGAGTTATCCATTCAAGCTCCACATTTTTTTTCCTGAGTTTTTCCAAAAGCTCCTCTGTAAAATGAAGCCCCGCTGTAGGACACGCCGCGCTTCCAGTTTCCTTTGCATAAATAGTTTGGTAACGCTCGCTGTCAGTATCATCGTCCTCTCGGCGGATATAAGGCGGAAGAGGAATATGTCCGTTTGCCTCGAACCAGTTTTCCGTCAGCCTGAAAGGAAACCGCAGAGTTCTAAATTCAGATCCTTCGTTTTGCGAATCCTCAACAACAGTTCCCGTGCTTCCATCAGGAAATCTATATGAATTTCCCGGCTTCACTTTTCTTGCGCCCTTTGCCATTGTGTTCCAGGTGTCCCCTTCTGGCGAAGTCTGGTTCAGGAACATAAATTCCTGTTCGCGCCCGGAATCGCATTTGATTCCATAACAGCGGCTGCGGCGGACTTTGCTGTTGTTAAAAACCATAAGTGTGCCTGGCTCTACAAGGTCAGATAAATCCTGCATGGCATAATGGGACACAACTCCGGAAATTCTATCCAAAAACATAAGCCGGTCATTCCCGCGCACTCCAGAAGGCTTCTGTGCAATAAGCTCCTCGGGAAGATCAAAATAAAAATCACTGGTTTTCATATTCTTTCCTAAAAAACGCTGGATAATTCAAATTCAAAAAATCCAGTGTCAAGCATAATATCAGATAAAGCTGCTTCAAAAACTGAAAGCATCTACTTTTTTGAACCTAAAAATCAAAAGAAGGGGACTCTCTCTGTGCGGATGAAGGGGAAAGCCCCAGATGAGTGTACGCCTTTTCCGTGACAACCCTGCCGCGTGGTGTGCGCTGCAAAAGCCCGCACTGAATCAGATATGGCTCGTAGTAATCTTCAAGCGTATCCATTGAATCTCCTATCGAAATAGCAAGAGTTTCCGCGCCCACAGGACCGCCTCCAAATTTATTGATTACAGCAAGAAGAATTTCCCTGTCATATTTTTCAAGTCCCAGGGAATCAATTCCCAGCCGCGCAAGACCGCTCCGCACAATCTCCTCCGTAATGACACCGCTGCCTTCAACCTGCGCAAAATCCCTCATGCGGCGCAGAATCCTGTTGGTAACGCGCGGAGTTCCCCTTGAGCAGCCGGCCATAAGGAGCGCGGCATCGTCGTCAACTTCAACATTGAGAATTTTTGCAGAACGGCGGATTATAAGAGAAAGCTCCTCTTTTGTATAAAAACTGAAGCGCTGTATAATTCCAAAGCGGCTTCTAAGCGGACTCGAAACCATGCCGGCCTTTGTTGTTGCTCCGACAAGCGTAAATTTTGGAATCGGAATTCTCACAGTTCTTGCAGCCGCCCCCTGTCCTATTACCCAGTCAAGCTCGTAATCCTCCATAGCGATATAAAGCATCTCTTCAATCGCAGGTTTCAGCCTGTGGATTTCATCAATAAAAAAAACTGTCCTGGGCGAAATCGTGGAAAGTATTCCAGCCAAATCCTTTGGTTTTTCCAGAGCCGGAGCGCTTGTAACCTTGAAATCAGCACCAAGCTCATTGGCCGTAATCTGCGCCAGCGTTGTCTTTCCAAGACCGGGCGGTCCTATAAGAAAAAGGTGATCCAGTGCTTCCTGCCTTTCCCTGGCCGCATTTATAAAAACAGAAAGATTTTCCTTTACCGACTGCTGCCCTAGAAATTCATTCAGTAATGAAGGTCTCAGCGAATTTTCCTGCGCATCATCCTCATAGTCAATATCAGCGCGCACAATATTCAGAGGAGAAGCCATTTCCATGGATTTTCCCTGCGCCGCCTGTGATGCAAGCTGGGTTACAATATTCATCTCGTCTTCTTCAGAATTTTTTTTCGCATAGGAACTGCGCGGATTAACGCTTTTTATCATCTTGCAAGCTCCACTATTGACTTTCTAAAAATAAAATCCTCTTTTCCGCTCTGATCAAGCGAAGCAAACTGCTCGTCCGATTTCAAAGCCGCTGAAATTCTATAAACAACTTCCTCTGCCCTGCTCCTGTCATAGCCCATATCAACCAGCGCATTCACAACATCAGAATAAGACGCGGACACTCCCAAAGTTTCTGAATTCGTGGAAGCCAGCGAAGCAAGCGAAAGTTTTCCTTTCAGGCTGAGTATGATTTTTCCAGCTGTTTTAGGCCCGACACCGGGAACTTTTTTCAGGGCATCAACATCTCCCCTGTCAAGCATCTGCGCAAGAGCGGAAAAGGAAACACTGCCCATAATCTTCGTTGCACCCTTCGGACCGATTCCGTCAACCTTCAGCAAATCAAAAAAAAGCGCGCGCTCATCTTCCGAAGAAAATCCAAAAAGAGAAACCGCATTTTCATTATGCTGCATCCAGACAAAAACACGTGCCTTGCTTCCCACCGGCGGAATTTTTTCAAGCGAAGTTTCAGGGACTGTAACATCCCATTCAATTCCATTTGTTTCTATCAGAAGTTTTTGAGGAAATTTTCCTGTAACGATTCCAGTCAGGCTGTTAAACATGAGCAAATTATATAGAAAGTGCTAAAAAAAAACAATCAACAAACTCTGCGCAAAAAAATCAGCAAGTCCCACTGTGAACTTACAGTGTAACGGCATATCTGCTTTCATACATTTTCAAAAGAGAACTTTTTGAATTATATTTTTCCCCAATGCAAAATTCCTTTGACCATGTCATATAATATGCCCATGGAATATGAGTTTGCTCAAGCAGTGAAACATCAGGAATATAGCCGACTTCTGCAAGCGCACAGACCTTGTTTTTAGAAGAGCCTTCACAAAGAGAACGATATTCCCTTGAATAATCAGTAGGCTCATACTGCTGACGGTATACATCAATCGAAACAACATCAACCTTGTCATCGCCCGGATACGCTTCTTTCACATTGCAGTTCCAAACCCACAAAAGATTATCAAGCTTATGGAAATTTGTATAATAATCAAACATAAGCGAATACAGGCGCGATGCCACAACAGGACCTTTTGCTCCCCACCAAAACCAGTCACCGTAACATTCATGAAACGGGCGCCACAAAATCGGAATTCCCTCAAATTTTTTGAGCAGCTCTGCAATCACATCCATATCCCGGAAAAAGCAAGAACGTTCCTCTGTTCCCTCTTGGAAAATCCGACTGGCATCAAAATCTGTATTTTCCGCATAAAAGCTTTTTCCGTGCCCGCCAAGCGGTGAAAACCAATGAAATGTAAAAGTAAGTATTCCGGAATTTTCCTTTGCCCATTTCAATGCAATTTCAGCCGTATTGCGGTTTTCCTCAACCTCTGTAAGACATTCTATATCAGAATCGCTGTAATTGATATTCGGAGAATAGGACAAAAGCTCAAATCCCCGTAGCTTAGGCTCTTTCCCGGTAACACTTTTTATATAGCTTATTTCCTCCATCGGCACAGTCTGAGTGTGCTGCCCGGTGATAATTTTCTTTCCTGAAATTTCAGCAAAATACGAAAGAAGTGCCTTTGCTTCCGGAATAGCATTTTTATTTGCAGTTTGAATCATACACATTTTTGGTTCCTGCGAATTCTAAAATGATATAACGGCAAAAACAGGGAAACACTGAAAGTTTCCATGACTGCCATAAAAAAAGCCCCTCACAGGAGGGGCTTAAACAGCTGGAAGAAAAACTCTACCAGTTATCCATCATATCATCTTCATCTCTGTTTTCAAGATCATAAAGGTCTGTTACAGCTCTCATGTCATCAAGGTACATATAGAAAGCACCCTTGGCTTCCATTGGATTACAATCTACACGGAATCCAACAATACGAAGTCCCGGCTTATCTCCATGGTAAACACTCTGCTGAACAATTCCATGTTCTCCATCAGGAGAAGGAGGAATAGCAGTAGTAAGCTTTTTCCATCCACTGAATTCCAAAGAACCCATCCAAATTTCAAAATTATTTCCATTATAATCCTGAACCAAAAGCCAAAGCTGATGTCCCATATTACGTCCACAAGCCCAAACAGAAACAGTCTTTGTAACGCCTTCAATAGGAATAGGACGAGCTGATGTGATATAGAATGAATTCACACCACGGCGGAAGAATTCAACTTTAATACCCAAAACTTTTGTATCTTCAATCTGCTGATTTCCAGAATCATTCAACTCTTCTTTTGCAGCAGGGCTTCCTTCAAACAAGCGACCTGCAATAACACCATTGTCAGAAGAAATATGAACATTCCAAGAACCTTCTCTCTCAAAACGCTCAACACTTACTTCACGAAGAGCCTGGCGGGCACTATCATTTCCGATATTTGAAGCATCAGGCTCTGAAAGGCTTTCTGTCTGGGAAAAAGCAAACCCTGCACAAAAGGCTGCCAAAGCTAAAACAGCAAAACGTATTTTTTTCATTTGTATTCCACCTTTATCCTAATTATTGAACTGTCTCACTATTACCAGAAGTTGTATCCGGATCACCAAAATCAGCATCCTTCAAAGCATATCCATCATATACAGTTGACAATGTATTTGTTGTATATTTCAACTGATCAAAATAAATAACATAATCATCAACAGCTTCATTGGCATCTGTACGAATTCTAAATCCAACAAATGTCATGTTTGTTCTTCCAGAGCGGATTCTAGAATGCTGGCGGATATATCCAGGAACATTTACAACAACATTTTTCCATCCGCTGAACATAAGATTGCCGGCTTTCAAAGTATGAACACGACCATCAGCATCGCGCACAAGAAGCTCTAATCTGTAATTATAATTTGCTCCCCATACCCAAAAATCAACCTGTGTAACAGTTCCGACAAATGGAATCTCGAAAGCCTTGTCATCTTTTGAAGGAAATACTTCAAACCAGTTATCACCCTTGCGGTCATACTTTGTTTTTACACCCAAAACCATTGCAGCAGGATCGGAATCTTTGTGGTAAGGAATCAATGAATTTGGAATTCCTTCAAATTTCTTCAGGATTGGATAGCCCTCAGCAACGAAACGGCTGGACTGAACACTCCATGACCACTCCGCATCAGTATCGAAATTATCGATAACAATTGTTTCAACAGCCTTAGAGCTTGGCTGAGCTACTGCCGGCACGCAGAATGCAAGTCCAAGAATCAGGCCACCTAAAATGACTACGCCCTTTTTCATCAAAAATCTCCTTGAATACGATTATTTTCCTGTATCGCCAAGTTTTATTTATTTAACTGATTAAAAAAAAATCAACTAAATTTTCATATTTCATTATATTTATACAATCATTTTTTGTCAAATGATTTATTATGCGAACTCCTAAAAATTATACAGAAGTTTTGTAAAAACGCAATCACTCCGCTTTTCATTTTACAGCGCAGACGTTTTATTTTCCATATAAATATTACAAACTTTCAGCCTTAATGAAACAAAATGCCTGCACCATTGCGAACCCTTTTATTTAAGACACTTCCCTTGAATTTTGCCTTGAAATGATTTATTCTATAATAAATCCAAAAACGGACACAAGGAGCTAATATGCACAGTTACAAAGAACTTGGTCTTGTAAACACAAAAGATATGTTTGCAAAGGCTATGAAAGGCGGATATGCAATTCCTGCATACAATTTCAACAATATGGAACAGATGCAGGCTATCATTCAGGCTTGCGTTGAAACAAAATCACCGGTAATCCTTCAGGTTTCAAAAGGCGCACGTGCTTATGCGGACAAATACATCCTTCGCAATATGGCACGCGGTGCTGTAGAATACGCAGAAGAACTCGGCTGCAAAATCCCTATCGTACTTCACCTTGATCACGGTCCGTCTTTTGAAGTAGCAAAAGACTGTATCGACAACGGCTTCTCTTCAGTAATGATTGACGGTTCTGCACTTCCTTATGACGAGAACGTAGCAGTTACAAAAAAAGTAGTAGAATATGCACACGCACATGATGTTACTGTTGAAGCTGAGCTTGGCGTTCTTGGCGGCGTTGAAGATGACGTTGCTGCTGAAGAATCAAAATATACAAAACCGGAAGAAGTAGTAGACTTCACTTCAAAAACAGGTTGTGACTCACTTGCAATTTCAATCGGAACTTCTCACGGCCGCTGTAAGTTTACACCGGAACAGTGCACCCGCACTCCAGACGGAGTTCTTGTTCCGCCGCCGCTTGCATTCGATGTTCTTGAAGCAATCGAAAAAGAGCTCCCGGGCTTCCCTATCGTTCTCCACGGTTCATCATCAGTTCCGATGGAATACGTACGCATCATCGAACAGTTCGGCGGAAAAATCCCGGATTCTGTAGGAATTCCAGAAGAGCAGCTCCGCAAGGCTGCAAAATCAGCAGTATGCAAAATCAACATTGACTCTGACGGACGCCTTGCAATGACAGCCGCAATCCGCAGATTCTTTGCAGAAAACCCGGACAAATTCGACCCGCGCGAATATCTTGGACCTGCACGCGACGAGCTTAAGAAAATGTATATGCATAAAAACATCGACGTATTAGGCTCTGCAGGACACGCATTAGACTAGTCTGAAATCTTTGCAGACGAAAAAAAAGGCTTGCGGTAACCGCAAGCCTTTTTTATTTTACATTTTTTCTATTTTACAGTCAGCTGACCGTCAGTTATCCGGGCAAATTTTCCAGCGAAACCAAAAACAGCAAAGATTAATTGCTCCAAGCGCAATATTCATTTTCCGCAGGGCGGTTGAAAAAAAAGCATTTTGCCGTTAAACTTCTTTATATATGTATTCATTTCTGATTTTTTCTATTCCAGCCGCAGTTTTGTTTTACTGCCTTTCAAACACTGAATACGAATTCAGGGATTTTATCGCGCCGATTTTAGCCGGATTATGCTCAGGAATTTTTATTTCTCTGTTCAAGGAATATTTCATTTTTTCAAGCTATATCGCCACATCGGGATTCATCAGGTATTTTTTCCATGCAGCCAAAGCAATAATTATTCCGCAGACGCTTCTTCTTGCGGCGTGGAATTTCTTTTCCAAGGACAGCGACGCTTACAAAACCGAGGCTGTGTTTCCGGTTCTAGCATCATTTTATTCTGTATTTCTTCCATATATATCGATTTCAAGCCAGGAAAGGCATTCTGTTTTTTTTCTGTTTGCAAGTCCGCTCCTTGTCATCTGCTCTGCCCTTTTTTCACAGGCCGTGTATGCAAAGATAAAGCTACCTGACTTCAGGACGAGCAAAAAGAATTTCATTGTCTGCATTCTGATTTTCATAGCGGGAGCGGCATTTCCTTCCGCGGCGCAGACACTGTGGTACTTCAAGTTTCCGCTTATACTACAGCTGCTCACAATGGTTTTATTTGCGGCTGTGACATTTATTTTCCATAAAGTTTCGCTTAGACATGAAAATTCACTAGACACAATTCGATAATTTCTGATAAAATATTTTTTATGCTATACGAGTATTATATACTCTAGGAGGATAATTGGCAGACAATAAAGGCATGCGCGTAAATGAACAAATTCGCGTGCGGGAGATCAGACTCATTGATGATGAAGGTGAACAAAAGGGAATTGTCCCTACAATCGAAGCCCTCAGAATGGCAAGGGATCGAGACCTCGACCTTGTAGAAGTTTCGCCAAATGCAAATCCACCGGTGTGTAAAATACTGGATTTCGGGAAGTACAAGTTCGAACAGGAGAAAAAGCTTCGTGACTCCAAAAAGAACCAGAAAGTACTCAAGCTCAAGGAAATTCGCATGCAGCCAAAAATCGGTTCAGGCGACCTTGACACGAAAGCAAAGCATGTTCAGGAATTCTTAAACGAGGGCGACAAAGTGAAAGTAACCATCCGTTTCCGCGGAAGGGAGCTGGCTCATACAGAACTCGGTTATGATGTACTGAAAGAAGTTGAAAAACGGCTTGTTGAAGGTTCGTATGCGATTGAAAAGCCTGCCGCAATGGAAGGCAGATTTATGTCTATGACCTTGAACTCAAAAGTCAAGAAACAGGGGTAATGAAATGCCTAAAATGAAAACAAAGAAATCTGCTTCAAAGCGATTTTCTTTAACTGGTACTGGAAAAATAAAGTACAAGAAAATGAATCTTCGTCATATTTTGACAAAGAGATCACCAAAAAGAAAGATGCACTTGCGCCACGCAGGAATTCTTTCAGAAGATTCAGCTGCAAGAATCCGCAAGCAGCAGCTTCCGTACGGCTGATTTTAGGAGTATAAAATGTCTAGAGCAATAGATGGAACAAAACGTAAAAACCGCCGTGCAAAAATCCTTAAATTAGCAAAGGGATTTAAAGGCGACAGAAAGTCAAACTACAAAGCTGCAAAAGATGCTGTTGTAAAAGCGCTTGATCACTCTTATATTGGACGCAAACTCAAGAAGCGTGATTACAGAAGTCTTTGGATTGCTCGTATCAACGCCGCAGTCCGCGCAGAAGGAATGACATACAGCCGCTTTATCAACGGTCTTTTAAAGGCTGGTGTTACACTCAACCGCAAGGCATTGAGCAATATGGCTATTGAAGATCCTGTTGCATTCAAGGCTGTTGTTGAAGTTGCAAAAAACGCTGTAAAGGCATAAAAAAATGATTACACTCGATCAGGTTCTGTTATTGCAGGAAAAAGTAGAAGCCGCTGTTGAAAAAATCAGTACACTCAATGATACTGTTTCGCAGCTGAAATCGGAAAATGATGCTTTGCGTAGTAAATGCGCAGAGCTTACAAAAGCGTTCTCCGAGAAAACGGAGCTGGTTTCTACAATGGAAACAACGCAGTCCAAGATCGAGGAAAGCATTTTAAAAACATTGACACGTCTTGACTCCATAGAAGATGCGCTTCTCGGGAGTCAGGACATCACTTCCGCAGAACTTCAGACCACGCAGAACAATGTAACGCAGGAAGAAAAACCGGCTGAAGTCCAGCAAGCTGAAGAACCGGAGCAAGTTTCAGAGCCGCAGATTTTTCAGCAGGAAAAAACAGAAATACCGGAAAATCAAACTTCTTCTGAGCCACAGACAGATTTAAATGGCCAGTTTGATATTTTCTAATCCCCGGGGAGAATTCTGATTGGGAAAGCTTCAGATTGAACTGCTTGGAGCATCATTTTCCGCGCAAGCCTCCGAGGACGACGCATATCTTGCAAAGCTTTTGTCCTATTACAGGGAAATCACAGAATCGATAGCGCACTCTTCAGGAGTAAAAGATCCAATCAAGATAAGTATTCTTTCAGGAATTGCGCTCGTGGATGAGCTTTACAAAGAAAAGCAGAAAACAGCTTCCCTTCTCCATCAGACAGAAACTGAAAAAAAAGCAGAACAGATTACAAGAAATATAATAGAAAAAATCAGCGGGGCGCTTGAATGATTTTTGTGGATGCGGATTCATGCGAAAAAAACGCAAGGGAATTCACTTTAAGAGCCGCGGAAAAAAAAGGAACAAAAGTTGTCTTTGCGGCGAATAAGGATATTCAGGCTCCATTCAAAAGCAGCCTATTTAAAATGCAGATATGCCCCAAGGAAAAAGACTCAGCGGACAACTTCATAGCTGAAAACGCAGCCATTGGCGACATAGTGATTACAAGGGATCTTCTTTTGGCTGAAAGAATTCTAAAACGCGGCATCACGGTGATGAACGACAAGGGAACTGTTTTTACAGAAAAAAAACTTGACTACATGCTTGAAGAAAGAGCACTGAGCCTGCAAATGAAAAGCCTCGGCGTTTCAACCGGAGGCAAGGGAAAATGCTACGGCAAAAGCGACCTTTCAAGCTTCAAAAAAACTCTAACTGAACTGCTTGACAGCCCGGAAACTTTCAGCTGATTGCCTGGTTTATGGCTTCCAGACGGTCTTTTATCTGCATAAAGGCATCAACCAATTCAGGGTCAAACTGGCGACCTCTCTGCTTTAAAATTTCATTGAAAGTATCATCGACGCTCCATTCCGCCTTGTAGCATCTTTTGTGCCTGAGCGCATCATAGACATCTGCAAGCGAGACAATCCTTGCCGCAAGAGGAATTCCGTTTTCCTTGAGCGCCTGTTCTATTTCATGGGGCATTCTTGTAGCGGGAATATAATCCATGTAGTCAAAGTTGCCGGGATAGCCCTTGTTTCCTCCGTCCCAGCGGTCATGATGATGAAGGCAAACATCGCGCGCCATTATATCAAAGTCATTTTCCACAGGAGTAAAAATCTGCGCGCCGACACAGGTGTGCCCCTTCATAATGTCGCGCTCGTCGTCATCAAGAATTCCCTGCTTTTTTAGAATTTCATCTGGAATCGCAACCTTTCCTACATCATGGCATCTGGCGGCCAGCCTTAGATTATCACGAAACTTGCTGCGCTCCTTTTCTGGAATTTTTTTATTAGCGGCATAGCGGTCATATATTTCAAGCGAAAAACGGGAAACTCTTTCAACATGCGCGCCAGTTTCCTTTGGGTCGCGGAAGCCGGCAGTCTTTACAAGCCTGTCCACATTGAGCCTTGTAAGATAGGCATATTCATAAATCGCACCGGCCTTTGATGCAAACTGCGAAATATAGAATTCCGAATCCTTGTCAAACGGAACAACAACTCCGTTCTCGTCCTTTGCATTTATAATCTGAAGAATTCCAATGACTTTTCCATTCGCCATTATCAGCGGAATAGTAATCATGGACTGTGTATGGTAGCCGTTTTTTTCATCGTTCGCAGAATTAAACTCAAAAAGCCGCCTTTCCTTTTTTTCCTCATCAAGAAATTCCGGCAGATTATACACATCCGGAATATTCAGAAGTTTTTTAGAAAGAACACAGTAGCCAGAAATCGACTGGTTTGTAGGAACAAGATAGAAGGAAGTATAAGAAAGCTTTTCACCGGGAGCAAGACGGCTCTGCATTGTATCGTTTTGACTATAGCGAATCCACAGCTTGTTTTCCTTTCTGTCATATTCATAAATAGAGCCGGCATCAGCATTAACAATTTTCCTGGCGCCGGACAAAATATTCTCCAGAAGAATATCGACATCACGGATTTCCTTGAGCTGCTCCTCTATCTCTGTTATCAGATTCTGTTTTTTTTCATGCTTAGACATACCACAAGACCTTTACTTTTTTCCACTTATTGAATTATAAGAGAATTCAAAATAAAATTCAATTAAACGGATAAAACAAAATCATTCAAGAAACGTCCGGGGTTTTTTGAATCAATGAAAAGTAAAGAGGGCCCGCACCCATTGCCTTGTCAGGCAGCAAGTGAAATCCGACTTCTGTTTTTTCAGCGAGCGAAAAAAATTCCTCGAGGGAATGACCTGCGGGACAGGCAATCTCGGCCTTTTCAGCTTTTACGTTTGCAAGGAAAATATCACGGACTTCATCAGCAGGAACAAGCCGCGCATCCTGAAATTTCTTTTTCAGCTTAAAAAGAGCCATGTCATTTTCCTGCGGACACAAAGCGCAGGTTGCATACAAAAGATAGCCGCCTTTTTCCAGCAGACGGAATGCGCATGAAAGCAAAGCCCACTGCTCCATGGAAACAGTGCGAATTCTTGAAGGAGTCCACTGGGAAAGATATTTGCTGTCATTTAAAACATGCCGCTCGCTTGAGCAGGGAGCATCCAGAAGTATGCTTCCGTAACATTCGGTTTCATGCCTGCACCAGCAAGCCCCGTCGCTCAAACTGACTTTTACACCGCATGAAATTTCAGAAGGAAGAGATGAACTTACAACTTTTAAAAGGCGGGCTTTTCTGGAAGGAGATTTTTCGTTTGAAAAAAGCACGGAATCCTCGCCCTTCAAGCCAGCCAGTACAAGGGTTTTTCCGCCGGGAGCCGCGCACAAGTCAAGAATCCGCTTTGAATTTTCCACAGGAAGGCACAAGGCGGCAACAATGCTTGCAGGATCCAAAAAATAGCTTTCACAATTTTTGTAGGACAGCTCAGCATAAACAGGCTCCTGAAAAAGCGAAGCCCTCAGTTTTTCCCAGCGCGCATTGAAAACCCCGGAATAAAAAAGCTCGAATGCATCCTGCCCTATAATTTTCTGAGATTTACTCTGCCCCACTTTTTATTATCCCCTTTTTCAATTTAAACTCCAGAACTTTTTTTTCAGCCTCATAAAGCCGAACCGCAAACTCCCTGTCAGTTTCCGCCAGATGCAAAAGCGACTGTGCAATCGGAAGAAATTTTTTTTCACTGAGCATTATAACATCAACGCCGCATTTTATCGCCTGAGCCGCAATAAACTCAGGAGCAGACCCGGAAAGCGCGCCCATAAAAATATCATCGCTTATAACAAGCCCCGAAAATCCAAGCTGCTTTTGAAGCATCTCCTTTATCCAGAAACTGCTTGTGCACACAGGATTTTCATCAAGGGAATTTATTTTTGCATGACTCACTAAAACACATGAAGGCTCAGAGCGCAGAATCATGGCAAACGGAAAAATAAAATTTCTAAAAACCTCAGCGGCAGAAAGGTCGATTTCAACAGCGCCAGTATGCGGATCGGAATTCGCATTTCCGGGGAAATGCTTGGCAACAGAGGCAATGCCATTTTCCTCGTAGGCCTTTATGCAAAGCATGCTGTAAACAACAGCTTCAGGCGCAGCTCCGAAAGTTCTTGTTCCCAAAAAAATTCTGTTTGAGTCCGTTTCAGCTTCAGCAACGGGAGCAAGATTCATGCTGATTCCAAGCGCCTTCATTTGAGATGCCTGAGCCGCATAAAGTTTTTCAGCTTCATAGGGCGAATAATTTTTGCAGACATTTTTTTCAGACGGAAGACTTGAAACAATTCCACGCAGCCGGCATACTTCTCCGCCCTCCTGATCAACCGCAATAAAAGGAAGCGGCCGGAAATTTTCCGCATAAAAACAATTTATAGAATCAATGTATTTTTTTAGTTTGTCAGGGGAATCCGCAATGTTATAGGAAAACAAAATAATTCCGCCCGGAACCACAGGGCTTCCGTCTTCAAGAAATTCCACAGGATGAAAATTTTCGCTGCCTTCCACGTTCACCAAAAAAATCTGTGAAATCCTGTCTATCTCAGAAAGACGGCCAAGAATTTCTTCAGCTGAAAAATCCGCATAGGCCGCATGAAAAATAAAAATAGGCAAAATGAATTTCAAGATATTTTTTTTCATAGCGAAGATTATAATTCAGGTTTTGATTAAATGGAACCTCCAAGAACTTATTTTCAATGAATTTTTTAAGCTGATTCCTATTGCAGAAAAACAGAGTTCAACAGATTTTTCACAAGCACACAATTCCTCTATACATCACAGAAAAAATTCTGATACCTTTCTGTCTTGGAGCTGCACAAAAAAAATGCTATAATTTCCGCATGAAAAAAATCAGCATTGTCACAGGTGCTTCAAGCGGAATGGGCCTTTGGTTTGCAAAGCTCCTTGCCAGGGAAAGCGCGGAATTTGAAAAACTTGCAAGCGACGAGCTTTGGATTATCGCACGGCGGAAGGATCGTCTGGAAGAACTGAAAACCCAGATTGACGCAGAGGCTTCCCGAAGAAATTTGAAATTTCCAGAAATAAAAGTTTTTCAGCTTGACATATCGGGAATTGAGGGCGCACTGAAAATAAAAGAGCTGCTTGAAAAAGAAAATCACGACGGGCTGAAAATAAATGTTCTTGTAAACAACGCGGGCTTTGGAACATACGGTGAATTCACGGCTACAGACACTGTCAGGGAAATGCAGATGATAGACCTTGACTGCACATCTTTGACGGGAATAACAGGATTTGCACTTCCATACATGCAAAGCGGCTCCAGAATTATAAACGTGGCAAGCCTCGCTTCATTTCTTCCGCTTGGGAACTTTGCAGTTTACGGCGCATGCAAAAGCTATGTTCTGAGTTTTTCAGTTGCGCTTGCGGCGGAAATCAGGCACCGCGGCATAAAAGTTACGGCGCTTTGTCCTGGTCCTGTAAGCACGGAATTCGCAGACGTGGCTTCAAATGGAGCAAGAAAAAAAGTCAGGCACGGTCTTTCCCCGGAAAAAACTGTGGCCGACGCACTCAAATGCTCCCGAAAAGGAAAGCTTTATTCCATGAAATTCTTCAAATGGAAATTCCAGGCAGCAGCAAGCAGATTTATAGGCCGCTACTTCGGCGCATGGGCAACATACAAATTCTGCAAGCGCCCCAGTAATTGAATTTCAAAACGCAAAATGATATTCTAAAAAGAAGGACGCAGGTTGTGTTCAGCAGATGCTGTCTGTCCACTCTAAAAAAACCGTCCAAAACCAACTCTTTTTCTTGGAGGACGATTATGCATTCAACATTCAGCAGGAGCGCGCTTTTTACAGACTTTTACGAGCTGACAATGGCGCAGGGGTATTGGAAACAGAATATGAACCACCAGGTTGTATTCGATATGTTTTTCCGCAGACAGCCTTTCAACGGAGGATTCAGCGTTTTTGCGGGAATAGAGCCGCTGCTGGACAGTCTCGAGGCTTTTTCATTCAATGAAGACGACATAGCATATCTCAGGGAGCAGGGAATTTTTGAAGAAGGCTTTTTGCAGTACCTCAAGGATTTTTCTTTTTCCGGGGATTTATATTCATTTGAGGAAGGCTCGATTATTTTTCCGCAGGAACCGATTGTAAGAATCCATGCAAATCTGATTGAAGCGCAGATAATAGAAGGCCTTGTTCTGAATCTTTGCAATTTTCAAAGCCTTATCGCAACAAAAACAGCCAGAGTCTGGCTTTCAAGCAGAAAGGGAAACGTCATGGAGTTCGGGCTTAGAAGAGCGCAGGGACCGGACGGCGGAATGAGCGCAACACGGGCTTCGTACATCGGAGGAGCTTCCGGCACAAGCAATACGCTGGCAGGCAAACTTTACGGAATCCCGGTAATGGGAACTATGGCTCATTCATGGGTGATGTCTTTTCCGAGCGAGCTAGAGGCGTTTGAAGCCTACGCAGAGCTTTATCCGACAAAAACAATTTTTCTGATTGATACATACGATACACTGAAAAGCGGCATAAAAAATGCAATAAAGGCAGGAGCAAAGCTTGTTGAAAAAGGATACAACTTCGGAGTGCGCCTTGATTCCGGGGATATGTCATACCTGACAGCAGAGGTGCGAAAGGAATTGGACAAGGCTGGATTTCCGCAGGCATATATCTGCGTTTCAAATGATCTTACAGAGGAAATCATAGAAACACTTGTCCAGCAGAATGCCCCGATTTCAAGCTGGGGAGTCGGAACGCACATGGTTACAGGCGGAACTGAATCAAGCTTCACAGGAGTTTACAAGCTCGCCGCAAAGAAAAACGGAGACAGTTTTGTTCCCACAATGAAATTCAGCGACAATCCTTCAAAAAACACAAACCCCGGCGTCAAGAATGTGTTCCGCCTTTACGATGACAGCGGAATGGCGCGCGCGGACATTCTGGCACTCGACGGTGAAACCCTGAATCCCGGAACCGAGTACAGATATTTCCATCCAATGGTGGACTACCGCCAGTTCTCCTTTACCGCGTCCAGCATAAAGCCTATGCTAAAAAAGCGCATGGAAAACGGCAAAAGAACAGAACCCCGCCTGTCCGACAGCGAGCAGCTCAAGGCAAGCAGAAAGCGAATGATGGAGGAAATTGAAACGCTGGATCCATCATTCAAGAGAATTTTGAATCCGCACATCTATAAAGTTTCAATGACCGAAAAACTCAAGGATCTGAAACTTTCATTCATAAAAGCCAATATCCGCTGAATTTTCCGCAGGCAGAGAAATTCTCATTGCATAATGTCCCTTGAATTCTCTGTCTATGCGGATTTTCATTGAAGTTTCGTTTCTGAATGCCCGGCGCAAATCACAGATGTAAGACAGCAGGACAGCTTTTTTTTCTGGAATATAGTTTCCAAAAAGAAGGCATATAAGCTCGCGCTCTGAAATTTCTTTTCCAAGGTGCTCATAAAAATACTTGAAAACCTTGAAGCGGCTCGGAGAAATTTTGTGCGCCAGCCTGAATTTCTCCATGTCCAAATGCAGAAAGCGCTCCTTTTCGCTCATAAAAACTTCAGGCCTGTTTATTACGCTTATATACTTGTTGAATTCACTGCTGTTCAAAAATGTCTCCAGCAGCTTAAAGACAGGATATAATTTTTCAATGCTTTCCGAATCAATCAGCGGAACAAGATAGAAATTGTTTTTTGTAATCCAATAGGACGCCATGCTGTCAGGCGCAGGATAAGGATCATTGAAAACAACAACAGGAACAGGATTGGGCATAAGCGCCATTTCCTTGTACGGATTGAAAACATCAATCTGAAAGACCCGGACATCAATCAGAACATAGTCCAGCGTGCCTTTTCCTGAAAGCCTTACAGCCAGATAAAACTTTGCCGGACTTGTAAAAACTGTCACCTTACATCCCAATTTTTCGATGTAAACAGCAAATTCCCTGCACACCTTGAGAATGTCAGGGCGTGCAAGCATAAAAACATCCCCCATAAAAAACTCCCACTAAAAAACAATTTTTTCTGTTTTTTTATAATTTTCTTTAAACACTGAAAAACCGGCGGCTTTCAAGATAACTCTAAATAAGCACATCCGCACATTCAGTGTTTTCAGAAGCAGTAAAAAATGCGCTGTTTTTTACTTCCTCCTCATGCTTCCATTTATAAATATTTCATCCTGATACCAGTCTACAAGCAGACTGAAATACTCGTCATAATATCCTTCATGCCTCATAAGGAATTTATAAACAGTTCCCGTTTTTAGCTTGGAAAAATCAACCTTGGAAACATCCGTCCATTTTGAGCCGATCTGGATTCTGAACTGAGAAGAGCCTGTCAAATCTTTTCCTGTTTCAGAGTCAACGGCGGAAAGATGAACTGCAATGTTTCTGCTTGCATTTTTCAGAAAATCCAGGTTCATGAGGACGCTCTCTTTGCCCACGGAAATGCTTTTCCACCAGACATACGGGCCTTCTGCAATCTTTATTCTGTAGTCACCCGGGCGAAGGAACACTGTCTTTGTTTTATACTCAAGATTTTTTCCACCCGAAGAATTTTTCGCTGAATAAAAAATGCGCCTTGTATTTGGAACTTCAGGAATTCCGTCATTGTCATTCACAAAGAAAAATGCGCGGGCTGGAAGGTCGGCATTCACGCTTGCTGTTGAAGGCATGACCATGGAAAGCGAAACAGGAGTATACCAGTTCCTAAGAATTGTTCTGTGAATAACTCCCGAATTCCATGCATAGCAGAACAAGCCCGCAAGCGCACAGGCCGCAAAAGCACCAAGCGCAAACCTCTTTGCCTTATAGTTTCTTGGAATATAGGCAGGAAACGAAACAGTCTTTGGAGAAATCACAGCCTGTGCAAGTGTAACCCGGATTGCATGGGTATCATAATTTTTAAGATAGCGGCGGATTTTTGCAATAACAGGATCAAGGCTCTTGTACCGTTTTTCAGGCTCTGGGCGCATCATCTTCCTTATCAATGTTATTACAACATGAGGAAGATTTTTTACAATTTTCTGCGGAGGAATATACTTTCCTTTTTTTATCTTCGCGATAGTTTCAGGCGCCATATCTCCTGCATAGGGCTTTGAGCCTGTAACCATCTCGTAGAGCATCACGCCCATAGAATATATGTCTGCGCGCGCATCTACAGTGCTTGAATCCACAAGCTGCTCAGGCGACATATAGGCAGGAGTTCCAAGCGTAGAGCCGGCCTGTGTTATCGCGCTGTTCTTTGCAGCAACGATAGTTCTGTCTGAATCCGAAGATGCTTTCTGCTCCTCAACTTCAGGCTCTTCATTGCTGGCAATTCCAAAATCCGCAAGTTTGACTTCTGCCCTCTTGGAAATAAGAATATTCCCCGGTTTTATATCGCGATGAACAATATCCTTGGAATGTGCATTTTTCAGTCCAAGACAGGCATCTAAAAAAATCAGAAGCGAAAGTTCAGGCGGAAGGGAAATCTGCTTTTCAATCAGCTTGTCAAGCGACATTCCATCTACAAACTCAAGAACAATATAGTTGGATCTGCCTTCTGTAAAATAGTCAAACATTCTGACCACATAGGGGCTGGACAGCTCGCTGAGAATTCTCGCCTCTCTTTTGAAGCGCTCCCTGATTGCAGCTCCGCCATTTTTCATAGTGAGTTTTTTTATAACGACCTTGCGCTTCAGCTCTGGATGAGTTGCAAGATACACCGCTCCCATTCCGCCTGCAGCAATCTTTGTGCAGTTCTTATATTTTCCGATTGTTTCACTTTCCATTTGCTTCTCCCACAAAAACAAATCTATAACCCCAGCAAAACACCGGGGCATTAAATCCTCCGCACGAATAAAACAAGGCAGCCCGAAAAACTGAAATTTCCGGGACAACCTAAAAATGCGATGTTTTATAAAACACTTTTTATATCAGCCACGGGATCAAATATTTTCCCGGGAACTGCAACGGCAATATTCATTTCATCCGGATTATGAAGCTGAAGATACCTTCCGTTCTGGCGCAAAAAAAATTTTCCATCCTTCACAGGACGATGTCCGCCAAACCATATAACGCCGCTTTTTTTTGCCGAAGGGTTCAGATTCTCCATCAGTTTCTGCACGCTCTGCTCTTCCGCCTCATCGTTCGCAGTCCATGTCAGCCCAATGACAACATCATCATTTTTATGATAGTCAATAATCTGATTTCTTGAAAACGCAAACGCAGGCTCGGCATGGCTCACACCGAAATCAGAAAACACTGCGCATACAGGCAGGGCTTTTTCCCACAGGCTTATCAGATGAAGCACAACATCACCGTATACCTGGCGTATAAAATCACAACACATGATTCCTTCCTGAACAAATTTTCTGAAAGAAAAATTTCCGTGGCAGGTTTCGTTCAGGATATTTTCATGGTTTCCTTTTAAAAAATGAAAATTGGCCGTGAATGCGTTTTTCAGCTCCATGATTATCATAAGCGTAAAAATATTCTCGAGCATTTCCTGCTGCATTGCCTGGCCCGCATAAACATTCATCGACCAGTCTTTATATGCCTCAAGCCACCTTTCATATCCGCGGCTCTCTGAATGGAAGGCATCGCCAACACAGACCATGTATATTTTTTTTTCGTTAAGAAGCTGAAGAACTGTTCTGCCGTCAATTTTAAAATCCAGAATCCGCAGAATAAATTCAGCGCGGGCATGAATATCGGGAACAATGACAACAGGAATATCTGAAGCGGAAAAATCAAGAAGACCGCCGGGCTTGCAGTCAGAACCAAGCGGCCTGTAACTGGAATCTTCATTTTCCAGCACGCACAGTGAGTTATCAAGAAAACGCTGCAATTCATCTTCCGCAGGAAATGCCTGGGAGCTGTTTATGCAGTTCAGATGAGAATAAAAAGATGCCAGTTCTTCTTCGGAAAACATTCTAGCCCATTATAAGATTTGAAGAACCAATCGTAAGCTTGTCTCCGGCGTTGAGCTTGACATACTTATCCGGCGGAATTCTGCGCCCATTCAAAAAAGTTCCGTTAGTGCTTCCAAGATCACTTAAAAAATATGCATCACGGATTTTTTGAATAATGCAATGATGGCGGCTTGCAAGCTTTGAATCAATGACAATATCATTATCAGCTTCACGCCCCATAGTTATTTTTGCAGTAATTTGAATTTTTTTCTTGTTGAACACAAGATACGAAACCTGCTGTGACTCTGCAATTTTGTCTAAATGCTGTCCCAAAGGACTTGAATTTATAATAGTCTTATCTGCCATGCATTCATTATAAAACACTTTTTTAAATTTTCAAGTTTTTATTTAAAGGGAAGTTCTGGAAATTCTTTAGCACAGAAAAATTCGAATAATAAAAAAAAATTCTATTGACAGCAAAAATGTTTTTATGCTATATTCTAGCAACACATGGGGTGTTAGCGAAGCTGGTTATCGCGCTGGCCTGTCACGCCGGAGACCACGGGTTCGAGTCCCGTACATCCCGTTGCACCGTTCTTTAGGAGCGTTTTTATTCGGGCAATAGCGCAGCTGGTAGCGCGCTAGCTTCGGGAGTTAGAGGTCCCGGGTTCGAATCCCGGTTGCCCGACTTTTTTATCCAGCCTTTTTTAATCAATTTATCAAATCCTGTATTTTCAAAACAGCAAAACAAATATGTAGTAAAATATTTTTACAAAACTGATTTTTTTTTGCTTCCCCCCCCTATATATAGAAAAATATATTTAAATTTTATATTCTTTTTTGCATGAAGAATTTTAAATTATATTTTGTAATTTTAGCATCGGCCTGTATATTTTTTTCAGGCTGCAAAAAGGAAAACCAGAATTCAATAACAGCAGAGGATGAGATTTTAATAGAAGAAATTTCACCGACATTTATCGGAAGAATGTCGGACATTTCGCTCCGTTTTGCATGCGAGCCAGAGTGCAATATTGAAAATGCATTCTCGCTTTCACCAAGGCAAAAGGGCGAATGGAAATTTTCAGAGGACAAGCGGACAGTTTCATTCTGCCCTGAAAAGCCTTACAAGGCGAATTCCAAAATAACACTGAAAGCAGATTTTTCAAAGCTTTTTCCGTCAAAAAACAAAAATGGAATTTTCACAAGGGAATTCATCACAACGGATTCTTCTTTTAAAGTAGGCTTCAATGAAATCATGCTTGACGACGATGGAAACTACAGTCTTTCAGGAGTTTTTGAAACAGACATTCCTGTAGAAGAAAAAAAAGTTTCATCAGCACTGAAGGCTTCAGTCAGGGAATCATTCAAATCCAGAAAACTTGACGTAAGCTGGTTAACTGCGGGAAAAAGCACTTCGCACAGTTTTTCAATCACAGGAATCAGACCTTCCGACAAGCAGCAGACACTTCTTGTGGAATGGAACGGAAAAAAAACAGGAGTGCTCAGCTCAAAGGGTGCACAGGCAAAAGACAGCAAGAAATTTACAATTCCCGCATCCGGAATTTTTGATATAATCGACATAAACACTTCCCGCAAAAATTCAATAACAGTAAGCTTTTCGCAGTTCATAAGCACATCGCAGAATCTGCTTGGATTTATAAAGGCGTTCGATGAGCAGGAAAATCTTGTAAAATTCACAAACGCAACCGTAAAGAAAAATATTCTGACAATATTCAGCGACACAGGCTTTGAAAACATCAGCTCCCTGAAAATCGCAAGCGGCTTAAAAAGCGAAAGCGGAATTCTGCTCGCCTCAACTTCCAGCATATCCATCGCTGAGCACTGGGAGCTTCCGTCTGTTAAATTTACGAATTCGGGGAATATCCTTCCGACCTCGCAGGGAACAGTGCTTTCAGTGATGACAAGAAATCTGGACGGACTTTTAATCCAGGCTTTTAGAATTCCAGACCACAACATGATTCAGTTTCTTCAGGTCAACAATCTTGATGAAAAAAAAGAAATGTACAGAGTCGGAGAGCCTGTGTGGGAAAAGCGTGTTTCACTGCCGTGGAACAGCTCAATGCAGAACTGCTATGTTCCGCGCGGAATTGATATTTCGGAGCTGACAAAAAAATATCCGGGCGGAATGTTCCAGATTCGTATTTCATTCAGAAAGCGTGACATAAAATATGTCTGCCCGAAGCAGCATCCTGATTTTTCCAATATAGAAATGCCCAGGGACACATTCGAAGAGCAGACAGAGGAAAACAGTTACTGGGACTACCTGAACAACATGGATTATGAAACAAGGAGAACTTTCTGGAACTACGATGACGATCCGTGCCACCCTGCGTTCTACATGGAATTATACAATCCTAAGAACACAATAAAAAGGAATATCATTGTTTCAGACATCGGCCTTATGGCAAAAAAAGAAACCAGCGGAAAAATTTTTGTGACCGCCGCGGATATAAGAACCGCTCAGCCATACAAAAACATCAGGGTGGAGATTTTCAATTTTATAGGAAAGAGCCTGGGTTCGGCAAAAACAGACTCAAACGGAAACGCAGTGTTTGACTGCCAGGATGCGGTTTTTATCACGGCGACAGCGGCAGACCAGACTTCATATCTCAAGCTTTCAGGCGGAACAACTCTCAGCATAAGCCATTTTGAAACAGGCGGAATAAAATCCGCAGACGGTCTGAAGGGTTTCATATACGGAGAGCGCGGAATCTGGCGGCCGGGAGATAATATGTTCCTGACTTTTGTGCTTCAGGACAGCGGCAAAACTCTTCCCGAGGATATTCCTGTTACGTTCGAACTTATAAACCCAAGAGGAAAAACAGTTGAAACAAAAATTCTTCAGAACCACAAGAACGGTTTTTATCCTATCGATACAAAGACACAGGAGGACGGAGAAACCGGAGTCTACACGGCAAAAATAAAAATAGGAGGAAACGAGTGGACAAAACCGCTCAGGGTTGAATCCATTGTTCCGAACAAGCTTTCTGTAAAGCTCATGCCGGCATCTGGAAAAATTCTTTCGTCAGGGAAAAATGAATTCAGAATGGAAGGCGAATGGCTTCACGGAGCATCCGCGGCCGGATACAAGGCTGATGTTTCAGTGATGTTCTCAAAGCAGGATGCAGGATTTAAAGGCTACGAAAATTACACTTTCACAAACCCAAGGAACACAGTTGAATCCAGGCGCGAAAAAATCTGGGAAGGAACACTCGACTCAAATTCCAAGGCAAATTTCAATGTGGATCTTGATGCCGGCTGGGATCTTCCGGGATTGCTGAAAGCGAATATGACTTCGCGTATTTTTGAGCCGTCAGGAGCATTTTCAACCGAATACACAAGCTTTACTTTTTCGCCTTACAAGCGCTATGTGGGACTGAAGCTTCCAAAGGGGGATGCCGCAAGGAATATGCTTTTGACCGACAAGCAGCACACCGCCGACATTGTTCTTGTTGATGAAAACGGAAATCCCGTAAATGAAGCTAAAATTTCATACAGCATTTATAAAATAAACTGGAAATGGTGGTGGGAAAAAGACGCCTACTCCGAAGCAGGATTCACAGGCAGATCGTCATACAGCAAAATAGCTTCCGGAGAATGTGATATTAAAAATGGAAAAGGAAGCTTTACATTTGAAGTGAACTACCCTTCATGGGGAAGATACCTTGTTGTGGCAGAAGACAACAGGTCAGCCCAATGCAGCCACAGCGCAGGAAAAATTGTATACATAGACTGGCCTGGCTGGGCAAGCCGCGCGGTCGAAGGAGAAAACGGAAGCGCATCGATGGTTTCCCTTTCCGCAGATAAAAAATCCTATATTCCGGGAGAAACAGCAAGCATTACTTTTGCATCCGGAAAAAGTCAGCGCGCCCTTGCCACCATTGAAAAGAACGGCACAATCTTAAAGCAGGAATGGATTGAAACAGAAGAGGGCACAACAGTATATAAAACCAAAATTGAAGAAACCATGGCGCCCAACTGCTATGTTCACATAACGCTTCTTCAGCAGCACCTGCAAACGGCAAACAGCCTTCCTGTGCGGCTCTATGGAATAGTTCCTCTTATGGTTGAAAATCCAAAAACTGTGCTGGAGCCTGTAATTTCATGCGCAGACACTTTCACTCCTGGAAAGGAAACAGTTATTTCAATAGCAGAAAAAAATGGAAGACCGATGACGTATACAGTCGCTGTTGTTGACGAAGGTCTTTTAGGACTTACCAATTTCCATGTTCCGGATATTCATTCTGAATTCTACAAAAAGGAAGCTTCACAGCTGGAAAACTGGGACATATACTCGTATGTCATAAACGCCTATTCTGGAAAGCTCGAAACAATTCTTGCAGTAGGAGGCGGAGATGAAATCAACACAAACGCAATGAACAACTCCAACCGCTTTGCTCCTGTTGTAAAATATTTCGGGCCGTACACAATTTCGCAGGGAGAAAAAAAGGCTTTGTCATTCAAGATGCCGCAGTATATTGGCGCTGTAAAAATAATGGCAGTAGCAGGAAACAATGATTCCCCTGGAATTTTTTCTTGCGGAAGTTCAGAAAAATCCGTAAAGGTAAAGTCTTCTCTGATGGTTCAGCCTGTCATTCCGCGCACACTCGGAGCTGATGAAAAAATTTCACTTCCGGTAGTAGTTTTCAACGGAACAGAAAACGACACCGCTGCGGACATAGCCGTGAAAGTTTCAGGGGCAGCAAGCCTTGCAGAAACCAGAACTGTAAAAATACCGGCAATGGGAAATATCACAGAGAGATTCACTCTGAAAACCAATGAGCCAGGAGACGCCGTTTTTGAAGTTTCTGCAAATTCAAAATCAGGCAGCGCACACAACAAGGAAAGTGTAAAAATTCTTTCGCGCGGAATTCCTGCGGCATACAGAAAAACTGTCATCATAAAGCCTGGAAAAACTGAAAAGATTGAAGTGGAAAGTCCGCTTGAAAAAGGAACAGGAAAACTCAGCCTTGAAGTTTCCACTATTCCATCTTTGAATCTTGAAAGCAGACTTTCATATCTTTTAAATTATCCGCACGGCTGCATTGAGCAGATTACATCAGGAGCTTTTCCGCAGCTGTACCTGCCTTCATTTGCAAAGCTGAACGAACAGCAGATTGAACAAGCGAAGGAAAATATAAAATCTGTAATAAAGCGTTATTCTTTGTATCAAAAACCCAACGGAGGGTTTAGTTACTGGCAGGGCGGAGAGCAAATAAATGAATGGGGAACCTGCTATGCGGCACACTTCCTTTCGGAGGCAAAGAAAAACGGCTATACAGTTCCGGCGCAGATGTACAAATCGCTCATGGATTATCTGGATGAAAAAGCTTCATTCTGGAACGGAAATTCAAGAGAGGAAAAAGAAATTCACGCTTATGCAGTTTTTGTTCTGGCGCTTGCAGGCCGCTCAAATATCGGAGCAATGAACAGGCTTGACAGTTTCAATGAAATGTCAAATACAGCCCAGCTTCTTCTTTCGTGCGCCTACTCGCTTAGCGGCAATACAGCCCATGCGGAAAAAATACGGCGGAAAGCAGACCGCAATTCAGAATTCTTCAGAATGACAGGAGGAAATTTCAGCTCATCGCACCGGGAAGAGGCAATGAAACTTTTTGCCGCAGTTCTGTCAAAAAACACTTCAGCAGCACTGAAGCAGGCAAAAACAGTTTCAGGTACTCTGGATTCCGAAGAGTGGCTGAGCACACAGGAAACTGCGTGGTCGCTCCTTGCGCTTTTGCCGTACTACACTTCAACTCAGAAAAATGAGCAGGAAAATTATTCAATAGAGCGCAATGGAAAAACAGCTTCATGCTCCATCGAAAAAATTTCAGACATCAGGGAACTTGATTTTTACGAAGGAAACACTCAGTTGCTCAGCATTACAAACAAAGGAAGCAAGGACATTTTTGCAGTTCTAACAGTCTCGGGAAATTCAAAGGCGGGAAATGAAACTGCGCGGAATGACGGCATAAGACTGAAAATAAAATACACAGATGAAAGCGGAAAGAAAATAAATCCAGCTTCCACAAAAACAGGGGATAGCATTCTCATGAATATTTCTGTTGACTCAGATATGGAAAAAGAAATAAAGAACATGGCTCTTGCGGTTCCAATTCCAACATGCTGGGAAATATCAAACGACAGAATTTCCCTTGGCACGGAAATGGGAAAAGATGATTTTACATATCAGGATATACGCGACAATCTTGTCTGCACCTACTTTGACCTTGAGCCAGGGCAAACAAAAAAATTCTCGATTCTTGCAACCGTAGTCTTTGAGGGTGAATATTTCATTCCTGCCGTGAGCGCAGAGGCAATGTATGACAACTCAATAGGAGCCATTGTTCCCGGAGTCTATGCAGTTTCATCTAAATAAAAAATTTATTTTTCCTGCTGGAATTCTTGCCGGACTGTTTTTGTACACAGCCGCATGGATTCTATCAGGAAAACTTCTCGCGGTAAAATCTCCGTACTCGGTGGCAGTGTATGACAGAGATGGAATTCTGACAGGCGCATCTGCTGCCGATGACGGTCAGTGGAGATTTGAAAAGGGAGCTGTTCCGCCGAAATTCGAAGCCTGCATTTTAGCTTTTGAAGACAGGAGATTTTATTTTCATTCAGGCATAGATTACCCTGCGCTTGCACGGGCAGTTTTTCAGAATATAAAAAAAGGAAGAATTGTTTCAGGCGGCTCAACAATCACAATGCAGACAGCCAGGCTTCTTCAGGGAAACAGAAAGCGCACATATTTTCAAAAGGCAAAGGAAGCAGCCATTGCCATCCTTCTTGAAGCACGGTTCACAAAAAAAACAATTCTTGAGCTTTATGCAGCCAATGCTCCGTTCGGCGGAAATGTTGTGGGAATTGAAGCCGCGGCGTGGAGGTATTTCAATGTTCCGCCTGAATCACTCACATGGGCTGAATGTGCAACTCTGGCAGTGCTTCCCAACCAGCCATCTCTTGTGTCGCCCGGAAAAAATTCTTCCATTCTGCTTCAAAAGCGCAACAGGCTGCTTGCAAAGCTCTATGAAACAAAAAAAATTTCCGCGGAAACACTTGAGCTTTCTCTTCAGGAAAAAATTCCGGGAAAGCCATACAAGCTGCCGGCCTTCGCACCGCACTATCTTGAATTCTTAAAAAAGCAGAACCCCGGGCAGAGCAAATTTTTTACAGACCTCGACAATAGAATTCAAAAAAACACAGCGGAAACAACAGAGCGTTTTTCAGAAAATTTTTCAAAGCTTGGAATCAGCAACGCTTCCGCAATAGTCATAGAAACATCCACCGGAAAAATTCTGGCGTACATAGGAAACACCGGCATGAACGGACGGAACACAGAAAATGCCGATGTTGATATGATTCAGGCGCAGAGAAGCACAGGAAGTCTTTTAAAGCCGTTCCTTTTTGCGGCAATGCTCGACAGCGGAATGTTACTTTCAAATCAGCTTGTGATAGATGTTCCCACAAGAATCGGAAACTACATGCCTGAAAATAATATTCCAAAATACACAGGAGCGATTCCTGCAAGCCAGGCGCTTTCACGATCATTGAATATTCCAGCTATAAGGGAACTCAGAAAATTCGGAATCACTCCTTTTCTTGAAGTGCTCAGACAGTGCGGGCTTACAACATTCACCAAGGACGCGGACTATTACGGACTGCCGCTGATTCTAGGCGGAGGCGAAACTACGCTGATTCAAATTACCTCAGCCTATGCTTCTCTGATGAAAAAGGCGGAAGGAATGGAAGCGCAAAATCCGTTTTCGTCCGGAAGCTGCTACCAGACACTGGAGGCTCTGTCAATGGGAACAAGACCTGAAGAGGAATCTCAATGGCAGAAATTCGGCTCGCAGAAAAAAATCGCATGGAAGACAGGAACAAGCACAGGCTATAGAGATGCATGGTGCATCGGGACAACAAGGGAATTCACAGTTGGAGTCTGGGTTGGAAATTCCAACGGGCGCGGAAACAAAAATCTTACAAGTGCATCAACAGCAGCACCTCTGATGTTCACACTTTTTTCTTCTCTGCCGCAGACATCATTCTGCGAAGCTCCCAACTGGAATTTAGAGCCTGTAACAGTCTGCAAGAAATCAGGATTCATCGCCTCCGAAAACTGCGAAGAAACAGAGCACTCATTAAAACCCCGCACTGCCCCTATGAGCAGCATCTGTCCATATTGCAAAGTCTACTCATTCACTCCCGATGGAAAATTTCAGGCCACCGCGGAAGATTTAACTGGAATCTACAAAGGCCAGCTTCCGCTTTTGAAAAAATATTTTGTTCTTCCGCCCTACGTTGAATACTGGTACACAAAGACAAGCTTAAATTACAAGAGGCTTCCGAAATTTGTTTCATGGCACACACAGGACAGCGAAGTCTCTTTTCAGATTGTGTTTCCAGAAAACAATTCCCATATAATAATTCCAACTGAAATTGATGCAAAAAAGGGAAGCACAGTTTTTCAGGCGGCACCAAAAAATCCTGATGATATTTTATACTGGGATCTGGACGGAAAATTCACAGCGCAGACAAAATTTCTCCACACAGTTTCAGTTACCCCGGAATATGGAAAGCACCGCCTTACAGTCACAGACAAAAACGGATATTCACAGGAAAGAATATTTTTTATCGAAAATCCAGATTAATTTTTTTTTCGGAATTATCTTTTCAAACACTTGAAATTTATTTGACATTTCAAAAAAACGCACTACACTCTTATGAACAATGACATTCAAGCAGCATAAACTTTGCAGGGTAAAATTATGGAAGATTATAATACTTAAACCGAAATGGGGAATGAGAGTATGAAGATACCAAATAAGGAAGAGATTTATAAAGAAGCGACAGATTTAATAACACCCGAGCAAGAAAAAGATTTCTTTGTACTTTGCGAACTTAAAAAGAATCCCAGTTTTAGCACTGGTGGCTTAAAAAGAAATAATAATGGCTATGATGATTGTGCAATTTTTATGAAGTTTTCTGATGAACCTATTTCAAGATTTGACATACCAGAGGAAAAACTGAGGACAGCTCTTAGGGACTTTGAAAGTGCAAAGGACTATTATGAAAACGCACTAGGTGAATATCGTGTGTTTCATTAATATTGCAAATAGCATTCAATCTGCTATTGAAAAACATAAAGTTTAGGCGAATTTTCTTCTGGGAAAGAACTACATACAAACGAAATCAAAAACTTCTAGGCAATTCTAAAAAGGTCAACAATCGGAAGCCATCACCATGTTTCGACTAAGTATTTGCAAAGTTATGTAAACGAATATTATTTCAGACAGAACAACAGGTTTGTTGATTCATTTGATAAGCTGTTGATGCAAAGTATTTTAGTTAATTCCTGGCACAATATATTGTAAAAATTCTTCCCCCGATTCTCGGTCTTTATAAGATGTGAAACTTCCACCATTTTCCCTTGCAATTTTTTGATAGGCTTTATTAGCCGGATTTTCTTTCAAAGCATCCCATTTTATACAAGTGTATTTTTCTTTTAATTCTGGAATAAGATTTGATAAATCCCGCGCAAGTGCAACATTTGGATGGTCAATGTCGAAAGAAAACATTTTGATATCAACTATCTCAGGTCCAGAACAAATAAGAGTGCCTTTTAATTCCTTTGTTTTTACGTCTATATAAAAGAATGATTTTATTGCCAACACTATGGACATCATGGCGGAACAAATAAGAGCATACAAAGTAACATTTTCTTTTTTTGGATTAATACTTGAAATTAAGTATTTGTATTCTGTATTCATTAACTCTTTAGCAGGTGTGTCAAGAATTTGTTTTATGCTTTTATTCTTTTCAAGAAAATCATCTAAAACTTGAATATCTGCTTTTTCTAATGACTCTTTAAATCTTTTTTCCGGCTCCGACATATATTGGTCAACAAATTTTACTTCTTCTGTCATTTCTAGTTTCCTGCAATTTAAATATTAAGACAAAACATCAAGGTCTTCAAATTTATCTTCAGTCATTTACCACTACCAAAGGTGGTGGCTTGAATAAGAACCGCGCAAAGCGGTTTATTTTTGTTTCTAATTCAATTCTATAAACAAGTCATAAAAACAGAACAAGATAAAACCAAACACAAGGATTTATGGGGAAAAGCTCATTTCAGTTCCGAAAAAGAAATGAAGCAGAAAATTTGGATGGTGACGGCCAGAATGTCTTTACGCTTTAAGTGTGTGAGGGGATAATTCCGATGTTTTTTAATCCCGTCTTTTAATTATTTTGTTGACACAGAAAAAAAGAAGTGCTATGTTTTTAGTAGTAAAACTTTTACTACTAAAACTTAATCAACAGGAAAATGGTATGACAGATAATATCATTGAAACCCTGGGCGCACTCGGATTTTCAAAAATGGAAACGCTTGTATACTGCGCTCTTGTTCCAGAAGAAAAAATGGGCGGATATCAGCTTGCAAAAAAACTAAATGCACCGCGTCCTTCTGTGTACTCTGCACTGGAAAACTTATTGTCAAAGGAATATATAAAAAGTATTCCCGGAGAAATTGCCGAGTACCAGGCTGTTCCGCCGGACATTTTAATTGACGGGATCTTGAAAAAGCAATCCTCAAATGCGGCAAAGGCAAAGGAAATGCTAAAAACGCTGGCCGCTCCTATATCAATTCAAGAGCGGTTTGTAAATATAGAGGGAAAGACAAAACTTATCTCTATTGTAAATAATCTTATTTCAGAAGCAAAAAAAGAAATTGTCTTTAACTGCTCCATGCCGCTTGATTTTTTCAAAGATGAGCTTTTATCCGCTGCCAAACGCAAAGTCAGAATTGTTTTATTCAGCTGGCAGAATCTTGACACCCTTTCAATTCCCTTGGAATTCTTCTGCGGATATGACGGAACTGACTGCTGTCCGGAGCAGAGAATTCTTCTTGTTTCAGACATGGCGCACTGCGTTGTGGGAAGCAATGACAGGGCAATCTTTTTTCCGCACAGACCGCATCATAAAATAAAAAAACTTCCAGACGGGGAAAATGATTTTCTTGGAATGACAAGCGACAACAGGCTTATTGTAAATCTTGTTTCTGAGCACATTCACTTTGATATTTATCTTCAGAGGCTCAGAAAAAAATTCAAGCGTGATATCATAACAAAGGATATCCGCATTGGAACCCTGATGGAAAAAGGTATATAGGATATTTCAGGAAGTTCAATACATTCTAATTATGTTTGGAGTATAAAATGAAAACAGAAAAAAACAGTTTCTTAAAAGACATGCTCACATTGGCAGTTCCTATTTCACTTCAGAATCTAATACAGTCGCTTCTTGGAATGGTTGACCAGATTATGATTGGAAGACTTGGAACAAAAACGGTTGCCGCAGTAAGTCTTGCAGGGCGTCCTAGTTTTATAATGATTTTTGCGCTGGGGGGAATCGCTTCTGCAAGTTCAATTTTTGCTTCTCAGTATGAAGGCGCAAAGGATTCCAACAAGCACGCAAACATAATGCGGATTTCCCTTATTTCCGCGCTGGGAGTATGCGGATTGTTCTTTGTTTTTTCACTGTTCACACCGGAACTGATACTTTCGTTTTTTACAAAGGATGCAAAAGTTATTGAAATAGGCAAAGATTATCTCAGAATAAATTCTCTGAGCTACTGCGCACTTGCGGCCGTTATCTGCGCTTCCGCAATGCTCCGAAGCACAGGTTTTGCAAATATCACACTTGCAGCAGGACTTGCGGCGGTAGCAATAAACACAACGCTAAATGCATTCTTGATTTTTGGCTTGATGGGATTTCCTGCCCTCGGTGCTATCGGCGCTTCAATCGCCACGGTGATTTCAACATACATAGAATGTATTATACTCATTGTATTCATGGCAATAAAAAAACATCCGGCACAACTAAAGGCCGCCTTGCACTGCAAGAATGAAATTTCATTTCTGAAAAAGTTCTTTATAACAGCCCTTCCAGCTGTATGCACAGAACTTTTATGGGCAGTGGGAGATGCAGGCTACAGCGCAATATACGGACACATGGGAACATCCGAGCTTGCCGCTATTACGTTAACCTTTCCAGTGCAAGGGTTAACAACAGGATTTTTCAGCGGACTTTCAGCAGCAACAGGAATTCTAATAGGAAATGAGCTTGGCTCAAATAACTTTAAAAGCGCATACAGGCTTTCATGGAAATTCATAAAAATCTCCATTCCGGGATGCATTTTAATCGGACTTCTTATTGCATCTCTTGCGCCTGTTTATACTGGATTTTTCAATGTGGAGCCTCAAGTCAGAAAATATGCGAACACTCTTTTAATGATATTCGCATTTTATCTATGGATAAAAGTTTCCAACATGATTATAGGAAGCGGAATTTTAAGGAGCGGCGGAAAAACAAAATTCACACTGTTTCTTGATACAATCGGAACATACGGAATAGGACTTCCGTTGGGACTTATAGGCGCTGTGGTTTTAAAACTTGAAATCACAAAAGTCTACGCACTGCTTTCTGTAGAGGAAATTATAAGGCTTGCAATCGGACTTGAAAGAATCAAAAGCAAGAAATGGATGAGCAGCCTGACACAGCAAGAAACAAAAACACTGGAGGAAAAATAATATGATTAGAAAATTTTTGGCAGCTGTAACACTATTTATAATAGGAGCAACTTCTATGACTGCGCAGAACAAAGAACAGATAAAACAGGGAACAATCCTTCACTGCTGGTGCTGGTCGTTCAAGACAATCGAAGAAAACATTGAGCTGATTTCAAGAGCGGGATTCACAGCGATTCAGACATCTCCTGCAAACGAATGTTTCAAAGGAGACAACGGCGGGCTTGAGATTATGAGCAGAAACAGCGGCAAATGGTATTATCACTATCAGCCCACAGACTGGAAAATAGGAAACTATCAGCTTGGAACAAGGGATGATTTCATAAGAATGTGCGCAAAGGCAAAAAGCTATAACATTTCAGTTATTGTTGACGTTGTTCCAAACCACACAACAACCCACAAGGATGCAATTTCCCAGGATTTTATAAAAGCCGTGGGCGGCATGGAAAAAATGTATCATGCAAACTCCGACCACACAATCCGGAGCATGAGCAACAGGCGTGAAGTCACAAGCGCAATGCTGGGAGGTCTTCCGGATGTGAATACAGAAAATCCGCTTTTTCAGGAATATTTTCTGAATTACGTAAATGATCTTATCAAATGCGGTGCAGACGGCTTCAGATTCGACACTGCAAAGCACATTGCGCTTCCAGATGATCCAGTAGACTCAACCGCAGCAGAAAATGACTTCTGGCCGGTTTTCACAGGAAAAAAGAGTGTCAACGGAAAATCGCTGGCAAACGCAGAAAATATTTTCCTTTACGGAGAAGTGCTTCAGGAAGGAGCTTCACGGGAAGATGCCTACGGAAAATTTTTTCCTGTAACAGCAAGCAACTATGGAAAACTTTTAAGAAGCGCGCTGAAAAACGGAAAGCTCAATGCAAAGGGAATCAGAAATTTTCAGAACGCAGCAGCTCCTGAAGTTGTCACCTGGATCGAAAGCCATGACACATACGCAAATGAAGGCGAATCATCCGCGCTTTCAAATTTTCTTTTACGGGCAGGATGGGCAGTGATAACCTCAAGAAAAGAAGGCACGCCGCTTTTTTTCAGCAGGCCAAAAGGAAAAGAAGCGACACAGTTTCCGGGACAGTCAAAAATCGGTGAAAGCGGAAACAGCGAGTTCTTCAGTCCTGAAGTTTCAGAGGTAAACAAATTCAGAACTGCAATGGCCGGTGAAAATGAAGAATTTATCAACGGAGAAAATTCAGGAGTTCTGATTATAAAGCGCGGAGAAAAAGGATGCGTAATCATAAACCTGAACTCCAAGCCGTCGACTGTAGAGCTCAGGATAAATCTTAAAAACGGAACTTACATAGACAAAGCAAACAAAATAAAATTCAAGTGCAAGAATTCCGTGCTCACAGGAAAAATAAAGCCACAGTCAATATGCGTTGTCTACTAGATTTAATTTCTGAAAGTTGAAATTTAATCTACTAAAAAAATTCGGATTTCAAAAAAAAATGCATAAGGGCAGAATATGCAGGGAAGCGATAAATCATCATTTCAAATTTTAATCACTTCCCTGTATGATTCTTGAGCGGCAAAAAATAATTACATATCGGCGTAGGTCTGAACACTATCTTCAAGATGTTCGATTTTTATTCCGGCCTCGCTGAACATTTTCATTGAGTCGCTTTCATCATGATAATGCTTTTCGCACACTACCCTTTTTATTCCGCAGTTTATGATAAGCATGGCGCATGTTCGGCATGGAGTCATCTTGCAGTATACTGTTGCGCCGTCTATTGCAATGCCTCTTTTTGCAGCCTGGCAAATAGCATTCTGCTCGGCATGAACAGTCCTGACACAGTGCTGGGTTATAGAGCCATCCGCATGAATCATTTTCCTCATGAGATGTCCGGCCTCATCACAATGCGCAAGCCCCGCAGGACTTCCGACATAGCCTGTAACAAGAATCTGGTTCTCCTTTGCAATAACACAGCCGCTTCTTCCACGGTCACAGGTGGCCCGCTTTGCGATTGTACGGGCAACCTCCATAAAATATTCATCCCATGTAGGCCGTATATATTTTTGTTCTTCCATTTCAAATAAATCCTATCGGAAACCCGAAAACAAAAGTTTTCAAAGCAAGTCAAAAAATCAACTTTTTTATAAAGCTGAAAATCCCGGCAAAAGTTACATCTGCCTTAAAAGATTCACCATTTCAATCGCTCCAAGCGCACAGTCATATCCCTTGTTTCCGGCTTTTGTTCCGGCGCGCTCAATCGCCTGGTCAATGGTGTCTGTGGTAAGAACTCCGAACATAACAGGAATTCCGCTCTTTAAGCTGGCCTGGGCAATTCCCTTTGAAACTTCAGCGCACACATAATCATAGTGGCTTGTTGCTCCACGGATTACAGCTCCAAGACAGATAACTGCATCATACTGTCCGCTCTCCGCCATTTTTTCAGCAACAACAGGAATTTCAAACGCCCCTGGAACCCAGCACAATGTTATGTCATCATCATTCACATCATGGCGCACAAGACCATCCCTTGCACCGGCAACCAGCTTGGACACAATAAACTCATTGAATCTTGCGGCAACAATACCGACTTTGATTTTTTTTCCGCTTTCCGCTACAACTTTTCCCTCAATAATTTTCATTTTAACCTCCATAGTATTGAAATTCCGCAGAGGCGAAATCCGCACAGTCTGCTCATTCAATTAAAAAAATCAAACTAAAAAATGTGAATCCGCTCTAAACATTTGTAAGCAGATGCCCCATCCGCTTTGCCTTTGTCTTCAGGTAAAATTCATCGTACTTCTGGACAGGAATTTCAAGAGGAATTCTTTCTGTGATTTCGATTCCATTTTCACGGCAGTTCATGGCATTTATTTTCTGCGGATTGTTTGTCATGAGCTGGAGCTTTGAAATTCCAAGATTTTTAAGAATCTGAATTCCGCATGAATAATCCCTTGCATCCTCAGGAAGCCCCAGGGCAATATTTGCATCCACAGTATCCATTCCTTTGTCCTGAAGACTGTAGGCTTTTATCTTGTTGAGAATTCCTATTCCACGACCTTCCTGCGAAAGATAAACCAAAACTCCGCGGCCTTCCTCTGCAATTTTTTTCATTGCAAGGTCAAGCTGTTCTCCGCAGTCACATTTTCTTGAGCCGAAAGTATCGCCGGTCAGACATTCGCTGTGGACACGGCACAAAACGCTTTTTCCGTCCGAAACATCGCCCATGACAAGAGCTTCGTGATGCTCACCGGTGATTGTGTCCAAAAATCCGTACAGCCTGAAATCCCCGTACTTTGTAGGAAGAGCAGCCTCCGCAACACGCTCCACAAAACGCTCTTTGGTTTTTCTGTATTCAATAAGGTCAGCGATTGTAATAAGTGTAAGCCCCCACTCTCTTGCTTTTTCCTCAAGCTCCGGGCGACGCGCCATATTTCCGTCCGCGCTCATAATCTCGCAGCAAAGACCGGCAGGCTCAAGACCGGCAAGACGACACAAATCAACAGTCGCTTCTGTGTGCCCCTGCCGCTCAAAAACTCCCCTGCTTTTTGCCACCAGAGGAAACATGTGTCCAGGCCGCCTGAAATCTTCCGCACGTGTATTTGAATCCACAAGAGCCATCGCTGTAACGCTTCTTTCAAACGCGCTGATTCCTGTTGAAGTGGAAACATGGTCAATCGAAACTGTAAAGGCTGTTTCGTGGTTGTCCTGATTTTGAAACGTCATCGGATAAAAATTGTACTTGTGTGCAATTTCCGCGCTCACCGGCATACAGATAAGCCCGCATGCATTCCGCGCCATGAAATTTATATTTTCACCGGTGGCAAATCTTGCGGCGCAGATTAAATCTCCTTCGTTTTCACGGGACTCGTCGTCCGTTACCATTATAAGTTTTCCCTTCCTCAAATCATCCAGGGCTTTTTCCATGCATGCAATTTTTTCAGCCTTCATTTTTCACCTCCAAAGTAAAATGCCGTATATATTTTCCCACAATATCACATTCAATGTTCACAATATCACCGGGTCTTTTTCTGCTGAGAACTGTGCTGCTCCAGGTATGAGGAATCACAGCCGCAGTCACAACGCAGGTCGAGCCGCTCCACTTCACCGAAGCGACCGTAAGGCTTATTCCGTCAACCGCGAGCGAGCCTTTTTCCACCATGAATTCGCCGAGTTTTTTTTCCATTGAAAACTGAACGTTCACGGCATTTTCTTCTTTTGCGCAGGAAAGAATTCTTCCAGTGCCGTCGATATGCCCGGAAACAATATGGCCGCCGAACCTTCCGTCCGCTTTCATAGCGCGCTCAAGATTCACACAGCTTCCGGTGCGCAGGTTTTTAAGCGATGTTCTGGAAAAAGTTTCAGGTGTAACATCAGCAGTAAAAACATTCCCGGAAAATTCAGCAACAGTCAGACAGACGCCATTAACGGCAATGCTTTCCCCAAGCACAAGCCCTTCAAAAAACGGAGCCTGAATTTCTATTGAAAACGAATGTCCTGAGCGCAAAATATTTTTTACAGTTCCAAGACCTTCAACTATTCCTGTAAACACAGTTTTTCCTCCACAGAATATTCAAGAAGAACATCATCTGAAAAAGCACGCACATTCTTCAGGGAAAGAGCCACGCAGGATGCAAGGGAATCACACTCAAGCCCCTGAACAGCGGAATGTACGATTCCGTCAACTCCGCCCAGAATTTTGGGAGCCACAAAGCACAGCACTTTGTTCACAAGGCACTTTTTTTCCGCGCCGTAAAAGAAAAGCCCGGCATTCAAAAAACCGCCAGATTCAACAAGCACACTGTCAACAGAAAGTTCGCCGAGTTTTTTCAGAACATCCATAAGGTCTATGTGCGAATCTTTCTTTCCGGCCTTTACAACAGAAACTCCCATTGCCTCAAGCTCAGATTTTTTTTCTGAATCCGAACAGGTAAAAACCAAAAGCGGAAATTCGCGAGCAGATTTTACAAGCCTGCTTTCAAGCGGAATTTTCAAGTCGGAATCCAGAACAACCCTGAGCGGCTGCTTTATTCCTTCGCCCTGAATACGGCAGTTTAAAAGCGGATCATCCTTCAGCACTGTCTGAATTCCGCACATAACGGCCGCCATTGTTCCCCTAAGATAATGCACGTAATCCCTGGATTTTTGTCCTGTAATCCATTTGCTTTCTCCGGTGGACAGCGATGTTTTTCCGTCTGCGCTCTGTGCATATTTTGCCACAACAAACGGACGGCGGTGCGTTATAAAATGAAAAAAAATTTCATTGAGCGCATCACATTCGAATTTCAAAAAATCCCTGACAACATGGATTCCGGCCTCTTCAAGCTGCGACCCCCCTTTTCCCTTTACAAGCGGATTAGGGTCGCGGCTTCCAATCACAACGGTTTTTATTCCTGCATCTATAACAGCCTGCGTGCATGGAGGCTGCTTTCCGGTATGACAGCACGGCTCAAGCGTAACATAAAGCACAGCCCCGCTGACATCAGAATTTTTCTCACGGGCATTTTTAAGCGCATCCCGCTCCGCATGAAGCGCGCCGTATTCATGATGAAAACCTTCCGCTATTATTCTGCCGTTTTTTTCAATCACAGCACCCACAAGAGGATTGGGATGAACTTTTCCGCCGCCGCGGAGAGCAAGCTCAATAGCGCGCCTCATAAAATTTTCCTGCGGAACAAATTCATGCTCTTCAAATGAAAAGGCTTCCATGACAAAAGTTTTATATCAAACTAAAAACATTGTCAAGGGAACTGAAGAATCCAAGCGCGCAAAAGACAAAACGTGCCACCTCATTTGACAATACAACTTTTTTTATCTATTATATTACCATGAAAAAACGTTGTAATATGCCGATTATTCTGAGCGGAGCCATGCTTTTTTTTTCGATTTTGTTCGGCTCGCTTCTAGGCGCGGGACTTGCCGCCACAAGGAATACAATAAACACTGAAAATTTCACAGACTTCAAGACTGCGCTTCCAACCAAGCTTTTAGATATAAACGGGGAACTTATAACCGAATTTGCAAGCGATGAACGGCGCGAAATAATCGCACTCAAGAATCTTCCGCAGCACATGATTGATGCGCTTCTTACAAGGGAAGACAGAATTTTTTACAGCCACCACGGCTTCAGTGTAAAGGCAATATTCAGGGCAGTTGTTGGAGTTCTCACCAGAAAATCACTCGGAGGAGGCTCTACACTCACACAGCAGATTGCAGGAACCTTGTACTGCGACCGCCAGCAATATTCTCCCAAACGCAAGCTGAAAGAGCTTTGGTGGGCAATTCAGATGGAGCGGAGATATTCCAAGGATGAAATTCTTGAGATTTACCTGAACAAGATTTTTTTCGGAGGGGGAACATACGGTGTAAATGCGGCAAGCAAATATTACTTTGGGCACGCCGCCACAGAAATCACGCCGGCAGAATCCGCAATTCTTGTTATACAGCTTTCAAACCCTTCATTTTACAATCCTTTCAACCACCCAAACAGGGCAATGGCGCGCCAGAAGGATGTGCTTGAAGCCATGGTGGACTTGGGCTACATTTCCAGAGAGGAAGCAGACGACAGCTTCGACAACTACTGGGCGGGCTTTGACTATACAAGGACAAACACTTCAGCGCACGCAATGCAGAATGACGAAGCTCCATGGTTCAGCGAATATGTAAGAAGAAGCCTGAGCCAAATGATTTACGGCGCAGAAGACATCTACACAAGCGGCTTTACGGTCAATACAACACTGAATCTTTCGCACCAGAAAGCGGCGGAACAGATAATGCAGGACTACATCTATGCCGCCAACAGAATTTACCAGAAAACAATGAATTCCCATGAAAGGTCAGCGCTCAGCAAGTATATTCCGCTCACGGAACTTTTGAGCCTTGTATTCAACCTGCCGGACTTAAAGCTCGGACAGCAGAGAAACCAGGCCGCCGCAATGAGCCAGTACCGCGACAAAATAAATCCGATGATTGACGTAATGTCCATGATCTGCGGAATTGATACCCTTAAAACAGAAATCGTCAACCGCGGAAATTCCCTTATCCAGCAGAAGGCTGAAAAAACGACAATCGAAGGCACAATGATAGCTATTGAAAATTCCACGGGCTACATAGATGCCCTCGTTGGCGGCTCAAAGTACGACAACTCCAACCAGTTTATCCGCGCGGTTCAGGCAAAGCTTCAGCCAGGATCCACATTCAAGCCGCTGTATTACGCCGAAGCCATTGAAAGCCAGAAATTCACAATGACAACAATAATAAGCGACACGCCGCAGGTTTTCCATAACGAAGACGGAACTCCATATATTCCGCAGGACTTCAAGGGCGAATGGGAAGGAGATGTTGAATTCTGGTATGCGCTCGCCCACTCCATGAATGTTCCTTCAATAAAAGTTCTTGACACAATCGGATTTGACGCCGCAATAAAAAGAACTTCTTCGCTGCTTGGAATTCCGCAGAATGAATTTGCGGAAAGAAATTTTGTGCCGCTTTATCCGTTCGGTCTTGGTGTCTGCTCTGTTCGTCCTATTGAAATCGCCAAGGCATACGCTACAATCGCCAACAGAGGCAAGGAAGTCAAGCCGATCGCAATCCTTTCAATAGAAGACAAAAACGGCAACGAAATTCTTTCCCCGGGAAAAGACTATGCGAACAGCCAGAAAGCGCGCGGAGCTTCAAGACAGATTATATCCGAAGAAACAGCATTTATAATGCAGGAAATAATGAAAAATACCGTCAACAGCGGAACACTCAGATACGGCGCTGACTGGGATTCCACCTATTGGGTAACAGGAAAAAACAAGGGAAAAGGAAACAAATTCACATTTGTAAATTCCAACGGAAAAACATTCCAGATGCCTGTGGCAGGAAAAACAGGAACTACGCAGAACTGGGCTGATGCATGGGCGGCAGGATTTACGCCGTATTACACCGCTGTATTCTGGTTCGGCTTCGACAAACCGGGACAGTCGCTCGGCTTGAGAATCACAGGCTCCACTCTGGCCGGCGTTGCATGGGGCGACTACATGAATGCCGCAAACCAGGGAAAATCATACAAGCCTTTCTTTGATAAAATTCCTGAAAATCTTGTTCAGGCTGAAGTCTGCACAAGAAGCGGCGGACTGCTGACACCTGAATGTGGCGGAAACAGAATCACGGCATACTATTATCCTGGCACAGAACCCACAGAGCCGTGCGTAAAGCACACCGATGACTCGGGAAGAACACTCGGAACTGTGCGCCTGAAAAAAGCACGGCTAAGATCAGGATACAGCTTTGATGAAACCGTGGACGACACACCGCTGACAGTAGACTTGAGCTTCCTGAGCAGCGGCAAACATTCTTCGGAAAGAGAAAAGAGCGCCCCTGAATACGAAAACACACAGCGGCGTGAAAATTCCGATGATTTTTCAAACTGGCTTCTTGACTAAAAAACAAAGATTGCCTATTTTAAAAAAATGCTTGTAAAGATTGAAGATATTAAAATAAAGAAAAGAGTAAGGAAGGATTTGGGAGACTTGACCGCGCTCAAAGAAAGCATAAGGATGTACGGTCTTATGAATCCTATTACTCTGAATTCAAACTACGAGCTTGTAGCAGGAGAGCGGAGACTTGAAGCAGCTAAAATGCTCGGCTGGGAAAGAATAAACGCCAACATTCTGGACTCAACCGTGGATTCTGTCCGCCAGCTTGAAATGGAGCTTGAGGAAAACAACCAGAGAAAGGAATTTACAGACGAAGAGCTTTTGGAAGGATACAAGAAACTTGAGAGGCTCAGAAATCCGCCGCTGATTATGCGCATACTAAGATTCATTGCGAATTGCTTTATTTCTCTGGCAGAATGGATTCGCTCGCTGTTCAAAAAATAAAATTTGCATTTTCGTAAATCCGCAATGCAGCATTTTGCAGACTTTTCTCTTTGCATAAAACCAAATTGTACCTTATAATTTAAAGTCGCTTGATTTAGTAAAAGACTGCATTTTGGAGGCACAAACATGAAAAAAATAAAAATCACATTTCCAGATAATTCATTTATAGAAACAGAAAACGAAATCCGGCCTGTTCTCTTTCTTGAAAAATTCAAATCAGAAAACAAAACCATAGTCGCCGTAAAAGTAAACAACGAAATCTGTTCCCTCGACAGCCCCATTGGAATAACTTCGCACATAGAGCCTGTTTTTTCCGACTCAAAGGAAGGCTGCGCAATCTACAGAAGATCGCTGTGCTTTGTTCTTGCGGCAGCGGCGCACAGACTGTTCCCGGGAAAAAGGCTTCTTGTCGGACACAGCCTTGGCTACGGCTACTACTACACGCTTGAAACCGGCTCTCCCCTCACTCAGGAAAATATCACCGCGCTGAAAGCTGAAATGGAGCGCATAATAGATGAAAATCTCGTCATTGAATCATCGTTTATTTCCTACGAGGAAGCCTGCTCTCTTTTTGAATCCCTGGGGCTGACAGAAACTCGCAAGCAGCTGAATTACCGCTGCCCGTCAAAAATACAGATAAACAGCATCGGAAACTTTTCAGATTTGTATTTCGGCCCGCTCGTGGGAACAACCAAAATCCTGAATGTTTTCGACCTGAAGCCATACAGCGACGGATTTCTTCTTCGATTCCCCAAAAAAGGACAGCCTGAAAAGCTCACTGAATTTGTCGACCAGCCGAAGCTTTTTGAAATATACCGGAACTACAAGCTGTGGGGAAAAAGGCTCAACGTAACATCGGCAGCAAGCCTGAACCAGCTTATCCATGACAGAAAAGCGGCTGATTTTATAAACATCGCAGAAACACTTCAGACAAAGAGAATCGCGGATATAGCCGACTGCATTCTCAAGAGAAAAACAGTAAAAGTCGTTCTTATCGCAGGCCCTTCATCGTCGGGAAAAACAACAACAAGCAAAAAGCTGGCTCTTCAGCTGGAGGCAATCGGATACAAGCCCAAGACAATAAGCCTTGACAGCTATTATGTCGGACGCGAGCAGACTCCAAAGGACGAAAACGGAAACTACGACTATGAATGTCTTGAAGCCCTGAACATAGAGCTTTTGAACAAAAATCTTGTGGATTTATTCTCAGGCAAGCAGATTCAGCTTCCGTCCTATGACTTCCATGCCGGCAGAAGCTATTTCAAGGGCGACACGATGACACTTGAGGAAGGCGACATTCTTGTCATGGAAGGAATCCACGGTCTGAACGACAAGCTCACTCCTCTTGTTCCCGCGGATAAAAAATTCAAGATTTACATTTCCGCGCTGACACAGCTCAACCTTGATGACCACAACAGAATTTCAACCAGCGACAACCGGCTTATAAGAAGAATTGTAAGGGATTCGCGCTACCGTGGAAAAAGTGCCGCCGATACAATCGCAATGTGGGAAAATGTGCAGAAAGGCGAAGAGCTTCATATATTCCCGTTTCAGAACAATGCAGATGCCATGCTGAACACCGCGCTTGACTACGAGATTCCGGTTCTAAAAGTTTACGCGGAGCCACTCCTGCGCTGTGTAAATCCGCTGCAGAAGGAATACGCAGAGGCAAGCAGGCTTCTTCAGTTCATGAGCTGCTTTTCAACAATTCCTGCCACATCTGTGCCGTCGCAGTCTATCATAAGGGAATTTATCGGAGGAAGCGCATTCAAGTACTGACCGGATTTTGTCTGGCGGTTACAATATCATCAGCCGCCAGCTCCTCTTCTTTTTGGAATTCTTTTTTCCACTGAAGAAATTTTCCTTCCTTCAGTTTCTCAAGAACCTTTACTTTCTGCATGGCCTGGCGGACAATTTCCCGTTTTTCATCGGCAGCCATCTGGGCAGCTGCCAGGTCTTTCAGAAACTTTTCCTTTTTCTGCTCAAGCATAAAAAAAAACGACTCTATTTCAGCCTGAACAATAATATCCGTATCTGTATCGAATTTTTTTATCGTGGAAATTTTTCTTTTTGCGATGGAGTCAAGCTCCCCCTGAATACGGGAAACTTCAGCATTTGCCTTTCCAAGCTCCAGCTCAGCCTGATGCTGCTCAAACAGCCTGAGATCAAGAATTTTCTGCATGGAAAAAACGAACTTTTTCATGGCCGTTAAAATCAGGCAGGAGATTCTGCGTATTCAGCCTCAGGAATTTCAATTCCGCTCAGCTCGGAAAGCAACTTCAGAGTGTCGTCGATTGAAAGGCGGCAGTTTTCCTCCTGGCAGAGAAAATTTTCAACAGCCTGATGCTTGTCGATGGCTTCGTCAATTTCAGCGGAAGAGCCTTTTTGATAAACACCGGCATTTATCATTTCCTCCTGCTCTGAATAAAGTGAAATCCAGCGGCGAACACGCTGAACGGCTTCCTTTGTGCATTTTCCAGAAACACGCTTGGAAAGACGGCTGATGCTCGTGAGCATGTCTATTGCAGGATAATGCTGGCGGGCTGCAAGTGAACGCTGAAGAATTATGTGTCCGTCAAGAGTTCCGCGCACCTTGTCTGCAATCGGCTCATCCATATCATCTCCGTCAACAAGAACAGTATAAAAAGCCGTAATCGAGCCTTTGCTGTTTGTTCCTGTGCGCTCAAGCAGCTTTGGGAGCATATCAAAAACACTCGGCGGATATCCACGCTGCGCCGGAGGCTCTCCTGTAGCAAGCCCAATTTCACGCTGGGCATGTGCAAATCTTGTTACACTGTCAAACATGAGCATAACATCCTTGCCCTGATCCCGGAAATACTCGGCAACAGCCGTGGCAACATAAGCCGCCCTAAGACGCGAAATAGAAGGCTGGTCGCTTGTGGCAACAACAAGAACTGAACGCTTCAAGCCTTCTTCTCCAAGATCGCGCCTTATAAAATCCATCACTTCACGGCCGCGCTCGCCAATGAGCGCAATTACATTTATGTCGGCATTTGTATTTCTTGCAATCATAGAAAGAAGAGTTGACTTTCCCACTCCGGAGCCTGCAAAAATTCCCAGGCGCTGACCTTTTCCAACAGCAAGCAGGCCGTCTATAGCGCGCACTCCTGTAACAATCCGCCTGTCAACAGGCTTGCGCTCCATGGGATTTGGCGGAGAAGCAAGAGCCGGATAGTACGCCTCAGGCAGGATTTCACCCTTTCCGTCATAGGGCTTGCCGGTTGCATCGATAACGCGTCCAAGCAGAGAATTTCCGACAGGCACTTCAAGAACATGGCCTGAAGCCACAACTTCGCAGCCAACCTCAATGCCCCGGGTTTCTCCATAAGCCATAAGGCGGACGGAATTTTCCTTCAAACCGACAACTTCCGCAAGCACGCTTGTTTCAAGGCTCGGAATATGAATGGTGCAAATTTCACCAATCACGGAGCGCGGTCCCTTGCTTTCTATCATCAGACCTTTTACACTGGTAACAAAGCCGGTGTATTTTATCGGCTCAATTCTTTCTATACTGTGAATATATTTGTCAAAAAAATTTTCCATTTCAGAGCGCGGAATCCAGGGTTTGTAAAACCTCGAAAAATGTGATGTTTTAAGCCGTGGCATTTAAAGACTTAAAACCTGTAGAAGCCTAAAAACACTGAAACCGGATTTTCCAAGGCTTCCTCAGCTGTCCGGATTGATAACTTCAGACTTTCCGACTGTTTTTATAGGCGAAATGCCGAGAATCTGATTTTCAAGCTCATTGAGCTGGCTTGAAATGCGGGCATCAATAGCACCGAAATCAGTTTCAACAATACATCCGCCTTTTTCAACAGAACTGTCTTCAACAACAGCAATGCTTTTTATATTTTCAACCTGATGTATAAAATCCTTTATATGCTCTGTTGTAAGCTTTACATCCGCAAGATTCACCCGCAGCGTAACAGCACCGGAGCCTTTCACTTTCTTCAGAGCCTGAAGCACATTCGACATGATAACGCTCTTCTGATTTTCGCTCATAATCTTTACAACTTTCCGCGCTATCAAAATCACAAGATTTACAATCTGCTGCTCTGTATTGTCAAGAATTTCCTGACGCTTCTGGTGAACAGCCTCAATCATTTTATGAATACGCTCAACAAGCCGCTGCGCCTCTTCATTTCCGGCTTTATAGCCTTCCTCATGCCCCTGCTTGAATCCGTCTTCCCTTGACTTTTCAAAGATGGATTTTTCCTCGTTTTTTGCGGAGGCAATGATAGTGTCGGCTTCTGCCTGTGCCTTTTCGATTATATCCTGGGCTTCTTTCTGCGCCTGTGCCTTTATCACAGCCGCCTGGTCGCTCTGGTGCTTTACCTGGGCAAAAGCGGCATCCTCGGCATTCTTTACAATCTGGTCGGCATCCGCCTGAGCCTTTTCAAGCATCCGCGCCTTTTCGTCTTCCCACTGAAGCTTAAAGGCTTCCGCTTCCTTTCTCAGATCGTCAGCAGTCGGCCCTGTATATTCGGGAATCTCCTCTTTCTTTTCTTCCACAGGAGGAGCAAAATTCTTTGTAAACTGAAGGACAACCTCACCCTTTGTATTGTTGACCTCCATAGCTCTGAATACAGTCTGCGCCATGCTAAATGCCTCCAGTCAAAATCAGACAACCATCTCATCATCGCTTGAACGGGCAATGACAATCTCTCCGGAATCCTCAAGACGGCGGATTACGCTAACAATTTTCTGCTGGCTTTCCTCAACATCCTTCAAGCGGACAGGACCCATATATTCCATATCCTCTTTAAGCATTGAGGCAGCTCTCTTTGACATATTGCGGAAAATCTTGTCCTGAACTTCCGTATCAACAGACTTGAGGGCCTTTGCAAGCTCCTGGGTGTCAACCTCGCGGAGAACTTTCTGGATTGCGCGGTCATCAAGCATAACAATATCTTCGAAAACAAACATTCTCTTCTTGATTTCCTCTGCAAGCTCCGGGTCATCCTCTTCAAGAGTTTCAATAATCGCCTTTTCAGAAGAGCGGTCAACGTTGTTAAGGATTTCAACGATGGCATCAACACCACCTGCTGCGGTATAGTCTTCGCTGGACAAAGTTGAAAGCTTTTTCTCAAGAACGCGCTCAACTTCACGCAGAACCTCAGGGCTGGTTCGATCCATAGTTGCAAGTCGCTTGGAAACCTCAGGCTGAATTTCCGCGGGCAGATTCTGCAGAATTGTGGCGGCTTTCTGAGGCTCAAGGTAAGCCAGAATCAATGAGATTGTCTGCGGATATTCCTGCTGCACAAAGTTCAAAAGATGAGCCGGGTCTGTGCGGCGGATAAAATCAAACGGACGCACCTGAAGAGAACTGGTAAGCCTGTTTATAATATCAATAGCCTTCTGGCTTCCGAGTGATTTTTCAAGAAGCTCACGGGCAAAATCAATACCACCGGTAGTAATGAAATTCTGAGCCTGCATCAGCTCCTGGAATTCCTCAAGAACCTGGTCTTTAAAATCCGCATCTATTGTATCAAGACGGGCAATCTCAAATGTGAGAGTTTCAACCTCATCTTCGCGCAAATGCTTCATTACATCCGAAGCAACATCGCTTCCGAGCGCAACGAGGAATATAGCGGCTTTCTGGCGGCCGGTAAGATTCTTGTAGTCCTTGACACCGCCTTTTTTCTTGCTTTTTTTGCCATCAACAAGTTCTTCTGCCATAAACTATTCCTCCATAAGCCAAGTGCGGATAAGCATTGCAACATCTTCCGGATGCTCTTTTGCCATTGCAAGTGCATTTTCCAGAAGCTCCGCCCGCTTGCGCTCCTCAACAGACATTGTAACTTCCATGCCCTGCTGTGAAGCTTCAAGAAGAGCACGCTGTCTTTCTTCTTCCTGCTGACGGATTCTTGCTTCCTCGGCAAGACGGCGGCGGCGTTCAATTTCGCGGCTGATAATACGGAATGCAATAAATGCAACCAGAACCACAGCGATTCCGATAAGACTGAATGTAATAACACTCTGCCTCCTAAGCTCAGCCGCCCGCTTTGCATCTTCCGCCGCATGCTCTTCAGATCTGTCAAACGGAATATTTTCAACAACAACAACATCGCCACGAGCCTTGTTATACCCAACAGCAGCTTCAACCAGCCTTTTTGCCCGTGCAAGCTCCTCATCAGAAAGCTTGATGTAATTTCTTTTTATATGTCCATTTTCAAAGATTTCATTTCCCTTTTCATCTCTGACTTTTTCCCATCTGCCATCAATGTTGACAGCAACTGTAATCCTGTCATAAATTCCGCCCGGAATTTTTTCAAAATCATAAACCTTCTCATTAAGGGCATAATTGCGCTTTGCACCGTCTTCCGTGGATTTTCCGATAACATTAGACATATCGCTGTAAACAGGAGGATTTTGTCCGTCAGGCCCCGCAGGTCCTTCAGGATTATAGCCTGTTCCTGTAAAGGACTTGTTCACAGTTTCCTCTGAGAGAACAAGGCTGTTTACAACTTCAGAGTCATCGTATGGAGTATTCGGATTGTCCGGGCGGATTGTAATACCGCTGTATTCCTTGACAGTGCCGCTTTCCTTTGACATATCCATGTCTATTTTTACATTGGCAACCTTTACACGGTTCGCAGAAAATGTTACCTGAAGTCCATTAAGGACGTCTGCCATAATCTCCGCTTCTTTCTGCCTTATGGCTTTCATTCCGGTTTTTATAAGCGCATTGCGGTCAGCATCCTCCATGCCGGAAAAATCATTCACCTGCTCCTTTGTATTGCCGTCCATGATCACAATATCTTCATCACGGAGCCCTTCAACAGATGTCTTGATAAGATTCTGAATTCCGCGGACAGTTTTTTTGCTTGAAAGAATTCCGCTGTTTCCCATCTCATACAGAATAACACTTGCCGTTGTAGGAGCCTGATTGTCAGAAAAAAGAGCCTCGTCAGGAATACTGAGCACAACTTCCGCTCTCCGAATTCCTTCAAGGGCTTCCAGGTGATGCTTCACTTCGCTTTCCATTGAGCGTTTCCAGTTCACCTTGTCATCAAAATCAGTGCGCGACCATTTTTGAACATCAAAAAGCGAATATGCATCGAATTTGGACGGAGCATAGCCTTCAGCAATAAGCCGGCTTCTGTATCTTGCCGCAATATCACTGTTTTCAACTGAAATATAATTGTCCGCTGAAACGTAGGCTTTTATGTTGTCCTGATCAAGACGTGAAAGAATTTGCTCGCGTGACTTTTCATCATTAACCGGAGCGTTAAAAAGCCGCACTGTTGAAGGACGAGAAGATACGGACGCCATCAAAACAACTGATACCACTGCAACCACAACAATGCCTATCACAATGGCTTTTTGAAGGATCGTCCACTTTGTCCACTTTTCCTTAATGGTTTCTGTTTTCTTTTTAAACCATTCGTTCATATTCCCCTCCCATGAACGAATTCAGTATTAAGCGGTTTATAGCACCGCATTTTTCAAGAAAACACCGAATATCCGAATGTAGACTATTCAGTGTTAACAATAATATGCGCTATTTTGAAGTATTTCAAAGAAATACAAAAAAACAGCAGGGAAGCCCGGGCAACCGCTTATAGCATTAACTATTTCTTCCCTAAAGGCGCCCCTTTTTTGAAGCCCCCAATATCTTCTGCTTTATGCCATCCCACTTGCATAACCTGCATAAAAAGATGACACAGTATAGCATAAATTCCTAAATTTGACAACAAAACTCTAAAAAATCATTAAAAACGACTTTTCAGGGATTCGCCTTATCTATTCTGCGAAAGCTCTGTCCAGCCCTTTACAAGGCGGTCTATGACAGTCTGGGCAAGCTCCATGGACATTTGGGCCTTTGCCATTGCAGTTGTAACATCATGGATATCAACACTGTCGGGGTCTGTTATGACTTTTTCCTGCATAGCCGAAACTTCAATCTGCTGGCGGTTCATCTCGCTGGCGGCCTCAAGAAGATACGCCTTGAACGACTCTTTTCTGTCTGTATCTGAAACAGAGAGATTTTCATTTTTCCTTAAAACACTGTCAACAGAACCGATAGCAGATGTTCCGATATGAGCAGGATTTGTCCTGTTAAGCTCCAGCGATCCAAAAGAAAAATTCATAATTCCTCCCGTTTATTTTCAAAGCTGCCTCTAAAGCCAAAGCCCTAAAGGCTCATTCAAGCATCAATCAGCGCGTTTCTAGCGGCCTGCGATTTCCAGGGCAGAAGCAAACATTTCCTTGCTTCCCTGAATAACAGAACTGTTAGCCTCATAAGCTCTGTTTGCACTTATCATGCTCACCATTTCGTTTACAATATTCACATTTGGATATTCAACATATCCCTGATTCGGGCCGGATTTTATCGCATCAGGATGAGTGGGATCGTACACCATTCTGCCCTGCTCTGTGTCCTTTACAATCTCGCGCACCCGTACACCTTTTCCGGGACCGTTGTCCATATCCGAGTCCACAAACGGAAAACGCCATGTAGGATTCTTGGAGTCTATAGGCTCCACAATAACACTCTGTCTGCGGTAAGCGCCGCCTTCCTGGGTTCTCGTTGTAGTTGCATTGGCAATGTTATTAGAAATAACATCAGTGCGAAGTCTTTCTACGCTCATTCCCGTTGCCGCTATGTTTATACTAGTAAATAATCCCATACTTTTCTCCAAAACTCAATAACCTTTTTAAAAGGAAAATTCAAAAAACTGAAACCAACAGAAAGCGACTGCCGGCGCTTCAATTTTCCAGCTGCACTATATAGACTTCATGGCAGTCTTGACCTGCGAAAATTCAAAATTCATAAGCTGCGTCAAAAGCCTGTACTGCATCTGAATCTGAACAATATTCATTGCCTCCTGCTCAGCATCCACATTGTTTCCGTTTGCCTTTGCGGAAGTAGTATAGTCCCTCACGCGCCTTGGTTCAACATCGCGCCAGTCACGCGGAACTTCGCTCTGGATATGCCTTGCATCGGTTGTGGCCATGCGGAATGAGTTGTGCTCATTGTCCCTGCTTGCAAACGCAGCCTTCAGCTCGCTTTCAAAGTTCACGGACTGCTTCTTGTAATTCGGAACTTCACATTTAGCGATATTATCAGCGGTAACCTGATAGCGGAGGCTTTCTACATCAAGTGCGCGGTGAAGCAAATCTACGGAATTTGAAAAACTATTCATACTCTGTACATCGGCATCCCCAAAGAAAAGTTTAGCAAAAATGTCGGCTTGCGCATCGTTCCAGCCACTGCTATTATATCTGCATGTCAGAACGAAACAGAAGAATGAAATCAGTAATTCTTTCGCTGAAAAAATCAGGAGAGGACAACAGGCTCGTCAAAGCAGTTTCCGCGGAAAACGGAATTTTCACTGCAATGCTCTACGGAGGAGCCAAGAGCCGCCTGAAATCGCTTGTCCAGCCTTTCTACACAGGAATTCTTTACATCTATGCGGACGAAGCGCGACATTCAACAAAAATAACAGACTTCGATGTTCAGAGCTGCCACCTTTCATTCAGAACAAGCCTCCTGAAATCCTGGGCCGCTTCCCTTGCCTGTGAAATTGTCCTAAAAACAAAATGCGCCGGCGACCCGGAAAAAGCATTTCTGCTGCTGTGCGCATTTCTTGACGGAATCGATTCAGTTGAAGGAAATGAAATTCACCTTGGAATTCTCAGATTCCTGTGGAGATACCTTGCGCTCCTGGGGCTTCAGCCTGAAACAAGAACATGCGCCGTCTGCGGAACACAGCTTCTGACCCATGAGCAGAACGCAGCCTATATAGAAAACCAAAACGGCTTTGTCTGCGCGGACTGCATTGCATTTTCCACGGAAAAAGGAAATTCAACCCCATTCGCATCCGACCTTGACTCGCTCACCTATCTGACTGCAATCAATGAGCTTTCCCCGGGGCAAGTGCGCAGCCTGCTGATTCCAGCTGAATCAGTGTATAACATGAAAAGGCTTCTTTATAATCTGATAGAAAAATCGTGCGGAATTCAGCTTGAAACGCTAAAAAGCGGAATCGGAATACTGTAGTCCAAGGCAGCTTTTTTCCGCCTGAAAAAAAACAGCGCCAGATGCCGTCTTGTAAACCAGAAAAAAATTCTTTACACTGAATGAACAAGTCCTGAAAACTGTTTACAGGGCGCTCACACACAAAATCATTACCGGAGGGAAAAATGGGGATTTTGAGAGGTTTGCTGTGCATTATATTTCCACCGCTGGCTGTTCTTGACAAAGGCTGCGGCGCAGTGCTTTTAACGCTGCTACTTACAGCGGCTGGATGGATTCCAGGTGTCATTGCGGCTATTATATTCAATAATAAATAGCAGGCACTTCCAAAGTCATTTTAACTGAATCTCTAGAAGTGCCATGCGCACAAAACTACCTGCTTATCTGCATATCAGCCCTGTTCAGTTCCTGCTCGACTGATGCGCCGTCCCAAATTCTGGCGGAAGCGCTGTTCATTACTGTCCAATACTGTCCCATTTCCGGAACGGAAGGCATCGGGAACGCGTACTCAAGCTGCTTAAGGAAACCGGCGATATACTGGCTGTTTACATTTGTATTTATGGAAGGCATTGCGCCTGTCAGCTTAAACCGAAGCTGCTGCATTTCAGGAGTTATAAGGAAACGCGCAAAGTCCGCCGCCTCTTCCGGGTGATCAGAAAATGCGCTTACAAAAACAGCGCGGGTTCCGCTGAACGAAGCGCTGGGCTCGGATTCCCCCGGAAGCGAAGGAAGAGATGCAACTCCGAACTGCACGCCCGCATCAGAAAAATTCTTTATGTTCCACGGACCTGTTATGTGAAGCGCCGCATTTCCAGCCTGAAAAGCCGCATCCGCTTTTGCCGTAGTCATCTCTGAAGACGGAAGTCCCACAACAGAACGAAGCGACTGAAAGAATTTCATGCCGTGGACTGAATCGGGAGTATTAAGATTTGAGCGGGAAGCTTCTGTTCCAAACTGCCCGAACAGCCGGTTGTCATTTGAAGTCGTAAAAATAAACGTGTAGTATGCGTTTGCAACGTCCATCACAAAACCCAGTTTACCCGGATTGTGCGCATTGAAATTTTCCACCCATTCAGCAAGCTTTTCCCAGGAAGACGGAACTTCGCTGTCTGAAATAAGACTTCTATTATAGAACAAAGAATATGTTTCCGCGCTCACAGGGTAGCCGTACATTTTTCCATTATACGTAAGAGCACGCGAGCACGACCCCAGAACCTGCTTTTTTACATCCTCAGGATTTTCAGTGGGAAGAATAAAACCGCCTGAAACAAGAACACCAAGATTATCGTGCGCCCCGGTGAACAAGTCCGGCCCCACACCCTTGGGAGCATCCTCTTTAAGCTGCGCCACAGAAATATTCGGCTCAACGTTCACAAAATTCACTTCGATGTTCGGATGAAGCTCTGAATATTTTTGCGCAGCCTGCTTTATAAAAACATCCGGACCGTCAAGAGATTCCCAGACTGTAAGCGAAATCTGGTGCTTGTTGAAGCGCCTGGGAACAGAGCCGGATTTTTTTTCGCATCCGGAAAAAAGAATCAGAGCGGAACCAAAAAATAATACAGCATATTTTTTTATTTTCATCATAACCCCCGAATTGAACGGCTACACCTTAAACTGGTCTACCTGGCAGCCGATATCATTAATGGAATCTTTCATCTGCGCAGAAATCTCCGACAAAAGAGAACTTGTTTCATTTATTTTCCGCGCGCCGATTTTCATTTCATCCATTCCGTCCTTCATGCTAAGCGTTGCATTCTGAAGACTCTGAACTTCCTCCAGAATCGCCTGGCTTCCTGCGGACATTTCCACAAATGCGTCCCTTACCTCAGCGGTGCTGTCATTCATGTCGTGAAGAACAACATTTATCTGCGCAGAACCTTCCTTCTGCTCACGCATCGCCGTTGCAACTTCCCTCACAAGAGAATCAGTGGATTTTATCCTGTCAGAAACAGCCGTAAACGCAATCTTTGATTCCGCGGAAGAAACAACAATTCCTTTTATGGAATCCTGAATTTTCTGAAGCTGCTCGCCGATTGTCTTTGACTGGCTTGTAGATGTTTCAGAAAGCTTGCGGATTTCATCTGCAACAACACTGAAGCCTTTTCCTGCATCGCCTGCATGAGCCGCTTCAATCGCCGCATTCATGGCAAGAAGATTCGTCTGGTCTGCGATGTTTGCAATGGCAAGGTTCGCATCCTGGAGCATCTGGGATTCCTTTTCAATTAAATCTATGCGCGCGCTCACATCATCCTGCTTGTTAACGCCGTCAACAGCGCGGTCTTCAAGCTCCTTGAACGCTTCCGTCATTTTTTCCATTGAATTGTTCACAGAGGCAATGTTCCCGATCATCTGCTCAACTGCGGCGGAAGCATCTGCAACACCGCGCGCCTGAACTTCCACCATCTGCTTTATCGACCCGATGTTTGAAATAATCTCGTTCACTGCGCTTGCCGTCTGGTCAACGCTCATTGACTGCGCGGAAATGCTGTTCCCCACACTTTCAATGTTTGCAAGAATCTGAGTAACAGAAGAAACAGTGTCATGCGTGCTGTTGCCCAAATTCTGACCGACACCGACAAGAACATCCTTGGACTGCTTCATAACGCGCATAATGTCCTGAAGCTTTGCGGAAAATGTATTGAAGCCTTCTACAACGCCGCCGATTTCATCATTTGAACGGAAGTCTATCCGCTTGGTCAAGTCAGCTTTTCCTGAAGCAATCTCAGTAATTTTTTCACTCACTGACTTAAGGGGCGCAAGGCTGCGGGCAAGAAGAATTCCGCTTGCAATTCCGACCGCAATAAACACAAGGGCAAATCCGGTCATTCTGAAAAGCATATTCTGAATAACCGCCATCGCCTGATTTTTATTCTGTATAACACCGAGATACCAAACACCGTTGTTTATCGGCATATACGAAAGATACCAGTCGCTGCCAGATTGACGGTAAACTGCAAGCCCTGGCTTCCCCTGAATCATGCGTTTTTCAAGGCGCACCAGCTCTTCCATTGAACCGCCCTTGCGAGCCTCGGGATTCCGCAGATCATTTTCAAGCTTTTTTTTGCCCGAATAGTCCACGCCCGACATTTTTTCACCTGCGGCATTGATGATAAAACAGCCGCCCGAATAGTCCAAATCAACGGCGGACGTAATTGTATTCAGGCTTTCCGCTGAAGTTACCGCGGCAAGAACTCCCACAATCGCATTGCTGGAATTATAGATCGGACTGCTCACAACAATAACAAGCCCGTCGCTCACAGAATCGTAAAGGACATCGGAAACAACAGCCTTTCCGGAAATCGCATACTTGAAATACTTTTCACCGCCGGCATTCATAGAGCCTCCGGATGTCAGATTGAACTGCCCGGTCGTGTCGCTCACCTGAAAGCGCGAAAATCCCATCCGCCTGGCCTCAGCCTCAAGCACCGGACGCTGAACATTCCAATTCATGCTGCGGACATCATCGCGCTGGGCAACTGTTTCAACCTGGCTTATAAGGCCTTCGATTTTCATGTCAACAAGCTTTCCGGCGTCCTTGCCGCTCCGCTCCATTGTATTTGTAACCTGCTGCTCCTGCGACGTCCTGTAAAAATAAAGAACAACGGCTGTAAGCGTAGAACACGTAAGCACCACAAGAAGCGAAATGCGCACAACGATTTTCAGAGCAAGGCTGCTCCTGCGATTTGAACATAATTCCATAAAGTCTCCCATACTGCTCCCATATTGACAGATATATATTATGGCCGCACTGAATGATTCACAACAGGATTAGTCAGTGCTTCCATAAAAAGAAAAACTCTCTGAAAAGCTGAACTGAAAAAAGGAACCGCTAAAAACATTTTCAATTTTTACAGGAATTAACATTTTCCTTATAAAAATTTCATTTTTAAAGTCACCTAAAAAAATAATAACACATACAGCAATCTTTGTCCAAACGAATTGCCCGCTGCAAGCATAATATTTAGGCTATGTCCGTAAAAACTGCTGATTTAGGCTAATTGGCCATTAAAATTTAAATTTGAAATCAGTTTTGTTAGAAAAGAGATAGAATTTTCCGGTGGTATTACGAAATCAAAATTTCCTATTATGCTATAATAATAAGGCATAGAAAGAAATCTAAAACTATCGATTCTAAATAAACTTCTTCAAAAAAACTTTTCCAGATTATTCATACATAGTTAGCTAATGTTTTAGCCAGATTACAGGCGAAATTCAAAGTTTACGGCGGGCACAAAAAAAAGCCCGCTCCACACAAGGAACGGACTAGTGACGCTTGGCGGGCTCGAACCGTCGACCCTCTGCTTAGAAGGCAGATGCTCTAATCCAGCTGAGCTAAAGCGCCGAATGAAAAATAGTTTACACCATTTTTATTTTTTCTTCAAGGGAAAAACAACAAAAACTCAAGGTTCATCAATAGAAATTCCTGAAATTTTTTCATGCGGCTCAAGACTCAAGAGTGCCCCGGAAAGTGTTTCCGTTCAGACTGTCTATGCGGACCTGCGCAAATTTTCCGATGAGCGAAGCAGGAGATTCAAATGCCACACGCTCGTTCTGCCCGGTTTTTCCCAAAAGCTCCCTGGCATTGTCACGGCTCACAATATCCGCAAGCACACGCACAGTTTTTCCCACCTGGTGCTCCATTACTTTCCTGGTTATTCCAAGCTGAATGTCTATTATCCGCTGAAGCCGCTCTTTTTTTACCTCAAGCGGAATCTGATTTTCCATACGGGCAGCCGGCGTTCCTTCGCGCGGATTATAGTAGTACATAAAGGCGCTTTCAAATTCAACCTGCCGCATAAGCGAAGCGACCTGCTCAAAATCCTCGTCAGTTTCCCCGGGGAACCCAAGCATAATGTCGGTTGTAAGCTGAACATCGGGAATACGGGCGCGGATTTTTTCCACCAGCGAAAGATACTGGCTCCGTGTGTATTTGCGGTTCATCGCCTTGAGAATTGCATCAGAGCCGTGCTGGACAGCAATGTGAAGCCCCCTGCACACCCGGCTTTCCCGGGCGATTGTTTCTATAAGCTCGTCTGAAAAATCCTTGGGGTTGCTGGACTCAAAGCGAATCCATTCAATGCAGGAGCCGGTCTTGTCCAGATGGCGGCATATTTTTTCAAGCAGCGAGGGGAAATTTTCTCCGCTTCCATCATTGTATGAATTCACATTCTGGCCAAGCAGAGTGATTTCCTTTACACCGCGAGCACCCAGAACATCAAGTTCATGCAGAATCTGGTCAAGCGGACGGCTCACTTCCCTGCCGCGCACATAGGGAACAATACAGTACGAGCAGAAATTGTTGCATCCGTGCATAATCGGAACAAAGGTGGAAAAAGCCCCCTCTTCATAGGAAGTTTCAGCAAACACATAAACAGGCTCTTCGTCAGTCTGAATATAGCGGCGGCCTTCCTCCACAGCCTGAATTATTTCGCCGAATTTATTTTTTGCAAAAGTTCCAACTACATAGTCAACACAGGGCCACTGCTTCTGAAGTGACTTTAAAAGCCGCTCCGCCATGCAGCCCATTACAACCAGCGTAAGGGGAACAGGGCCGTTTTTTTCCGCATATTCCGCCGCAATCTCCATGCTCCGCCTCTTGGCATCGGGAGCGCACATACGGACTTTCTTCAGGCCTGAAAAAAATCCCAGCCGCCCGAAAATCCGCTCCTCCGCAGAGCCGCGCACAGAGCATGTATTTATCACGACCATGTCCGCAAGCTGAACAGACTCAGCCTTCTTCCATCCGCGCGAAATCAAAATCTGCTCAACGGAAGCGCTTTCCGCTATGTTCATCTCGCAGCCGTAAGTTTCAAAAAAATAAGTCATTTCTATATTATAGAGAATACAAAGCACGGCCGCAAGCACAGCCCCGGAACTTTAACTTCCGCTGAATTCCGCGCAGGCATAGGCATTGTGGTTGTGAATGCTCTCAAAATTCTTACATTCCACCTGAAACCAGGCAAAGGGCTTTTCGCTCTTGCTGAAATTTCTTAAAGCCAGATACACTTCGCGCACAACGTCCTCCACAAAACGCGGATTATCGTAGGCATGCTCCGTTACAAATTTTTCATCCGGGCGTTTCAGAATGCTGTACAGTCCGCTGCTCGCGCTGCCTTCAACTGCCTCAATGACATCTTCAATCCAGAACAGGCTGGAATTCCTGAGCTTTACAGTGACAATGCCGCGCTGGTTGTGCGCTCCGTAGCTGCTGATTGCCTTTGAGCAGGGACACAGAGTTGTAACCGGCACTTCAATTTTCAAAGTGAAATTCTGGCCGCCGCCCGACACTTCGCCCTCGTAGGTACAGCGATAGCTCATTATGCTTTCCGCGCCGCTAACAGGGGCATTCTTCTTCATAAAAAACGGAAACTCCATGGAGCCGAACGCGCGCTCTGCATCAAGGCTCGCCCTGATTTCCTCCAGCATTGAAAGAAACTGGCGCATTCCGAGGTTTCTGCGGTGGCGGTGGAAAATTTCTATAAACCGGGACATGTGGGTTCCCTTGTAGTTATGCGGAAGGTTCACAAAAAGATTTACATCGGCGCACGTGCACTGCGTTCCTTCAGTCTTGTCAAGCACCTGCACGGGATAGCTCAAGTCTGTAACGCCGACCTTCTGAAGCGGAATCTCCCGTGTATCCTGTGAATTCTGTATATCAATCATTTTCCGCCAAGCGTCTGCCGTGCGCTTTCCAATGTGTTGAAAATCAGCATAGCGATTGTCATAGGCCCGACTCCGCCCGGAACAGGAGTTATAAAGCCGGCAACTTTTTTTGCGCCCTCAAAGTCAACATCGCCGCATAGCCTGAATCCGCTTTTCCGTGATGAATCAGGAATTCTGTTTACGCCCACATCGATTACAGCGGCACCGGGCTTTATCATGTCCGCAGTGACTGTGTTCGGACGGCCGGAAGCCACAATCAGAATATCCGCGCGCCGTGTAAAGTCCGCAAGATTTTTTGTGCCTGTGTGGCAGATTGTAACTGTCGCATTGAATTCCTTCCTGAGCATAAGAAGCGCCATTGGCTTTCCCACAATGTTGCTTCTTCCGACAACAACAACATTTTTTCCGTCTGTTTCAATTCCGGTCTTTTTGAGCAGCACTGTGATTCCGTTCGGAGTGCAGGGAAGAAATCCCTTTTCGCCTGAAACAAGCTTTCCGACATTCACAGGATGAAAGCCGTCCACATCCTTTGCGGGGCTTATCGCATCTGTAACCGCCTTTTCGCTGATATGCGGAGGAAGTGGAAGCTGCACAAGAATTCCGTGCACGCTGCTGTCATTGTTAAGCTTTTCGATTATGCCCAAAAGCTCCTGCTCCGTTGTGCTTTCAGGAAGCTCTATGCTTCTGTCCTCCATTCCGGCTTCACAGAGAGCCTTTCGCTTTCCGCTGACATAGCTCACACTCGCAGGATTGTTTCCCACAAGAATCACGGCAAGACAGGGAACAACACCGCGCTTTTTCAGAGTGCTGACACTGTCCGCCACATCAGCCTTTACCCGGGCTGCGATTTCCTTTCCGTCTATAATTGTAGCTTCCATCTGTAACCTTCCTTTTATATTTTTTCTTTAATTCCTAGAGGAAACCCCGAAGAGCCGAAGTCTTTTCAAGATAACTTTAAATTCGATGTTATCCTCAGGGAAATCAAAAACGCAAGCGCGGTCAGATTTTATCCAGCCTGCCAGATTGATAAAATCATGAAAAGCGGATATACTTCCGATATTGCTCAAGGATTCAGTTGCAAAGCTGACCACCTCAAGCGTTAATCTGAACTTCCCTAAGCATAATATAGAAAAACAGAATAAATTGCCATAGAAGAATATGGGAACCTAAAAAACTTCAGGTTTTATTAGGACACTGGATAATACTAATGTGACTATCCGGTTTGACAATAAAAAATGAGAACTAAGGAAATTGTATGAAACGTTTGATTACGCTCTTCTGCGTAGGAATTATAGGGATTTATTTTTCTGCCGCACAGGCTTCCCTTCCAAAGACAATATTCTCGCAGACAGCAAAGGAAGAAGACAACACTGATGACGGAGATGAATACATCGAGGACGACATCACTTTTGACCTGGGCATGAACCTTCCTGGCGACCAGTATATAAAGCTTGCAATCGGTGTTTCCGTTCCTATTAATTTTCCTGACATTCAGTCAGCGATCCACGGAGACGGACAGCTTAAAATAGGCGGAATGGGAACAATCGGCTACCATTATTTTCTTACCTCCAAAGTTGCGCTCGGCTTTGACATAAGCTTCGGGTTCAACGTTTCCATAGGCAACCATGTCTTCAACTATGTGCCGTTTATAACTTCGCTCACTTATCAGCCGGTTGCAGGAAGATTTGAATTTCCGCTCACGCTCGGAATCGGCTTTGCATGGGAATCGTTCGGAGGAAAAAACTATTTTCCGGGATTTGTCCTGAAGCCGGAGGCAGGAACAATGTTCAGGCTCACAGAAAGCTGGTCGCTCGGAGCTGAAGCTTCTTATCTGCTCATGCCGCAGTTTTCCGCCTGGTACAATGATGATGCTGAAAATTTCGCGGGACAGTTTCTTACGCTCAGTGTAGCAGCGCGATACCACTTTTAACTGAAAGGAAAAACAGATGAAAAAAGGAATTATAAACAGCATTTTTCTTGCGGCAGCCTTTTCAGCCTCACTTGCACTTACAGCCTGCCATGATGATATATACGGGGCAATCAACAACGAAGTAAAGCTCAACTCAAGCGGTCTGCGGGGCGACATCCATTCAATGGTTCATTACAAGAACTATCTTCTTACCTGCAACGGAAAAATTTACTACAAGACAAACCAGCCGTCTTATGTAACAGGAAAAACAAACGGACAATGGATAAAAACAACTTCCACACCGGGCGAAAAAGGCGACAACGATATTCCTGCCACTACATATTTTTTGGCGTCTGACAGCAACTACCTGTATGCGCTCACATATACATGGAAAGAAAACGACGACGGAGAAAATGAGCCTTCAAAGGCAACTCTGTATGCAACAGACTCAGATCCAAGCCAGGGGCTTGATTGGAAAGAAGTTCCGCTTCCGGAAAACGCAGCCAATGATTATGGAAACGTAAAAATTCTGTTTGACAACAAATATTTTTCTCCAGAAAGCAGCACAGTAAATCTTGTCAACAGAAGCGCATTCGCACGAATACGAACAAACACTTCTTTATACGGAATATATAAACTTGATGGAACTACGCTAAATAAAATAGACCCAACCAACGATAGCGACAACTATCAGGTAATTGACGACACCAATGCTCAGAATATAATTTCCGCCTGCTATTTTAATGGAAAAACATATTTTTCTCCGTATTATGCAATGACATCAAACAGCAACTATCTTTATTATTCAAAGACAAGAACAAGCAGCAATAACGTAGACCGCGATTCAAAGCTTTACTATCGTAATGCAAGCAATGAAGAAACTGCCGTTGACCCTGACAAAGGCGGAATTCTTTCCATGGCAGCTGCAAAAGATTATATTCTTCTTGGAACATCAAGCGGTCTTGCAAGAGCTTCAATCGACAGCAGCGGAAAGCCAACAGACCGCTATCCTAAAATGCCGAGCAACGGAGAATCTGTCATCTCTGAATATGTGTTTATGGTATTTATTCTGGATCCTGGCAGGCAGGAAGGCTCTTCAAATCCTGAAATCGGAACAGATGAATACGCATCCTCTACAATATATGGTTCAATCCGCTCAAGCTCCGATTCATGGGACGACACAGGACTTTATGCCTGGTACCCTTCAGAAAACGAATGGAACCGCGACGGAGACTAGCCGGTTAAATGGACGAGCTTTTTTCTAGTGCAGGCGGAGCGCATGAGCCTCTTGCGGCAAGAATGAGACCGAGGACACTCGATGAGTATATCGGACAGGAGCATATTGTCGGCAAGGGAAGGCTTCTTCGAAGGGCGATTGCGGCGGATCAGCTGACATCCGTAATTTTCTACGGCCCTCCCGGCACAGGAAAAACAACCCTTGCGCGAGTAGTCGCCAATCACACAAGCTCCAACTTTATAACGCTGAATGCGGTGCTTACAGGCGTTGCGGACATCAGAAAGTCAATCTCGGACGCGGAAACCCAGAAAAATCTCTACAAGCGCAAGACAATTCTTTTTGTAGACGAAGTTCACCGCTGGAACAAAAGCCAGCAGGATGCTCTTCTTCCCTGGGTTGAAAACGGAACTTTTATTCTTATAGGCGCAACAACAGAAAATCCCTTTTTTGAAGTGAACAAGGCTCTTGTGTCCCGCAGCAGAGTTTTTCAGCTCAAGCCGCTCACAAAAACCGACCTTCTAAAAGCCGCACATCAGGCTTTGTCTGACACAGAGCGCGGCTACGGAAAATGGAAAGTGGAATTTGAACAAGGCGCGCTGGAGCATCTTATTGAAACAGCAAATGGAGATGCCAGAAGCCTTTTAAATGCGCTGGAGCTTGCAGTCGAAACAACACCAGAAAAATGGCCGCCAAGCCAGGGAAGCACAATTTATATTTCGCGTGAAGCATGCGAGGAATCCATACAGAAAAAAGTTGTGCTCTATGACCGTGACGGCGACTACCACTACGATATAATATCGGCGTTTATAAAAAGCCTGCGCGGACGAGATCCTGATGCCGCCTGCTACTGGCTTGCAAGAATGGTAAAGGCCGGAGAAGATCCCCATTTTATTTTCAGGCGGATGCTGATTTCAGCATGCGAAGATACAGGCCTTGCAGACCCCAATGCAGTTTCAATAGTTGAAAGCTGCGCCGCAGCCTTTGACCGCGTGGGGCTTCCGGAAGGCAGATATTTTCTCACCCATGCGGCTCTGTATCTTGCCACTGCGCCAAAATCAAATTCAGCAATGGCTTTTTTTGATGCTCTTTCATCAGTGGAAAAAGAAGATGCCGATGTTCCAAACCATCTGCGTGATGCCTCAAGGGATGCGGAAGGATTCGGACACGGAGCAGGCTATCTTTATCCCCATGCCTACAAAGACCACTGGATTGCCCAGCAATATCTCCCGGACTCTCTTGTTGGAAAAGTATTCTACACGCCGTCCACACAGGGCTACGAAGCCGCCATCAGAAAAGACATTCTTTCACGGCGCGAAGCCCAGATTGCCTCTATTCTTGAAGACAGCCAGCCGGACGAAACAGAAGCAGTAAATGCAATCTCAGACTGGTGGAAAGAAGCCGGACATTTCCACGGTCTAAAAAAAACAGGAGAAAACCTGACTTTCACCGCGGAAAATCCTGCAAAGAACGCTGCGCTAAAAAAAGGAGAAGCCCTCTGGAGAGCAAGACTTGAAACAAACCGCGCCCAGACACTCCTTGGAATAAGAAACGCAATGACAGAGGCCGCCGGCATTTTAAGATTCCACAGGTGCCTTGTTGCCAATGCTGATGATGCGCTCCTGCTGTTTGACCTTATACGCAAAACTCCGGAAGGCATAGTCTGCGGAATATGCAGAACGCAGGCAGGAATGGAATCCCTTTTGCGCTATGCGGCCACACTCGAAGACCTTGACCAGCCCAAGCTGTGCCTGAAGCAGAATTCGCTACGGGAATCCGTACTTTCGTTCGGAGACATTGAATTCGACCGTTTTTTTGCCCGGGACATTTTTTCCACACAGTCCGACATCGAAGACTTCTGCGCTTCTGTGAGCAGCGGATTTTTTGGCAGTGAAAAAATAAAGCGGGACATTTCATTCGGCATCGACGAAGTTCAGAACGGCACAAAGGAGCTTTTTCCATTTTTTGAAAAATCAGCAAGAATTGTAGTTTCCCAAAGAATTCCGTGCGCAGGCCAGCACCTGACAAAGCTCATCGAGGAAACACTTTTTGCAGAAAAAATTCCATCAGGGGAAATAAAAAAACTTTTAAAATCCTCGGAACAGGCGGAAACTGAATTTTTTGGAAGCCAGGCAAATCCACTTTTTTCATGGAATGAAGAAACCGTGAAATCTGTCTTTGAGCGCAACGGTTTTTCATGCCTGTACAAAACTTCTGTCATCACGGAAAAAAGAAAGGTCAGCCCGCAGGAAACCGACAAGTGGTTCAGCGCAGAAAATTCTTCGTACGGAAAATTTATGGAAAACCGGCTCGGGCAGGATGACTTCAAAAAAATAAAGGAGCTTTTTCTTCAGGCTTCGGAAAAAAATATTTTCAGCTGGAAAACAAAAAACGCGCTGTTTATAATAGAAGCTCCCGGGGAAACAACCCAGGCCAGCGCACATTAGGAATTGAAAAAATGCGAACTTTGAATATTCCAATTCTGATTATTCAGCGGTTAAAAAATTCAGCAGGGCAAAATGAATCTTAACGATGACGAAACACTTGAAGAGCTTCACACAGGAAACCTGCGCCTCATTCAGGGCAAAAAGGAATTCCGCTTTGGAATAGACGCGGTTTTGCTTTCCGCATTTGCAGGAACAAAAGGAAAACTGAGAGCGTGCGACCTCGGAAGCGGAAACGGCATAATTCCCCTTCTAATGACATCGCAGAATCCCGGACTTGAATTCGACTGCATAGAAATCCAGAAAAAAGCCGCGGACATGGCGGAAAGAACAATGAGGCTGAACGGGCTAAACGAAAAAATCAGAATTCACTGCGCCGACATAAAAGCTTCCCCTGCACTTCTTGGAAAAAACAGATTCGATATCGTAGTTTCAAATCCTCCGTACATCGAAGTTTCAGGCGGAAACACAAACCGCACCAAAAGCCTGTCTATAGCGCGCCACGAAATTTTATGCAGCCTTGAGGACATAATAAACGCCGCTTCCTGCCTGCTGAAGCCGCACGGAAAATTTTTTATAATCCATAAGCCGTTCCGCATTCCCCAGATTTTTATGCTGCTCCAAAAGCACAGCCTCGCTCCAAAAAGAATGCAGCTCGTATTTCCAACAGCCCAGAAAGAAGCTTCCATGGTAATGCTCGAATCTGAAAAATGCGCAAGACCCTACCTCAGGACAGAAAATCCGCTTGTAATCTACAATCCGGACGGAACCTACACAAGCCAGGTGAATAGAATTTACGGAAGAAGCACAGACGAAAATGAAATATAGAACACTCAACTCATACCTCAGGGAAAAATTCGGGTGCAAGGTTTACAAGCTTTCGCTTTCCACTGGATGCACCTGCCCCAACCGCGACGGAACAAAGGGCCACGGAGGCTGCACGTTTTGCTCGCAGGGCGGCTCGGGGGATTTTGCATCTCAGCCGGCTCCGGTGGAAATTCAGATTGAGCAGGCAAAGAAAATGGTTGACCGAAAATTCCCAAGGAAAATTCAGGAGGAAGAGCGGAAGTACATTGCATATTTCCAGTCATACACAAACACCTACACGGGAAACGGAATCACAGAAGAAAAACTCATCAGCATTTTTTCAGATGCCATAAAAAAGACTGAGATAGCGGCACTTTCAATCGGAACACGGCCTGACTGCATTTCACCTTCAATGCTGGAAAAACTCTGCGCACTGAACAGCATAAAGCCTGTGTGGATTGAGCTTGGACTTCAGACCATGCACGAAAAAACCGCGGCAAGAATAAACAGGTGCTACACGCTGAAGGAATTCGAAGACTGCTTTTTCAGGCTGAAATCATCCGGACTTGAAGTAATTGTGCATCTGATTCTAGGACTTCCGGGAGAAACCAAGGAACTCATGAAGCAGACGGTGAAATATGTGGCAAGCCTGAATCCTCCAGCAAACGGAATAAAACTTCAGCTCCTGCACATTCTCGAAGGAACAAAGCTTGCGCAGGAATACCGGGAAAATCCGTTTCCGCTTTTTGAGCTGGATGAATACTGCAAATTTATCTGCGAATGTCTTGAAATTCTTCCCAGCGAAATGGTTGTGCACAGAATAACAGGCGACGGTCCTAAAAAAATACTGATTGCCCCGCTCTGGTCCGCAGACAAGAAAACTGTTTTAAATACATTAAAGAAGAACATAGACAGCTTTATTGACAATAAAGATTAATAAGAATAAAATATTTATATAGAATTATTTATTCAAGGAGTTAACTTACCATGGTAAAAGTTGCTATCAACGGTTTCGGTCGTATTGGTCGTTTGGCATTCCGCCAGATGTTTGAAGCTGATGGTTACGAAGTTGTAGCTATCAACGATTTGACAAGCCCAAAAATGCTTGCTCATCTTTTGAAGTATGATACAGCACAGGGTGGTTTCTGCGGTCGTATCGGTGAAGGAAAACACACTGTATCTGCTACAGAAGATTCTATCATTGTTGATGGAAAAGAAATCAAAATTTCTGCAGAAAAAGATGCTGCTAACTGCCCTTGGGCAAAATATAATGTAGACGTTGTTCTTGAATGTACAGGTTTCTATACAGCAAAAGACAAAGCTGCAGCTCACATTACAGCTGGTGCTAAGAAAGTTGTTATTTCTGCTCCTGCAGGAAACGACCTTCCTACAATCGTTTACAATGTAAACCACACAACTCTTACAAAGAACGACAACATCATTTCTGCTGCTTCTTGTACAACAAACTGTCTTGCTCCAATGGCTAAAGCTCTTAATGATTATGCTCCAATTCAGAGCGGAATTATGTCTACAATCCACGCTTACACAGGTGACCAGATGATTCTTGACGGTCCGCAGCGCAAGGGTGACCTCCGCCGTTCACGTGCAGGTGCTCAGAACATCGTTCCAAACTCAACAGGTGCTGCAAAGGCTATCGGTCTTGTAATTCCTGAATTGAACGGAAAACTCATCGGTTCTGCTCAGCGTGTTCCAACACCTACAGGATCTACAACAATCCTTACTGCTGTTGTGAAAGGCAAAGACGTAACAAAAGAAGGAATCAATGCTGCAATGAAAGCTGCTGCAACAGAAAGCTTCGGTTACAACGAAGACGAAATCGTTTCTTCTGACGTTATCGGTATGAAATTCGGTTCTTTGTTCGATGCAACACAGACTATGGTTTCAAAAATCGACGATGACACATATCAGGTACAGGTTGTTTCTTGGTATGACAACGAAAACTCTTACACATCACAGATGGTAAGAACAATCAAATACTTTGCAGAAAACTGCTAAGTCAATTTGACTGATTTAAAAGGGCTCCTTTTACGGAGTCCTTTTTTGTTTTAAAATAACTGGTGTTCTTGTTTATATAAAAAAATCTGATATAATATTCAATTATTCACAACCAGAGGATAATATGAATTATATTTCAGTTTTTGTTTACGCAGTTTTCTTCGTTTCTTTTTTAATTGGAATTCAAACTGCTCCGCGCGGACAGTTCAGGACTGACTCGCTTTCTTTAGATGCGATGACTTCTTTAAAAGGCGTAATGGCAATTTTTGTTTTGTTCCACCACATTTCACAAAAGCAGGCATTTTTGGAAACGGGCACGCTTTCATTTTTTGCGGAAATCGGTTTTCTGTTTGTCGGCGTTTTTTTCTTTACTTCGGGCTATGGACTGTATAAAAGTTTTTCAACAAAGCCTGATTATTTAAAAGGATTTTTAAAGCGAAGGGTGCTTCCGATTGTATGTTCGTATTATGTGATGCTTGCAGTTTATGCAGTTTATTATGTAATTACGAAACCGGCTTTTGCATTGAGCGAATGGATTTGCAAACTGACAGGACTTGCCCTGATAAATTCGCAGAGCTGGTATGTTTACGTAATTTTGATTATGTACGTATCGTTCTATTTTATTTACAAAAATGAAAAGGCACAGAAACATTCAATTTTAATTTTTACTTTGATAACTTTAGTGCAGGGCGCGCTCTTCATCGTGTTAAAACATTTTCCCTGGTATGCAGGAGAAACAGGCTGGTGGAAAAATCCCGGCGTTTTTGCTTCTGTCCCCTGGTGGAAAAAGCCGTGCGCATTATTGTTTGAAGGCGAGTGGTGGGTCAATTCTACGATCTGCTTTGTGCTCGGACTTGCCGTTGCAAAATATGAAAAACAGTTTATGCAATGGGTTGAAAAAAAATATCCGCTTAAATTACTGACTGAAGTTTTGCTCTGTTCAATTTTTAATGCCGCAGGATTTTACTGTTTATGGAAGGTTGGCTACTGGACGGAATTTGCAGGAGAACTCGGAACTGCAAAAAAATTAATCTGTTACGTTGCGCAGAATTTTCAGGTTCTTTCTGTAGTTCTTCTTATAATAATTTTGATGAGAAAATTTTATGTCAAAAACAGGTTCTATAATTTTTTTGGAAAAATAAGCCTTGAAGTTTATCTTATGCAGGAGATGGTTTTGTTCAGCTGGGCATATCTGATTGAATCTGAAAATGAGCCTGTCATTTCTTCTGAAAATCTGAACATTGCGCTTTATGCTCTCGTTGTCGTCGTGACTGTGTTGTGCTCGGCAATTATATACAGAACGATAAACGTGAAGATTGCAGAAAAAATAAAGAGATGCTGATGAATTTGCTGCAAACATTGATGACTGTATTTCTTGTTACATTGCAAATGTGCTTAAAAACTTAAGCCCGAAGTTTATGCTCTTATTGATTTTTTATCGGAGAACACAATGAACGGAACAAAAGCAAACTTTTTGAACGAAAGAAAAACCTTAAAAGAAATCTTTTCCGACACGCAAAAGATGTATTCCGAACATCAGGTTTTAGCCGGCGCCTGTGCCGAAACACGCAAAAACGAAAAACTGTACCTGGCGCAAGAGGAAATTTCGTTTAAAAAAAACAGGTTTTCAGAAAGTGCCGATATTTTTCTTTCTAAAAAACGCACGTTCAAGGCGGCGGCAGACTATGCACGAAAAGGGATAAAAACCTGCGTTCTGAATTTTGCAAACAGTTTTTCTCCAGGCGGAACCGTGTGTGTGTCAAAAACGCAGGAAGAATGTCTTTGCCGAAGTTCAACTTTGTACGATTCGCTTACAACCCAAACTATGATTGACAATTTTTACAACAAGCACTGTCAAGACGACAATCCGCTCGGAACGGACGACATAATTTTTTCTCCGGGCGTAAAGGTTTTTAAAACAGACGAAATTTACGCTGAACTGATGGACGAATCCGAATGGTTCGATGTCGACGTAATCACCTGCGCCGCTCCGTGCCTTTTTGAAGATTCTGACACTCAGGAAATTTCGGACGACGAACTTTCCGCACTTTTAGAAAGCCGCTTCCGCAAAATCGCCTCTGTGGCAGCCGCAAACTGTGATGACGTTCTCATTCTCGGTGCATTCGGTTGCGGCGCATTCAGAAACCCGCCCGAACTGGTCGCCAGAACCGCCCGCAAAATCCTGACCGAATACGCATATTCTTTTAAAACCGTAGAATTTGCCGTATGGTGCGCAGAATACGAAACCGAAAACTACAGGGCGTTCAAAAAATATTTTTCCGAGCGGTGATTTTTTTCATTCCCTGATACTTCTTTCTATGCTAAAACTAAAAAATATAAACAAATATAATAAACTTTCAACAAGAAAAATTGTTCATTCATATTTGAAAAACAAATTCCTATTATAATTGAAAAAAAGTTCTCCTGTTGATTCAAAATCTGTTTATAAATTTGTCTATAGCCAAGAGTTTTTCCTAAGCAACAACATCAAGGCAATTTCAGAAATCGCATAAAATTCAGTTAAGTCATTTCATCTTTTTGAACCGCCTTATTTCCAAGTCATTGACTTCATTTTTATGTTGATACAAAAAAATAAATCAAAAACATCAAAACCGGTGGCGTCATTCTGCGAAAACAACCTGCCACAACAAGCAAGAAAATTCAGAGAAAATTATCACACATGCCTTATTCAGCTCAGCGCTTTTCTTTATACGTTTTATACCATTCAGCAAATTTAGCAAGCCCATCAGCCAAAGACGTTTCAGGCTTAAAGCCAAAATCATTTTCAAGGTCTGAAACATCGGCATAAGTCTGATAAACATCTCCCGGCTGCATAGGCAAAAGTTCCTTTTTACCAGGAGCAGAAATAATGTTTTCCTTTATAAGACAGTTTTCCAATGTCTCCACAAAATGCATAAGACTTTCAGGACGGCTGTTGCCAATATTATATATTTTATAAAGCGCTCCATCTTCAGTGGAATCAGGAACTTTTCGCATAACAGCAGAAACACCTTTCACAATATCATCAATGTAGGTAAAATCCCGATACATATCGCCATTATTATAAATCTGAATGGACTCTCCTTTCACAAGTTTTTCCGTGAACTTAAAATAAGCCATATCAGGACGTCCCATCGGACCGTAAACTGTAAAAAAGCGCAAGCCAGTGCAGGGAATTGAATACAGTTTTGAATATGCATGGGCAAAAAGTTCATTGCTTTTCTTTGTGGCAGCATAAAGACTCACAGGATTGTCAACCTTGTCATCAGTTGAATAGGGAACTTTTTTATTTGAGCCATAGACACTACTTGAAGATGCAAAAACCAGATGCTCAACAGCATTTTTTCTGCAACATTCAAGAATATTATAGAACCCGATAATATTCGAATGAATATAGGCATCAGGATTGTCTATTGAATACCTCACGCCAGCCTGCGCAGCAAGGTTCACTACCACAGAAGGCTTGTGCTGCTCAAACAGAGTATCAAGCAGAGTTCTGTCAGCAATATCGCCCTTTACAAAAGTAAACTCTCCGCCAAGCGAAGAAATCATATCAAGACGTTTCTGCTTGAGAGAAACATCATAGTAATCCGTTATGCAGTCGATACCCACAATTTTTATGCCGGAAACAGTTTCAAGAAGATTCTTACACAGAAAGCTTCCTATAAATCCCGCAGCTCCTGTAACTAAAACAGTTTTATTTTCAAGTGAAATTTTTTTCATGAAAAACATTATACTTTCTTTTAGAAAAAAAGTATATCCCAAGAATTCCGCAGGTGCTCTTAAAAAATCATTAAAAATAACTTTTAAAGCTTTCCTATAGTTCACCTGAAACATTTTTTATGCAATAATAGGGCAGCTTGCAAAATGCTGATTAGCACTTGAGCAATCAATCATTTCTTGCTGTTTTAGTTTTTGAAACGCCACAAGACAGCAGCGCAAAGGAGCGTTTATGACTTATGTTTATGTTCTGGTTTCAGATGAAAATGATTTGTATTACGAGCAGGCGCTCATGTCTGTGTATTCACTCTGGAACCTTACCCCAAAAGCGAACATCACAATTCTGACTGACAACAAAACCTTCGGCACATTTACGGGGAAGCGCGAGGCGATAAAAAAATACGCCACAAAAATAATCCCGGTTTCATTCGACCTAAAAACCGGAAAAGCCGAACGCTCACGCCTTATAAAAACCTCAATTCCTAAGTACATCAGCGATGACTTTTTGTATATCGACTGCGACACAATCATTGCGGATGATCTTTCTTCAATAGAAAACTGTCCGTACACCACAGCCGGAGTTCTTGATGGACACGTGATGCTTGCAGAGCATATACACAGAAAATATTTTCTGGCGCGCGACAAAAAGCTCGGATTCAAGGGAACAAAGGAAGCTGGATGCAATATAAACGGCGGCGTGATTTTCTGTAGAAATTCAGAGGAAGGAAGAAAGCTTTTCAAGGAATGGAATGAAGCATGGAAATTTTCAGCATACAAAAAACATGATCTTCACGACCAGAGCGCATTGAATGAAGCCAATTTCAGAACAGGGCTTAAAATGAAGCTTCTCAGCGGAGAATGGAACTGCCAGCCAAGCCACGGAGGACTCGCCTTTCTCAAGACCGCTAAAATCATCCACTACTATTCCAGTGAATTCAGCGGAAAAAACTATGTGCCGTATTACAAGCTCGCGGACAAATCAATCCAGCTCAAAGTAAGGAATTCAGAAGATATTCCGGACAGCATAAAGACAATGATAAATGAGGCGAAATTCCAGTTCAACAAGGTGCATCTTATAAATGACAGCAGGATTGTAAGCATAATGCAAAGTCCGCTAGTTTTCACGCTTGCAGATATAAAGGCAAAACTTCCATGGCTGTTTACATTCATGGAAAACACAATGTCATTTATCAGGACACTCGGAAAAAAACTGAAAAATACAGCGCGCAAGAATCAAAATAATATATAAAAATTGCTGCCGGCACTGAATAGCCACATCCGGTCTATTCAGTGTTTTTGCAGAAAATTCAGTTCCAAAAAGCCTTATGGAAAAACTAAAAAAACTTCAGATCTTCGGTTTTTCCTTATTTAAATCCATCAGGCTTTTCAACTTCCTCCGCATCCTGAGCAGGCTCATATTTCTTGCGCTTTACAAAGCCGCTGTCAAAGTAAAAGGTAACCGCCTTACATTCACTGCGAACCTCATCGATTTCATCGCGGACAAGAATTTTTGCGCCGGGATAAACAGTTCCGCTGGCATTGACACAGCCGACAACTTTCAGCTCCCTGTTGTGCGCATTGATTTCATTTATTTCAGCGGACATTTTTTCACTTGAATCCATCAGCTCGACACGCTGGGTTCTAAGGTTCGCAAGGGTTTCCTCTTTTTCCTTTGGAAGAGAACGCCTGACTTTTTTCTGGTTTTCCAGTGTAGAAATATTAAGGTCGACTTCCTCAAGCTGCTTCACCACATTCGACTGCAATTCCTGAAGTTCCTGAAGCCGAAGCTTAGCCTTGGGATCAAATCCAACCTCAAGAATTGTTTCGATTCCGCCGCCGGAAGAACCGATGTTCTTAGCCGTAATTTCCTCAGTGGCAAAAAGGTGACCTCCGATAATAGAAGCCCTTTTTCCCTTTAAAAGAATTTTTTTCATCGCAGTGACATTGCTGTTCATGATATTATCATTCACAACAACATATTCCTCTGCGGTAACCTTTACATTCTGAAGGAAGCGCGCCCAGACGGATTTGCTCGTGATTATTTCACCCTCATCGCGTCCCATCACACCCTGGGAAATAACAATGTCGCCTCCCGCCTCAATGCGGCAGTTTCCTACGGAGCCGTAAATTTCAATATTTCCGTCAGCCTTTATATTAAATCCATCCTCAACATTTCCACGGCAGACAACAGTTCCCATATATCTAATATTTCCAGACTTGATATTAACGCCTGGAACTTCATATACTTCCTCAACCGTAATCTTATCGCCGACTAAAATTACATTTCCGTTCTTTTCCGCTACGATTGTGCGTCCGTCCTTATCGAGCCGTGTATTCTGGCCAAGCGGAATAGGTATGTCTTTTCCGTTTTTGGCTTCAAGACATCGACCAAAAACAGTCTTTCCAACTTTTCCACGCTGCGGAAGAATTTTCTTGGCAAGAGGCTGGCCGGCAACAACATTCTCAATAAGATTCAGCTCCTTGAAGTCAACCTGTCCATTTGCAGTTTCCTTAAGCCTGAGCTTTGTCTTGTCAGTTTTAAAATTGTATTCAATGTAGGCATCTGTTCCGTTCACAGGAAGAACAGCGGCCGCAACAAGATAAGGAATATTGTAAACAGGAGTGTCAACAAAGGAATTTATTTTTTCCTCATCGATTCCTGCGCAAACACCCTGAGTCTTCAATGCGCTCTTTATATTTTCCGCAGAAATTTCAGAACCGCCTGATGACGGAGGCGAAACTGTGATAGTAACCTGCATTTCATCCTTTGAGATGTCAACTGCCATTACAGCATCGCAGGCAGGCACATGGGTAAACTGTCCGACATCCACATATTTATCTTCAGTTCCCTCGGAGGCCAGTTTTTTCAAAAGCTTTTCATCAAGCGAAATATTATCAGGACGGCGGGCTTCATTTAAAAGATCGGAAGCTTCTATTGGGCTTCCATTTCCCTTTGGCAATGTAACTTTTACAAATATATGCGAGCCGAATCTATGCACATAGAACATTCCGTCAACTTTTTCATTTTCCAGAACGCCTGTGTCGGACTGAGTTCCGCCAAGGGAAGCTGCCTCCATTGCCTTTTTCTTGCGGATTATGCTTGGATTCTCGTAGACACGGATTCTCCACGGCTTTTTCATAAGCCCTGCGATTCCCTGGCAGCCTTTTTCAATAACCTCGTATTCAAGATTGTTTTTCTTGGAGCCAAGCTGAACAGAAGCATCGTCAAGACATTCATCCAGAGTATCCGCACGGACTTCCACGGTATGGATATTTTTATCAAAAGCGAGCTGTTTTTCCATCTCCAGCCTAAGTTTATCAAGCGTTACCATAAAATTCCTTAAAAAATTCCTTTCCGGACACTTGTAAGCTTTGCGCGCAGACGAAGATTTGCCTTTGAATGGAGCTGGCTTATGCGGCTTTCGCTTACATTGAGAACCTGCCCTATTTCCTTAAAAGACAAATCCTCATGATAATAAAGAACTATAACCATTTTTTCGTTTTTAGGAAGTTCATTTATAGCCTGTATTATAACCCTGCGGATTTCCTCGCGCTCAACAATCACATCAGGATTCAAGCTGTTTGGAGCCTCTATGCTGTCGCCGATTGAAACATGCTCGCTTTCATCGCCCGAATACCACACATCGTTCAGGGATAGAACACTCGTTCCGCTCACTTTCATGACAGCGGTCTGATATTCACTTTCGGTCATATTCATTGCCTTGGCAATTTCCGCATCAGATGCAGTGCGCCCCAGCTTTGACTCAAGCTCAATAATTGTGTCTTCTATTTCCCTTGATTTCTGGCGGACTGAGCGCGGAACCCAGTCAAGTTCCCTGAGCTCATCAAAAATTGCGCCGCGGATTCTGGTTGTGGCATAGGTCTTGAATTTTACGCCCTTGTCTATGTCAAATTTATTTATAGCATCCAAAAGCCCGAACTGACCGAAGCCAACAAGATCATCAAATTCAACACTGTCAGGCATTCCTGTTGAAACACGGCCTGCAACCCACTTTACAAGCGGCATATACTGGCGGATTAAACGATCCCTTATTGCGACAGATTTTGTTTTTTTATACTCATGCCAAAGCTCGGCTTCTTCATTCTCTTCTAAAATTTGATTTACCATGTATCCCACACCCTTTTTTATCCCTATTTACATTTCATCTCTTTTCAGCAAAGTCCTTATTGCGCTTGCAATCGTCTTAGTATCCTGATTCACAGAAGTCTTTCCATCTGAAGGCGGAGAAGGAAGCTTTTCATTCGAATTTGCCTGTGCAAATTCAGAGTCACTTATAACATTGATGTCGCCCTCAGAGTCGTCAGAAAAAGCGCCGATATCAGGCAAAGAATCTATTTCCTGGGCATTAACGGCCTTTTCCGCGGAAATCTCAGAAGTTTTTTCACCTGCATCAGGCTGCTCAGCCACAGAAGCATTCTCAGTGTTTTCTGAAAATTCAGCCGGAGCATTTTCCGCAGCAGCCTTCATTGTTTCACCGGCAGAAGAATCTTCCTGCACTGAATCCGAAGAAGCAGAATTCAGCTCTTTTTTTTCGCCCCCGTAAAAATAGCCCCTGTTTGAAGCCACATCAAAAATCGGAGCGCCGTCATCTTCTGTCAAATTTTCATCATCTATTGTAATATTTACAACAGAGCCAGCCTTTGGAGCATTTTTTTTCCCCGTTTCATCGCTCGTGTCAGAGAGGGTTTCAACAACAAGAAAACGCCTGTTCAAAAAATCCGCCACAAGCGCCAAAACACCAAAAAGCAGAGCAAAAATCAAGGCTCTAAAGGAAGCGACAAAAAAACGCCCGGTAAAAACAATGCTTATAAGGAAAGACAGAACAAATCCAAAGCCGGAAAATGAAGCTACATTTTTTACATTGAACATGTCCTTTCCTCCCAATTTATTATACCCTATAGATTAAGGCAAAACAACTCTAAGGTCAAGATTTATTTTTCTTGCCCCCCAGAAACTTCTTAAGGAAATTTGAAACTCCTGCATCAGATGGAATATCCGTTTTTTCAATGCGCCCTACAATATGCTTAAGGCAAACCGCCGGCTTTGATGTAGGATTTATAATCATAAACGGCTTCTGGCGGATAACGGAGGCCTGGACAACAGGGTCATCATAAACAAAGCCAATATATTCCACCTTGTAATTTAAAAACTGAGCTACAATATTTATTATCAGATCGGAAATGCGCTTTCCTTCATCAGAAGAATGAACTCTGTTCACAAGAAGCTTTAGGTATATCTGCCTGTGAAGAAGCTCTGTTGTTATGATTTTTATAATTCCATAGGCATCTGTAATCGCAGTAGGCTCCGGAGTGGTAACAACATACACTTCATCTGCCGCCGCAAGGAACTGAAGCACATTGTTTGAAATTCCGGCTCCCGTATCTATAATGATAATGTCAGCATTGGACAGCGAAGAAAATTCCTTGGCAAAATAATCAAGCTCATCATTTGAAAGATTGGCAATTTTTGAAAAACCATTCGCGCCGGCAATAAACTTAAAGCCGAATTCTGTATCAAGAATTATCTCGTTCATGGTTTTCTTGTGGTTTATCACATGCATAAGATTGTACTGCGGAACTACGCTCAAAAGAACATTTACATTCGCCATTCCCAAGTCGCCATCTATAAGTATAACCTTCTTGCCAATCTGTGAATAAGCTATAGCCATGTTCACTGCAATATTAGTTTTGCCGACTCCACCCTTTCCGCTGGTTATAGCAATTATTCTTGTTTTATGCGGAGATGCCGGCTTAGCAAACCTTTCTTCATTCATGAGAGCGCGCAACTCTTTTGCCTGTTCTTCCATTTATATTCTCCTGTTGCCCTAAATAACATTTAAAATATTCAGAATTTCCCTAATTCTTTATCGGCATTTCCAAACTTTTTTTCAATATGTTCTTCGTCGATTTTAAATCCCGCAAGATTTTTCAGGAACCATTTAGGCTCCGCGCGCTGAATTGTATTCAAAACATCCTGGCCTGTTGTTATCCATGAAACAGGCTTGCTCTTTTCCGCAAGTACACTGATTACACGGCCGAAAGCTGTTGTTTCATCGCACTTTGTGACAATAACGCTTTTAAAATCAAACGCCTCATAATTCCTGATTATATTCTCCAAATCCTTTGAGCTTACACCCGCAGTGATTGCAAGATAAACATTTTCATTCAGATTTTTTACATTTAAAATTGTCCGCATCTTTGCAATATTTTCATAATCATTCGGACTGTATCCGCTTGTATCAATAAAAATATAATCCGAATTTGAAACATAGCTGTCGCAGAGAGTTTTCAAGTCTTCGGAAGTTTCAGCCTTGTCAACCTCCACATTGATAATTTCCGCCCATCGTTTCAGCTGTTCAATCGCAGCCACACGCATTGTATCGGTTGTAATCATGCGGATACGCGGAGGATATTTGTATTTCTCCCGATTCTTTTTATAATCGATGGAAATACGGGAACTCATCTTTGCGACAGTAGTCGTTTTTCCAACGCCGGTAGGCCCGACAATTATAATAACATGGGGCGCAGATTTTTTTTCTTCCCGGGCAATCGGAATGCTTTCGCCGATCCAGTCAGCGACACAGGTCTGGACATAATCAAAGTCATCCAGTTTTTCCAGGCTGAATTCATTTTTCATTCTTGTGCAGATTTTTTTTATATATGACTTTGTGAATTCATTTTCCTCAAGGATTTCCTGCATTTTGATAATTGAAGGATGATCCTTTTCCTCGGAAACAGCGTGGGCGATTTCATCCAGTTTTTCCTGCATCTGGGACTTAAGCAGGTCAAACTGCTTTGTAAGCTGACCAATCTGAAGATTGTTTGTAACAGACGGATTCTGCCTCTGCAAAATCTCGTCGCGCTGCTTTATAAACGAGGTAGCTGAAGATGAATATCCAGAAAGATTGGGCGCGGAAGTCGGTTCCGGCAAAGAAGCGACATACCCCGGAAAAGGAGAAGAAGGCTTTTTTGCAAGTCCCTGCTCAAGAGAAGAATTAGTAATCTGATACCTCAAGACAATTTTTTCCCTCTGAAAAAAGCCCAGGAAACCAGGTGTCAATGCATGCTTACAGCTGATCACCTGAAAATTAGTGCCGTATTTTTTATAAAGATTGTCCATACATTCTTCGCGGTTACGACCTGTGATACTAAGGACATTATTATTAAGCGCGGTTTCAGCCATTTATTTCTCCAAGAGATTCAACTTTTATATTTGCAGAAGCAGCCATCACTTCATTTATAGACAACACTATTATTCCAGGCATTTCAAGCTCCGTGGAAGACTTGACAAGCCTGCGCACCTCGGAAGGGCACATAATCAGCGGAAGGTAATTTCTTTCGCGCACCGCAGCAACCGCACTGCTCATTGCGGAAATATAATTTCGCGCATCAACAGGGTCAAAGGCAACAACAGGACCTTTTCCCGGCATATCCGCCCTGTGCTCAAGAAGTTTCTGCGCAAGGCTCTGGGAAAGATTCAGCACGTGCAAAACCTTGTTTTCATCCACATACTGCTGGCATATCTGCGCGCCGAGAGCTTCACGGACTTTTTCAGTGAGCGCCCATGAATCGTGGGTAATTCTTCCGTAATCGCCAAGGGTTTCAAGGATAATAACCATATTCCGGATGCTGACCTGCTCCGAAAGGAGATTTTTAAGCACAGATTCAATTTCGCCGTAAGTAAAGCGGTGCTCGCCTGTTGTAACTTCATCAACAACAACAGGATTTGTCTTTTTAATCTCCTCAAGAATTGCGCTGACACTCTGGCGGCTGAGGATTTTTGCGGCATTGCGCCTGATAAGCTCCGTAAGGTGGGTTGTAATTATTGTAGGCGCATCAATCACCGCATACCCGGCTTTTTCCGCTTCAATGCGCTTTGAGTCAGGAAGCCAGATTGCATCCATTCCAAAAGCAGGATCCTTTGTTTTTTCTCCAACCAGCTCCCTGTCCTTTGGAACATTTCCAGTATTCAGGCACATAAAATGTCCCAGCTTCAGGCGACCACGGCCGGCTTCAATTCCATTTATCTTGAAAGAATACGTTTCTGAATTCAGCTCAACCTGATCCATGATATGAATCGGAGGAATAACAAGACCAAGATCAAGCGCAACCTCGCGCCGGATACGCTTTACACGAGACATAAGCTCCGCGCCTTTTTCATCATCAACAAGCGGAATAAGCGCATAGCCGATTTCAAGAGAAAGCTCGTCCGGCTTGACCACAGGAGAAATTTCCTCCGGCCCGCTTCCCTTCTGTGAAGATTTTTTCTGCTGCTCCTCTGACTCGGCTTTTTTTTCAGCATTTCTTGCATTCGTCCTGGAAAGCCTAGCGCCGACAAAGCAAAACAAAATTCCCATCGGAAGAAGAATGGCACTGGCTCCATTATGAAACACAAGCCCCATCAAAATCAGAGCCGAGCCGACAATAATATAAATAGAGCCATTCTGGGAAAACTGAACTTTAAGCTGGTCAGAAAGCAGTTCACCCTCATTGCTTGTGGTAATCAAAAGTCCCGTTGAAAAAGAAAGCAGCAGGGACGGAAGCTGTGACATAAGACCGTCGCCGATTGTAAGGCAGGCATAGCTGTTCAATGCGTTTTGAAGCGAACTACCGCCCATCATGCCTGTTATAATTCCGCCGATCAGGTTCACACAAGTAATAAAAATTCCAGCCTTCACATTTCCGCTGACAAATTTCGAAGAACCGTCCATGGCTGAATAAAAATCGATTTCCTGCCTGAGCTGGGCAATTTTAAATTCGCCTTCCTCTTCTGTAATGGCGCCGCTGTTCATCTGGTTCTGTATAGTGAACATCTTGTTATTCATGGCATCCAGAGTAAAGCGCGCTGTAACTTCTGAAACACGGTCCGCACCCTTTGTAATAACAAGAACCTGGACAATAATCAGAATAATGAAAATTATAAAGCCGATAAGCACATTGCTTCCCGCGACAATATTCGAAAAAGCCTGCACCATTTCGCTCTGCCCCGCCATGTGGCCGGAATCTTTAACAGGGTTCAAGAGAATATTCCTTGTAGACGAAACATTTATGGCAAGGCCGAAAACCGTGGACAGAAGAACAACACGCGGAAATGCTGTAAAATCCGCGGCACGCTTCATATATATAACAGACAAAAGTATCACAAAGGACAGCGCAAGGTTTACACACATTGCAATGTCAATAAGAACCACAGGAACAGGAATAAATAAAAAAGAAAGCCCTATAATAATTCCAACGGCTAATATATTATCAAAAACAAATTTTAAAACACTGCTCCTTTGAATTTGCTTTTCTGGCATATAAGTCCCCACCCTATTTTTTTAGTAAAGATAATTATAAAATGCGATGAGCAATCACATTCAAATTATTCAATACTCCCCCTAGCTAAAAAATCTTTCTAAAACTTCAAAAACTGAAGTTTTCAAAGGATTTACGCAAGCGGTGTTTAACTTTAAATTGTTAATCCGCACTTTTATAGCAATATAGCTTTATATTTTACACTAAAAAAGCTTTTTTGAAAACGGAAAAAAATTTTTTTTGACTTTTTTCTATTTTCTTCTTTATTAATGCTTTTCTTTGTTCATATATCCAACCTGAACATAAACAGCGGCAATGGCGCGCAGGTAGGACGAAGGAATTATATCCCCGACTTCAGTTTCCGCATAAAGTCCTCTGGCGAGCGAGCGGTTTTCTATAACAGGAACATCGTTCTCCGCCGCAATTCGCTTTATGGTCTGGGCGGTATTATCAGTTCCCTTGGCAGTGACCATCGGGGCATCCTGCTCATTCTGCTTCCACTGGAGGGAAACCGCATAATGAGTCGGGTTTGTTATAACAACATCTGACTCTCTTACAGCCTTGGGCATATTGTGGGAAAGCATCTCCTTCTGGGCAGATTCAAGCCGCCCCTTGAACTCAGGGTCTCCCTCGCTTTCCTTGAATTCCTCCTTTACTTCCTTCTTGGTCATTTTCATCTGCTCCTTGAATTCCCTGCGCTGCATCACGTAGTCAACCACGGCAATCGCAATCAGTATGAGCGCGGAAACCACAAGCAGCTTGGCAACCATTCCGCCCACAGCAGACAAGGCAAGGTCAACACCGCCGGCTTTCAGGAACATCAGCGTGGTGGCCAAGTCAGACCTTATAAAGAAAAAGGCGACAACCAAAATAATGGCAAGCTTTACAATCGACTTTGCGATATTGAAAAGCCCCATCATGGAAAAAAGCGTCTTTCTGAAATATTCGCCGAATTTCGGCACAATCTTTGAAAACTTAGGCTCTATTGTCTTTGTGGTGAATATAAAGCCCCTGTTCTGCACCAGATTTATTATCACGCCTGCAAAAATTCCGGAAATCGACAGCGGAAGAAGAATAGACAGCAGATTCGTAACAAACACATAAAAAAGCCTGAAATCGCTTATCCCTGAAGAAGTCACATTGCTGAAGTAAAAAATCATCATTGTGCAGATTTTTTTATAGAACCACGGAGCAAGCACGATAAGCATAAAAGTAACAAAAAGAAAAACCACAGCGCCGTTAAGCTCCTGGCTCTTTGCAACACGGCCTTCCTTTCTGGCTTTCTGAAGTTTAAGCTGGGAGGCTTCCTCTGTTCTTCCTTCGTCCTCTGCGGCGAACCACTGCAAATCCATCACAGCCCGCCTCCTTTAAGCCCCTTGAAAAGCACCTCAAGATCCTTGATTCCATTGCTGAAGCAGGACGCAAAAAATTCATTGAACTGCGGAATAAGCACAAAAATCAGATAATAGGCTGTCAGAATCAAAATAGGAAAGGCTTCCGAAAGAAGATTCATCTGGGGAGCCGCCTTTGCAAGAATTCCCACCGTGACATTCACCAGAAAAAGCGAAGCCATTATGGGCAGGGCGATAATAAGCGCATCCTTGAACAGAAGCGAAAGGGACTTCATCATAAACTCCGCCAGAAAAAGCGAATTGTCAACAATCGAAAGCGCGTTTATCACCTTGAAGCTTTCATTCATTCCCTCCAGAAGAAGTTTATGAAACCAGTTGTTATGCAGAAAAACAAGCATCGCCATAAAATTAAAAAACTGCCCCATGAGCGGATTTTCAACCTGGCTGAGGGAATCGTAGACTTCGCTCGCGCTGAGCCCCATCTGGAACGCAAAAAACTGGCCGGCCGTGCTGAATGAGGCAAAGATAATCTGCACAAAAAAACCTAGAATCACGCCAATCAGGCCTTCACCCAAAAGAAGCAAGACATACTCAAGCGTAAAGTTTCCGTCCGGTGAAATATATTTTCCATACGAAGAAAAAATTCCTTCACTAACTGAAATCTGCGGAAAAATAAAAAAAGCCATATAGCCGGCAAGGGCAACTTTAGCCATGCGGGGAATTGTTCTTGAAGAAAAAAGCGGAAGAGTCATTATCGTGGCAAAACAGCGCACTGCCACAAAGAGAAAAACCGGAGCTCCCGAAACAATTTTCTCAAACATCCTAATCCGCCATCTTTGGAATCATAGATAAAATTTTTTGAAAATAAGAAGCAAGCGAATCCATCATAAATCCGCCGAACAAAGCAAGCACCAAAAGAATTGAAAGAAATTTCGGCAGAAAAGTAAGCGTCTGCTCCTGAATGGAAGTCGTTGCCTGAAAAATAGCCACAATAAGTCCAATCACAAGGGCAGCTCCAAGCACTGGAATGCACATCATAAAAACCTGCAAGATTCCCTCGCGCATCAATCCATTAATAATGTTCAGCGACATACATCCTCCGGAATATCTTCGGCACCCCGAACGCTCATCTGCGGCGATTTTTCAAGAATGCCAAAAGGAAACCTCGGAAAAAAATTTCGAGGCAGCTGTAAAAGCGCCCCAAGCCCCGCATTTCAGCGCAAGACAGGAGCATAGAATTTTCAAAACCAAGTGACAGACACCGCCTGCACATTTCACCGCAAAACACTTTCAAAAAGCCGCTGTGTCAGAAGATGCCAGCCGTCAACAAGCACAAACAGCATAAGCTTAAAGGGCATTGAAATCTGCACAGGCGGAAGCATCATCATTCCCATGCTCATAAGAATGCTTGCAACAACCATGTCAATTACAATAAACGGAATGTAAAGCAGAATTCCAATTTTAAATGCGACTGTAAGCTCATGCAAAATATAAGCAGGAATCAAAACATAAGTCGGAACATCCGCGGGTCTTCTGGGAGGCTCAAGCCCTGCCATTTTCATAAATGTCTTGATGTTCTTTACGTTGCTGCTGTCGTTTCCCATCTGACGGTACATAAAAAGCCTTATTGGAGCCTCAGCCTTTTCAGCAGCCTCAGTCAAGGTAATCTCATTGTTCGAAAGCGGCTGGAAAGAATCTGTGTAAATCTGGCGGAATGTGGGCCACATGCAGAAAATCGTCATAAAAAGCGCAATTCCATTAAGCACCGCAGTCGGAGGAACCTGCTGCAGCGAAAGCGCCCTCTTGATAAAGTCAAGCACAATCGAAAAGCGCAGAAAGCAGGTCATCAGTATAAAAATGCTCGGAGCCAAAGTCAAAAGCGTAAGAAGCAAAAGAAGCTGCACGCTGAAGGCAACCTCGTTTCCTGTTCTCGGAGCAGTCGCGGAAAAAGTCAGATTCGGAAAATCAAGCCCGGTGATACGGTTTCCCATTTCTGTGTTTCCGCTGGAAGAGCCTTCGGGAAAACGGCTTTGCGACGACAGCGGAAAAAGGCAGAGGCAGCTTATAAAAAGCACAGCGGCGGGCTTGGCAAAATATCTTTTAAACAAAAAAGAGAATTTCATTTTTCATTTCCGCCTATCATTTTTTCTTTCAGTGAATTTATAAGATTCATTGTATTGCTGTCATAGGCAGATTTTTTCGGAGCTTCGTTCTGCTCGGCGGATTCTTCCTTTTTTGAAGGCATAAAAAGCTGAAGGATTTCCTCGAACGTCCGGGGCTTTTTTACCTTGCTGTTCATGTCAGAATACTGATTCATCGCGTCTATAAGATTTTTGTCTTCGATTTCCTTTATAAGCGAAACAGAATTTTCAGAAACTCCAAGGATAAAAGCCCTGTTCCAAAGGGTTACAATCTGAACGGATTTTCCTTCCCCGAGGCTCACAGTCGAAACCCTGCGCAGAAACACATCGTCCTCGGCTGCAAAATCGCCGGAAACCATTGAGCGGCGCATAAACTTGAACATAAAGTAAATTGCCGCTACCACAATTCCAAGAACAAGAATCATGCGCACAAAAATTCCAATTCCGCTTGGACTTTTATAGGAAGACTGAACAGGATTCACCTGCTCCGCGGAATCAGAATTTTCCATAAAATTCATGGAAACTACATTGTTTTCGTTTTGCGCAGATTCAGAAATTTCATCGCCGGAAGACTCGCTGGCAAAGGCAAGTCCGCAGCATACAAAAAAAAGGACAAGTATTTTTTTTATTTTAAAATTCATTTTCCCACCCCAGGCAGCCGGCATTTTCGTTATCCCCACCGAAATTCCGCCGGATACCTTTTATATGAAACTCAAGCAGCCTCCAAAAACATCAGTTTTTCAAAGGCCGCTATAATTAAAGCAGTTTTTAAATTGAAGAAGCCACATGCTCAAGCGACGGAAGAATTTCTGTTACACGAACACCGAAATTCTCGTCAATAACAACAACCTCGCCTTTTGCAATCGGCTTGTGGTTCACCAAAATATCAACAGGCTCACCTGCAAGCTTTTCAAGCTCTATGATTGTTCCTTCTCCCAGCCCCAGAATATCTTTTATGGTTTTCTTGGTGCGGCCGAGCTCAACCGTCATTTCCATGTAAACGTCCATGATCAGGTTGATGTTTCCCTGCTCGCCGCCAGCAACTGACTGGGAGAAATTCGGGAACTGCAAAGACTGAACATTTGGAGGCGGCTGCATCTGCATTCCCATCATCTGTCCCTGAGGCTGCATCTGCATTCCCATCATGTTTCCACCCATCTGCATACCTCCCATCATAGGCTGCTGCATTCCCATGCCCGCACCCATCTGCATGCCGCCCATCATAGGCTGCTGAGTGAATCCGGCTGAAGGGGTAAACATCTGAGCCGCCCCTCCTCCCATGGAAGAAGCATTTTCCATTCCAGAGCCGCTGGACATAGCAGACTGAGCAGCTGGCTTTGAACCGCCGCCAAGCGCCTGTGCCATTCCATCAGCTGCGGAACCGCCGACAGCTTCCCATATAGTATAATGCTCGCCGTCAATAGTAACAGGATAGGTAAAGCAGGCAAATGTTCCCTGCGGCATACGTATCATCGCCTTTGGCTCTTTTATAGCCTCAGGAGGATTTGTCGCCAGCCCCGGAAGCTTGCCGCCTTTGCTAAGCTCGGTTATCTCCGCGCCTGAATGAGAAGACACTACTTCCGAAATAACTGAAAGCCCCATGTCATCAAGCGTAGGATTTTCCTCTTTGTTTATATAGCCGACAAGCTTTGTTGCAAATTCCGGAGACATAAGAAACAAATGGTCGCCGCTGAGAGCTGAAGAAAAATCAGCCATAACAGCAACAACTTCCTCCGGAAGCTTTGCAAGAAGCTGATCTCTTCCCAGCGATTCAACGGAAGGAGCTTCTGGAACAGCATCCTTTTCAGTCATGTTCTTTATAACTTCAGCAAGCTTGTCTTTTATTGTTCCAGCAAAAGTCTGAAGTGTAGGAATATCGATTTCAACCTCAGGAGCGGAATTAAATGAACCGCCAGAACCAAGGCCCCCGACATCTACGCCAGACAACAATGCATCGATTTCTTCTTGTGATATAGATCCTTCACTCATAGGGTATCATCTCCTTCTGGTGTTAATTCTTCAAAATTTTCAGTTTCCTGCTCATCGATTTTTTCAATAATCTGAACAGCAATCTTTTTCCCGACAACGCCAGGCTGGCAGTAGAATTTCTTCTTGCTGCCCACGCTCAATGTAAGCGGCTCTCCCACTTTTATTGTATTAAGCCTTATAACATCCCCTGTTCTAAGGTTTAGAACATCTCTAATAGGAACACTTATAGAGCCAATATCCGCAACCAGCTCCATTTCAACATCAGCAAGCTTTTCTTTCAGAGTTCCCAGATACTGAGTTGTAGAGCTTCTTCTGACTGAACTGAACCAGAAAGACGAAGAAAGCTTTGAAACAATCGGCTCAATCGTAATATAAGGAATACAGATATTCATCATGCCTGCTTCCTCGCCGATTTTTATTTCCAGGGTAACAAGAATAACCATTTCGCTCGGCGGAACAATCTGGGCAAACTGCGGATTTGTTTCAATCTGCTGAAGACGCGGGCGCAAGTCAAGAACCTGTGTCCATGCCTCACGCATATTGGCAAGTATGCGCACAATAATTCCTTCCATTACAGACTGCTCTATATCTGTAAGATCACGGTTAACTTTTCCGCCGGTATCGCCGGAGCCACCAAAAAGGCGGTCAATTATAATAAACGTGATTTCAGGAGCTATCTCAAGAACTGCGTTTCCCTTCAGCGGATCCATATTTATAACGGCCAGAGTTGTAGGCGTTGGAATGGAACGGATAAACTCCTCATACGTAAGCTGATCTACAGACGCAACATGGACATGAACCAAAGTACGAAGCTGTGCAGAAAGGCTTGTAGTAGTAAGACGCGAAAATGTCTCGTGCATATTGGAGACCGTGCGTATCTGCTCCTTTGAAAATTTATCAGGCCGGCGGAAGTCGTAGATTTTTATACGCCTGGTATCGGTTACCGGCTTAAATTCATCTGTCTCGCTTTCGCCAGTGCTTATTGCCTGAAGGAGCTGATCAATTTCATCTTGTGACAGAACTTCATTCATGTCTCATTCCACCTTTTCCAGCTTACTGCTGAACCACATCCTTTCCTGTAAAACGGACATCACGGATTCTTGAATTGCTCAAAATATCATCGTTTATCTGGTCGCGGATCTGCTGTCTCAGAACTTCCTCATTCTGCGGACGTAAATCTTCGACCGTCTGCTCAGAAAAAAATCTTCTTAAAAAGTCTATAATTTCAATACGCCTCTCTGTTATTTCCGTTGAAGCAGCCTTGTCTTCCTTTTTATATCCCAGCGCGATTGTTACGCTTACACTGGCAGGAACAGGGTCATCCGTTGTTGTGCGGATTTGATCCAGGGAAGTATACCAGTCATAAGGCTCCCTTTTTACAGTATACTCCTCGCTGATCGGGATAGACTGCGAAGGTGTCTTTCCGCCTTTATTCAGAATAGCAGTTGTAACAACAACAATAGTAACAATGAAAATTACAGCAGCAACACCTATCAAAATGAATTTCAAGAGCTGAGTCACAGCGCCTTTCATTCCGCTTTTCTTGCCTGCTGAAAGTTCTACGCCAGAATCCTCGCTCAAATCATCTGCATTGTTTTCGTCTGCCATAAAGTCCTCCCGAATTTCAAAATCTTATCAAGGAAATCTCTAAAACTGAAGTTTTCCGAGGCTCCCTCAATACATATATCGGTTTTTTTAAATTTTATCTTAGAAGAAATTAAGGAACGCTGATTAACACTTGAATCTGAAGCGATTAATCTGTTATTCCCCACCCCTTAAATTTTTTTTGCCGCTAAAAATGCCCGTCATCAAGGACAATAACATCAACGCGCCTGTTATATGCCCGGCCTTCCGCAGTATCGTTGCTCAGCTTAGGACGTGTATCTGCATAGCCTGCGATTGAAAACTGCTGCTCATCAACTCCGAAATCCGCAAGGTAATGCAGGACATTCGCCGCGCGGGCCGCAGAAAGCTCCCAGTTGCTTGGATATATTCCATCAGCCGGAACAGGACGGTTATCTGTATGACCTTCAATCCGCCATCTTCTTCCGGCAACTTCAGGAGCATTAAAAAACTTAGACAGGCTGAGCAGAGCGCCCCTGCTTTCTTCTATATTCAGCTCTGCGCTTCCCGTTTCAAAAAATGCATCAGAAGCAAGCGAAATAACCAGACCACGCTCATCGCTTGTTATTGTAATCTTGTTTGATTTCACTTCCGGCGCAAAACTGGAAACTGCCTTTTTCATGGCGGGCCCCAATGCGCGGCCTTTTTCTATAGACGGAAGAGAACTTACGACATTTCCCAGATTAGCCAAGCTTCCCGGGCTGACTGAAATTCCGCCGCCTGGATTATTATTTGAAAGAGAAGCCTGAAGAGCTGCCATCTGCACAGCATCTGACTCAGAAGGATCATAAAGCATAACGAAAAAGCAGAGCATGAGAGTAATCATATCTCCGTAGGTTCCCTGCCACGCGGTTGACGGTTTTTCTGGTTCTTTCTTTTCTTTTTTTGCCATTGAAAAACTCCCGGACTAGTCTTTCAAAATTTCTGATTCAATCGCCTTGCGGGATTTAGGATCCAAATAGGTTAGAAGCTTCTGCCCCAATATACGAGGATTGTCTCCAGCCTGAATTGAAAGTATTCCCTCCAAAACCATTTCCTTTACATTCATTTCATTGTTATTCTGCATTATCAGTTTCTGGGACAAAGGTCCGAAGAGCCAGTTTGCAAGCATAGCACCATAAAGTGTTGTAATAAGAGCAACAGCCATGTTAGGACCAAGAGCGCTTTTGTCTTCAAGGTTTCTCAACATACCAATAAGACCGATAACCGTTCCCATCATTCCAAAGCCCGGAGCAAAACCTGCCCACTGAATGATAACATTTATCCATGACATGTGGCGGCTTTCAACCTGCGCCATTTCATTTTCCATGATAGAGCGGATCGCGCTTCCGTCGTTTCCGTCAACCATAAGACGCAGGCCTTCCTTCAGGAACGGATCCTCAATGTCATCAAGACCTTCCTCCAAGGCAAGAATTCCCTCGCGGCGGGCTTTTTCACTCAGACTGACCATATTACGGACTGTATTCTGCTCTCCATAGTCAATAGTTTTAAAAGCCCTTCCTATAATGCCGAAAATTCCTATAGCCTGGTTCATAGGAGCACAAATCCACAAAGAAAAATAAGAACCACCGATAGTTACAAAAACAGACGGAATATCTATAATGCCCATAACGGATCCACCGGATGTAAAAACACCAACGGCCATCATTGCAAGGCCTCCAAAGAATCCTATCAGAGTAGCCAAATCCATTTTTTCCTCCCGATTCCGCAAGAAATCAAAGTTCCTGCATTCCTATTTTTTTTCTATATATAACAATTCTTTCTATGATTTCGTCCGGAGATTCTTTTACAACAATTTTTTTACCAGAAAGAAGCGCAAGCGTAACATCAGGATTCTGCTCCATTGATTCAATCTGATGCGGATTAACCCAATATTTTTTTCCATTTAGACGCGTTACTTCAATCATAATATACTATAATGAACTGTAAAATGTGAATCGTCAAGTATTTTAGACCATTTTTGACTTAAAAAGCAAGATAGAATATTAGAAGGAAAGCTCGAAAATCCGAAGTTTTCTGAGCCAGCTCTAAAAATGCAAAGGAACAGGGCTAAAGGAAAAATTCAGAATGTCAAAACTACAGAACCTTGCTGCCGTTTGCCATGAGCTTGAAGCGGCAGTCAAAAAATTCAGCAGCCTTTCTGCACATAAGCATTCTTCCAAGAAAAATATCAAAATAGTCGCACATTGTGCATATAGACTCATCTATCTGGAGATTCAATGAAATCTGCTTTTTTTCAAGGCTCACTTTAAGCGCGGCGTTTTCAACTGCAAAATTCACGCGGTCATGAATATCAAAAGCAGACCTGTCCTTTACCCCAACCCGGTTCCGGCGGACATCGGTTTTATCTGCAATTATAAGCGCAGCGGAAATTCTGTCAAAAGCGCCACCTGTGGACTCGTCATGGTTTGCAATGCAGGAAACAATTTCAATTCTGTCTTCGGCGGAAATGTCAAGGCCGCGCAGAATTTCATTTGCAAGAAGCGAGCCGTATTCCGCATGATGCCGCCTGTTCACGGCATTTCCGATATCGTGCATATACCCTGCTATTTTTGCAAGCTCCACGGCATTTTCTGCTTCCCCGAATTTCTGCATAATAAACCCGGCGCGCTCAGAAACAAGGGTGCAGTGTCCCGCGCCATGGTCTGTAAAGCCGAGCTTGGCAAGAATTTCATTGCCCTTTTCAATAAAAGCGTTTATCTCTTTGTTCTTTTTTATAATATCCGCAGTCATAGTCTATATTTTATAGAAAACAATTATTTGAAAAGTGTTACATCCCGATTACAAAAATGTTAAAAAGCAGGCAGTTCGCTTCTGATAATTATTTGTTAGAGGGCTGTTAAATTCTTGAACTTCACGCTGAATAATTGTAAATTTCAGTCATGAAAACAAAGATACTTGTGGTCGAAGATGTTCCGGAAATGGCAGAGCTTATATGCATGTACCTGGAAAAAGCGGAATTTGAACCGCTGGCTCTTGACACAGCAGAAAAGGCTCTTGAAAAGCTTGACGAAGGCTATGATCCGGCTCTGATAATTCTGGATCTGAATCTTCCCGGAATGAGCGGCTTTGATTTTCTGAAAACATTCCGTAAAAACTACAAGGCTTCTGTTCCGGTAATAATTGTCTCGGCACGGGATGCGGACGAAGATATAATCGCAGGGCTTGGATTTGGAGCAGACGAATTTGTAACCAAGCCGTTCAGTCCAAAAGTGCTGGTGGCAAGAGTTCAGGCAAAGCTTTCCAGGCTGTGCGCAACCCAGGCTTCAGTTGAAGAAACAATACAGTTCGGCCCGTATACTGTTTTCTGCAACAGCTGCATTTTAAAAAAAGGAACAGAAAAAATTCCGCTTTCAACCAAGGAATACGCAGTTCTTGAATACCTTGTAAAAAACAGCAGCCAGCCTGCATCTCCCGAGCAGATTTTCAGCGCAGTGTGGAAAAACCAGTTCGGCGACATGACAGCTGTGGGAGTCTATGTACAGCGGCTCAGAAAAAAAATAGAGGACAATCCTGCCAATCCCAAATACATAAAGACAGTTTTCGGCATGGGATACCAGCTCTGCATGGACAGCGTTTAATGAAAATAAAAAAACAGATTTCACTTTTAATCACAGGCATCATAGTGATTCCCACACTGTGCATGATTCTTTTTCCGATTTACAGGCACTACAGCTCCCCGCATATCGCACTGAAAAAAAAATACGAGGAAGCGAGGCAAAAAAACATCGCAGGTCTTTCTGAAAATGACTGGAACAAAATCCAGAGCTACATCAGCAAAATTCCGCCTGAAATTCAGTTCTTGATTTTCTGCAATTCAAAAATTGCTTTTTCTACAATTTCTGATTTGGGCAAGGAAAGCTTCAGCAACCCAAAGGAGCTTTTTGATTTTCTTCAGGCATCGAATGATTCATGCAATTATCAGATCCAGTCTTTTTTTCTTGACCAGGCGGAAAAAATTTCTGAATACGGCACACACAGGAACAAGGGATTTATTGTAAACAGATTTGATTCCGGACCTAAAAATTCAATGAAGCGGATTCCAAGATTCATGATGCACGTTTTTATTTTCGTGCTGATGTTCGAGGTGATGTCAATAACGTTCATAATTCTAATTGCAAAGTCAGTTTCCAATTCAATCGAAATAATACAAAAGGCAACCCGGAAAATCGCAAACGGAGAGCTTGAAACTCGGATTGAAATTTCAGGCAGAAGAAATTCAAATGAAATTCTACAGCTCACAGAAGACCTTGAGCGCATGAGAAAAGCACTGAAGGAAAACATGGAGCGCCGCTCGCGGTTTATCATGGGAATCAGCCACGACCTGAGAACACCGGTTGCGCTTATAAAGGGCTACTCGGAGGCCGTTTCCGATGGAGTTGTAAAAAGCGTTGACGACATAAAAAAATCAGTTTCAATAATAAACACAAAGGCCGGCCAGCTTGAGTCTATGATAAATGATCTTATTAATTACATAAAAATGAACAACATCGAATGGAAGAAAACCCTGAGACCGGTTGAGCTGAAATCCTTTCTGCTGGACTTTTCCGCAAACATGGAGTGCACAGCGGAACTATACAAGCGCAATGTTTCATACTCCATAGACATTGAAAACCAGACCGTTCTCATGGACAAAAATCTGTTTTCAAGGGCGCTTGAAAATATCTACGGAAACGCTCTGCGCTACACAGGCGACGGAGATTCGATTTTTCTTTCCGCAAGAAAAAATTCGCTTGGTAAAATAGAAATTTCAATATCAGACACGGGCGTTGGAATTCCGGAAAAGGATCTGGAAAAAGTATTTGAGCTTTTTTTCAGGGCGTCAAATTCACGGCGGGAAAACGGAATGGGAATAGGACTTTCGGTGGTCAAGGCAATCATAGACAGCCACGGATGGAATATCGATGTAAAGTCAAAGCCCGGCAGCGGAACAACTTTTACAATAACCTTGTGCTGAGAAATTCCGAGATAATTTTTTTTATTGCTTCCCTGTCATCGGCATCAATAACCAGCGCGCCCGGAATTCCGCGCATAAAGGTATACTGCTTTTTTGCATAACGGTGGCTATCGGATTTTATTTTCTGCTTCACTTCTTCAAGAGAAAAGTTTTCATAAAAAAATTCCTTGTACCCGATTGCTTTCATTGCAGGCGAATCCTTCGTAAGCCCCCTGCACTTCAGCTGCTCAACTTCATCCGCAAGTCCATCGGCAAACATTTTTTCCACCCGTGAATCAATGCGCTCGTAAAGCTCCTTTCTGTTCCTGTTTAAAATCAGTGTGCAAAAATCGTACTGGCTTCTAAGCTCAGATGGAATCTCAAACGAACTGAGCGGCTTTCCGCATGAGTAAAAAATTTCAAGCGCGCGGCAGATACGGTACTCATCATTTACGTTGATTTTTTCTGCGGAAACAGGATCAATGCGGCAAAGCTCGGCATACAGTTTTTCCTTTCCAAGCGAAGAAAGCCTATGCTGAATGTCCGCTCTGACTTCCGGGCGGCTTTCCGGGGTGGACGGAGGACCGAGCAGAAAATTCCGGATGTAAAAACCCGTTCCGCCTATGACAAGCGGCACTTTTTTTCCAGCCCAGATTTGAGCGCAAAGGGAATCAGCAGCCTCAAGAAAATTCCCCAGCCCGAACTGAACAAACGGATCGCAGACATCAATAAGATGAAATGGAAGCTCCCGCCGCTCTTCCTGAGTGGGCTTGGCAGTTCCAATATCAAGCCCTCTGTAGACAGCCTGGCTGTCCGCGCTTATAGCTTCCGCCATTCCTTTAAAAACAAAAGAACTGCTTCTGCCGAATAATTCTTCAGCTAAAGCAGTTTTTCCGCATGCAGTCGGTGCAAAAACAACAATTACTGGTATCAAAATATCAATGCCAAAATCAAAAATTAATGAGATGGAGCCTCGATAGCATACTTGACATCGCCTGAAAAAAGCTGGCGCGCTGCAAGACTTACGACTTTGCCGTCGTTGTCCTCTACAAGTTCAGAAACAGCAGGATCCTGTATCATGGCAAGCTTTGCAAGCTGATAAGCACGGCGGCTCGCTGCAACAGTGATGGCATACATTCCGCCTTTAAATTTAGCAAGTTCTTCAAGTGGAAAAATCATCGTTTACCCCTTTATAAAAGAAATCCCGAAAAACTGAAGCTTTCGAGATAACTCTAAAAATGCGATATTTTCAGCCATTCATTACAACAGCTTAAAACTCGCAAAATCTCTAAAAAGTTTTATTACTATAGCACAAAACAAAGGCATAGTCAAACATGCAGCAAAAATGCCAAAGATTCCTCATAAAAAAAACATCTGGTTTTAATAAAGTAAAGCCGAATATTTATTCAAGTCCTGTAACAACTCCTGTAAACGCCGTTCCGCTTTTTTCACATCACAAGAATGCAAACGGAAAATATACGAAAATATATGAACGGAAATCGCAGTTTAACCGCCTGATGAATGAATGTTATTCATTGACAACTTTCTTTATTCTTAATACAATCCAATGAAAGCAAGGGAAGTCATTATGAGAACGGTAAAAGAACCAGATGTCCGTAAAAAGGAAATCCTAGATGGTGCAATCAGAGTGTTTGCCAGAAAAGGCTATGACAAGACTACCATCACGGATATTGCAAAAGAACTGAATATTTCCCAGGGATTGTGTTATCGATATTATTCATCGAAAGAAGAAATTTATGATGCTGCGTTAGAGAAGTATGCCAATCTAATCGTGCAGGAAAATCTGCGTAAAATAAGCTTTGATATACCCATAAGAGAACTGGTCGACAGCATCACAAGTCGTATGGAATATTTGACGGATGCCGAAAAGGAAGATCAGGGACTGTACAAGCTTTTTCACTCGGAGAACAGTCAAAGGATGCACGACGAACTTTTTCTAAAAGTTACAAAGAAGATTATTCCTTATGTGCAGGAGCATTTGCGAAAGGCAAAGGAAAACGGCGAAATCACAGTAGAAGATACGGACAGTGCCGCTATCATAGGAATATACGGCTGGGTCGGTATGTGTTTAACAAAAGGACTGACAGACGAAGAACGTATGGAAAAAACGCGTCTGGCCTGGTATAAGTTACTGGAACTGTAAAGACAAAAAAATGTGGAGCAGATACGCTCCATAAATTTTTCAATAATAAATGAATGAAATTCATTCAAGGAGATAAAAGATGAAGAAAAAAATTGATTTTTTAAATGATGACACGGGGAGTGCATTATTAAACACCAAAGGAAAAAACAAGGAGTAAAAGGGGTAAAAATATGCTGCCGATTATATTGAATTTATGTCTTGGAGTTTTCAAATATATATGCGGAAGCATCAGCGGTCTGGCTTCGATTTCTGCTGATGCGGCGAATAATCTGTCAGACGCAGTAACATCGCTGATGACGGTTTTGGGAGTAAAAGCTGCCTCCACGCTTGGCGGCACGCGTCATAAAAATGGTCACGGACGAATTGAATGGCTTGTCGGAATTGTCGTTTCAATCTCCATTATTCTGGTCGGCTGGGAATCCCTCCACGATTCTGTTTTTGCAATCAAGAACCCATCTGAGCCGAAATTTAATCTCTTTATTCTTTTGGTAATGGTAGTTTCTATCGGCATAAAGCTCTTTCTGTTTTTCTTTAACACAAAAAAGAGCAAAGAAAATAATTCATCCGCATATAAAGCGGCGGCCGCAGATTGTATCAGCGATGCAGTTTCCACAGCGGTTGTTACAGTTTCATTTCTAGTTGATTCCCTGATGCATCTGCATATTGACGGCTGGTGCGGATTACTCGTTTCGTTATTCATCATTCGTAACGGACTGAAATCATTTACAGAAATATCCCGGCGCGTTCTGGGCGAAGTGGCGGACGACTCCCTGTCGGAGCGGCTAAAAAGTTATGTCCTCGCATATGACAGGGAAATGATTGACGAAGTCGTTGATTTACAGTTACTGGATTATGGATATGAACGGTACGGTGCATTTTTGACTGTCAGGACAAAATGTAATGCAGACAAGGGAAGATTTTTATTGCTAATCGCAGATTTAAAAAGCGACATATACAAGGAATTTGGATACGTTGCAACCATCGAGCCGGAAGTTCCGGCAAGTCTTTCAGAGCAGAGCCGGATTAAGGATATTGTCTGCCGGAAAATAAAAGAAATAAATGAAAAACTGATTATTACTGACAGTACGCGCATCAATGAGGGTGCCCATAGATTGCAGGTTGTTCTATACATTGCGATTCCATTCAAGTATAGCAAGCAGGAAAGGAAGATTTATCAGGAGGCACAAAAAAAGCTGGAGGGGGAATCATTTTCATATACAATCAAATTAATAGTAGATAGAAGCCTTTATCCAAGAATATTCTTCGCATGATATAATCTGGTTTGCATCAGGAATTGCATATAGAAAATTTTACAATGTGACTTTATATGCACACAAACTACCGGAAGGGTTTTGCAATAAAACAAAATACGTCGTATAAAGTCATGCCAACGCTTAAAGCCTTGACTTCGCCGTTTTTAAAGCTTGAATTAAACTTTAAATAAAAGGCCGGACAAACGAGGGTTCATCTGTCCGGCAAGGTTGGGTTATGAATCAGAGTCTGTTCCAGAAAAATTCCGGAATCTCAATATTCAACTATGCTTCACCTCCAAAAAACTAAGCTTTCAGAGGTTTTCAAAATTAGCGCTTCAATCCAAGGACTGTTTCAAGCATGGAGTCCCCTGTCTGGATTGTCTTTGCATTCGACTCAAATCCGCGCTGTGTTACAATCATATCAGTAAGCTGCTCTGTAAGGTCAACATTCGACATTTCAAGAGCGCCGGAAATAAGAGTACCTTTTCCCTGGGTTCTGCTTTCTCCGATGTTCGCCATTCCTGAGTTTATGGATTCAACATAGGTGTTGTCGCCCTTCTTTTCCAGGCCGCCCTGGTTTGTAAAGCTCGCCATTGCAACCTGTCCGATTGTGCGCACAGAGCCGTTTGAATAAACTCCTGTAATAATGCCGGACTGGTCAATCCTGAAATTGTCAAGATATCCAAGCTTGTAGCCATCCTGAAAATTCGCCTTGGTTGTTGACTTTGAAGCCGCCTGGGTGATTGTATTTTCCATAGAGCCGATTGTGCCAAGGTTAAGATTGAAAGTATGGCGGTAAGGATTTCCGTCTGCATCCGCATTTGAATCAGCCACAGCATAAGACGCCTGAAGAACAATCTCGCCCTCAGGGTTTGACTGGTTCCCTGCGCTGTCAATAACAGACTGAAGCTTTCCTGTGTTGTCAAAATTCAATGTATAAGTATTCTCAACGCCATCTGTTGTTCCGAATCCGATTCTTGTCTGTGTAAATTCCGCATTGTCCGGGTCAACGTTCACTGTAACTGTCCACTGGTTGGGATTTCCCGGAACCTTTGAAAAATTCATCTGAACCTGATGGGGATTTCCGTATGTATCATAAATATCGATTTCAGTCTGCCATGTTCCTTCAATAACCTGATCCGCAGTAGGATTTTCAGGAATCTCCGGTGTGTTCTTGTTCAGGTTGCAGAAATAGCGCACATTTTCAGTTGCCTTAGGCGGATCCTTCTGGCCAACAGGAATCACAAGGTCAGTCGGAGTTGCTGAAGTCCTGACAATCTGGCGGCCATTCACATCTTCGGCCATCCATCCCTGGACACGCAGACCATTTGCAGGATTCACAAGAGTTCCATTTGAGTCCGTTCCAAAAACACCGGCGCGGGAATAGAAAGTTTCATCTCCGTTTTTCAAAACAAAAAATCCGTTTCCCTGGATTGCGATATCAGTTGTATTTCCCGTTGTCTGAAGATTTCCCTGTGTAAAAATAGTGTCGATTGTGGCAACGCTCATTCCAAGTCCGACTTCCTTGGGGTTCACGCCTCCGACTTCCTCTGTTGGACGCGCAGCTCCGTTAAGCTGCTGGCTTATCATGTCCTGAAAAGTTGCGCGGCCTTTTTTAAAGCCGTAAGTGTTCACATTGGAAATATTGTTTCCAATTACATCCATTCTTGTCTGGTGATTTTGCAGGCCCGAAACACCTGCATAAAGTGATCTCATCATAAATTTACCCTCTTATGATTTTTAGCGCGCCCGGCAATTAATTTTCCCAGGCACCTTATATGAGTTCCCCAACCGAACTCATTCTCCGTAAACTGCGGAGATTTGCTTCATATCGTAGTACATATTGTTAACGCGAATCTGAGGATTCTCGCCGTATGTTACAGCCTCAACCACGCCTGTTGTAGTTGTGCCGCCCAGGGAAATGTCCACAGTCTTTCCAATTGTGCTGACAGCCTGGGAAGAAACCAGCATTGAATTCATCTTGGCGAATTCCTGATTCATGTTTGTCATCTGCTCAAGCGAGCTGAACTGCGCCATCTGAGCGATAAATTCAGTATTTTCCATGGGAGAAGTAGGATCCTGGTTTGAAAGCTGCGTAATCAAAAGCTTTAGAAAATCATCCTTGCCCAAATCCCGCTGCACTTTTCTTCCTTCAATCGTAATCGATTTATTGAAAGAATCCACCTGCATATTAAGCTTTGCCATTTCCTGATCGCTAAGCCTTGTATTCAACTCACCTACTACCTGCATTTTTTCTCCCGTAAAAATAGTAAATCATATTCCCCGGAAAAGCCCCGGAAAAGCCCGCAACGCAAGCCAAGACAGCACTGCAAAAACTATGCAACCACACTGACCTTTCTGTCACTGTCCGTGCTGTAGCTTCCAACCTGCGGCGCAGAAGCTGAAATTTCAGCGGATGAAGCATACTCTCCGTAAACTTTGTTTGAAAAGAACTGTTCTCCGCTTTGCTGCCGTTCTCCCTGCGCAAATGAGCCGGAAGAAGTGTCGGCATAACTTAGACTTAAAGCTGCATTTTCAAATCCGCTGTTTTGAAAAGCCTGCCTTAAAGTTTCCATATTCTGTTTGAAAGCTTCAAAAGCTTCTTTGCTGTTTACGGTAATTTGCCCCGTAATAACATTATCGGAAAGATGAAGATTTATTTTAACATTTCCTAAATTTTCAGGCTTCAAAACCATGTTTATAGAGCCTGAATTATTGTCATGCAGAACTATGCTTCCTGCCCTGGCGAAATCCGGAGCATTGAACTGTATCTGCTGGGAAAGCATCTGCTGAAATGTAGAGCCTGTAGCGCCAGCTGTCTGTCCGTTTGTAGAAAGAATATCCTGCCGCGCATTTTCCGAAAGTGTAAGCGAAAGATTCAAACTGTTGTCCTGCTGCTGGTAGCCTGACTCCAGCTCAGACTTGAAATCCGCAATCTTCTGTTCCACAGTGCGCTCATCTGTCACTGTAAAAAGACCTTCAAACAATGAAGGAGCTTCCGCCGAAGAATTTTTTTCCTGCGTGCCGAGATTCATCTTAAAAAACCCGGGATTCTTGTTTTTGTCATCCGCGGAAAATGCAGTCTGCTCAGGCACGGACAAATTTTCAGCGGCGGCAATAATTTCCTGCGGAAGCTGAACGAAAGCGGCTTCCTGAACCTCAGGCTTTACAGATTCCGCCATGTCGTCAAGAAATTCCAGCGGAGATTCAACTGAAAGATTCTGAGCAGCCTGAAGCTCCTGTGCTTCCTCCGGAGGAAAAAAGGCAATCTGTGCTTGCTCAAAATTTATTCCGTCTGCAAAAAGCGCATTGTCATCCGAGCCAAGGAATTCCATATCCTCGTCAGAAACCTGCATTTGCAAAGCCATATCATAAAAAGAATTTTCATTGTCCGGGGAAAAGCTGAATGTATCTGGAGCCGCCGCTGTCAAAAATGAAAAGGCTGCCTCAGGCGGAAGCTCCGTGGAATATTTTTCGTCTTGAATTTCAAAATCAGTTTTCTGCGGCTTTACAGAGGATTTTTCTTCCACTTGCTTTACAGAAGGCTCTGCGCTTTCCTTTGCGGAAGCAGACGCCAGCATTTCCCTGAATGAAGAGCCGCTCCCCTGTGTTTTTTCAGCGGAAATTTTTTTCACAGAAACATCCTGTTCCTGCTTCGGATTTACAATCTGTAAGTTCAACGCCTGCATGGGCAACCTCCAAAGCTATAAACACCGTGAAGCCGCCCTGTTGCCAGGCATTGCTGTTAATTTATTGAAGCCGGCTTGTTTGCCATCTTGCGTGAAATTTCAGCAGCGCGCTCGCTTGGCATCAAGGAAAGCCAGTATGCGACTGTAGAAGCTTCTCCGGAAGCGGCGGCTATCTCGTCTGCGCGCCTGAGGACATCAATGACATCCTGGTCATCCATTTCAACAAGAATTTCAACCGCGCTTTTCGGCGGCATACCGTTCAAATTCGCAACAATCTGCTCGATGTTTACACTTCTATCATCGTACTTTTTCACTAAATTATTAAATGTTTTTTCGCGCTCTGACTGGGATTTTTCCTTGTCCTCCAGCTCCTGGGCAATCTGGGCATTCGCATTTTCACGCTCCGCCACTTCAGCTTCCCTTTTCGCAAGCTCCTGGGAACGGATATCAAGAGCCTCAAGTCTTTTTGCAAAACGGTCATTGTCAAGATCCGCCTCCACAAGCTCCTTCGAGGCCGAAACAGAAGTCTGGGGAGCAAGCCCCATAAGCTTGAACAGGGGCGCAAAAGTCCGCTTTGTCTGGATTATACCGAGATAGTCAAACCAAAGAAGCCCAAAAAGCACCATGACGACAATAAGAATAATGAGAAGTATTGATTTTCCTAAAACTTTAGCATTTGACATATAGCACTCCATGCAATTATCGGAATTTTCAGGAAAAAAAAGAAGAAAAAACGCATCCTGCAAAAACAAGAGCGTAAATTTCCCCTGCCGAATTTTTTTCAGAAGAAACGCAGGGGAAAATTCAAAGTCCTACAGAAGTCCGCCGATGGCAGTTCCCAGGGTTATATCATTTTCACGGCTGATGGCATCAAAGAAGAGTCCGCGCTCCTTGACCAAAAGCTCTTCAAGATATCCTATTACGCGCTGGCGAACCTTGTATGTCTTAAAGAAAGAAGTTCCATTGCAGAGTATGCAGACCGGGCGATCCGCAGTTTTTCCTTCTCCGCTTTTTATTACGCACGCTGACAAAATAGCTGCCGCAAGTCTCGCACTGCGCTCCACAAGAGCATCCAGAAGCTGGAAAAGAATATCGTAGTCATCGTCCTTTGCGGAACGTGCCATGATAGAGCCAAGCTTTGACTTTGTGGAATACGGAGCATGCAGGAAGGAATCCATTTCAATCTGTGTAAGAGAATCCAGAGACGAAAGCTCCTTTGAAAGCTTTTCAGAAAACAGATTTTCCTTTCCTGCGGCGGTTATAGCTTCAAATGAAAGAGGGCCCATGTATGCCCCGGAACAAAGCTTTTCCATTATGCCGGTGCCGGGCTTGGTGCTTTTTTTATCAAGGGCAATGTCGAAATCGCTTCTTGAAATCTTGTCGAATTTTCCTGACTCGCAGTTTATAATCTGGGTTTTCATATTCTTGTATTCAGGACTGGTCTTTTGTATATAGGCTGAATTCAAGCCCGTTCCAAGAATAAATCCAATGTATGAAGAATATCTCATTCCCTCATCCGGGTCAGCGGCGCCGGCGAGCAGAGCAGAAACAGTGTCATTGAGCATTGAAATGCGAAGGTCATTTTTCCAGCCGTGGGATTTCAGGGATTTTTCAAGTTCCTTGGCAATATGGCATCCTTCCACATCGGGAGCCTTTACTTCCTTTGAAAAATTGATAAGGACACCGTCGCCGTCTTCCTGCATTTCCACAGGGTACGAAAAGCAGAATCCTATGTTGGCAGACTTGTCCTTCAAGTGCTCAAGGTTCTGCGCAATCTGGTCAAAAAATTCCTTTTTGGAAAGCTCGCGCTCAATGCCCGGCATCGATGTTTTTTCCATAAAATCAATAGAAGGATTTCCATTCGAATCAAAAGTAACAAGGCATGACCGGAAATTTGTTCCGCCGGCATCAATCACGATAACACTCTTTCCTGCCGCAGTTGTTGTAGGAAGAGTCTTGTAATTTTTTATCATGTCCTCACCGGAAGGACGTCCACACAAGCCTTCATGCATATCAAAAAGCATGGCTTCAATAACAGGATTCATGTCCTGATGAATATTGAAATTATGCCTGCCCAAAAAAGCAGCGACCTTCTGGTTCATAACGAACTCCTTTTATGTTAAAATAATACGCCAAAAAACGGCTCATTTAGTATATCACAGAAAACAAAGGATTGTGAACCTCTAAAAACTCATTTTCAAAGACTTTTTGAAACTTCCTGCGAGCTTCACCTGCTGCAACGGCACGGCTTAAAGCACCGTATTTTCAAAGACCGGCTATTATCAGACAGATTTCTATGTTCAAAAATAGAATTATAATTTATAATAGGGCGCGAGGTTTCCCTGAAAGAGATTTTCCGGAAACCGAAGAATTTTTACTTTCAGTGTTTCCACAGGAGTTTTTTATGAAATTCATCCATTCATACAAATTCAGATTCGTTATATTCATATCATTTTTTATCATCCTTATTTCAAGCATAGTTATGTTCCTTACAGTGCAAAACATAAAGTCAACTGCGCTTTCAGTTTTCGCATCGCAGGGAGAAGATGTAATAAAGAGAACCGCATACAAAATAGACGCGGATCTTTTTTCTGAGGTGGCGGAATCTCTGGATGAAAACCATCCGTACTATAAGGAGCTGTTTCAGGAGCTGAGGTTAATCAAATCGCAGACACAGTGCAAATTCCTGTACACAATGGTTCCAAAAGGCGGAAACAATTTTATGTACATTGTGGACGGAAGCACGCTGCCCAGCGACACGGAAAATTTTTCTCCGCTTGGAACTGTGGAGGATTTAAGCAGCTACGGAGAATATCCAAAGCTTGTAATGGAAACAAAGGAGATTGTTGTTTCCAAATTCCAGAAGCAGGAAGGATGGGGCTGGATGATAACCGCCTATGCTCCGATTATCAAGGACAATGAGGCAATAGGATTTGTGGCATGTGATTTTGAAGCGCAGAAAATCATCAGGATTGTAAGGCGAAGCGAATTCGCAATGGTGTTCAGCAGCCTGGGGCTTTTCATTGTCTTTATACTGCTGCTTTATATCTGGATTTCAAAATTCTTCAAGAAGCTCGGCTCGGTTTCATATAGAATGAACATGATAGCCACGGGAGAGCAGGATCTTACTGCGCGCATAAATGAAAAGGGCGACAACGAGCTAACTGAAATTTCCAGGGCATGCAACAGAATCATAGAAAACCTTCAGAAAATGATTGCAACTGAAAAAGTTTCTGTTTCAAGGCTGAGCGGAAATTCAAACATGCTTCTGACACAGACAAAAGAAACTTCAAGCCTTATACAGGCGGCAAACTCATCAATCCAGGATATTTTCTCCAGGGCAAAAAAACAGACCGACATGACCATGGAAGCCACAGGCACAATAGAAAATGTAGTGGAGGAAGTTCTTCAGCTGAATGAAAAAGCCCAGAACCAGATGGAAGCGATTCAGAATTCATCCGATGCGGTTGTGCAGATAACAAAGAACATCGCCGACATAAACATCAAAATCACAGGAATCAACACTGAATATGAAAACATCGTAAAAAAATCACAGGAAGAAAAAAAATGCCAGACCGAAGTTTCAGAGAAAATCGGCAACATACAGGAGCTTGCCAAAAAGCTCTTTGAGGCAAACCGTGTCATTTCTGAAATTTCTGCAAGGACAAATCTTCTAGCAATGAACGCAGCCATTGAAGCCGCCCACGCCGGAGAGTCAGGCAAAGGATTCAGCGTTGTCGCAAACGAAATCAGAACTCTGGCAACAAATTCCGCGGTGCAGACAACATCAATAAAGGATCTTGTTGAAAACATCGAGCAGGCGGTAAACGCAATGGTTCAGGTTTCTTCGAATTCATCAAAGTCATTCGACGAGCTTGAGGCGAATATAAAAAGCATGAACACATCAATTCAAACCGTCTGCGAAAAAATCAACGAGCAGAATTCAGAGTCAGGCAAAATAAGCAGCATGATGGAAATTCTGAAGGAAGCCTCCGAGGCGATTTCACTTTCATCAAGCCAGCTGAAAACACGGAATTCAATTCTTGAGGAGCAGATTGCAATTCTCCAGGAAAAAGCCAACGAGATTCTAAAAAGCTCAAGCACAGCTTCGGAAAACCTTGAGCAGATGAAAGTGTTCGCTGAAAAAGTCAGCAGCAGTTCAGAAGAAAATCTTTCGCTTTCTGATTCTGTAAAGAAAATCGTGGACAGCTACAAGACAGAATAATCTCCGTCATTTTGTCCCAAAAAAGGAAAAAAATATGTCTCTTGAAAACGACCTCAAAAGCAAGCTTAATCCTGAGCAGTACAAAGCTGTTTCTACAATAGAAGGTCCTATTCTTATAATCGCCGGAGCAGGCTCGGGAAAAACCCGCGTAATCACCTACAGAATAGCCAATATGCTCGAAAAGGGAATTCCGCAAAGCCAGATTCTTGCGCTTACATTCACAAACAAGGCCGCAAAGGAAATGGAAGAGCGCATAAAGGAGCTTACCGGAAAAAAACTCAACAATCTCACTGTAAGCACTTTCCATGCATTCGGAGTGCGAATACTCCGGCAGGAAATAACAAGGCTCGGCTACCGTGAAAATTTTTCAATCTATGATGAAACCGACAAAAAGGCTCTTATCAAGGAATGTGGAAGGGAGCTTCACTTCACGGCGGATGCAATGGATCTTTACAAAATCAGCGCGCTGTTCAGTGACATAAAGACAGGCCGGAAAACATGGAATTCTGAAAGCGATATGTACAGAGCACTTTACGAGGAATATCTTTCAGGGCTGAAGCTTTTTAATTCAGTTGACTTTGACGATTTGATTGTGCTTCCCATAAAACTGTTCAGGGAATATCCTGAAGTTCTTGAGTCATACAAGAACAGATTCAGATATATAATGGTTGATGAATTCCAGGACACAAGCCATCAGCAGTACGAAATGATGCATCTTCTTGCCGGAAGAAACATTGCCGTTGTGGGCGATGACGACCAGAGCATCTACAGCTGGAGAGGAGCGGACTTTCAGAATATAATCAACTTTGAAAAGGATTTTCCGGATGTAACAGAAATCCGCCTTGAGCAAAACTACCGCTCCACAGGAACTATTCTGGCAGCGGCAAACGGAGTCATAAAGCATAATACAAACAGAAAGGACAAGGAGCTTTGGAGCGGAAACGGCAGCGGCAAACCGATTGAGCTTTATTCGCCTGAAAATGAAGCGGCCGAGGCGGATTTTATCGCAGAGGGAATTCTTGGAATCAGCGCGGACGAAAAAAGAAACTACGATGACTTTGGCGTTTTAATCCGCGCGAACACACAGAGCCGAGCAATCGAAGAAGCGTTTCTTGAAAACAACATCCCCTACACTGTCAGCGGCGGCACAAGTTTTTTTGAGCGCAAGGAAATAAAAGACATCATCAGCTATCTCAGGCTAATCGCGAATCATGATGATGACATAAATCTTCTGCGCATCATAAATACACCGCGTCGCGGACTCGGAAAGGCGGCAATCGAAACAATAAGCGGCGTTGCAACCAGAATGAATTTTTCGCTCTGGGAATCGGCAAAGGCAATTCTCGGCGCACCTGAAAACGAGTGTCCCCTGATGGAAAAGACAAAGGGCGACCTTGAGTCATTTATCAATATAATCGAAAACGCAAAGAGCATGCTTTCCGGAAAAGGCCTTGCAAAAAAAGTGCGCGCTCTGGTAGAAGAAATCAACTATTTTGACTATCTCATCAGCGAAAATCCCAAGAGTGAAAAAGCCGCACGCTTCAAATACATGAACATCGAAAGCCTTATAAAAAGCATGGAGCAATGGGAAAACAATCCGAACTACGAAGACACAAGCCTGTACGCATACCTGAACAGAATCACTTTAATTTCACGGGACAACATGGACGATGAGCAGGACAAAGGAAAAGTGAACCTCATGACAATCCATGCCAGCAAGGGGCTTGAGTTTCCCGTGGTTTTCATTGCCGGCGCGGAAGAAGGACTTATGCCGCACTCCCATGCGCTTGAAGACGGCGGAGATGCCGCTGTGGAAGAAGAGCGAAGGCTTTTCTACGTCGCAGTGACCAGAGCGCAGGACAGACTCCTGATTTCATCGTGCAGCCACAGAAGAAAAATGTCAGCCACAATCGAGTGCGAGCCAAGCCGCTTTCTTGACGAAATTCCCAAAAACCTGGTGGAATACCACAAGCCATCAAAGGAAGTAGACTCTGAAACCGCCCACGAACTTTTGCAGAACATGCTGAAAAACATGGCAAAGCCAAGAGTTCCCAAAATTTAAATTTTGTCATACGATGCTACAGCATTTTATGATTGAAGAAAATCAGGTTCTGATAAAGCTCCTCTGGAGAATTTGAAGGCAAAGAGTTTTTTGCAAATATCCGGGGGGGGGGAATGAATTTTTCAAGATTCACCTATCATATTTGCAAACACAAAGCTCTTATGGTACAATACAGGCATGAAAACAAATTCCCTAAAAAAACTATTTTTATATTCTGCGCTGCTTTCTGCAGTGATGCTGTTTTTTTCATGCGCAAGCTCACCCAAGAGTTCTGAATTTCTCAAGGTTGAAGACAGGCAGACACCGCCGCCGCTTTTGACCCAGCTTCCTGTTATCGAATATTCCGGAATTGGAATTAAATATGAAGTTGAGTCTATGCTCCTTCATCATTTTCTTGTAGTGCAGGACAAGGATGCAAGCGGACAGTTTGCGGCGCGCCTTCTTGATGAAGCTGCAACAGCAAAACTGAAAGTGAAATTTCCAGCAGGCACGTATGAATGTCTTTTGAAGGAAAAAGCAACGGACACAGAGCACAGCGCATTTTATGTTTACATAGACAATACGCCGTACCGTGTATATCCAAGCAATCCGCCGCTTGGAACATGGGAGCTTACAACAAGAGCGCCGATTTATTTTACAATCGACGAGCCGCGCACAATACTTATAACAATTCAGGCTAATTCAGAGCATAAGACAGGAGATGTAGGAATGAATCTGGATTTTATACAGTTTGTAAAACGACAGTGATTTTCCTGTAAAGAAAATTTTTAAAACTTCAGTTTTTCAGACTTCCCCAAAACAGGCTGCCTTTTTTTAGGGCAGTCAGTATTCTACGCTCCGTCGGTTTTTATTTTTCTTTTCTGATGTTATATTTTCAATGATAAATGTACATTCCCAGTTCATTGTGAATGTGCTAAATCACAAAATAAAATCTGCAATTTTAAATTGCTGTTACGGAGAAGAAAAATGACACCGGAAGATACTGGAAAAATTATCAGACAGCTGAGAACAGAAAAAAATCTTACGCAGAAGGAATTCGCGGACATGATTTTTGTGAGCGACAAAGCTGTGTCAAAATGGGAGCGCGGAGAAGGAACGCCTGACATAACATCAGTTTCAAGAATCTCAGAAATCTTGGGAATTCCGGCTGAAACACTGCTTTCAGGAAAAATAAAAACAACAGAAATTTCAGGAGCAAACATAAGGAACACAAGGTTCTTTATCTGCCCGAGCTGCAAAAATGTAGTTATCCAAACAGGCGATGCAAAAATTTCCTGCTGCGGAAAAACGCTCACTGCGCTGAAAAAAATTCCTGCCGCAGAAGCAGACAAGGAGCATTTGCCGCATCTCACAGAAGACGAAGATGAAATCTGCCTTGCATCCGGACATTCCATGACAAAGGAAAATCACCTAGCCTTTGCGGCGGCCTTGTCAGACTCAACACTGCACATTCAGCGGCTTTATCCGGAGCAGGAAGCGTTTTCGCGCATAAAGAAAATAAACGGCGGACACAAAATGCGCATCATGGCCGGCTGCACCTGCGGGCTTGCAGTGGAAATAGAAACCGAGTAAAAACTTTTTTAGCCCGCCTGAATTTTACCGGCGGGATTTTTACTTTCCCAAATCCAACATTCTTCTGTTCCAGTCCTTAGGGGGATCTTCGATTATGCTCCAGTCAAAGTCAAGAATTCCATGCGGAGGAAAAAGCGGCTGCGGCTCAGGAGGATGTTTCTTTGAATCTTCAGCAAGAATTTCTTCAAGAGATTTTCCCTTTTCAAGTGTAAGATACGGTTCTCCAAGCGCACATATTGTCGCAGAACTGAACGCCTGAAAAACAGAGCCAGAACTTTCGCTTCCAGGCTGCATAGATTCAGGGGCGGAATTCAGAGTGAGCGATTCATCAAAGGAATCAAGTTTTGCCACATTCCGAATTTTAGTTCTCTTTCCCGTGACACAAGTAAATGTAGAGCCTGCAACAAAAAGATGCCTCGGAACCCAGCACTGCTCTTCACCGTCATAAAAAAAAGCCTTTGCGCCGCTGTCATATTCCATGTCAGTTTTCCAGTAGCGTATTTTATAGGCCGCTGAATCCGAAACATAATACGACACAAGCTCCCTGCTTGAAACAGGAGGACTGACTGTAAAGCCCGAAACATTCCCGAAATCCTGCCAAAATCCGGACACCGCATTTTCACCGTCATCAGAAAAATCCGGGCGTTTCAATTTCACCAAAAAGCGCAGATAAAGTTTTTCATCGATAACCGCAACAGGAATAATAACAGGCTCTTTTTCACCGGGATATAAAACTTCAAGATTCCATGCGCCGCAAGAATTTTCATTTCCGGAAAAAACGGAATCCGCAATCGGAACATAGCGGACACTTATCTCCTGCGCCCTGCGAGCCGTGGTATTATTCAAGTCACGCGGATTGCTTTCAGAATAAAGGCTGCTTTCCGCCTCGCGGTCATCGTACCATGCATAAAAAGCCCTCAGAACAATGTGGGGAACAGCTCCGCCTTTTGCAGAAACATAACCTGAATCAAAGACAACATAGCGCGAAGAATTTTTCCATACGCCTTTCAAAAGTTCCGGCACATCCTGCGAAAAACATCGCAGCGAGAAAGCTATAAAAATAAAAGTCAGCAGTTTTCTTTTGCAGCCCATTTTTCTCCGACAACATCCCTTATTGAGTATCGGAAAATTTTCCGCTCATCAAAAGCCTTTTGAACAAGAGAATCAATTTCCATGGAAGCATATATTTCAGCTGAATCAGACACGGAAGCACGCAGAACCGGATGCTTCGGGCTAAAAAGCACGCAGCAGTCTTCATAAGGAAGTATCGAAGTTTCATAGGTTCCTATGAAATTCGCCGTGTCCATAATTTCTTCCTTATCAAGCCCGACCAGAGGACGAAGCAAAGGCTTTTCTGCAAAGCTTTCTGTGACAGCAAGATTTTCAATAGTCTGGCTGGCAACCTGGCCAAGGCTTTCGCCGGTGATTATGCAGTCGGCGTTTATGCGCTCAGCAAGCATATTGGCGGCCTTCATCATGCAAAGGCGCAGCATCAATGTTGAATAAGCTTCGGGCGCTTTCTGCTTTATTCTCATCTGGACTTCTGTAAATGAAATCACATTTAAATGAGTGTCAACTCCGTACTGTGAGATAATCTGCGCAAGTGTCTGGACTTTTTGCTGAGCCTCTTCTGATGTGTAAGGATATGAATGAAAATAGACACACTCAACTTTCATTCCGCGCCGCATCATTCTATAGCCTGCAACAGGACTGTCAATTCCGCCTGAAAGAAGCAAAAGCCCCTTGCCGCTCACACCGACAGGAAGCCCTCTGCATGTTTTTTTCTGGGAGCAATACACATAGCATTTTTCGCGGACTTCAATGCTGATACAGACATCCGGCTTATGAACATCAACTGCGAGAGTTCCATCATCAAAAAGAACACCGGCAGTTTCAGCGGCAATCTGATACGAATTGAGCGGAAAGCTTTTGTCTTCACGGCGGGCATCGATTTTAAAAGTACGGGCGCCGTTTTCCTTTGCCGCTTCGCCTTCCCTTCTCACAGCCTGCCTTATAGCCTCGATATTTTTTTCCACAGCCTGAACTTTTGCCCAGCCTGTAATTCCAATCAAATGGTCAAGCGCATACTCCACAGCGCCGCAGGAATTTTTTGCGCAGTGCACATAAAGCCGCCCGGACTGCAATCTGGCTTTTGCATCTACAGTTTCCAGAGCAAGTCGGATATTGCACAGCAGCTGATTTTCAAACACCTTGATGTTTCCGCCCTTGAGTGTAAGCTCTCCAAGTTTTCCAAGGTATGTTTCCGTGTAAAAATCAGTATCAATTTCAGTTTTCATACAGCAAGACTTCTTATATTAAAAGCGGATGCTCACGCCCACATTGAAATACAAATTCATTGTATTTCTCAGCTGAGACACCCATTCATTCTTGAATCTGTTTACAATCTCTTCAGCCTCAGGGGAATCAAGCTTAAAGACATCGCCGTCAGGTGTTTTGAATCCGACAATATCGCCTTTTTGCTCTTCCTGATTTTCGTACACAGGCTCATAACCTTCAAGCCTTCCGCCAGGGAAGATGTTTCTTCCCACGCCGTCATTGTGGATGTATTCCATAGTCACGCCGCCGAACAGGGACACGCGCTTTCCTTTTTTTGTGGCAGGAAAATCATATCTTGCATTCAAAGAAGACTGAATCGTAAACTGGACATGCTCCTGATTGAGCCAGTTCATGGCATCCCAGGCAGAAGAAACGTGATTGCCGGAGTTTGAGTCGTTCGCCGCAAAAATAGAATGAGTGTAAAGAGAGCCTGTTGTGGAATACACATTTTCATCAGCCAAAAGATAAGTCATAGCTTCATCTGTATCAAGCGACTCGCAGACATTTCCGTGGCGGGAATAAACAGTACCAATGCTCAGAGTAAGACGCTCGAACGGTCTGAGGTCCACTGAAAATTTCACGGCGTCAGAATTCGGCTCATACTGCGAGCCTATCGGAATTCCTGAGTTTGTGCAGTTCTGGTAATTTATAGTTGAAGACGTAATGCTTGCAACACTGTCGCTGTCGTACTGCCAGTGGCTGTAAGTGTAGGGAGTTATAAAAGTGTAGTTAAAATCAAGCCGGTCAAGGAAAGATTCCGCAGGAGTATAGATAAGTCCGGTTTTTACAGCAAGGCGATACTTTGAATCAAAATCCAGCTTGAAAAAATCCTCCGCAGGGAAATCATCGCACATAATATCAGTCTGCCACAGGACACCGGGAGCAGGCTTTATATCAACCAAAAGTCCCATTGCAAGATTGTCTGATGCGCCGCCGACTCCCTGTGCAACCATATAAGGCACCGGCAATGCATAGGAAAGATCAAGGCGTTTTCCGTATACAGCAGTTTCATAAAATGAAACTTTCAGGAAATCGAACATTTCATAGCCGATTGCATGGAAGGCTATAATCTTATCAGGTGACAAGGTTGACAAATCACCGTCATAGGAAGAGGTTGCACCAATCATGGAAATTTTCTGCGTGTAGGAAAGCTTGTCGTTCATATATGTAAAGGCTATGTTTCCCGAATGGTAGCTTGTGTCATTCAGAGTAAGACCTTCATTTAAAAAAGCGGAATAGCCTGTTCTGTAGACACCTCCCTGGACAAACAGATTCTTATATCCCAGCGCAACAACTGTATTCACATCAAGATACATATCTATAGGCCCGACTTCAGTGGCGTCAAAAATACTGTCGTGCATGGAATTTGAATACAGAGGCATAAAGTCCGTGTCAGTCGCATTCAGAACAGAAAAGCCTGCACTATATCCCAGGGAAACAAAATCGTCCTTAAAGCCAAAGTCGCCTTTAATAGCCGGATAAAAAGAAATCATCTTGGAAGTGTCAGACTCAGTGCTTTCATCTTCCTTTTCTTCCATTGTGTGCTTTACAAAAAAATCAGTTTCAACGCACACTGAATACGGCTTGCCCATGATCCGCTCATATATGCAGGAAGCGATTTTCTTGTCTTTTTCAGTTCCGTTTTCAATCGCCTCTTCCAGAATCGACTTTACATTTGCAAGCGGATAAGGACGCGTGGGCGGAACATAGGAAACAATTCCGCGGTTTTCCCAGATAACGGCATATTTATAAAATTCATCTGTCGGATCAACAGAAACCTGGGAAAAACAAAAAGCCCCGGAAATAAAAAAAACAGCTGCGATAAAATATTTTTTAAAAAACATTTACAAGTTCCCCCTGATTATAAACAGAAGCCTCAAAAAATTAATTTTCCGAAGCTCACAAAATTTTTATATTTGCAGCGAAAGCGACTTCAAAGCCAGTTTCATTTCTTCCGCTTTCATTTGCATAATTAATAACAAAAGAATATGACGGCTGCAAAACAAATGTTATATTTTCAGCAGGACTGAAAGTTCCGCGGATAGAAACAACATTTACATATTCATTAGTGCCGGAAGGAGCAGAACGGTTTTGCCGCTTATCCGCTTCTTCCCTGCCCTGTGAGTCTGAATCCGGGAAAGTCCAGTCTTTTCTGTTTTCCTTTCCGGCCTCGCTTTCATCGATCACATATTCATCTCCCTCATGCCAGTCGATGTTCTCAAAAACCTTTCTGCCTGAATTCAGCCCGCAGACCTTCAGAAGATAAGAGGCACCGAGCGACCACTTCGCAGGCTTTTCGTATTCAATGCTGAGCTTGCCCGAAACAGTGTCAGGCCCGAACGGAGTTCCAAGCCATTCATAAAAAACATATTTTGTGTCGCCGAGATTTTCCCTGTAATTGCGAACCATGCTCCAGTCAGGACTTTCCTTTATGTACATGTATGTGTCAGCGTAAGTTCCTTCAAGCCACAGATGAAAATATCCTTCGTTGAACGGAATAAACGACTCAACTCCGCCCTGAAATGAAATTCCGTTCGGTGTAGTGTCATCCTCAAAATTTGAAGTTTCGTACGGAGTCTGATACTGTGTCATTGCAAATTCCCCGTAGAGGCGAAGATATTTCACCGGTGTATAGGCAAGCTTCAGCGCAAGGTAATCGCAGGTGTTGCTTTCGTTATGCCCATAGTCGCGCCATGCAGCAAAGCCGTGATAAACTGTCCATGGATTCAAATAGCGAAGCTCCATAGGCGCATACACAAGCAGAGATTCCCTGGCAGTAAACTGAAGCTTTTTGAAAAACCTGAAATTCAATTCATGCGAATAAAGATACTTGTCCACATTGAACTGGTCAACATTCATGGAATACCTGAAATTTCTGGTGTAGAATCCAAGCTCCATATAGCTTGAGCCTGTAAAATACCGGCTCTGCACAATGCTTCCCGTCAGCGAACGTGTAAAGTCAGAGGCTCCTCTTCCAGCCTGAAAAGTAAAGGCAGCGGTGTCCCCCAGATTATGGCTTGTGCTGAAATACGCCGTGTCAGGAAAATTTATGTCAATCTCATCTGCTGAAATCGGAATGCTCAAAAAATTATCATCGTCTTCTTTTGTGTTCTTGTTCAATGCAAGCTTTGCATCAAAAAACATCGTAAAATAATCCGCGCCTTCAATCTTGACAGGAACATACAAAAAATCGCCCTTGCTGTAGCGGTCATAGTTCCAGTCCAGATCATCATTCTGCTTGTAATAAGCCTCTGTGTTAAGCTCCATTTCAAAGCCAAGCCGGATTATATCAGGCCCGAAGCAAAACGACTCCTGGGCGCAATACTTTTTTATTCTATCATACTGAATTTTTCCAGCAGAACTCAGGCAAGAGTAATCAGCTTCGTCAAGAAAAAAAAGAATTTCCCCTACACTCAGCGGAGAACGGTCTGTAAAATCAAGCCTGCCCTGCTCCAGCGCAACTGCGGTCAGCGCATCATAAATCCAGTGTCCGCTCTGCACAAGCTCGTTTTTTCCACGCGCAAAGGAAGAAGCCAGAGGCATAAAAAAAAGAACTGCCATGAGCACTTTTTTCAATGGAGTCGTTATTTTCATAGACCGCAATTTTACTTGATTGTTGCAGAAAGTACAAGTATAGGATAAAATTGGCAGAATATGAAAATCGCAATGTTTACAGATGCATATTTTCCGCGAATAAACGGAGTGTCGGTTTCTGTCCACTCTTTTGCGGAAGGTCTTTGCAAGCTCGGACATGAAGTCTGCGTTGTCTGTCTGGAATATACAGAGGAGCAGCAAAAAAGCTCTTTCTTTGATGAAAAATCAAATGACGAAAAGTCGCCGTTCAAAATTCTTAGAATTCCGTCCGCCTGGATTGCATTTTCCCGGGAAGACAGAATGGCCCGCCTGGACAAATGGAATTTCATAAAAAAATCCATGGATGAATTCGCCCCTGATGTGATTCATATAAATTCAGAGTGGACCATTGGATATTTTGGAATAATCTACAGCAGGCACAGGCACGTTCCCTTTGTGTTCACATTCCACACGCTCTGGGAAGACTACCTTTCAAACTACATTCACTTTCTGCCCACAAGGGGGCTGAAAAAAATCGGAATGGAGCTTGTCCGCTTTTACCTGAAGCGCGCGGATATTATCATCGCACCCACAAAGCAGATTGCAGAAGTCGTGGAAAGATACGGAATAAAGCGCAAAGTCGAAATCATTCCAACAGGAATTCCTGACTCAAAAATCGTATACAACGAAAAAAAAGCAAAGCTTGTATACTCAACGCTTTTTAAAAAATTCCCCGGGCTTAAAGGCAAAAAAATTCTGCTTTTTGTAGGGCGCATTGTAAAGGAAAAAAATCTATCGTTTCTTTTCAACGTGCTTAAAAATGTGCAGGCGGAAATTCCAAAGGCGGCTCTTCTTTTTGTTGGTGGCGGTCCTTACCTTGACGAGCTGAAGCAGATTTCAGAGTCGCGCGGGCTGAAAAATTCCGTGTTCTTCACAGGATATATAGAAGGAAACGACCTGATTTATTTTTACAGGCTCGCCTCTGTCTTTACTTTTCCAAGCAAGACGGAAACCCAGGGGCTTGTTACCGTGGAAGCGATGCTTTCGGGGCTTCCTGTGGTTGCAATCGGGGAAATGGGAACTGCGGATGTAATGCAGGGCGACAACGGCGGCTTTATGGTGAAGGATGACACCGATGAATTCACACAGAAAACCCTGGCTCTTCTAAAGGACAAAAAACTGCACAAGGAAAAATCGGAGCAGGCGCTGGAATGGGGAATCAAATGGAAAATTTCTTCCCTTACGCCAAGGCTGATCGAATGTTACCAAAATGCACTCAGCATGAGAAGCCAACATTCAAAAAAGGAAAACACAAGTGACCGCTGAAGAAAAAAAAACAGCATACGATTTTCTCAAGACAGTATCATCATGGTGCTGCGGATATACTCCGCCTGAATTTCTAGCTTCCCCGGAATTCGAGGACGACACAGAGCCGGAGCTGATTCAGGAAACCACGCCGCCTGAAACTACAGCGCAGCCGAATCAGAGCGAGCCTTCCGCAGAAAAAGAACAGGGCGCAACACTCGGAACAATCGCAGACAAAATAGCATCATGCCAGAACTGCATGCTGTGCCGCACAAGGACAAACACAGTTCCGGGAGAAGGAATCCAAGCCCCCGTTGTAATGGTAATCGGAGAAGGCCCGGGAGAGGACGAAGACAAAACAGGGCGCCCGTTTGTCGGCAAGGCTGGACAGCTTCTGGACAAAATGCTCGCGGCGATTTCACTGGGGCGCACATCAAACTGCTATATTGCAAATATTGTAAAATGCCGTCCGCCGATGAACAGAACCCCTATGCCGGATGAAGCGGCCGCCTGCTCAGGATTTCTTCAGGCGCAAATTCACATACTCAAGCCAAGGTACATTCTTGCGCTGGGAAGGACTGCGGCTCAGAATCTGCTTAACACAGAGCAGGGAATCAACTCACTGCGCGGAAAATGGTTTGACTACAATCTTGGCGCCCGCACAATTCCCCTGCTTGCAACCTATCATCCGAGCGCGCTTCTTCGCAACGAAAGCCTCAAGCGACCGGCATGGGAAGACCTCAAAGCCTTCAAGGCAAGAATTATAAAAGAAATACCGGACTATGCGGAACCGTTCTATGTGCAGCAATCCAGCATACATTGACGTAGTATTAAACGTTCCGATAAACCAGACTTTCACATACAGAATTCCGGAGGGAACAGAGCAAATACAGAATCCGTTCGGTCTGCGAGTAGAAGTTAAATTCGGAAACAGAAAAACTTCAGGCTTTGTATCAAAAGTCCACGAATCGCTTCCGCCTGACTGCGCTGTTTCCGAGGAAAAAATACGAACTGCCATCCGCTACATAGACAAAACTCCTGTTCTTACGCGCGAGCTTTGGGAAATCGCAGAATTCATGAGCGGCTACTATATTTCGCCGATCGGGGAATGTGTATTTTCCATGATTCCCTCCGGAAAACGCGAAACCGAAGTTCCAGGCCTTTCATTTTCAGAGGACGAAACTGAATTCGAAAAAAAGCAGCTCAGCCCGGAGCAAAAAAGCGCGGCGGACGGAATCATTTCTTCAGCCGGAAAATTTCATTATCTTTACGGAACAACAGGAAGCGGAAAGACAGAGGTGTTTTTAAGCGCGGCGGAAAAAGTCATCAGCCAGGGAAAGGGCGTTATCTATCTTGTGCCGGAAATCGGACTCACGCCGCAGGTTGTAAAGGCGGTTCAAAAAAGATTCGGAAGCACTGTCGCGGTTCTTCACTCCGCACTTACTCCCAGCCAGCGGCTCAGAGAATGGAAGCGCATACTTGACAGGGAAGCCCGGATTGCGGTGGGTGCAAGAAGCGCAGTCTTTGCCCCTATGCCTGAACTGGGGCTCATAATAATTGATGAGGAGCACGATTCTTCATACAAGTCAGGCTCTTCACCGCGCTACCATGCCAGGCAGATTGCGATGCTCAGGTGCAAAAGAAATTCCATTCCGCTTGTAATGGGCTCCGCAACTCCGTCCGCTGAATCATGGCTGGCAATGCAGAGCGGAACAATCGAAAAGCACTCTCTCACACGCAGGCTCGCAGGCGGAGAAGCCCCGGAAATAAAGTGCGTAAACCTCGCGCTTGAGCCGGACAGGGAAAAATGCATTTCACGGCAGCTTCAGCAGGAAATAAAAACCGCGCTTTCAGAAAAAAAGCAGGCGATTCTATTTCTGAACAGAAGGGGCTTTACTCATTTTTTCAGATGCACAAGCTGCGGCTATGAGCTGAAATGCCGCAACTGCTCTGTTCCCATGACATACCACAAGTCTGAAAACCGTCTGCGCTGCCATTACTGCGGATATTCCCTTCCGCCGCCACAGCAATGCCCAAAATGCGGATCGCTTGACACAGGCTACTCAGGATTTGGAACAGAATACATAGAGGCCGAAGTAAAGGCGAAATTTCCAAACGCGAAAGTCATGCGCATAGACACGGATTCACTTCACCACAAGGGAGAGCTTCAGGAAAAACTAGACTTGTTCAGGAACGGAAGCTACGACATTCTCCTTGGAACGCAAATGGTTGCCAAGGGGCTTAACTTCCCGAATCTCAAAGTTGCCGGCGTTATTCTTGCGGACACAACAATGCATCTCCCTGACTTCCGCGCCGCTGAAAAAACATTTTCGCTTATAACCCAGGTTGCAGGACGGGCGGGACGTTTTTTCCCCGGAGGAAAAGTTATTGTACAAAGCTACTGTCCTGAAAATGAAGCAATCCGATGCGCTGTAAACGGACAGCCGGAGGAATTCTATAAAAACGAGCTTGATTCAAGAAAGATTCTGCACTTTCCGCCGTACTCAAGGCTTTTAAGGCTTGTGTTCCGCTCTCAGAACCAGAAAGCATCACAGCATGCAGCCGAAAGCGCATTTGCAATACTTGTAAAATGCCGCAGCGAAAATGTGGATATACTCGGGCCTGCGGAATGTCCGCTTGAAATGGTAAACGGAAGCCACCGATTTCAGATTATTCTGCGCTCAACGCAAATCCGGCCGCTTCAGGAAATGGCAAAAAAACTGGTATGGGGATTCAAGCCTCCGCGGGATGTCTACATTGAAACAGACACAGATCCTGTGAGCATGCTGTAGAATTCCGCGCGGAAGATTCCCAGCCCAGATGACAAAAGTTCAAAAAACAGCTTAACAGCGGCGCTCCTAAAAATCCGACAAAAGTGAATTTTCCAGAGCGCCATTCTGTCAGAATTCCTGCTTTACCTTGTCCACATCAACACCGGCATCCTTTTCACGGATTTCAACACGCCGGATTTTTCCGCTGATTGTCTTCGGAAGCTCATGGACAAATTCAATAATGCGCGGACACTTGAAAAGCGCAGTTTCGTGCTTAACAAAGTCAAAAAGCTCATGCTCAAGCTCCGGGCTGGCAGTATAACCCGGGGACAAGACAATCGTTGCCTTTACAGCCTGTCCGCGTTTTTCATCAGGAACGCCTGTAACAGCACATTCCATTACCGCCGGATGCTGCTGAAGCACAGACTCAACTTCAAACGGACTGATTCTGAAGCCTGACGATTTTATGATGTCATCTTTTCTTCCCACAAACCAGACATAGCCGTCTTCGTCCATATAAACTGTGTCGCCTGTATGGTAAACACCTCCGTCAAAGGCATTCGCGGTAAGGGCAACATCGCGGTAGTATCCTGAAAGCAGACCGAACGGATGGCCATTGTCCAGATGAATAACAAGCTCTCCCACTTCTCCTGCCGGAACAGGCTTTCCGCTCGCATTTACAACAGACACATCATACACCGGGGAAGGACGGCCCATTGAACCCGGGCGCACAACAGCATCAAGAAAGTTTCCGCAGATAATCGTGGACTCAGTCTGTCCATAGCCTTCGTAAATCTTTTTTCCAGTCTGCTCAATGAATTTGTTATACACCTCACCGTTCAGAGCTTCTCCTGCTGTGGCAAAGCGGACAACAGTGCTTATATCATACTTTGAAAGATCCTGCCTTATAAGATAGCGGTAGACTGTAGGAGGCGCACAGAAAGTTGTCACTCCGTACTTTGCAATTTTCTGAAGCATCTTATCAGGCTTGAAGCTGTGCATATCATAGACAAACACCGCGCTTCCGCATATCCACTGTCCGTAAAGCTTGCCCCACACAGCCTTTCCCCAGCCGGTTTCAGAAACAGCAAGATGAAGCCCGTTGTCCTGAACACCATGCCAGTATTTTGCAGTTATAAGATGTCCGATAGGATAAAGGAAATTGTGCAGAACCATTTTTGGGTAGCCGGAAGTTCCTGATGTAAAGTAAAGAAGCATAGGATCTTCGCTGTGAACCGCAGCATCTCCAACCGGACGCGGAAATTCAGGAACACAGGCATCGACACCTTTATGGAAGTCAATCCAACCCTCGCGCGACGGTCCAACCGTAACAAGCTTTTTCACAGTCGGGGACTTTGGAAGAGCCTTTTCAATTTCAGCCTGAACCGCCGGATTGTCGTAAGAAATAATCATCTTGATTTCCGCGGCATTTGTGCGGTACTCAATGTCCTTCTGAAGAAGCTGGTCTGTGGCAGGAACCGCAATCGCACCGATTCTATGAAGAGCCATCATAACCCACCACCATTCATAGCGGCGGCGCAGAATCATCATGACAGCATCGCCCTTCTTGATTCCCTGGGAAGCAAGAAAATATGCGGTGCGCTTTGAATCCGCTGAAATCTGCTCAAAAGTCCACGAATGTTCCTCGCCGCTGTCATCGCACCATACAAGCGCTCTTTTTCCCGGCTCAGTAACTGTATAGCGGTCAACAATGTCATAGGCAAAATTGAAATTCTCAGGAGCCTTCAAGCGGCAGTTTTTCTTCAAATCTTCGTACGAAGAAAATTCCCTGTCTTCAACTAAAAAATCGTGATAAAGTGCCATATACCCCTCTATAAAAAAGTATCGCAGAAGTTTTTATGACATTTTATTACAAAATGTCATTCAATTCAAGCGGAAAATACACCTGACGAAAATTCAAGCTTCATCCGTTTTCCCGCCGCAACTGAAAACAAACTCCATGCATACTATTATAGACACCCAGCCTCTATAAAAGTTGCAAACATATAGAAAATTTTGTATATTATCCTATTATGTTTGATAAATTACTGACATTTATATTTGGTTCAGCAAATGACAGGGCTGTAAAGGCATTGAAGCCTGTTGTTGCGCAAATTGAAGCGAGAGAAAGCTGGGCGCAGGCCTTTTCTGACGAGCAGTTTCCAGAACAGACAAAAATTCTAAAGGAACGCCTTGCAAAGGGCGAAACCCTCGATGATATTCTTGTTGATGCGTTTGCCCTGGCCCGTGAAGCCGCAAAAAGAGTTCTTGGAGAACGCGCATATCCATGCCAGATCATGGGCTCCCTTGTTCTGCATTCAGGCAGAATAACTGAAATGAAAACCGGCGAAGGAAAAACACTCATGTGTGTCTGCGCCGCCTACCTGAATTCGCTCAGCGGAAAAGGCGTTCACATTGTCACCGTAAACGACTACCTTGCAGAGCGCGACAGCCAGTGGATGGGCCGCATATACAGATTCCTCGGACAGAGCGTGGGCTGTATTCTGAGCAACATGGACAATGACGCAAGAAAGGCCGCATACAGCTGTGACCTGACTTACGGAACAAACAACGAATTCGGATTTGACTATCTCCGCGACAATATGCAGATTGATGCCAGCCGCAAAGTGCAGCGCGGTTTCAACTTTTGCATTGTTGACGAAATAGACTCAATCCTCATCGATGAAGCCCGCACTCCGCTTATCATTTCCGGACAGGCCGAAGACGACACATTCAAATTCCATGAAGTGGACAAATACATCGGAATGTTCACGGAAGTAAAAAAAGACCCCAGAACCAACGACTACCCGGATGAAGTTGAAATGACCCCGGAGCAGCGCGCCGCAATGGAAGGCGACTACAAGCTGGACGAAAAAAGCAAGCGCGTGTCATTCACCGACAAGGGAATGAATAAAATCAACGACATTCTTCTTTCCCACAAGCTTATTGAAGAGGGAACAACTGTTTTCGACAACCAGAATTTCGAGTATGTCCATTATTTTACACAGGCACTGCGGGCGCATACACTTTATCAGCCCGATGTTGACTACGTTGTAAAGGACGGACAGGTTCAGATTGTTGATGAATTTACAGGCCGCATACTTGAAGGCAGAAGATACGGCGACGGACTGCACCAGGCCATAGAGGCAAAGGAGCATCTTAAAATCGCCCAGCGCAACAGAACGCTTGCAACAATTACATTCCAGAATTTCTTCAGAATGTACGAAAAGCTTTCGGGCATGACGGGAACCGCAGCAACAGAAGCCGTGGAATTCGACAAAATTTATAATCTTGAAGTTGTTGTGATTCCAACAAACAAGCCGGTTGCCAGAATTGACGAGGATGACGAAGTTTATCTCAACGAAAGCGAAAAATGGCTTGCAATCGCAAAAGAAGTTGAAGAAGCGCACAGCAAGGGACAGCCAGTTTTGATCGGAACTATTTCCGTGGAAAAATCAGAATACCTTTCTTCTATTCTCAGCAAGAAGGGAATTCGCCATGAAGTTCTGAATGCAAAAAACCATGCGCGCGAAGCCCTCATCATAGCTGAAGCAGGAGCAAAGGGCGCAGTAACAGTCGCAACAAACATGGCTGGCCGCGGAACAGATATAAAGCTCGGCGGAAGTCCGGAATCAAGGGCAAGAAAAAAAGTCGGCACAGAAGCCACACAAGAGCAGTTTGAAGAAGCGCTCAAAATAGAAAAGGAAAAATGGCAGAAAGACTACGATGAAGTAAAAAAACTCGGAGGTCTTTATGTGATAGGCTCAGAGCGCCATGAAAGCCGCCGCATTGACAACCAGCTGCGAGGACGCTCAGGCCGCCAGGGAGATCCGGGAAGAAGTAAATTCTATATTTCAATGGATGATGATCTCATGAGACTGTTCGGCGGCGAAAAGATGAAGGCAATCATGAGCAGAATCGGAATGCAGCCTGGAGAGCCTATAAATCATCCTATGCTCAACCGCTCTATTGAAAAAGCGCAGAAAAAAGTTGAGGAAAGAAACTTTGAAATAAGAAAAAATCTCCTTGATTACGATGATGTCCTTAATCAGCAGAGAAAATTTATTTATGACCAGCGCGATGCGATTCTTGTGGACGAAGAGCTTTCCAGCCGTGTTATGAACAATGCCAGGGAAACTGTTTCAAATCTGATTGAGAATTTCAAGCATGAGCGTTCTTCATCACAAAGCGCGCTTGCAGACAAAGTATACAGCCTATTCGGTCAGCAGCTGTCCTATGATCAGCTCACTGAGGAAGGTATAAATGCGGCACTGCAGAATGACCTGACACAAAAAGAAATGCTGGCAGGCAAGCAGAATCTGAATATGTTTATCCGCTATCAGTATATCCAGATGATAGACAAAAAATGGATTGACCAGCTTGAATATCTTGACGGTCTGCGTGAAGCTGTTCACCTGCGCTCTTATGGAAGCAAAAATCCGCTCACAGAATATAAGCTTGACGGATTCAATCATTTTGATGAAACGCTTGATGACATACGCGATTCAGTTGCAAGCAGAGTTTTCAAAGTGAAAGTCCAAGTAGGCACACAGGTTCCCCAGCAGCAGCATACCCGCCAGATGAATGCACAGCATCAGGAAGCGCAGTCAATGGCAAGAAGCGCACAGCAGGCAGCTCAGAATTCCGCAATGAAAAGCGGAAGACAGGGACAAAGCGTAACTGTAACACGGTCAACTCCAAAAGTAGGCCGCAACGACCCCTGCCCCTGTGGAAGCGGAAAGAAATTCAAGAACTGCTGCGGAAGAAATTCATAGCCCATTCAGTTGCGCTTTTTGAAAACCAGTATTTTCAGATGGCGCATCCAGCATCCCCGAAATTGAACTTTTAAATTTCGGGGCAACTCTAAAAATCTTTCAGACAAAAAAAACTGCTCTGGAGAAAATCTTTTTTCCAGAACAGCCTGAAATTCAAGGCATATCTGCCTACAAATGCTGCCTCAAGCCGTAATTGGCATCTATCCACTTTGTGTATTCGCCGCTCAGAATATGGCCAACCCACTCTTTATTTTCCAGATACCAGCTTATAGTGGCATCAAGACCTTCCTCAAATGACATCTTCCGCTGCCATCCAAGCTCTTTTTTTATCTTAGAGCAGTCAATGGCATAACGCTTGTCGTGTCCGGGACGGTCTTTTACATAGACAATAGTTTTTTCAACATCAGAAACAGACTTTCCGAGTTTTTCAGCTGTCAGAGCAATAACCTCATGAAGCAACTTTATATTCTGCCACTCATTTTCTCCGCCGATATTATACTTCTGTCCTGCAATTCCCTTGTTTAGAATCAGCCAGACAGCCCTGTTATGATCCTCAACATAAATCCAGTCGCGGATATTGTCACCGGCTCCATATACAGGAAGCTGCTTTCCATTCTGGATATTGCTAATCATGAGAGGCAGAAATTTCTCGGGAAACTGATACGGACCATAGTTATTTGTGCAGTTGCTCAGTGTAACCGGAAGCCCGTAGGTATGGAAGTATGCCATTGCAATATGGTCAGAGCCTGCCTTGCTGGATGAATAGGGAGAGCGCGGATCATAGGGAGTTGTTTCCGTAAAATAACCAGTTTCGCCCAAAGATCCATAAACTTCATCAGTTGAAATATGATGAAAAAGAACCCCGTCACGGAATGTTCCGTCGGAATTCATCCAAAAATTCCTGGCGGCATCCAAAAGCGTAAAAGTTCCCAAAACATTCGTGCGGACAAAAGCTTCCGGCCCCAAAATGGAGCGGTCAACATGGCTTTCTGCAGCAAAGTGAACAACAGTGTCTATGTCATACTGCCGCAGAATCCGCTCAATTTCCTGGCGGTTGCATATATCGGCCTTTTCAAAAAAATAGCGGCTGCCACCGAACTTTTCTTCAACATCGCGCAGAGATTCAAGATTTCCTGCATAAGTCAAGCAGTCAACATTCACAACAGTTCCGTCAAAATCCGCATCGTCAAAAAGACCAGGCTTCGCAGAGGAAAGCCCGAACAAATAATGAATAAAATTAGAACCTATAAAGCCAGCGCCGCCGGTTATAAGGATATTTTTAAGTTTTCTCATATTATTCCCGTCCATTTTCCGTCTATATTAAAATAATCCGAGGCAAAGGAAAAAGCAGGATGATTTTTATCCTTTTCGCTCAGAATAGGACAATCCACTGCCCCTGCTGCATTCCAGTCAATTCCAATGGAAGAATCATTCCACATCAGACCGCCTTCGTCCTCAGGATGGTAAAAATCCGTGCATTTGTAGGCAAAGACCGCCGCATCCGAAACAACATAAAAACCGTGGGCAAAGCCTTCCGGAATATAAAACTGGTTATGCTTTTCAGAATCAAGGAGAATACCGTAGTATTTTCCAAATGCTGGCGATTCTTTTCTCAGGTCAACGGCAACATCATAAACTTTTCCATGCAGTGCGCGCACAAGTTTTCCCTGTGGATGTTTTTTCTGAAAATGAAGGCCGCGCAAAACTCCCCTGCTGGAAGCCGACTGATTATCCTGCACAAATTTCATTTTAAGTCCGGCATCAAAAAAATCCCGTTCACTGTATGTTTCTAAAAAATAGCCTCGGCTATCTCCGAACACTTTGGGCAGAATTTCGTAAAGCCCCGGAAATTCCGCACCGTCAGCGGAAAAACACTTTTTAAACTCAAACATCAGTTTCCTCTGGCAATATATTCAAGATAACGGCCGTAATCAGTCTTGTAGCCTGAAGCAAGTTTCAGCAGATTATCCTTTGAAATCCAGCCGTTGCAAAAAGCAATTTCCTCTATACAGCTGACATACAGTCCCTGCCGCTTTTGAATTGTGGAAATAAAATTGCTAGCTTCAAGAAGCCCGTCATAAGTACCTGTGTCAAGCCATGCCATTCCACGGCCAAGAAGCTCAACATTAAGTTTTCCCCGTGAAAGAAATTCATTGTTTACAGAAGTTATTTCAATTTCTCCGCGAGCAGAAGGCTTTACATTGGCGGCAATATCGACAACATCATTCGAATAAAAATAAAGTCCCGGAACCGCATAGTTAGACTTAGGATGCAAAGGCTTTTCCTCAATTCCCAGAACTTTTCCGCTGCTATCAAATTCAACAACACCATAAGCGGAAGGGTCTTTTACATAGTACCCAAAAATCACACTGCCCTTCCCTGACTCGACAGTTTCCCGGGCGCGCTTCAATGTGGCAGTAAACGACTGTCCGTAAAAAATATTGTCGCCAAGGACAAGCGCAACATCATCATCGCCGATAAAATCACGCCCGACAATAAAGGCATCCGCAAGACCCCTGGGCTGCTCCTGGACACAGTAGTCAAATTTCATTCCGAGCCAGCTTCCGTCACCAAAAAGCTCCCTGAACAAAGGCAGGTCGCGCGGAGTTGAAATAACAAGAATTTCACGGATTCCAGCAAGCATAAGACAGCTGAGAGGATAATAAACCATAGGTTTATCATAAAGCGGAAGAATCTGCTTTGAAACAGCCTTTGTTATAGGATACAGCCTTGTTCCGCTGCCTCCAGCCAAAATAATTCCCTTCATCCATTTTCTCCCTGAAAGTGAAATTTTTTTACGGGGCTGCCTAAAAATTTTTAGCATAGATGCTGAACTAAATTTAGCATGACAATACTTTTTAGGCAGCCCCGTATGAGTTTGCTGTCAAAAAAACAGCAGGATTATTTTCCTTCATTCCATGCTTTTTTCAGCACGGACATAGCATCGCTGTCATTTTCAATGTTTGCAATAGCGTTACGCAGGAAGGCAATAAAAACCAAAAGGAAGAATACAGCAAATACAACAATCGCGGTGTGCTTAATCGCGGTGTGCTTAATCGCGGTGT
>NZ_JBJETK010000037.1:0-11168 GCF_051883275.1 Treponema sp. | reverse complement strand
AATCGCGGTGTGCTTAATCGCGGTGTGCTTAATCGCGGTGTTTAATAATAGAGGATCAGAAACAAAGCCTTTATGGGTTGCCTTGAAATTCTTTATGTCCTCCGAAATTTCAGAACAATTCACGGAAAGTGATATTGTCTGATACTTTTTTTGATTCGTCTTTGACTTTAAAGCAGTGTTATCAATTTTCTGCCAGACAACAGGAAGCGACAAATTTCCGTACTGCGCCAAAATTGAATCAGCATTTTTTTCAATGGAAAGAATTTCACGCATGAGTGTGTTTTCCAGATATAAATTCGTGCTTTCTACAAGACAGTTCATAAAGGTTTCAGTCGATTCCTTTTTTTCAGAAGAAATTCTAAACTTAACCAAGATTCCACCGCCTGAAACAGCAGACTCATCGACCGAAAAATCACCGCCTGAAACAGCCTGCACAACATCATCAAAAAGCTGCAAACTGCCCTGACATTCAGCAATCACAACAGGATCCTGCATATACATAACAGCGGACTGAAGAATATCGAATCCAGTCATATTATAAACACTTAACGGTAGATATTCCGTTTTCAAGCCATAGGACACATTAACTGAATTTGAAACAAACGGAACATCAACATTCTTAGCCGAAGAAGAAAAAACTTTAGGCACAGCAAAAAAACAGACAAGCGAAATAAAAACAGATGCAAGCGTTCCTATAACAATCATCTTGCGGTAGCGGACAAGCACTGCAAACAAATCAATCAACGAAATCTCATCATCATTATTCTTTTCAATTTCTTCCATAATAATTCCATACTATCATTTATTTTCTTTAAAAACAATCTACCGAAACTTCAGCGGAACAGACCGTTTTCAGGAATTCCAATGCGGCTCAACGGCCAGAATCTGAAACAGGCTTTTCCAAGCATCCGGCTTCTGTTCACATACTGAGGCGCAATGTTCGTATAATATGTCACAGACATAGAATCCTGCGGCGAAAGCGGAGAGAGAATCTGCTCGTAGCTGTGCCTCATATCAAGGGAATTATAGCGGTTGTCGCCCATCATGAAATAGCAGTTTTCGGGAATATACTGCGGATTTCCCGCGCTGTCATTGGCAGGGAAAACAGGCATATTCCTTAAATCAAGCTGAAGAATATAGCTGCAAAGTGCGCTTGCCTCCTCAAGAAATTCTGCGCGGACAGAATCCGACTGCCATTTTGAAACAGAAATTTCCGCGGAAAGCAGAGCCGCATTTCTGACTAGAAGCCGTCCGAACAAAAGCTTTGTCATCACATTCAGCCTAAAGCATGAGTCCTGATACACATCAGTTTCAGAGTTCTCAGGAAAAGCTCCGCCACGATGCCAGCTGTTCAAAAACGAATCCACCCACTCAGCTCCGTTTCTTGCAGTCAAAAGCGTAATGGTCGCATTGTTTATATTTGAAAAAAGATTGTACACAAACAGGTCGCGCGCAGAAAAAATACTGCCGACATCTCCCTGCACATTTTCCCTGGGGCGAACATACTTTGCAAATTCAGCGGCAAGCAGCTCACACTCATTGCGCGCACTCTCAAGGTCAAGATTTCTGCGCTGCTCTTCAATTTCCAAAACCGACTGCGCCTGCTGCTCAGAAAGCGGAATCATCTGAATTTTTGATTTCATCTTGGAAGGAAGCGGATTCAAATTCCAGGCGGCCCATGATGAGTCCTGCTCAACCGGCTTGAATTCCGTATCATTTTTTGTACGCGCATAAAGAGTTCCGTCAAGCATATAAATCTGCTCGCCCGGAACAGCGGCAACACGCTTTACAAGAGGATCGGCCTTTATTTCTCCGTGCTCATCGGTGTTTGTCTTTAAAAGTGTAAGGCTGCACATATAAATGAACTGGCTGAAAAAAGTCTTCACTTCATTTTTCCTGTCGCTGCCATAATGAGGATTACGGAACACAACAATGTCGCCCCTCTTGTAATCCTGAAGATACGGAAGCCCTGCGCTGCTCAACGGAAACTTAGGACCGGCCAAAGTCTTGAGAACAACAACCCTGTCCTTTACAAGAAAAGTCGGAACCATGCTTTCAGAAGGAATTTCGTACAGCTGAAAAATAAAAATATTCAAAAGCATGATTGTAAAAACCGCCTGAAAAAGAGCATCCAGCCACTCAAGAAGCTCAACCGCAACACGCTTTATTCCGCGCGATTTTTTAGAAGGATTCGCGGCAAGATAATCAGCCCATCCGGAATCAAGGCGAGCAATTCTTTTTTCAGAAATAAAATACTGAAGCGCAACAGACAGCACAAGCAAAGCCGTCCAGACAAGCGCGCACAAAAAATCAAAGGCAGCAGGAAAGCCGTATCTTCCAGCGCGCTGAACAACAAACGCCGTGATAAAAACAAAAGGCTCATACTGAAAAACCCTGCGAACCATATTCAGATGCCTGACAGAATTTTTTTTCAAAAGCTCTATATATGAAGAAAAATAAAGCAAAACTGAAAATCCCGCAGCAACAGGAAATGCAGCAACCGAAATATCCTTATGAACATACAGGCACAAAGCTGAAAACAAAACAGCCAATGCCATATTAAGCTTTAAAACAAACCGAAACTTACTCATACCGCAATTCTATCATAAAAAAACAGATGTTGCTACATTACACAAGTTCCGCCCGAACAAGCCAGGTCTTTTGAACATTATCCTGACAGTCAAATTTATCTTTTACCCGTAATCAAAAATCCGGCATATATTTCTAAAAGTTTCACGAATGTACTGTTATCACTTGAAAAATATGGCAAAGTGTTTATTATAGGTGAACATTAGTACAAAAGAAGGGAAAAAGGATATTTCATATGGAAGAAATTTTGCAAGTTTTAAATGAACTGAACATTCCCTTTGAAATTCAGGAGCACAAAGCGATTTTCTCGGAAAAGGATTGCAACGATGTGGTAGTTTCTCTTGAAGGAATTGAAGTAAAAAATCTTTTTTTAAAAGACAAAAACCAGAATTACGCTCTTGTGAGTATGGCCCTGCATAAAAAGGCTGACCTGAAAAAAATTGCGGCCGCTTTCGGTTATGGTCGCCTGAGTTTCTGTAATTCCGATGAACTGATGAAATATCTTAACATCACGCCGGGTTCTGTAACTCCGCTGTGCATTATGTTTGACAGGGAGCGTGCCGTAAACGTGCTGTTCGACGAAAATTTTGAAGGCAAAAAAGTGATTGTTCATCCGCTTCGGAATACTGCTTCAGTAAGCATCAGCTTTGATGATTTAAAAAGATTTACGGAACATTTTTCTCATAAATATCTGGTGGCGGATGTTTATAAAGATGAAGACTAAAAAAATGATGCTTGATTTTCAGGCGTCTTATTTTTAGACTTCGCTTAAATAAATTCAGATTGCAGGAAAAAATATGAACTTGAACGATTTTTTGAAACAGATTTTCGATTACGACCCGGATGGAGCGAACATTCATCATCTTATGGCGGTTCACGGTTACAGCAGGTTGATTGCGCAGATGGAGAATGTGGACGAACACACGCTTTTGATAACTGAACTGGCGGCGTATCTTCACGATATCGGGGTTAAAATCAGCAAAGAAAAATACGGAAATTCCCAGCCGGCGCACCAGGAAGCAGAAGGTCCGGCTATTGCACGAAAATTCCTTGAACCGCTCAGCCTTTCTGAAAAAGATGTTGACAGAATTTGTTATATTATTGCTCATCATCACACTTACAGCGCGATTGACGGCATTGATTTTCAAATTCTTGTAGAAGCCGACTTTATCGTAAATGTGATGGAAGGTTACTGCAATCGGGAAAGTGTTCCTCAAATGAAGAAAAATGTTTTTAAAACTGACAGCGGAAAGTATTTACTGGAAAAAATGTTCGGAAGCGTGTAACTCAAGTGCCCGCTTGCGAGCTTACAGCGTGAGGGACTGCTTGCAGCCCCGACTATCCTTGCCGCTGGATGACAAGTTCTTTTTGGTTCTGCCTGGTTACGAAAGAGTTTGGAAGAAGTTTTCACTTGCTCCTTTTGTATTTTTAGTTTGAAAACTTTATAACGGTCTCATCTATTTCAAAAGAAATTTTTTGTTTTAATTCATTAGCAATTTGTATTAATTTTTGATTAGAAGTACTTTTCTCAGAAATATCAGGATTCTCAAGAAATAACTGGTATGGCATTAAGTGTAAAACATCAAGAATATTTTGAATAACATCAGGAGATGGGAAATTCTTTCCATTTTCCACTGCATTTAAGTAGTTTGGGCTTAAATTTATTTTTTCAGAAAAAGCGAGTTGAGAAAATCCTGCTTCAGTTCTATAGAAACGTAAGTTTTTTATAAATACTTCCTGAAAATGAGTCATGCATAATATTATGACAGACAAAGCATTACAAATAATCAATCCAATACAATAGAATAATTGTAATACAGTTGTTTTCCTACGGTATTTCTGTTAATATTACTCTAAAACAGTAATGGTTAGAGGTTAGACAAATGTTTCTGTACATTGATCCCGGTACGGGAAGTATGCTATTTTCAATTTTGATTGGTGTTATAAGTACGCTAGTTTTTGTGGGAAGGAAGATATTTTTAAAATTAAAGTTTGTACTAAGCGGCGGAAAATCAGAAAAAATCAATAACACAAAGATTCCATATTTGATTTTTTCAGACCATAAACGATATTGGAATGTTTTTAAGCCGATTTGTGATGAATTCGAAGAGCGAAAAATTAATTTAGTTTATTGGACTTCTAGCCCAGATGATCCTGCCCTTGTTGAAAAATATGAATATATAAAAACGGAATTTATTGGAGAGGGAAACAAAGCTTTTGCACGATTGAATATATTAAATGCAGGTATTGTTCTTTCCACTACACCAGGACTTGATGTTTTACAATGGAAACGAAGTAAAACAGTTGATAGGTATGTTCATATTCTGCACGCAGTTGATGATCCTGCAAGTTACCGTATGTTCGGTCTTGATTTTTATGATTCTGTTTTGCTTTCTGGTTCATATCAGATAGAACAGATAAGATATCTTGAAAATAAACGAAACCTTAAAGAAAAAGAATTGGCTATAGTCGGATGTCCTTATATGGATATTATGAATAACCGCTTAAAAAAGGTTTCAAGAAAATCTGAAGATAAAATTACAGTCCTTTTAGCACCTTCCTGGGGAGCAAGTGGAATACTTGCAAAATACGGGGAAAAGATTTTGGATGCACTTATTGCAACAGGGTTTAGAATTATAGTTCGTCCCCATCCTCAAACTTTGATTTCTGAAAAGAATTTAATAGAACCTCTGATAAAGAAATATGTTGAAACTGATATTTTTACTTGGAATTATGATAACGACAATTTTGATGTTCTAAACAGTGCTGATATTCTCATTACAGATTTCTCCGGAATAATCTTTGATTATTCTCTTATCTTTGATCGTCCTCTTATTTATGCAGACACTTCTTTTGATACATCACCTTATGATGCTGCATGGCTTGAACAGCCAATGTGGAAGTTTAAAGTCTTGCCAAAACTTGGTGTAAAACTTGAGGAATCACAGTTTTCGGATATGAAAACTTTCATTGAAAATACAATTAATAATGAAGAATTGAAATCAGGCAGAGATATAGCAAGAAAAACTGCTTGGGAAAATATCGGAAAATCCGCAGAGTTCACTGCAGATTATATGATTAAGACGTATGAGGAGACAAAATGCAAAGCATAATATTGGCCGCTGGAATGGGAAGCCGACTTGGTTCTCTAACAGCAGATAATACAAAATGTATGGTTAAAGTGAATGAAGTTACCCTTATAGAAAGGCTGCTTCATCAGCTTGAAAAACTCAACCTTTCAAAAATTGTAATTGTGACTGGTTACAAAGGCGAGAAACTTCAGAATTACATAAATGCAATGGGAATTAAGACAGAGATTGTTTTTGTTGATAACCCTGTTTATGATAAAACAAACAATATTTATTCTCTTTATCTTGCTCGAGATTATCTTTTAAATGAAGATACAATGCTTTTTGAGTCTGATATTATTTTTGATGATAATATCATAAAGTCTTTATATACAGACAAAAGAGAAACTCTTGCTGTTGTAGCTAAATATGAAAGCTGGATGGACGGAACTGTTGTTCGCCTTTCTGATGATGATGAAATCCTTGATGTTATTCCTGGTAAAGATTTTAATTATTCAGAAAGAGAACATTATTTTAAAACTGTGAACGTTTACAAATTCAGTAAAACATATTCAGAGCAGTATTATGTGCCATTTTTGGAAGCATATATTCACGCTGTTGGAAACAATGTTTATTATGAAAATGTTTTGCGTATTTTGACAATGCTGGATAATACAGGCATTCACGCGATGAGGTTGAATGGTGAAAAATGGTATGAAATAGATGATATTCAAGATTTGGAAATCGCTTCAACTTTATTTGCTGATACAGAATTAAAAACAGAGATGTTCCAGCATGCATACGGTGGTTATTGGCGTTATCCAAGGTTGCTAGATTTTTGCTATCTTGTAAACCCTTATTATCCACCTAAAAAAATGGTCGAAGAAATGAAGGCAAGCTTTGCCGAGCTTTTGACACAGTATCCATCTGGAATGGCTAGAAACAGTCTTCTCGCTTCAAAGAATTTCAGTATTGAACAAAATCATATAGTAATAGGTAACGGTGCTACCGAACTTATAAAATCTCTTCTTTCGTATCTAAGTGAAAATGGAAAATGTGGTTTTATTCGTCCAACTTTTGAAGAATATCCAAACCGCTGTAAAAAAGAAAATGCTGTAATCATGAATGTTTCTTATCCAGATTTTTCCTATTCGGCTAAGGATGTAATAACTTTTTTTACTGAGCATAAGGTAAAATCTTTGTTTTTGATAAATCCTGATAATCCTTCTGGTAATTATATTTCAAAAAATGAGGTTTTAAAGATTGCAGACTGGGCTGAAAAAGAAAATGTTCGGCTTGTGGTTGATGAGAGTTTTGCAGATTTTGCAGACGAAGAAAATAATACAATTATTGCAGAAGAAGTTTTGAGAAAAAATCCGAATTTGATTGTTGTAAAGAGCATTTCTAAATCTTACGGTGTTTCAGGTTTAAGACTTGGAGTGCTTGCAAGTTTTGATACAAATTTGATTTCTTTTATGAAGAAGGAAGTTGCAATTTGGAATATAAATTCATTTGGAGAATTTTATATGCAGATTGCTGGCAAATATAAGAAAGATTATGTAACAGCTCTTAGTAAATACCGTACAGAGAGAAGTCGTTTTATTTCAGAATTAAAAAATGTCTCTTATTTGCGTGTGATTCCAACTCAGGCAAATTTTGTGATGTGCGAGGTTCTTGGAATGACATCTAAAGAGCTTACGGAACGATTACTAAGAGAAAATGAGATTTTTATTAAAGATCTTTCCACAAAAATTAACGATGGAAAGCAGTATATTCGTCTTGCAATTAGAAATGGAGTCGATAATGAGAGAATTATCGATGCTTTAACCGCTTTTGAAAAATAGGATAAAAAAATGACTTCGATTTTATATAACATTATTATTTCACCAATAGAGCTTGTTGTAGAAATTGTTTTTGAATTTATGTTTGGGCTTGTTGGTTTGCGGCAAACAAATCAGGGCTTAGCAGTAATAGGCGTAAGTCTTGTAATAAGTCTGCTGACATTGCCATTATATCATAGAGCCGATGCTGTTCAGCAAAAGCAACGCGATATTCAAAATGCAATGTCTTATTGGATAAATCATATAAAAAGGACATTTAAAGGCGATGAGCGTTTTATGATGCTGCAAACTTATTACAGAGAGAGTGGTTATAGTCCGCTTTCGGCTTTAAATGGTTCGATTTCTTTATTACTCGAAATTCCATTTTTTATTGCAGCGTATCATTTCCTTTCGCATCTTGAAGTCTTAAATGGAGCAAAATTCTCAATTATTTCCGATTTGGGAAAAGCTGATGAACTTATAAAAATTGGAAGTATATCATTAAATCTCCTGCCAATTTTAATGACAACAATAAACTGCATATCTGCTGCCATATACTTAAAAGGTTTTCCTTTAAAAGATAAATTGCAGACTTACGGAATGGCGTTGATTTTTCTTGTTTTGCTTTATAATTCTCCAAGTGGACTTGTTGTATATTGGACTTGTAATAACATCTTTTCACTTGTTAAGAATATTTTTTATAAGTTGAAGAATCCAAAGAAAATTTTATGCTTTGTTTGTGCGATATTAGGAACTCTTTTTACGGTGTTTATGTTTTCTACTGGAAAAGTTACATCAAAAAAGAAATTAGTGTTTATGATTTTCTTTCAAACTGTTGCACTTATTCCTTTGGTTTTATACTTTTTTAAAAAGTATGCAAATACAACAAAAAAGTCAGAAACAAATATTCAGAACAGCAAATCATCTGTGCTAATTTTTATACTCGCAGGAGTTTTTCTTGTAATTCTTACCGGAATATTGATACCTTCTGCTGTAATAGCAAGTTCTCCTGCAGAATTTGTTGATTTACAAAATTATAGAAATCCATTGCTTTTTCTTATTAATTCAACCTGTTATGCCATAGGATTCTTTTTGCTATGGGCCGGTATTATCCGTTATATGCTTCCAGACAACTCAAAACATATTTTTGATTGCCTAATGTGGATTATTGCAGGCGTCTTTTTGATTGATTATATGTGTTTTGGCAGAAGTTTAGGAAACCTGTCTTCATTACTAGTTTTTACAGACGGATTAAATATTTCAAAATTAGAAAAATTGATAAATCTTTGTGTAGTTTGTATTTTAGTTATAGTTCTTTCCGTCATTTTTAAATACAAAAAAATTATTCCTTTTGTGATTTCTATATCAACAATCTGTATTGGAATTGTATCAATTAATCAAATACATAATGCTCAAAAACAACTGTCAGATATGGCATATATAAAAGAAATGAAAACAGAATCAAAAGTGCAACCACTTTTTAGACTAACTAAGACAGGAAAAAATGTTATCGTTTTTATGCTAGATAAAGCTATTTCTGGTTATATTCCTTATTTATTTGAAGAAAAACCAGAATTAAAAGATCAATTTGCAGGATTTACTTATTATCCGAATACATTGTCGCATGGATTTTTTACAAATTTTGGAACACCAGAATTATTTGGTGGTTATGAATATACTCCAACTGAAATGAATAAACGTGATAACGAACCTCTTGTAGAAAAGCAGAATGAAGCATTAAAGGTTCTTCCTGTTTTATTCTACGAAAATGATTTTGAAGTTACTGTCATAGATCCACCTTATGCTGGTTATACATGGATTCCAGATCTTTCAATTTATGATGATTATCCTGATATAAAAAAATATATAGCCTCAGGAAGATTACAAAACAATGAACTTCTTTTTGATTCTAATTCTGAAGCTCTTTTACAAAATAACAGAAATTTTTTTTGTTATAGTATATTCAAATCAATCCCTCTTTTATTTGGTTCTATATTTTATTCTGGTGGAACATATTATAATTCAGTAAGGATAAAAAATTCTGGTTTTATAAAAGAGTATTCAATTTTGACTCTCCTTGCAAACTTAACAGAAGTTTCAAATGAAAAGAAAAATACTTGTTTGTTAATTCAGAATTCAACTACACATGAACCTTGTTTGTTGCAATTGCCAGACTATGAAATGAAACCTGAAATTAATAATACTGGTTATAAAACTGCTGCCGATGGTCATATAAAAATGGAAACCGAAATTCAGCAAAGTCATTATCATGCAAATATGGCTTCTTTAATGGCTCTGGGAAAATGGTTTGATTATATGCGTAATAATGAAGTTTATGATAATACCAGAATTATAATAGTTGCTGACCATGGGCGTGGACTTGGACAATTTGATAACATGTTGTTAAAAGACCCTGCAATTGATGTTGAATGGTGTAATCCGCTACTATTAGTAAAAGATTTTAATTCTAAAGATTTTACAATTTCCAATGAATTTATGACTAACGCAGATACACCTACACTTGCGTTAGAAAAATTAATTCAAAATCCTGTAAATCCATTTACTGGAAATGCTATAAATAATGATGAAAAAACTGCTCGTCCGCAAATTATAACTTCCTCCGGGCACTGGGATACAACAAAATACAATGGAACCACTTTTGATACTAGTGACGGGCATTGGTATTCTGTACATGATAATATTTTCAGAGAGGAAAATTGGGAAATGATAGAATAAAAATTTTGCGAGCCTACAGCGTAAGGGATAGTAAGGGCGGCGGAGCCGTTGCGGAGCAATGAAGATAGGTGCGAAGCACCTGACGTAACCCTGAATAGCCCAACCCGAAAAGCATTTTCAAACAGTTCCATCGCGAGTTTTTGGAGCATGGCGGAAAAAACTCGGTAAGCAACCGAAGGTTGCGACGCACGCCCAAAAAAATAATGTTGGAAAAAATCAGTTTTCGGTGGTGGTGGTGCGCCTTTCTTCCCAGTCAAGCCTCATAAGGACAAAATCTTTCATATCTGCATAGAAGTCCATTGTCGGGGGGTCGACGTTCAGGCGGTGGAGGGCTTCTTGTATGAGCGGGTTTTTGTAGCAGCTGATGGCGTTTGTGCTGGCGAACATCAGGATGTCAAGCTGGAGTTTGTAGGCGCTTTTTTGTGTGAGGTTCAGCATTGTGGCAAGGCGGCGGCAGAAGGTGTGGGCAAAATCGTAGTATTTTTTTTTGAACTGTGTAAGTCTTTCGACGGTGACGTTTGTTTCGACTATTGGATTTAAATATGATACGTAGCGAAGGTAGTCCTGATGGGCGTTTAGTATTCCGCTCCAGACTTCGGCTATTACGGTGGCTGAAAAATTGTTTCCTTCGGGGAATGCGGAAAGCAGCGACGAATAGTAGGCTGTCATTTTGTCGGATGAAATTTCCAGGAAAATCTCTTCTTTTGTGGTTACGTATTTGTAGAGGTTTGCGCGTGACCAGCCGAGTTTTTCTGCGATTGTTGTAAGCGTAATTTCGCCGTACGGTGCATTTTCAAACAGATTTTCTGCTGCGTTTTTTATTTCGTTGAGGCGTTCTTCTTTTTTTTCGTCGCTTCTTGCGCGTATGTATTCTGCCATTCCTTTATTATAGCGGAGTTTTTGGAATTGTTCAATAAATGACAGTGTGTTGCTAAAGATTGGGTTTGGTGTTGAT
>NZ_JBJETK010000036.1:0-58741 GCF_051883275.1 Treponema sp. | reverse complement strand
ATACCACGATTGAAATCCCAATCCAACTATATTCGTGCCAAATTTATCTATGTCAGTTTGTTTTTCGTTTTCAGTATTTTTCTCAAAAAAATGATTTAATCCCAAAACTTTTTATGCTTCATAGCACTTTTTCAATTAAAGCTAGAATGTTATTATAAGGCTATGAAAAAAATTATTGTGTTAATGATTCTTTTTTGTGCTTGTGGATTTATTTTTGCTGAAAAAAAATTTACTGCGTTTGCTCCTGAAGAACTTGAGGTAAGTTCGTTCCTTACGGAAGGAAAAACAAGGTTCTCAAAGGAATGTCTTTCACCTGATTATGCTCTGCCGTGGATTCCTGCCGGCGGAAACAACGGAAAGGGGCAGTCAATTACGATAAAAGACTGCACGGCGATGGACATCTATATTTCAATCGGATATGTGTCAAAAGACCGTCCCGACTTGTATGAAAAGAATTCAAGACCAAAGAAAGTTTCCGTAAGATTTGCAGAAACCGGCAGAGAAAAGGTTTTTTGTCTGAAGGACACAAAAGAGCCGCAGCTGTTAAAAATCATTGAATCAGAAGAAGAATTTTTTGTTCGTCCGCGCAATACGCTTATTCTCACATTTCCGGAAGTTTACGAAGGCGCGAAGTACAAAGACTTGTGCGTGAATTTTATAGGAGTGAACAACGTTTTTTCAGGCATCGGTTTTGATTATATTACTGAATGTGAAGATTTTATTTTCAACTTTGGTGCTGACATCGCGGAGTGTCATGAAAAAGACGGAGACGGCAGCCCTATAATGAGATTCTTCAAAGAAGTTTTCTTTAAATATGCCCATAACAAGGAACTGAACCGGCTTTATCTTGTTGTTGATAAGGTTGTTTTTGTTGGACAAAATGAAATTCTTGATAAATCTTCTGCCCTCAGCTTTATAGAAAACGCCGGCATGGAAACGCTTAAGACTTTGGAATATACCTACAACAGACAAGAATATACGAAAGAACAGTGGGCAGAGGTCCAGAAGTCATTTATGGTAAGAATTTCAAATCTTTTTGATTTTCCGGTTGCATATATGCTGGATGTTACCACATCATCTATCAATACGGTTTGCGTTACAAAATATTGCGACGAGCGTTTTTTTTCACAGTTATTCTTTGACAATCAAGTCTGTATCTATCTTAGAGATGGATATGATCTGATATATGCTAGAGGTTTTAGCAATATAAGCGACGACATTCCGAAACGCAATTCTGATTCAGAGCATTTTGACGCAAATTATGTTCTTATGAAAGAGATGAACAAACACCCTGATAAAGACGGCTATTATTCTTATGTGGTTGGCTTTAAAAATCCCATAGTAATAAAATACAAGATAAGCGGCGGTTTATTTGATTTTATCTACCCTGACGGAGAAAAATATCACGGGAAAATACAGGATTCATTTATAACATTCAGGCCTCAGGGAGAACTGGACTGGGATTATATTCCAAAAGATGCTGTATGGAAATAGCGGCGTGTGTTCGCAGCAGACAATTCCTGAAGGCGTGAGAGTGGTTTTGTCGTTATGAATATATCTTCAAGAGCATTAGGCATGATTTCTTTTCCTGTGTCATAGACATCGTCAAAGAAAAATACTTCATAATAGCTGTTTTGGGCGGTATCAGGTTTATTACTCTTGATATTCTCCCCAGTGAACATTGCAATACATAGCCCAGCTCTGATTCCAGTCTGGCGGCGTTTTTGAGTAGCCTGGAACATAGACTTCCCATTTTTTGTCGTCGTCGGGATTGTAGAAGAACAATACGGTGGTCAGTTTTTCAAGGTTTTCGGGAATTTCAAAAGGTTCAATTTTCGAATCAGATGAAAACCACGGACACAGTATTTTTAAGGTTGACGGAAAGTTTATATATTTAACCGAGCTTGGAATTTTTGTTGAAAAAAACTCAAGACCTTCCGGAAGCAGGACAGCAACGGTACCGTCTGGTATATCCATGCCGATACAATCAACAAGTTCCTTTGTTCCTTCCGGGACGATAAAAACTGTCGGGTCATTTTCTCCGACCTTTGCAATATAATCAAGAACCCGCTGTCTTCTCCTTGCAGCAGAAGCCGTTATTTCTTCGTCTGTGCGCTCAATCTTTCTTTTTACGGAATAATACTCTTCAATCCGCTTGGCTATCTCTTCCGAATAATCTTTTTCTTGCCAATCTGATATATAGCTGGAACTAATTTCTTCAAGTTCTCTGTATCCATCATCTAGTCCCAGTGGAAAACGTAAAGTCAGTGTAAAATCAACATCTTCAGTTTCGGGATATTCAGAATATGAAGTATATACTGTTATCATTGCTGCACCCGGTCGGGGAGATGCCCACGGATCAGGTTTTCGGTATGACGCTTTGTAAAAGTGCATGAAAATGTGATAGTTCTTTACTTCGTAAGTTCCTTTTAGCTTGTGATCCAGCCAGTCAGATGATGCTAAATACGTAATAGCAGTATCACCGTCAAAGCCGTATTCCTGACAGTCATTCATATACCATTGCTCAAATTTCTTTCCATTTACAAGTGACTTTGAATTGCCAAGATTATATATTTTTGTGATTTCGGACTTTAAAGAACTGTCTGACAGGAAGAACGGCTTCATGTCAGAGTCGTTCAGGATATGATTCAGGTGAGGGTAGCCTGCATGAAGGGCTGCAATAAGGTATTTCTTTGTTTCTGCAAAATTTCCCATAAGCGAATGGCAGCATGCAATGTTGTAAAGCGAGTAATACAGAAGGTTTATTTCGCCGTTCGAGTCAAACTGCAGACCTGATTCTGAAGAAAATTTTGCTTTTCTTTCCTCATTAAGTTGAAAAAGCCTGTCGGTTTCATCAACGACTTTCATATATTCTTGAATTGCTTCTTCATATTTCTTCTCGTCAAAAAATTGCTCTGCCGCATCATACATCTTCTGCTCGTCGCTCGGTTCAGCATTTTTTGCCTGCTCATTTTTTTCAATAACCGAATTTTTGTCAGAGTTAATATTCTTTTCCTGCATTTGCTTCTTTTCGCATGATACGCACAGCACGCTTATAAAAAAAAACGCCAGAATGGATATGATTTTCTTTGTTTTCATTGAGTCTTCTCCCTATTCAATTTTCTACTTTTGTTTCATAATATAAAAGTTTTTATTTTTCTTTCGTATTTCCTTAATTATAGCATGGATTTTTTATCCTGCAAATTATAACTCTGGGAAAAGAATCATATGGCGAAAGATGATTTTATTCTTGAAAAGGGAATAAACGATAATGACGAATTGTTCAAGTGGTTTCAAGGCATAAACAAATATGATCACGGAAATCAATTTTCATGTAAAAGCGAACAAAGTTTAGAGGGATTCATAAGGCATTGAAACATAATTCCGTTCAAGGCAGATTTTGACGATGTTGCAGCTTTGTGAATTCTTACTATGTTGAGGGCAAACTTTCGGAGCATGTTCTTCTGCCGGTTGCTTTCTGCTTGAAATATAATAATGCCATTCTTCACTCGTTCCGTTCTTGCTTTTGAAATTAGCTTGAATCGCTCCTATGCATTTTAATCCGGGCCATTCCCTGCCACCAGGCTGCCAGCTGACATCATCAGTTGTATACACGTCCGGATTTCCGTCCTTCCATGTCCGCAGTTTTTTGAAGTGAATGTATTCATTTTGGAGCGCAGTTTTTCATCCGTAACATAATCTTTTATATCTTCCTTCAGACTCGGCTGATTGTCTTTTGCAGACAGAAGATAGTCGGCATGCCCCGTCTAATACAGCCTGTGCCGTATCAATCTGACACTTAAGGGCGTCTGCTGCAACAATGCAGCCTGAAATTTCAAGCGATTTTATCAGTTTCCGGACTGCCGGTATCTCATTTGACTTGCCGTCAACAGCCTCCTGTGCAAGCGCAAGGCCGAGTTCCCCAATCTGTGCACTTGCGATGTGAAGCGGGCTGTCATATTTATCCATTTTTTCTGTTGAGCGGACTTCTTTTCCGTCTATCGCGACAGTTAACTGCGTTTTCTTTTTCGGTTTCTTTTCTTCTGCCACAATCTTTTCGGCAAGTCCCGGTGCTATCCTGCTTACCCATTTTTTCATGCAGAGATTTAGAGATTCTGGTGTTACCAAAGCTGTCAGGCTCAGAAGCCACCAGCAGCACGGAATCCTTTTGATGTTGAACTCATTCTCAAGAAATGCGCGGATATGCTCCGTTGCTGCCCATTCATGAATCTGCTTGAAATTCTGCAGGCCGCACAGACTGCCCAAAATGATAATTGCCACTGCATCCTTTACGGAACAGAAATATCCGTCATAAACATCCTTTGTTTCCAAGCCATCTGATGATTCTACTAATTCTTCCCAGCCCATGCTCAAATGTTAACATAGGTTTTAAATTTTAAACAGCCTTTTTTTTAAATTGATTTCCGTGGTATGTACCCCTTAAATAAAACTTTTTTAAAAGGGTTTGTAACATTTGTTTCTGCCTTAAAATCAAAAGATTCATCTGTTTTTACATTCGCCCACATAAAGTGAAAACTGCCGGAGTCGTTATACTTCTTGGGTATAAACATTATTTTAATGTTTTTCCAATCCTTGATTTTTGCTCTTACCGCTTCAAAAAGACAATTCGAATAGAAAAATTGCATAACGATACCTCCTTTTCTAGTTTAGATATTATACCCTTTTGCTGTTTTACCCTGTAAAAACTGATAGAGATTCTAAGAAGTCTTTTACAAAATCTGAGACATTTTGGTTCTTGAATACGCTCAAGTTATCTGGCATTGAAATATCGGCAATCCGAGCTATAGTTGTATCAGGGTGATTAATATTATACTTATCTATTATTAAATTAAAACCTCTCAATAAATAAACATAAGCAAAATAAGCGTCGTTTAAGTATTTTACAGTTTCTTCAAAGTTTTTATTTGTTAAGCCATCAGCTTTTTTTCATTACAGAATCATAAGATTCTTTTGCATTACAAAACTTTCTCCCGATTGTTGTCGCAAAGCCCAAATTAATGTAATCCTTAGACATTTTGTATTTATTATAAAAAACAAACAAGCAATTTGGCAGTTTGTCTGAAATCATCGAAAAAAGACGCAAAGGCTCTTTTTACATCTGCCTTAGTAGTTTCAATACTTTCTTTTAATTCATTTAATGGTATTAAAAGAAATTCTTCTAAAAGGCTATCAAATGAGTTATCCAATACAGCAAAGCTTTGTTCCAATGTATCTATGTCAGTTTGTTTTTCGTTTTCGGTATTTTTCTCAAAAAAATGATTTAATCCAAAAACTTTTTCAAAATCTATCATTTTATCCCGGAACATACAAAAAAATAAAACCTACTGCGATCCTTTCACAGTAGGTTATTTCCAATCTAAGCGAATAGAGAGTGGAGGCCGAAACCACATAAAGCACCGAATGCCAGTCCGAAAATGAGTCCGAACTTGTAGTTGCTTGCAGCCATTTTATCTGTATAGATAGTTATGATTAATTCTATGATGGCGGCAGTAAACCACACCTTTCCAAACTTTTCTGAACGCATGCCAAACCATACAAACGCCATTTCCAAAAGCATAAGTGCATTTCCAGACATACCGCAAACAGTCATGTCGTCGTTGAACCAAATTGGTATAATGCTAATGAAAGAATGGATTATCATAATTACGAAAATCAATAAGATTGGACAGCCAGTCTTACGACAAAGGTTTTCAATCATTAATGATGCTGGAATGATGAAGAGGCAGTTTCCAATAAAGTGGTTCCAACCGTCGTGTATGAATACGTGTATTCCGAGATTACCGATTCGGAACCCCTTGCCAGCACAAAAATGAATATGTGTAAATTATGGATTTATGTATGCAACAATCATTCCCAAAAACGAGCCGATTATCATAACTGAAAAAAGTGGATGTGCCATAATAAAGTTAATCATGTGTTTATCTCCTTACGGCAATTATATTATAACCTTATTAAAGTTTACCCTGTTAATTTGCGGAATAGCCTTTCGTCATAATTCCGCCGATAAACATCATTGCGCGTTTTTGGCTTTTACAAGGCCGTGGTCTTGATATGCAACACACTAGTTTACGTTAGCATTTGGAATTTCTTCAAAGATAGCATATCAAGTCTGACCAGCCTTAGACCAGCCAGAATTGATATGCCGTTCCTCGCAAACTGCCTTGCTAAAATATTCCTACTTTATAAGAAGATCCGCATAGGCTTTAAGCGCGCTCTCCATTTTTCCAGAAAGCACAGCCTTGGCAAGAGTTTTTCCAAGCTGAACACCTTCCTGGTCAAAGCTGTTTACATTCCACAGGAAACCCTGGAACATAACTTTATTTTCGTAGTGAGCCAGAAGCGCACCTATAGTTTTTGGCGAAACACGCTTTCCGTAAATCAAGCTTGACGGACGCTCACCGGCAAAGAATTTGTTCGGGTTCTCGTCATTCTTTCCGCAGGCAAAAGCAATAATCTGTGCCACCACGTTTGCGCACAGTTTCTTCTGGCTTGTTGAATCCTGAATAACAACATCCTTTCCAGTCTGATTTTCCCTGAAAGCAATAAACTGAAGAGGAATAATGTCTGTTCCCTGATGAAGCAGCTGATAGAAAGAATGCTGTCCGTTTGTTCCCGGCTCTCCGAAAATAACAGGGCCTGTAACATAATTCAGTTTTTCGCCGAAGCGGTTCACGCTCTTTCCGTTTGACTCCATGTCAAGCTGCTGAAGATGAGCAGGGAATCTTGAAAGAGCCTGTGAATAAGGAAGAACTGCTGTTGAAGGATATCCCTGAACATTGCGCTCATAAACCCCGATAAGAGCATCCATCAGAGCCGGATTTTTCAGAATATCTTTTTCCACGGAAAGATTGTCTTCTTCCGCCGCGCCCTCAAGGAATTCCGCAAAGACATCAGCGCCGAATGCAAGGCTCAGAATAGCTCCGCCGACTCCAGATGAAGATGAATAGCGGCCTCCGATGTAGTCGTCCATAAAGAATGCCTCAAGATAATCCGGGCTTTTTGCGAGCGGCGAAGTTTCGCTTGTAACTGCAATCATGTGCCGGCTAGGATCAAGGCCTGCGCTCTTCAGGAAATCCTTTACAAAAGATTCGTTTGTCAGAGTTTCAAGTGTTGTTCCGCTTTTTGAAACAAGAATGAAAATTGTCCTTGAAAGATCTATAGACTGAAGCACAGAAGCCGCATCATCAGGATCGACATTCGAAATAAAGTGAGCGTCCATCTTGAATTTTCCAGTCTGGCGTGCCCAATTCTCCAGCGCAAGATAAATAGCACGCGGACCGAGGTCAGAACCGCCGATTCCAATCTGGCATACAGAAGTAAACTTTTCGCCCTTTTCATTTACAATCGCGCCTGAGTGAACTTTTTCAGCAAAGGAAGCGATTTTCTTCTGCTCATTGATATAGAATTCACGCTTGTTCACTCCGTCTGCAACAACATCCTTTCCAAGCTGGCCGCGCAGAAGCTGATGAAGAACCATGCGCTTTTCCCCGGTATTTATAACCTCGCCGTTGTACAAGGCTTCGAATTTTTCCAGAAGCTGGCTTTCCTTTACAAGCTCCTTGAAAATAGAAATCACCTGACTGTTCACCTGCTTTGCCGCGTAGTTGTAGACAAGACCGTCCGCCATTGGAATTGAATATTCAGCAACACGCTTTGCAGCATCCGCAGACGAAAGCTCCTTTGCCACCGAAACACATCCCTTCAAAGCCTGAAGCTTCTTGTAGCTTTCAAGTGTGTCCAAGTTGTTCCATGCAATATCTGACATGATAATAGCCTCTTAAAAAAATGATTTGACCAAGAGTATATCAAAAAAAAAAATTATATGCTAGAATCCCCGCTATATCCGCAAAACTATGGAAAATTCCAAACTTTTATGGGAGCGTAAGATGAAGCCCCGTTTTATTCTGAAAACACTCATTCTGACGGCAGTTTTTGCAGTCCTGCCAGGAACACTGAATTCGCAGGAGACAAGCGGCTTTCTGCCAGATACAATTTTTTTCAGGACAATGACACAGTCGTACTGCAAGTATTTTGAATTCACTCTTGTAGACGGACGCATATATGCAAAAAAACCGGAAGAAAAAAAATGGAAGCTGTTTTTAAAGACAGGGCTTCCTGTTCCGCAGATAAACACAACAGGCGCAGAGGAGTTTCCCGTTCCAGAGCGAATCACAGAAATTTCAGCGGACGGAGACAGCCTGTATGTTTTTGACAGCAGCGGAATTCTTTATTCAGTTTTTTTATGCAAGGATTCTCCCGAAACTCCGTTTGTATGGAAAAAAGAATTCGGATTTCCTAAAAGCGGAAACGGATTTTTAAAGCAGGACGAATTCACCAGGGACAAGCGCGCGTGGTCAATGGGATGCAGAAGAAAAGATGTCCTTTATCACAGCGATATTTACGGCAACGAGCATCACTACGGAACGATGGGGCTTGAAACCATTTATTTTCTGACAGCAGACGGCCAGCACATACGGTTCACAGACAGCGGGCTCCCTGCGGATTTCAGCCGGCAAATTCAAGTTCCAGAAAACGGAAGATTCATCTCTGAAAATTTGAGCGCATCGGCCGACACGATTTTTCTGATCGGCGCAAAGGGAACCATGTACACAAGGCTGATTGACTTTGACACGATGGGCTGCGATCCGATGTGGTTTCAGTACACATACAACAAGCTTGAGCAAAAGAAAAAAGGCAAAAGTTATTTTTCAAACTATTCTCCATGGGCGCTTCCAGCAGAAGACTGGCTCAAACAGCCGGCAATTCCAATAGAAGGAAATGCCCGGCTTTCAAAAATCATAAGCATAGCGCAAAACGGACATGGAAACGGAGCGAGAGTTCTAAGGGTCGCAGGAACAAACAGCAGCGGCGCCACAGGATTCTACGAGAAAAATATTTTTGACAGCGCATGGAATTTCTATGAGGCGGAAATTTTTATAGATGAAAAAGATTTTTTAGATTCATCAAAGCCTGAAATTGGAAGCGAGGCGGAATTTTCATACACAGGAAATCTTGTGCTGAACGACAGCGCAAAAAAAGATTTAACCTGCATTTTAAAAGGCGTTTCGCTGATGAGCGAGGATAAATGCATCCTTGAAATTTCAGACGGCACCCAGACATTTTCGTGCACGCTTTTTACAGTTGAAAAATGGGCTTATCCCAAAAGAAAAAACCCGGGCTTTGATGGAACTCCGCGCAATTATTTTATAACCGCTGAATTTGACGAAGCCTCAATAGAAAACTATACAGGGGAATTAAGAAAAACAATAGAGGCTATCTTTAAAAACAAGAATCACAGTCTTTTTGCATTTACCGGCTCCGGAACAGAAGAATACTTTGAAATATCATCGAATTCAAAGCCAAAGCATCTTTTAAAAAATCCGTTTGCGCAGAAAACCGCCAATTTTAATTTTATTCTGAGCCGGGACGGAATTGAAAACCCGCCAAAAATATCAGCATTTGCCCTGCCCCTTTTAAAGGATTTCAAGAACAGCGAATTTTTACTTGAGCCGGGAAAAACTTATTCAATAAAGGAGCGGAGTCTTGTTCAGGAAAAAATTGACAGAAACAAGGAATACCGTGATTTTATCACCTCGGATTTGGAGCAGTTTGAAGAGCTCAAAAAAAATGCAAGGCATACCAGATGGGGGTATTCCGCGCTGGACTTTATAACGACAATAACATTTTTAAACAAAATAAATTTCCCAAAAATAAAGCAGCTGTCTACCTATGGCGCGGATTTGTTCGCCACAAATTTTTCTTCATTCGAAGAGCTCACAGAGTACAGAAATTTTGTGTACGAACGCGTTCTGGAGCTTATTGACCTGCGGCTGGAAAGATACGAAAAAATAATTCAGGATTTTGACAATAACGAAGTCTACAGCACATTGAGCGCAGACTTGAAAAATTCATTCACAGAATACTTTGATCTTGTTGCGCTTCCAAAAGATGCAAAAATGAACTGCGGGAACACAGAAATCACACTGGAGCAGTTCAACGATATTTCCTATCTTCCCGCATATTATCTTAAAACTTCCAGCGGAACAACAGCAACTGTAGTCCTGCAAAACGCCGCAAATTCAATTCTGTTGTTTTTTGAAAGCGGAAAAAATCTTGAGGAAACACCTTTGATTTTTAAAGCGGAATTCACTGTCTCTGAAATTTCAGAAAATGATTTAAAAGAAATCAAGGCAATGAAAAAACTTCAGGACAAAACAGGAACTGTTGAATGGAACGGTAAAACCTTGAAGATTTTCGCAGGCAAAAAGCTTTTGTTCGAAGCCGGCATATAATTCCGCCAGAAAAACACGGGAAGTTAAAAAAAACAAATATTCAACATTTTCAGCGATTAATCAGCACCTTGACAGAAAATGCATATTTATTCATACTTATGCATATTCCGAGGTGTATTTTGAAAGACAGACTTTTGAGACTGAAAACAATCCGCAGGCTGATAAAGACAAACAGAATTGAAAGCCAGGATGAACTCCTAAGCCATCTGCAGAATGAAGGATTTGAAGTTACTCAGGCAACACTTTCCAGAGATTTAAAGCTGATGAAAGTGGGCAAGATAAGCGACGGACACAGCGGCTATGCCTATACAATTCCGGAAGATGAAATTGAAAAAGAAAGCGAGCAGATTTATATAAGAGATTTTCTAAGAGGATATGTAAGCATTGAAACCAGCGGAAATATAATTGTAATAAAAACATTCGGCGGACACGGCGACAGTGTTGCAAATGCGCTGGACTCGCTAAACCTCCACGAAATCATAGGAACAATCGCAGGTGAAAACTGCATCTTTGCATGCCTCAGGGAAGGAGCAGATGCAAAAGCATTTCTTGAAAAGCTAAAGGAAAAAATCCCTGAGCTTGAAATTTAAAGCAGTAAAAAACGCAGAGCCAATACCTTCAGCTGCAAGAAAATATTTTTCTAAATAAGCTCCACGTACGTTTTGCCGGAGCCGCCTTCTTCTGGTCTGGCAAAATAAAAATTTTTTACACACTGGCACTGCTTTAAATAATCAGTTACTGCCTGCTGCAAAATTCCGTTTCCCTTTCCGTGGATCACAGAAAATTTCTTGAAATTGCTTGTTACGCATAAATCAATCTGATGCTCAAGTTCCTTTATTGCGCTTTCACATCTCATGCCTAAAAGCCGCAGCTCATATTTAGGAGCTTCCGTATTTTTTTCAGAATCAAAATCGCGCTCAATCACAAACGAAACACTTCCTGTCGCAGGCGCATTATCTTTTTTTGCAGGAATAAGCTGGTTCTCTGGAAAATTCATTTTCATAGAGCCAAACTGAACCTGCCACAATCCATTCTTTTCTTTTCTCAAAAGAACACCGCTGCGCTTTTCAGGGCCTGCAAAAACTTCATCGCCTTCTTTTAATGAGTCAACATTCCTGTTTTTTTTCTTTAATGAATTTTCAAATCTCAATGCCTCTGCGTTTTTCAGAGCCTCTGAATTTGAAATTCTTGAGCGGCTTTTTTTGCTTGAAATATTTTTTTTGTCTTTTAATTTTGAAATCCGAATTCCATTTTGCAGAATCTTCTGTTCCTCTTGCTCCAGCGCGGCAAGCTCGTTTTTTAAATTTTCCTTTTTGGCTTCTATTGCTTCTTCCTGCGCACCGACTTTCTCTGTCAATTCAGATAAAAATTTTTTTACACCCAGAGTTTTTTCACGGGTAATCTCGCCTTCCCTTAGAACCCTGACAAGATTTTCCAGCTTGCTTCTTGTTTCTCTTAGAAATGCGCTGCTGTGCAAATGTTCATCCTGCGCAAGCTCAACTTCCTTTTGAAGAATTCTGGCTTCCCTTGAATGGATTTTGAATTCCTTTTGAGAAAGTTCCGCTTCCTTTTGTTTCTGTTTTTCCACAAGCTCTTCAAGCTCTGCATGTTTTTCAGTAAGACCCTTTATAAGAGAACTCACATCAGCCTGCTGGTTCGATATATATTTTTTTGCCTGCACCACAACTTCCTGAGGCAAGCCGGAATTCAAAGCAATATCAATGGCGTGGCTTTCTCCCGAAACTCCAACCAGAAGCTTATACGTGGGGCGAAGAGACTGCGCGCTGAATTCAACAGAAGCATTTACGCACCTCGGGTTTGTGTATCCGTAATTCTTTAAAACTCCGTGATGAGTTGTCACAAGAACAAAAGCCTTTTTTTCAAGAAGCGAATCCAGAATAGCCATTGCAATCGCGCCGCCTTCAAGCGGATCTGTTCCCGTTCCAAGCTCATCAAGAAGAACAAGGCTTCTGCTGTCCGCATGCTGAATGGCAACCGCAATTTTTTTCATGCGGCTGGAAAATGTGCTCAGCGACTCTTCGATTGACTGCTCATCACCTATGTCCGCAAAAACAGAACTGAAAAAAGGAAGACGTGTTCCCTCATCCGCAGGAACAGGAAATCCTGCCTGATTCATCAATGCAAAAAGAGCCACAGTTTTCAGTGTCACAGTTTTTCCGCCGGTGTTGGGTCCTGTGATAATCATCACTGATTTTTCCGGCATAAAGCGTATAGTCACAGGAACAGCAGCAGAGCCAAGAAGCGGATGCCGGGCATTTAAAATAAGAGGAGGTTCATTTTCGCAAGAACACTCAGCCGCAAAAACACCGCCGACAGCAGCCTGGTATCTGGCAGCAGCGCAGGTGGAATCAAGCAGAAGCATCAAATCATGGCATACTGTAAAATCACTGCAATATTCTCTCAGCCGCTCAGAAATCTCCGTGAAGATTTTTTTCAGTTCAGCCTGAAGATTGAATTCCTCCTGCACAAGCTGATTGTTTGCCCTTACAATTTCCTCAGGCTCAATGTAAACCGTCTGCCTTGAAGGACTCACCTCGTGCACTATTCCCTTCACTGCGCCACTGTGGTCAGCACGAACTGCCAGAAGTTCCCTGTCTGCTTTTAGAACTGGAACATTGCTTTGCAGCACTGAATTCAACGTTGAATCAGAAGTATATCTTTTTAAAACAGAATCAATTTCCCGGTGCAGGGATGCAATTCTTTTTCTTATTTCTCTAAGTCCCGGCAAATCTTTTACTTCACCGGTTGAAACATCAATCACAGAAAAAATCAGTTTTGCGGCATTTTCCATAGACGGAGAAGACTTCGCAATATTCAGAAGCGAAGGAATTTCAAGCTCAAGGGCAGCTGTCTTTATAAGCGAAGAAGTTTCATCCGCATACAAGCAGAACAAGCCAAGCGCAAAAATCTGCTCATGCAAAAGCGAAGAGCCTTCAACTTTCAGCGCAGAAAAAATTTCTCTGACAGGCGGCCATGGCTTCAGCGCAGAAGGAAAACGCGAATTCAGATACAGGCTCCATTCACGCCCGAGCTGCTTCAGCTTTAAAATTTCCTCAGGATCCGCAGAACTCTCCCGGGAAAGCAGCAATTTTTTTCCCTCTTCAGTTGAAGCATAGGAAGCAACAGTTTCCCGTATTTTATAAAAATCAAAATCGCTGGCAACCTGCCCCTTCAAAAAAATATTTTCACAGCCGCTCATAGACAATCCAAAAGTTCCATAGGAGAATCAATTATTTTTTTTGCTCCGGCATTATTTAAAAAATCACTTGTTCTAAATCCCCACGACACGCTTACACATGGAACAGAAGCATTTTCCGCAGTCTTTATGTCAACATCAGAATCGCCCACATAAAGCACTTCAGAGCGGTCAACATTCAGAACTCGCATAACTTCCAGAAGAGAATCAGGAGCAGGCTTTCTTTTTCTTTCCGCACAATCACCGACGGCAGCATCAGGACGCACCGCTGAAGAAAAATAACAGGCGGCAAGATTTTTCACCTGCGCATCCGGCTTGTTGGAGGCAATTCCAATTTTTATTTTCATTGACTGCAATTCCGAAAGCATCTCTTCGATTCCCTTGTACGGGCGGGTTTTGTTTTTGCAGTTTTCAGCATAAATGCTTTTCATAAGTGAAATTGATTTTTCACATTCAAGGTTGCTTGTTCCAGCCGGAACTGCAAGCTCCATAAGCCTCGATATTCCGTTCCCGACAAACTGTCTGACTTCATCAATAGAACGCAGGGGGAAATTCATTCTGCGGAGCGTTTCATTGCAGGAATCCGACAAGTCTTCCAGCGTATCAAGCAAAGTTCCGTCCAAATCAAAAATCACAGCTTTTTTCATTTCAATTACTCTTTTTAAAAAACGACACAGCAAGACAGATAAAGAAAAGCGCGGCATTAGCCAGAACAATGGAAGCCCCGCTTGCAGAGCCAGTATAATATGAAAAACAAAGCCCTGCAATTCCTCCGAAAAGAGAAATACATTCAGAGACAATCAGATAGCGTCTTGAGCTTGCGCTGACAAATCTTGCTGATGCGGCAGGAAGCACAAGCATGCTGTTAATAACTAAAAGCCCCGTCCACTGAATACAGGCTGCCACAATAGCCGCAGTGAGCAGAGCAAAAATAAGTTCAACAGCAAGCACCTTAATCCCCCGGCTTTTTGCAAATGCAGAATGAAGAGATACTATAAGCATTCTGTTGTAAAACAAAATCCAGACAAGAATTAAAGCCGCCGCGCAGACAAGCAGAAATAAAATCTCACAGGGCTGAATGCTCAAAAGATCCCCGACCATGTATTTTTGATACTTGGAAAAATTTCCTCCTGAAGACAGAAGCACAAGTCCAACCGCGACAGATGTTGAAGAAAAAACTCCGATAATTGTATCGCTTGATGATTTTCCTTTTGACTTTACAATTATGATTAAAAAACCAAGCAGCATAGAAAACAAAATCATGGAAACATACACATTTCTTATTCCCAAAAAAAGTCCAAGAGCAATTCCCGTCAGCGCAGAATGTCCGATTGCATCACTGAAAAAACTCATCCGGCTTGAAACAACGTATGTTCCCAAGGCACCAAAAAGAGGAGCTGAGACAAGCACTGCAAGAAGAGCATTCTTCATAAAAACAGGAGAAAGCCATTCAAACGGAAAAATAAAATCCAAGAACGAATAAATCAAATGCATAGCTTTCTTACTCCGTTTTCACACATTCATCAGGAAGCAAAATGCGTCCAAAAATTTCAACGAACTCTTTTTTGCGGTAGATATCTTTTACACTGCCGACAGATGCGCTGGCCTTGTTGATAAACACAACTCTGTCTGCATGCCGGGCAACCAAATCCAGATCATGGCTCACCAAAAGAATTGTTATATCAAAATCCCGCCTTATTGAAGACACAAGCTCATAAAAAGATTTTAAGCCAAGCCGGTCAACGCCGCTTATAGGTTCATCCAAAAGCAAAATATCAGGAACCGGGTTTATTGCAAGCGAAAGCATGACACGCTGAAGTTCTCCGCCAGACAAATCACAGACACGGCGATTTAAAAGATGCTGTGCGTTTGTTCTTGAAAGAATTTCAGAGGCAGTTTCAACATCCTGCTTTCTATGCCTAAGCCACACAGGTCTTTTTGAAACACAGGCAAGAACAAGATCTTCAACACAGACAGGACTTCCCGGCTCAACAGAAAGAGACTGCGGAACATAGCCAAACACAGGCTTTGTTGTGACATACGGAATTCTTTTCCGGCATGTGCAGAATCTGTCATGATCGCTTGTGTGATCCTTTGTGCATTTTCCTGCGCATTTTTCTCCTTCAAAAATAATATTGCCTGAATGAGGAACTGTATCAAGCAAAGCCTTTATAAAAGTTGTCTTTCCAGCTCCGTTTCTTCCGACAATCGCAGTAAGCTCTCCGCAATGCAAATGAAGATTTATATCTTTTAAAATATATTCTGTTCCAGTTTTCACACATAGATTTTCTATGCGTGTACAGCAAACATGCGACTTTCCAATAAGACAGGCCATCAGTTTTTTTCCTGTGAAAATGCGCTTATCAAAACCTGAAGATTTTTTTCCATACAATCGATATAAGCATTTTTTGAAATCTCGCCGTTAACACATGGATCCAGCTCATAAACAGAAAGCCCTGTTTCTCTTGCAATGATTTCAGCGGCGCTTGAAGAATATTGAGGCTCTGCAAAAAGAACTGCGTTTCCGTCTGAAGCAAGAGAATTTTTTACAGTTTCAATTATCTGTGAAAGCTCCCGGGAGCTGGGGGCGGTTCCAGGTTCCTGCTCAATTACAGCTGAAATTTCAAAGCCGAATTCCTTGGCAAAATATGGAAACGCCTCATGAAAAGTTATAATTTTTTTTCCTGCAAATTTATCCAAAGACAAATGCATTTTCTCTTCAAGTTTTTTCAGCTTTTCAATATATGCAAGGGAATTTTTCCTGTAGATTTCTGCATTTTGAGAATCAAGGCTGCACAGTCCTTCTGTGATTTTTTCAACTTCATAAACAGCTCCCTGAATGCTCACCCATACATGCGGATTTTCATCAAAAAGCTCAAATCCCTGTGAAGCAACCACAAGAGAATTTTTTTTCATGGAAAAAGCCTTTTCAATAAAATCTTCCATTCCGCTTCCATTTACAACAAGAATGTCGCATTTTTCAATCAGCTTCATATCCCTGGTTGTAAGCTGATAATCATGAAGACATCCCGTTTCAGAAGGCGCCAAAAGTGAAAGCTCCACATTGTCCATTCCATCTGTTAAATTCAAAAGCATTATGTAAATCGGATAAAACGACGCTGTTATTTTCAACTTTTCATTTTGACTGGAATCTTCTCTGCTTTTGGAATCAAGCGAATTTTTCCATACTGAAAAAAAAGCAATCACAAATACAAAAAAACATACTGTAAAAACCAAAGTCGGCTTCAGGGAATTTTTATCTTTCATAAGCCCTATTCTATCTAAATGAAACATTATTTACAAGAATCAAATCAAAGGCCCAGATTCAGCGCTTAGTCAAATTTCAGAGCAAAGGCAATCTTAAAAAATTCACAGAAGTTTCAAAAAAACAAGGGACAGAATTTTCAAGCAGTTCGATAAGTTCTAAAAAAGATTTCAGCAATTCCATGTCAATTTCCATTTTTGCCAAATACTCATCTGGTTTTATAAGCGGACAGTTTTTTTGATTCTTGCTGAGCAGAAAAAAAGTTCGCGCTACATCAAATTCACGCGGCCCCCTGCATGAAAAAAAGAACCCTGAAGAAAAGCAAATTCCATGCTCATCTACCCATGCAGTTTCAAGAGAAAAATTTCCATGGCAAAAAGAATTTCCATCAGGGAGCTTTTTTATTTTTCTTATAACTGAAGAATTCTGCTTTGAATTTCCGCCGAGAGCAAGAAGCAGAACTTCCTTATACCCTGCAAGATTTTCTGCGCTGGAATTCAGAATTTTTTTATGAAGCGAAACAAATTTGTCGCAAAGGCAATTCTGTGAAACGCTCTCGCTCATTCTGCTGAAATGAAAAAACGAATTCCCCTGCACACGTAAAAGCTGACCGAATCCTTTTTCTGTTTTAAGAAATTCAGCAGGCTCAAGAAAAAAAATTCCGGAGGAATACGCCGAGCGGAAATTTCTAAACACCCGAAGCGCAAAATCCTTATCAGCACTTTCCTTAAAAATTTCCAGAACCCCAGAATCTCCAGCTTTAAAAGCCTGAAAAAAGCCGCCATCAAAAATCAAATTTTCAGAGGAAATAAAATGCAAAAAAGAAGGCTTTTTTCTGCTTACAGAAATTCCATCTCCTATATTATAAAACTGCGTTGAAAACTCTGTATTCTCCCTAAGGAAATTCACATACTTTTTTATTTTCCTGACAAGCTTCCGAGTGCTGTAGCTTTTTGTCAGGCTTTCATTTTCAACAATGCCATGAAAAAAAAGATTGTCGCTTATAACAACTCCATCTGGATTCAGATTGCGCTTGAACCGCTCAAAGAATTTTTCATACTGCGCTTTTGCCGCATCGATAAAAATCAAATCAAATTTTTCATCTATGCAGCAGGACAAAGCATCCGCGTGTATAACTTTTATCCGGTTTTCCAGGCCGCATTTCCGTACATTCTGAAGCGCCTGAATCACTCTATCTATGTCAATTTCAATAGTGGTAACCGAAACACAATTTCCGCACTGCGCAAACTGAATTGCAGAACAGGCAACAGCCGTTCCAATTTCCAGCACGGAATGCACTTTGTGCGATTTTATAAAGGCGCAGATGAATTCCGCAGAAGTATCCTGCATAACGGGAATTCCATTTTTTCTTGCCGCATCTGTTATTTCAGCCAAGGTTTCCGCTGACATTTCTAAACTGACCTTCCAAATCCTTATAGATTTTTATATTCTTAAAACCTGATTTTTCCATTATGCGCCCTGTCTCAAGAGCATTGTATTCGCCTGTTTCCAAAACAAGAATTCCATCCGGCGACAAAAAAGCAGGAGCCTGTCGAATCAAATTGCGGATCACTTCGAGTCCGTCGTCTTTTTCTGTAAGGCGGCCATCTTCGTCAATGTCACCGCACAGTGCAATCTCCGGCTCGCTTCTTCCATCCTTCAAAAGCTCGGCTGTCTGGGAATAAGGAACATAAGGCGGATTTGAAACAATGACATCAAAAATTTTATCCTTGCCGGCAAAAGATTTAAAAAGATTGCTTTGAACAAAAGAAGTCTTGTCCTGAACATCCAAAGGAAGCAGCCGCTGTGAATTTTTTTTTGCAACAGAAAGAGCAGCCCCGCTTATATCCACAAATGAAACTTCAGGAAGAAAAGCGCATGGAATGATTTTTTTTTCAGCCAGGAATTTTAAAATGCTGATTCCAACACAGCCGCTTCCAGTGCACATATCGCACACCGAAAGAATTTTTTTTCCGCTGTACCGGCTGAACATTTCAGTGATAAAAGCGGCGGCATTTTCCACAAGAATCTCGGTGTCGGGCTTTGGAATAAGAACCTGCTGTGTAACTTCAAATTCGTAGCCGAAAAATTCCTTTATGCCCGTAATATATGCAACCGGCAGTCCTGTTTTTCTTTTTGCAAGTGAAGCGCGGAAAATATTTTCCTGATTTTGCAAAAGCTCATATTCCCCATGAAAAAGAATAAAAGTTTCGTCGCATTTTAAAATCCACTTCAAAATAACATCAGCATCAAGAAGAGGACTTGGACTTGATTTCAACTCGGACAAAGCAAATGTCCGGGCCTGGCTCACCGTCATAAACAATGCATCAGCTTACAAGATCTGAACTATCCTTCAGCTGCTCCTCTTTTGCATAAACATTCAGCGCATCAAGCATTTCATCCATGTTTCCCATCATGAAGGACGGAAGATTGTGCAGGCTTAAATTTATCCGGTGGTCGGTAACTCTATCCTGCGGAAAATTATAAGTGCGTATTTTTTCACTTCGGGCGCCGCTTCCAACCATGCTTTTTCTTGCATCAGCGCGCTCTGACTGCCGCTTGGTTTCCTCAAGGTCGAACAGGCGTGCTCTCAAAACCCTGAATGCCTTGTCCTTGTTTTTATGCTGGCTTTTTTCATCCTGCTGAATAACAACAATTCCTGTCGGAATGTGCGTGAGGCGAACAGCAGAGTCAGTTGTATTTACACACTGTCCGCCAGGACCGCCGGCGCGCATAACGTCAACACGGACATCCTCGGGCTTGATTTCAATTTCAGTTTCCTCGGCTTCAGGCAAAACAGCAACCGTTACTGTGGAAGTCTGAAGGCGCCCCTGGCTTTCCGTTGCAGGAACACGCTGAACACGGTGAACACCGCTTTCCCAGCGCAGAGTTCCATAAACAAATTTTCCCGTGATGGAAGTTACAATTTTATTAAATCCGCCCACTTCAGTTTCCTGGGCTTCCATAGTTTCAGTCTTCCATGATTTGCGCTCTGCAAGATGCATATACATTTCCCACAAATCCCGGACAAAAAGGCTCGCCTCATCACCGCCGGCCGCGCTTCTGATTTCAAGAATTATATTTTTTTCATCAAGCGGATCAGGAGGAATAAGCTTGAGTTTTATTTCTTCCTCCAGCGCCGGCTTTCTTTCTTCAAGTGATTTCAGCTCTTCCCTTGCAAGCTCCTTCATGTCGCGGTCATCTTCTTCCGTGATAAGAACTGTGGCATCCTCAATGCCCTGCAGAAGTTTTTTATACTCATCATACAGCGACATAAGCTCCGTCAGCTGCTGATGCTCCCGCATTGTTTCCTTGTATTTTTTCTGATCCTTCACCAGTGAAGCATCCGCAATAAGCTCAGAAACAACAGCATAGCGGCCGCTGAGATCTTCAAGTTTCTTTAACAAATCCATAGTGCATAAACTATACTGACTTTTTATGAAAAAAGCAATGAACAGAAAACAGCGCAAAACAACGCCAGCAAATCAGAAATTCAAATTCTTTATATAAAGCTCCTGAAAATCATGATTCTGCACAAGGTCAACATGAACAGCATTTTCCGCAATCGCCGAAGCCTTTTTTCTAAGCCCTAGATCAAGAAGAAAAAGAGAAGCGCCCCCGAGAGAAGCATTGCCCGAAGAAACACAGCGGAAAGAAAGAAACTCCGGAATCATTCCCACAGCGCAGGCATCCTTAACAGGCAGCAGCGAACCGAATCCTCCTGCAAGATACAGCACTCCTGATTTGCACCCGGATTTTTCAGAAAGAATTTCAAGCCCCGTGGCAACCGCAGATTTTGCAAGCTGAAAATTTCTTATGTCCTTTTGGGAAAGAAAAATTCCGTCCTGAAGTTCTATCTTTTCCCGGACTGAATAAAATGCGCCGGATGAATCAATTATCCCGTTCGCCAAAAAAGCAGAAACCGCGCTCACAATTCCAGTTCCGCAGATTCCCACCGCCTTTTCATCTCCAAGAATTCCGCATTTAATTTTTCCATCGCCTGAAAAACTGACTTCCGCAATAGCTCCCTTCTGCGCAGGAATTCCACATTCAATTCCATAGCCTTCAAACGCAGGCCCTGCTGAAACAGAGGCGCAGAAAATCTTCCCCGAATCAGCGGAGCGGACACACATCTCGCAGTTTGTTCCAATATCCACAAGAAAAGCATTTTCCTTCTGCTCCATAAAGCCGGATGAAAGCATTGCGCAAACAGTATCGCCGCCAACAAAAGATTCCACAGCAGGAGAAAAATAAAATTCACAGTCCGGCGGAATCACATCGAATTTTCCAAGCCGCTCAGCCGGAATAGAAAAACCGAATTTATCAGGAAGCGAAAAAGGAAACTGAGAAAGAGAAGCCGCTGAAATTCCAAGAGCAAAAGATTCCATTGCGGTGTTCCCTGAAACAACAATCCGCCTGAGCAAAGGACGGCCGCGTCTGTTTTCCGTAAAAAAATTCTGGGACAAAAAAAGAAGACGGGATGCAAGCCGGTCAATCTGGTGAAGCACGGCGCGGTGCAATTTTTCAAGTCCGCCCGGAGAGCATGAAAACGTAATCCTGGAAACAACGTCGCTTCCAAAATCAGCCTGGCAGTTTTCTTCGCCCAGAAACGAAACAGGAATTCCATCCTTCAAGGTAAAAAGCCGGGCCGCAACTGAAGTTGTTCCGATATCAAATGCGATTCCCGCAAAATTCAGCGGAAGGGAAAAATCACCGCAAAAATTTTCGACCGGTGGAAAATCTGAAACAACTGAAATATTTTTTCCGGCACCGGAACTTCCGCACAGTCCGCAGTGCCTGCACACAGAGCATCTCATTTAATAGAACAGAATACCAAGCACAGCTCCCATGCCGACAACAACAACAGGATGAAGCTTTGTCTTAAAAAGCACAATCATGGAAAGCGCAAAAATAAGAACCGCAGGCCAGTCAAAAATCTGAAGAAACATTCCGCCGTTTTTTAAAGCAGACAAATTCAGAATTGACATTGAAAAAACCTGGACAAACACGCACAGGACAAGTCCGCTTGTAACAGGGCGCAATGTCTTGAACACAGACTGCACCAGAGGCATTTCCTGAAATTTTGAAAAAAACTTTGCAATCAAAATAATCGTAACAATCGAAGGAAGAATTTCACCTGCCGTCGCAATTATTCCTCCGGGAATTCCGTACAGCTCTGTTCCGATGTAGGTTGCAATATTTATTCCAATCGGGCCGGGCGTACTTTCGCTGATGGCAAGCATGCTGTAAAATTTTTCCGCGCTGATAAGTCCGTACTGATTCACAAGAACATTCTGCATAAACGAAGCCGCAACAAGACCGCCTCCGACTGCAAAAAAACCGATGTACATGAAAATAAAAAACAAATGCAAAAGAGTCATCTGCGCTCTCCGTGCTTAGAAGCAAAAAAAATAACCGCTCCTATAAAAGCGCCTGTCAAGACAACCAAAACTATGTGGGCATGCAAAAAATAAACCGCGGCAAATGAAGCGCAGAAAAGCAGAACAGCAGGAAGCTTTGTCAAATTTCTTTTGCACAGATTAAAAACCGCATAGGCAAGCAAGGCAGCAACGGCAGCATTGATTCCCTTCATGGCTTTCTGAACCGCCTCAATCTGCTCAAAGTTTGAAATAAATTTTGCAATCAGCGTTATTATAATGACAGAAGGCGTAACCATTCCCAGGGTTGCAAAAATTCCGCCAACTGAACCAGCACGCTTATGTCCCACAAATGTCGCAACGTTCACAGCAATTATACCGGGAGTTGTCTGGGCAATCGAATAGTAATCAAGAATTTCATCCATGGAAACCCAGTTTTTTTCTTTTACAAGAATACGCTCAAACATAGGAAGCATTGTAAGACCGCCTCCAAAAGTCACTAATCCGATTTTAAAAAAAACAGTATATAAAACTGCCAGTTCTTTAAGGAAAGCCATAGAGTTATAATAGTAAAATAAACATTCAGTGGCAATCAGTGAAAACTGAAAAATTTCTATAAAAAAAGCATGCCCTGGATTCAAGACATGCTTTTTGAAATTCAGTTTTTTGAAGTTTCGCTATATAAAGACTGAACTTTATCAGCACTCGCAAATCGGCACGAATGTTTCTGCCTTGAGCGAAGCGCCGCCAATCAAGCCGCCGTCAATATCAGGCTGGGCAAGCAGTTCAGGTGCGTTAGAAGCTTTCATTGAACCGCCGTACTGAATGATGATTTCATCAGCAACTTTCTGATTGTACAGCTTTGCAATGTAGCCGCGGATAAACTTGTGGATAGCCTCTGCATCTTCAGGAGTTGCAGTTTTTCCAGTTCCAATAGCCCAAACCGGCTCGTATGCAATCGTAACGCGCTTCATCTGCTCTTCCGTTACGCCTGCAAGGTCAGCAGAAAGCTGGAATGCGCATACCTGTTCAGCCTCGCCGGCTTCGCGTTCTGCAAGAAGTTCTCCGATACAAAGGTCAACTTCAAGACCTTCGTTCAAAGCGCGGCGAACCTTTTTGTTGATAAGTTCGTCGCTTTCGCCGATTTCGTGGCGGCGCTCTGAATGACCAAGAATGACGCACTGAACGCCGATGTCCTTGAGCATTTCAGTAGAAACTTCGCCAGTGTGCGCGCCGTTTGCAGTTGCAGCGCAGTCCTGGGCAGCAAGAATGATGTTTGAGCCTTTTACAACCTGTGCAACGGCATCAAGATAGACAAACGGAACACCAATCATGAATTTGTTTGTCTTTCCCTTCAAGGCTGCAACTAAATCAGAAGCAAGCTTAACTGCCTCCGCTTTAGAAGTGTTCATTTTCCAGTTTCCGGCGATATAATGTGTACGTGCCATAATCAAACTCCTATCATTAATAATGAAAACAATATTACAACAACGATAAACTAAAATCAACATAACCGCAAACAGGCGTTTCCTGCAATTTTCAAGGCGGCCCATATTACAAAAGTTTTACTTGAATCCGTAAATTAAAATATTTTTCCTGAGGGAAATGTAATATTTGCATGATAAAAAGACACATGCTATAATGGATAAAAATATTTAAATGCCATTTTTATTTTAAATGTTTCTACAACAAAAAAAAACGGGAGCAAAAGATGAAGCAAGAAATTGTTTTCACTGATCAGCCGGAAACAGAAAGCGCGGTAAAGGATCTTATAAAGCACCTGAAAAATTCCCCCGGGGAATATAATGCAGTGCTTTTTTTTGCATCTTCAGAATATGATTTTTCTATGCTTTCCAGTTTGCTGCACAATGAATTTTACAACGCCCAGGTTATCGGTACTACAACATCAGGGGAAATTTCCAATTCAGGGTTTACAACCAAATCTATTGTACTGACTGCGCTTTCATGCAGCAAAACAAGATTTTCAGGGATTGCGCTTGACGGAGTTGACAAATTTCCGATTGTACACAAAAAAAGGCTTGAGGATGCCGCAGGAAAAATCGGAATCAAGTGCGCAGATTCAATGTCGCACAAAGATGCGTTCGCGATTACATTTGTAAACGGGCTTTGCAATGCCGAAGAGGCGCTTCTTTCGTTTTTTTATTCCGTCATCAAAAACGACAATTTTATGATTGCAGGCGGTTCTGCGGGGGATGACCTTAAATTCAAGAAAACCTTTGCAAGCTACAACGGCACGGTCGTTTCGGACGGAGCTGTAATTCTTTTTGTAAAAACGCCGCTTCCTTTCTTTATCCAGAAGGAAAACATTTTCAAGCCGACCGGAAAACGCACAAAGATAACCCAGGCAGACACAAAGATTAGAAAAATCATTTCACTGGACGGCACAAATCCAAGATCCAGGTATGCCCAGCTTCTTGGAATTCCTGAATCAAAGGCGGACTCCGCGGCTCTCACAAATCCGTTCGGGCGGGTTTTCGGGGGACACACTTTTATTTCTTCCATTGCAGGTTTCAATCCCGACGGAACTATAAACATGTATTCCAGGGTTCTTCCGAATTCCACTGTAGAGCTTATGGAGCTTGTTCCTATCGAAGAAAAAATAGAAGAGTCGCTTAATTCAGCCCTAAAAGAAATTCCGCATCCAAAATGCATTCTATTGATAAACTGCATTCTGCGCACGATTATTTTTCAGCAGCAGAATATCTGCCAGAAAATATGCAGCCTTTATGAGTCGCACGGACTTAAATTCGCAGGATTTTCCAGCTACGGGGAACAGATTGGACGCATAAATTCAAACCAGACACTGGTCAGCATCATAATCGGAGAATAAGATGGATAAGAGAACTGCAATAAACGGCGGAAAGGAACTTGCAAAGCTCCTGATGGAATACTGCGCAAAAAATGCGTCAGGAAATTCTGATGCGCAGGATTATATAAACAGGGTGTCGGATGAGTCCGGCGCAAGCAACGAAGAAAGCAATGCGCTCAGGGAACTTTCCGAGTCAGACAAAAAGCTCTCTGAAAACGCAGGCGAGCTCATCAAGAATTTCAAGCGCACCGAAGAAGACAGCGAGCAGGTTTTCAAGGCATTTGAGGACTTTGCAAAGGGCGTTGACAAGGTTGAAAAAAACAACAGCAATCTCAAGTCCAGCATCGAAAATTTCGGAGAGCAGATTCATAAGATAATGAAGCACATGGATGACATAAGCGAAATTTCAGAGCGCACAAACCTGCTTTCGTTCAATGCATCCATAGAAGCGGCGCATGCAGGAAGCGCGGGCGTGGGCTTCAGAATAATTGCAAATGAAGTAAAGAAACTTTCCGAGAACACAAAAAAAGCTTCAGATGAAATCGCAAAAACTGTAATTGCACTCCAGTCAAAGCTTGAAATTCTTTCAGAGCAGAGCCGCCAGAATTCGGAGCTTCTTACTTCCCTTGTGGCTTCAACAGGGCAGTCAAAAGATACTGTCTACAAAATGGGAACAGAGGCAAAGTCAAATTCGTCCTTTGCACAGAACATGATTGAGCTGATTGACTACAACCATCAGACTATCAGCACTGTTCTCCAGAGCGTCAAAAAGCAAAATATAAAGCAGCTCAAGGAATTCGCAGACAGCGCTTCGCAGAATCTGATTCTGTTCAATGATATAATTTCATTCTCAATTCAGATAGACCAGATTTTCAAGTATCTCGAAGAAAATTTGGAAAACTGAAAAATACAACAAAAAAAATGCTGATTAACCATTGGTGATTAATCAGCACTATGCCGCAGGGTGAACCCTGCATTTTTTTAGCTTGTCTTACAAACTTTACTCTGTAGGACGCTTTTTAAGCCGCTTGCTTTTTGGAACTGCCTGGCCTTCGCCAACTTCCTGCTCCATCATAGCGCGGACTTTCAAAGGCAGGCCAAACAAAGTGATAAATCCCTGCGCATCCTTATGGTCGTACAGCTCGCCTGTTTTGAATGAAGCTATGCTTTCGTTGTACAGGCTGTACTTTGAATAAGAACCGGCTCCGCGGATAGCTCCCTTGCACAGCTTGAGCTTTACCCAGCCAGTAACAGTTTCCTCTGTCTTGTCAACAAATGCCATGCAGGAATCAAACAATGTTGTAAACCATTTTCCGTCATATATAAGCTCGGCAATCTTTATTGAAACCTGCTGCTTGTAATGGTATGTGTCGCGGTCAAGGCAAAGATGATCAAGCATTCTGTGCGCAAAATAAAGCACCGCTCCGCCCGGAGTTTCATAGACACCGCGGCTTTTCATTCCGACACAGCGGTTTTCACATATATCAACAAGTCCGATTCCGTTTCTTCCGCCGATTTTATTCAGCTCGATAAGAAGCTTCAGCGGATCCATCTTTTTTCCGTTGACAGCCACAGGAATTCCCTTTTCAAAATCAATCTTAACATACTCGCCGGCAGCAGGAGCTTCTTCAGGCACAACTGTATTCTTGAGCATGTGCTTGTAGTTCGGCTCATTTTCAGTTTTTTCAAGCTCCAGGCCTTCGTGGCTCAGATGCCAGATATTTTCATCGCGGCTGTATGACTGGTCTTTTTTCATCGGAACTTCAAGTCCGCGCTCCTCAAGATACTTGATCTCAGCTTCGCGGCTGTCCATGTTCCACTTGGAATCACGCCAGGCTGCAATAACCTTCAGATCAGGAGCAAAAGCCTTTATGGCAAGCTCAAAGCGAACCTGGTCATTTCCCTTTCCGGTTGCGCCGTGGCAGATTGCAACAGCTTTTTCCTGGCGGGCATACTCAACAAGAATTTTTCCGATAAGCGGACGGGCGGTAGATGTTCCAAGAAGATATTCATCCTCGTAAACAGCATTTGCCTTGAGCGCAGGCCATACATATTCTTCAATATATTCCTTGCGGGCATCCACAACATAGCAGGCAGAAGCACCCGTTTTCAAAGCGCGGGCTTTTATAGCCTTCCAGTCATCTCCCTGACCGACATCAATGCAGACGGCGATAACATCATAATCATAGTTTTCCTTGAGCCATGGAATAATAACAGTTGTATCAAGACCGCCTGAATAAGCCAAAACGACCTTTTCTTTTTTTGAAACCGCAGATTTTGCGACTCTTGCAGCTCTTTTTGCAGTTGACTTCACAGCCTTTGCTGCTTCCGAAACCTTTTCTTTTACAGCCATAAAAACGCCTCGCATAAAAAGTTTACGGCAATTTTTAAAATCACCGTATGCATAGAATATACATTTTAATGAATAAATATGCAATATCAAAAAGAAAGGTTTAAAGGCTGCGCACTATTGAACTTCCGCTTGCAAAGTGAATTTTGCGCGGCGTGCAATTCTATTGAGCAAAAACAAATGCCGCCTGCACTGTAAAACGGAGGCTGCGCTCCTCAAGGGAAACTTCAGGCGGAATATCCGCTGTCTGCCGTCTGAACGAGCCGTACTTAAATTTTCCGTTTTCCCTGAAGCAGCAGGTACATTCACCGCTTACAAGAATATTATCAGCAGGAACACCCATCGATTCAAGCAGAAAAAGATTCGCCCTTGCAAGACTGAGGGAAAACAAATTTTCCTTGAGCGGCGCAACACAGCCGCTGCCAAACTGCCGCGAAAAGTAAAGGGCGCGCTCTTCATCCACCGAATAGCAGCATGAATGTATATGAGGCCCCAGAACAAAGCAGATGTCCTCAGGCTTTGAGCCATAGCGGCCGGCAAGCATTTCAACTGCCCGTGAAGCAATTCCGGTTCCCTTCCATCCTGAATGAAGAACACCGAATATGCCGGTGCTTGTATCGTACAAAAAAATCGGCATGCAGTCAGCAACCGTAACAGAAGGAACCAGCGCGGCATTCGAAGTGAGCACACCATCGCCTTTTTTCAGAAAAATATCATCCGCGGAAGAAACTTCGTACACAGTCCGGGAATGAATCAGCTCCGGCTGAACCACAGTCCTTGAGTCTTTAAAAACAGACGAAAAAAAATCTGCTCTGAGCCCATTCGTTTCATTCCACCTAAAGCGCATTGTTCCGGCTTCAATAGTAGTCATTGCCCAAAGCGGCGCGGACTCCAGGGCTTTCCCCCTGTGCAGGAATTTTCCAGTGAAAAATTTCATACCGAGATGCTTTCCATTTCGCCGATAGCCTGAAAAACTTCCAGGGCGGATTTTATGCTGCGTGTGAGTTTTTCAAAAAGCTCGCAGAATTCCTTGTTGTCGGCTCCCTGTATCTTGCGCAAATTCAGAAGAGGACCGTAATAAACCGTGGATTTTTCTCCGAGAAGAGCAAGCAAAAGATTTTCAAAGCCCGCAAGAAATTTCGCAAAAGTTTCTATGAGCCACGATGCATTTTCTTCTATTTCTACTGCAAGCCCGGCAAGTTTTTCCCTGTCCTGCTTTCTTCCAGAGGAAACACACTGGATAATTTCAGCCCCGTAATCTCCTGAAGCCGAAAGCCGCTTTTCAAAGGCATTGTTTTTTTCAAGAAACGAATTCAGCTCTGAAATCATATCGGAAAATTCATACATGTTTTCCTTTATCGAAAATTTGCCCTCAAGCGTTATTGTCGCCAAAAGCTGCTTGTACTTTGGAAGCTCGGTTTTTAGGCACCAGTTCAAAAAGCCCAGCGAAAGCTCATGCTTGCAGATAAAATCTCCGCCTGTTTTTTCCCACGGGCACGCCGGATACTTCGGGAAATCAGGAATTCCAAAGGAAACCGCAAGCATTTTTTTTGCCTCTGCTTTTCTGAATTCCTTGTTCCACTGCCTGAGCCTGCCGTCCAGCACAACTTTCCACTGCTCCCTGAATTTCTGAAACCACAAGTCAGCAAAACTCAAGCCCATCGGAGCATAAAGCGAATTTCCAAAAACAACCTTGCCGAATTTTTCAAGCGGAATTTTTTCAGAAAACATATTCACCATGGAAATTTCAGACATCGCCGCGCTCACATTTTTTGCCGTTTCCTCGTATGATGAAGATACAGAATTCCACAGATCGGATTTCTGCGTGCACGACATAAACAGCACAGAAAGCGTTGTGTCAGAGCACGGAACACCGCCTGAGACAACATGCGCAATGCAGTCAAATCCCTCCTTTATCTGAGCAAAAGAACAGCTGTGTGAAGAGCCTGAAGAAAAATTCGCCGCGGCGGAAGAAAGCGGAAGTTTTGAAAACAGCTTCAGATGCTCAAATTCCTTTGCAAACGAAGACATCTTCAGTTTTTCCTCGGAGGAAATCCCGGCAAGAATTGAATTCAGCTTTGTAAAAATGATATTCCGTATATCAGCCGGCAGCGGCTTTTCAAAAGGATAATTGTACAGATCACATGAAGATTTTATTTCCTGGACAACTTCCGGCATAACGCAGGCTCCAAGGTGAAAATAAAAAATCCCCGGAACAGCCTCAAGAGAATCAAAAAACGGCTTGAAAAATTCCTGGGCCTTCTTCAAATCAATAAGGGCATTATAGAATCCTGTCAATAACGACTTGTTCTTGCAGTCAATCATATCAGGAAAATCATGATCCAGATTTTTGGAAAATGAAGACACAACCGAATTGTTATATATAGTTTCAATGCTTGAATTCAGCAGCAGCGACTTTATCCACAAAAACAGCCTGTATAGAAGCGGCTCCTGCTTGAATTTTTCCAGAAGATTCAGCTTTTCCTCTTTTTTGCGCTCCTTATCAAGATTGTCATCGGATTCCCCTGTAGAAAAAGAAAGCTCAAGGTTATCCTGCTGAATCTGGTTCAGAATATCGGAACGCTCTTCCTTGGAAAGATTCGATGCCAGAATTTCAAAATTGCTTTTAGCTGATATATTCCTGTTTTCCATAATACTGTTTATTCTATGGGAAGAAAGCAGAAAAGTAAAGGGAAGAGAAACACTGGACAGCCCGAATGTGGACTATCCAGCGATGGCTTGAAAACGCTCAGTTTACTGAAGTTTTCTCAAGAACTTTTTTTATAACAGCAAGCCCCTGGTCTATTTCCTTATATCCAATATTCAGAGGCGGAACCAGCCGAAGAACATTTTTTCCGGCGGTGGAAAAAAGCACACCCTCTTCAAGGCAGAGCTTTTCCACTTCAACAGGATTTCCTGAAATCTGAATTCCAATCATAAGACCGGCGCCCCGGACATCCTCCACACACGGAAGATTCCAGCTTTTTACAGTGCTGCGGATATATTCGCCTTTTTCCGACACGCTCTGCAAAAATCCATCTTTTAGAATTTCGTGCAGCACCACACTGGCGGCGCGGCATGCAAGAGGATTTCCGCCGAATGTAGACTGGTGGTCTCCGGCAGCAAGGACGTTTCCCTTTCCGCGGTACAGGCAGGCTCCCATTGGAACTCCGCCGGCAATAGCTTTTGCGAGCGTTACAACTTCAGGATGAATTCCAAGCTGCTCACTGGCAAGAAGAGTTCCCGTGCGCCCCATTCCAGTCTGAACTTCGTCACAGATAACAATCGCGCCGGCCTTTCTGGCAGCCTCAGCAGCAGCGCATGCCCACTCCTTGTCCAGAGGGAACACGCCGCCTTCGCCCTGAACGCACTCCATCATCAGCGCAGCCGTGGTATCGTCAAAGGCAGTCCCAAGAGCTTTGTAGTCGCCGGGGCATATTGTCTTAAATCCCTCCAGATACGGAGCGAATGATTCAGGGTGAAAAACATCCTGTCCGGTGGCTGTGATTGTAGCTATTGTCCGCCCATGGAACGACCGCTCAAGGGTCACAATAGTCTTTCTTCTGGAGCCGCCGTTCAGCTGTCCGAATTTGCGTGCAAGCTTCACCGCAGCTTCATTTGCCTCCGCGCCGCTGTTTCCAAAGAACACGCCTTCAAATCCGGTAGCCGCAAGAAGCTCCTCCGCATAGCTTACGCCTATATCGCTCAGAAAATAATTGCAGATATGAATCTGTTTTCTTGCCTGATCCGACACAGCCTTTACAAGCGGCTTGAAATCATGTCCCAGACAGTTCACTGCGATTCCGGCAAGAAAGTCTATGTATTTTTTTCCGTTGACATCGGTCAAAACAGAGCCTTTTCCTTTTTTGAATACAACATCAAACGAACCGTAATTATTTAAAATCGTTTTGCTTCCCATAGGTCTATCCTTATAATCAGCTTAGTAAATCATAGTTCCAATTCCCCGGTCGCTGAACATTTCTATTAAAAGCGAATGGGGAACTCTTCCGTCTATAATGTGGGTGCGGGGAACACCGCCGTTTCGGGCCAGCATGCAACATTCAATCTTTGGAATCATTCCGCCTGCAATTATGCCCTCGCTGATATAGCGGTCAACATCGTTTATATGGATACGCTGTATCAGCGACGAAGGATCATTCACATCCTTTAGAACACCCGGAACATTTGTAAGCTGCACGAATTTTTCAGCCTGAAGCGCAACAGCTATCTTTGCGGCAGCGGTATCGGCATTGATGTTGTAGCGGACATTCTCGCCGTCACAGCCGAGCGCAACCGTGGAAACAACAGGAATGAAATTCTGCTCCAAAAGCGACAGAATAATCTCAGGGTTCACTTCTGTAACTTCGCCCACAAATCCAAGATCCTGGCCGTCCTTCTGAATTCGCACAGCCTTTAAAAGCCCCGAGTCAACGCCGCTTAGCCCCACTGCCCTTCCGCCGTTTTCAAGAAGAAGCGCAACAATATCCTTGTTCAGCTTTCCGGTCAGAACCATCTGAACAATTTCCATTGTCTCGGAATCAGTGTAGCGCAGACCGTTTACAAAAGTGCTCTGCTTTCCGACTCTTCCAAGCATATTGTTAATTTCAGGACCGCCGCCATGAACAAGCACAACGCGGATTCCGATTGTGCTCAGGAGAACAATATCCTCCATGACGTGCTTTTTAAGATCTTCGTTGAGCATGGCATTTCCGCCGTACTTTACGACAACAATTTTTCCAACCCAGTGCTTGAAATATGGAAGAGCCTGCACAAGGACACCTGCCCAGTGCGCATTGTCAAGCCGGGGATCTGTTTCTTTTTCTGGTTTGTTTGAATTCAATTTTATGCTCCGTTTTACGGGAAGACCCGCTGACACCAAAGCGGTCAGCAGGCTCTTTCCTATGTTCTATAATCGCCGTTTATCTTCACATAGTCATAGGTCAAATCACAGCCCCATGCAGTTCCGCACGCTGTTCCGTCCCGGCACTCTATGAGAATTCTCACTTCAGCCTCCTGAAGAACTTTTTTTGCGGCGGCCTCGTCAAAGTCCAGCGGAACTCCGTTTTCAAAGACCTTTACGCGGCTGGCTTTTCCTGTCTGCGGACCGATAAAGTCAGTTGCCCCGGCGCGCATGGAATTTTCCGAGCTCTCAAACGTGATGGAAGTTTTTTCCGGGGTGAAGTCGAATCCGGAATATCCCATGGCGCACAGAAACCGCCCGAAATTCGCATCGCTTCCAAAGATAGCCGCCTTTGCAAGACTTGAGCCTATCACAGCCTTCGCAAGCCCCCGCGCAGTTTCCACATCCTTTGCGCCGCTGACAGTGCACTCAATCAGTTTTGTTGCGCCTTCGCCGTCGCCTGCAATCTTTTTTGCCATCTGCATATTAACAGCATTGAGGGCCTCGTAAAAAAGCTCAAAGTCCTCTCCCTCGCAGGTGATTTCAGGATTTCCTGCCATTCCGTTTGCAAGGACTGTAAGGCTGTCATTTGTAGAAGTATCGCCGTCAACCGACACACAGTTGAATGTTCCGGCAACAGAGCGGCGCAGAGCCTTTTCCAGCATCAGGGAAGAAACCGCACAGTCTGTTGTTACAACACAGAGCATTGTCCCCATGTTTATGTGAATCATTCCCGAGCCTTTCGCCATTGCGCCGATTCTGACAGTCTTTCCGCCTATAACGGTTTCAACAGCGCACTCCTTGAAATGCGTGTCCGTTGTCATTATCGCAGTCCGGGCTTCCTTGTGGCCTTCCTTTGAAAGACCGTCCTTCAGAGCCTGGATATTTTTTTCTATTTTTTCAACGGGAAGCTGCTTGCCTATTACGCCTGTGGAGTAGACAACAACGTCCTCCGGCTGAATTCCCAGAACACCAGCGGCAAGAGCCGCCATGCGCAATGCAGTTTCAGCGCCCTGTTTCCCGGTGCATGCATTTGCGTTTCCGGAGTTCGCAATAACAGCCTGCGCCTTTCCGTCTGAAATATGCTTCTTTGTGACCTTAACGCTTTCGGCCTGCACTTTATTCTGAGTAAAAACTCCGGCGGCATTGCACATCCGCTCGCTGAACACCAGCGCAAGGTCGTTTTTTGTGCTGCTCTCTTTTATTTTGCACATAACTCCGTTAGCCGTAAATCCAGCAGGAGCTGTGACTCCACCATCAATAAACTGCATTTTTATACACTCCTTTTGTGTAATTTTGCATAATTATAAACTTTTTCTGTATAATGTCAACAAATTTTCAGCAAAGCGTCTTTAATCAGCTTATAAAATAAAAAGGGGATCTCTAAAAACTTCAGTTTTTAGAGATAACTTTGAAAATGCGATATTCTAAGTTGCGATATTATAGCGACTTAGAACTCGCCAGCATCTCGAAAAAATCGACAAAGACGAGTTTTTCGAGGTGCCCAACAGTCTTTCCGCGAAAAAAAAGGTTCAGGCAGAATTTCCGCCCAAACCTTTCAACGGATGTCTAAAAAATCACTGAAACAGACAGCCTGCTTTAGCCGGCAAAGGCCGCAAGTGTCTTTTCAACACGGCTGACAGCCTTTTCCTTGCCAAGAATCCATATCGAGCCGATAAGAGGCGGAGAAATGCGGCTTCCTGTGACTGCCATTCTAACCGGCATCATAAAGTCCCCGAGCTTAACTCCAAGCTCCTCGGCATATTTCTTTGCAAGCTCCTCAGCATCATCATGTGTCATTCCGAATATCTCAGAGACAAAGGACTTCGCCTTGCCAAGAATTTCCATTGTTTTCTGGGCATCCAGTTTCTTTGGAATGATGTCCTCCTTTGCAGGAACGGCAGGCTCTGTAAACATAAAGCGAACCATTTCGGCGGCGTCAGTAAGAAAGTGCAGACGCTCCTTTATGAGAGGCATAAGCTCAAGCAGTTTTTTCTGCACATCCTGGCTGGACATTCCCATTGAAGAATCAACACAGACAGGATTTCCGTCCGAACCGAGCGCAACTCCTGAATACTCAGGGCCGACCTTGGGCTTCGGCTGCGGATTTTCAGGATTGATTTCAAGAGAAGCGTCACCTGTTCCTGTGATAAACGGCAAAGTCCACTTGTACAGCTCTTCATCAGAGAGCGCGCGGATATACTGGCCGTTGTACCATTCAAGCTTCTTGTAGTCAAAGACCGCCGGAGCCTTGTTCAGATGCTCAAGCTTAAAGTTCGCGGCAAGCTCTTCAAGGCTGTATATATCACGGCCGTCCTCGTAGGAGCACCCGAGCAGCGCAACGTAATTTACAATCGCCTGCGGAAGGTAGCCTCTCGCGCGGAATTCATTCAGCGAAGTGGAGCCGTGCCGCTTTGAAAGCTTTTTGCCGTCGCTTCCGTTGACCATAGGCAGGTGGCAGAATTCAGGGTGCTGCCAGCCGAACGAACGGTACATCTGAACATGGAGCGGAGTTGAAGGAATCCATTCCTGGGCGCGCATCACATGGGTTATCTTCATCAGGTGGTCGTCAACAATATTCGCAAGATGATATGTCGGAAAACCGTCGCTTTTAAGCAGAACAGGGTCAGGGGAAATATCCTCATTCTTCCATACAATATCGCCGAGCAGATGGTCAGAGAATTTTGTTTCGCCCTCAAGCGGCACTTTCAGGCGTATGACATAGGGCTTGCCGGCCGCAAGGTTCGCCTTCACTTCGTCTTCTGTAAGATGGCGGCAGTTTCTGTCATATCCCGGAGGCATCTTGTTTTCAGTCTGGATTTTGCGGATCCGCTCAAGACGCTCGGAGTCGCAGAAGCAGTAATACGCCTCGCCTTTTTCCACAAGCTCCATGGCATATTTCTTGTAAAGCTCGAACCGCTCGCTCTGAACATACGGACCGAAACCGCCGCCTTTTGAGCCGCCCTCGTCCCAGTCAATTCCAAGCCATGCCATTGTGTCATACAGGTTGTCCACGTATTTTTCATCAAACCTTGTGCGGTCTGTGTCCTCAAGGCGAAGTATAAATTTTCCGCCCCTGGATTTTGCAAAAAGATAGTTGAAAAGCGCAGTGCGCACTCCGCCAATATGCTGCAGCCCCGTAGGAGAAGGCGCATACCGGACTCTGACTTCTTCTGACATATTTCACCTCATTTTTTTCTGATTAAAAGTAAAAAAACATTTCTATAGGATTATAGCGACAGATGGATTTTTACACAATAACAGCCGCATACACTGCTGACAGCATGACGTGGTTTTAGACAGTGGAATGACGAGGGTGCAGTCAGTGGAACAACGAGGGTGCAGTCAGCGGAACGGCGAGGGTGCTGTCATTCCGAACTTGTTTCGGAATCCATGCAGTTACGACACACAGATGCTGAAACGAGTTCAGCATGACGTGCACTGTGTTCAGCAAGGGGGCTGTCATGCTGAATTTATACTGTCATTCAGGCTTTGCACTGTCATTCCGAATTTATTTCGGAATCCATGCGCTAATACAACACAGATGCTGAAACGAGTTCAGCATGACAAGGGGGAAAATGCCGCATGACGTGGTTTTAGACAGTGGAATGACGAGGGTGCAGTCAGTGGAACGGCGAGGGTGCAGTCAGCGGAACGGCGAGGGTGCAGTCAGCGGAATGGCAAGGGTGTTGTCATTCCGAACTTGTTTCGGAATCCATGCAGTTACGACACACAGATGCTGAAACGAGTTCAGCATAACGTGCACTGTGTACTGCATGACAGGGCTTTAGGAGGGCTGTCATGCTGAATTTATACTGTCATTCAGGCTTTGCACTGTCATTCCGAACTTGTTTCGGAATCTATGCATTATATACAATGCCCGGAAGTTTCTGGGAGTCAAGTCTGCGGCTCATCCGGCTTAACACTTTTTATAGATTCTGCGGTCTGATGAAGCAGGGATTTAAATGTCTTTTGAATATTCTGCGGGACTGAGCCGAGGTCATTCAGGATTGTTTTTTCTTCCGCTGTAACAAAAACATACAGTTCGTTTTTATTTTCTTTTCTTTCTTTTCCTGTAACGAGAAATTCCACAGAAACATTCAGTGCCTCTGCAATTTTTACAGCAATGTCCGCAGGAGGAATAGATGCCCTTGCCCCAAGATAGTTGTCTAACGTTCCCTTTACAATTCCAGTTTTTGCTGAAAGTTCCTTTACTGTAAGCCCCTGAAAATCAAGCTCGCTTCTAAGATTTTCCCTGAATGAATTCATTTTTCTGATTATATCAACTGACATATAATTCGCTTGACTTAATAGCTCAATCTGCATATAATACATTCAGATATGTAGATTGACATATCAGGAAATTTCACGCATGAACAAAACAGTTTCACAGCGTGGAAAATAAACTTTCATCAAAAAGGAGTAAAAAGATGAAAAAGACAATCAAATGGTTCGCCGTTCTTGCGGCAATGGTTATGGGTCTGTCATTCGCTGGATGTTCCGACTCTTCAGACGATGATGACGATGATGATGTTGTTGTTCCTACTGTAAAGGAAGCTAAAACTTCTGTTGAGGTTAAAGTGCTTGATGCTGATGGTCTTGCTATAAAAGATGAGAATGATAGTGTTACTGGCACCATCGTGCTCTCTGATAGCGACAATACAACATATTATTTTTCTGACGGAACTAATTTGAGATCACATACCTCGGAACCATCTGGCAAGACTGACGGTTCAGCTTACAGTGGTAAAATCCTCGTGGCAGACGGCAAGTATTACCTGCAGAATGCTGTGTATGAGCGCGGAACTACTTCTGACATTGAAACTATTGAGGACACCTTTACAGACAAAGACAATAATAAGTCTTTGGCTTTCAAAGCTGGCAACAAGGTAGACTATTGCGCCGATACAAGCGCGACTGATCTTGCCGCAAAAGAATATTCTTATACCAACAATGCTGGTGTTTTGACAGTTGTAATTGATTCTGATGATCCTGAGCAAAATATAACAGCACTTTACGATGGAAGCAAAATCTACGAGGTAACAGAACTTACAAAAGAAGCTGACGTAACTTTCTAGTAATAAAAGATGTCTGCATCCTGCCGGGCCATGCGTGCCACGGCAGGACGCAGGCGTTCTGTTCCTCCGCTCATCTAAGCCGCCCACTTGCTTCATAAAAACACTATCACGCTAAACCCAGCGAATGTCACGCAGTACACAGCACCTGTCATGCTGAACACAGCGAACGTCATGCTGAACTCGTTTCAGCATCTGTGTCTTGTAACCACATAGATTCCGAAACAAGTTCGGAATGACAGTAAAAATCCGGAATGACAGTGCAAATCCGGAAAAGACAGCCCCAACTATGTCACGCTGAACACAGCACACGTCATGCAGTACACAGCACCTGTCATGCTGAACTCGTTTCAGCATCTGTGTCTTGTAACCACATAGATTCCGAAACAAGTTCGGAATGACAGTATAATTCGGAATGACAGTATAATTCGGAATGACAGTAAAAATTCGGAATGACAGTGCAAATCCGGAATTGCACTGTGCCTGATAATTTTTTGACAGCCTTTTTTTTATAGAATATTTTTGTAGCAATAAACGACAGATTCTGCTATACTGATGGAATGAATCTGATTGAGCTAAAAGACATTTCTAAGAATTACAAGATGGACAAAGTCATTGTAAAGGCCGTGGACAAAGCTTCTTTTTCAATACAGAAAGGCGAATTCGCGGCGATATCCGGCGCTTCAGGCTCAGGAAAATCAACGCTCTTGAATATAATAGGGCTTATAGACCTTCCGACCTCAGGAACACTTTTTCTCAACGGAAACGACATATACGAAAAGACAAAGCTTTCGGCGGACACAAAACTTTCTGCCGGTCTTGACAAAAAGCTTACCGTGCTCAGAAGAAAAAACCTGGGCTTTATATTCCAGACCTTCAACCTGATTCCGGTGCTGAATGTAAGGGAAAACGTAGAGCTTCCGCTTACGCTCGGGCCTTCGTTTGCAACGGAAACAATGGGAAAAAAGGAGCTGGGCGAATGGATAGATTTTCTTATTGAAACAGTCGGGCTTTCATCATGGAAAACACACAAGCCGTCAGAGCTTTCAGGCGGACAGAGACAGAGGGTTGCAATAGCTCGCGCTTTGGTCACAAAAGCGCCTGTGATTCTCGCCGACGAGCCCACCGCAAACCTTGATTCAAAAAACGGAGACCAGATTCTTGAGCTTATGAAAAAACTCAACCAAGAGCTGAAGACCACCTTTATTTTTTCAACCCATGACTCAAAGATTGTTGCCATGGCGGATCATGTAATAAAAATTTCAGACGGAAAAATCACAAGCGCCTAATCCGCTTCCGCCGGAACAGGCTTTGTAAATTTCCAGAACAGCGGAGCCTTGCCGCTGATATTCCATGCGCCGGTGTAGAAGCCGTTTTCGTCCGCGCAGGGGCTTACAAAAATCACACGGGCGGGATTTTCCGTGTCGTACAGAAAAACATTGGAGCGCCAATCTTTCCGGGCAAGCTCTTTTTCAGTCACAAGCCCCGCAAGCTTTTCCTTTGGGGTATAAAAATATATTTTGTATTTTCCGCTCTTTAAAAGAAGGTGCATCGCCATTCCGCCGCTAAGATAATAGGAGCGCTCGTAGGGAATTCCTTTTTTTGGCTCGCTCATCCATGAATAGTTCGCCTTTGCGTTTTTGTAGGTAACGTCCTCGCCGGTCAGGGCATCTTCAAGCCTCAGGTAGCAGCGGACTTCATTTATATGCCAGCTGTTTTCAGGGCGGTAGATTATGAGCGACCAGGGATTGTGCCTGACTTCAGGCTCTTCTGCAAAAAAAGCACAGGGCGCGGCGCATAAAAGAAAAACCGGCAGCAGAAAAACAAAAAACTTCAGCTTCATTGAATTCATATTACGATTTTTCAGCCAAAAAGTCAGCCTCTGAAAAATCATGGAAAAATAAGTATTCGGAAGGCGGCAAACGGTTGACAAACAGGAATTTTATTATATTATGATAATACTGCAGTATGATAGAAAGAAGCCAAAAATACCGCCCTGTTATTTCAGTGGAAAAAGAAAAATGCGTGAACTGCCAGAGATGCATCTCTGTGTGCCCTGTAAAAATGTGCAACAACGGCTCAGGAGATCACGTTGCGTTTGACGACAGGCTCTGCATCGGCTGCGGCGCCTGTATTGAAGCCTGCTCACACGGAGCAAGAAAAGGCATTGATGATTCAGCCCAGTTTTTTGAAGACCTCGCAAAGGGAGAAAAAATCGTGGCGATTGTAGCTCCTGCGGCCGCCGTGTCCTTCCGAGGAAAGGATCTTGAGCTGAACGGATTTTTAAAATCACTCGGGGTCGAGGCCGTGTTCGATGTGAGCTTCGGAGCGGAGCTTACAACAAAATCATACGTTGAACATATAAAGCGCGCCCGCCCGGAATTTTTGATTTCACAGCCCTGCCCTGCGCTTGTTTCGTTTATAGAAACCTACCGACCGAACCTGATAAAATACCTTGCGCCGGCTGACAGCCCCATGCTTCACTGCGCAAAAATGATACGCCAGTTTTACCCGAACTACAGAAACCACAAAATCGCCGCGATTTCTCCGTGCTATGCAAAAAGACGGGAATTCGACGAAACCGGAATCTGCGACTACAACGTAACAATGCGCTCAATCGAACAGCGCCTCAAGGAAAAAAATCTGACACTCGATTTCTTTGACAAAGTTGAATACCAGAATCCTGCGGCAGAGCGCGGAGTTCTCTACTCCATTCCGGGCGGGCTTATGCGGACAGCGGAGCGTTTTGTTCCCGGAATTTCTGAAAAAACACGCAAAATCGAAGGCAATCCAAAAATTTTCCATTACCTTGCGCACATTGAAGAAGACCTGAAGAAAAACAAGCCGTGCTTTATGCTGATTGACTGCCTGAACTGTGAAAACGGATGCAACGAAGGCGCCGGCACTTCAAACCAGAATATGCGCCTGGACGAAATGGAATCCTACGTTGAAAACCGCATGAAACAGCGGCATGAATACTGGCAGAAAAAGAGCTTCAGCAATAAAGCCGCGCTGAAAAAGCTCAACAAGGCCATTGATGATTTCTGGCAGCCTGAACTGTACAAAAGAACATATATCGACAGAAGCGAATATTTCCACAAGACGATAAAGGAGCCGTCAGCGGAAGAAATTCAGCAGATTTACCGCCAGATGTACAAAAAAACTTCCGCGGATATTTTGAACTGCGGCGCATGCGGCTACAAGAACTGCGAGCAGATGGCTGTTGCAATCCACAACGGACTGAACCGCCCCGAAAACTGCATGCACTATAAAAACATTCTAAAAGACATTATGCATTCCCAGTATGAAAACGAAACCAAGAAGACTGTCCGCAGCGTTGTGGAAGCGGGCGCGCAGAAGCTCACGGAAAACGAGCATGATGTCAAGGCTCTCACAGAAGCGGCCCGAAGCATGACACAGAGCGTTTCATCTTCATCCTCTGCTGTGGAAGAAATGATTGCGAATATCAACTCAATAAATACAGTGCTGGAGCGGAACGCGGACTCTGTGAACCAGCTTGACACAGCCGCAAGAAAGGGAATGTCCGGCATAGAAAACGTGTCTTCCCTTGTGTCCCAGATAGAGGAAAGCTCAAACGGCCTGAGCGAGATGAGCGATGTCATCCAGAAAATAGCGAGCCAGACAAATCTTCTTGCCATGAATGCGGCAATCGAAGCGGCGCACGCAGGAAACGCAGGACGCGGATTTGCAGTTGTAGCCGACGAAATAAGAAAACTCGCGGAAAGCTCAGGCTCAGAGGCGCAGAAAATTTCAGAAGTGCTGAAAAAGGTAAAGCAGCTTATCGACCTGACGTTCAAGGACACAGGAGAAGTCCACAAGGAATTCAGCGAAGTAGTTCAATACTCAAACACCGTTGTTACCCAGGAAGAAAACGCAAGAAAGGCCATATCCGAGCAGAATGAAGGCGGAAAGCAGCTTCTTCAGGCAGTGGGAGCAATGCGCGATATTACACAGACAGTAAAGGAGCGCACAGAAAAGCTGCTTGCAGATACCAATGCCATAAAGGAAAGCATTCTGGAGCTTGGAAAATAGCCGGAGCAAACCAGCGTTTTTAGTTCCCGGAGGCTTTTCTGCTGTAAAGAATGACTTCCGGGCGGTACTCAAAATGCATGTTATCCCAGATTGCCCATTTTCCGCCCCAGATAAATCCGTTGTTTTCAAAAATTGAAATGACTTTTTCAGGCGGCATCCACCTTCGCTCAAGCGGAAGCTTCATCCAGTTGTCGCCGTCTATGTCGCGCCGCCATGCCCAGTAAATATTTTTTCTTCCCCAGCCCTTTGGAAGAAGGTCGATTGCAAGCCCCAGACTATGGAACGAGCGGTTTCCCGAATCACTTATATTCCGCCACGAATAGCTGTCCGCGCTCAAAAGACTGTCTATGAAATTCCTGACTTCAGTGTCGGATTCCGCAGCAGCCCGGATTTCAGCTTCAACCTTTGCAAGAGGCTCCCTCAGCCGCTCGTGTGTGTTCGACCTTTTTCCAAGGAACACTGTGCTTTTTATGTGCCGCTCCAGGGAATCGCGCGTCTTGCAGTCATAGATAAAATCATAGAAAAACGGCGGTGTTCCCTTTATATTGGTTCGGTTTTCAGGGGAACTGAATTTTCTGATTCGCTCGATATCCTCCTCGGTGAACTCCGAGGGGTCATGCAGAACAAAATCGTATTTGTAAAGAAAAGGGCTGTAACGGCTCCTGTTGTCTATTTCAGATTCAGGAAGAAACATTCCGTCGGCCCAGAAAAATTCAGCGGAGCGGCTTCCGAGCGAAACTGAAATTTTCCAGTCCCCGGTAAAGGCATCGTATTCGCTTTTAAAAAGAACATCGGGATAAGCCTGCCTGAACAGTGAAAGAAGCTCCGGCTCGTCAAGCGGCTTTGAGAGGAAAAGCGGAAAAGAAAAAAGGCCGGATGAAAAAACAGCAAGAAGCGCGGCAGTGAAGAAGCAGCGATAAAAACAACTGGAAGCAAATTTCATTTTTAAACTATAGCATTTGAAATACCCGTCAGGTCAAGAGAATTTAAAAATATTTTTCAGGAACTCTCCGGGAGCAATCCGGCGTAATTTCAGCGGCACCCTGCGCGCAACTCGACTTTTAGGGATTTATATGCTATAAAAATACCACAGAGGTTTTTTATGGAATCGTTCAAGAAAATTTTTAAGGGGCTGCTTGTGTCCCTGGTAATCGCTGTGCCGTCCTGGTTTTTAGGAAAACTTTTTCCTGTTGTGGGCGGGCCTGTATTTGCAATCATAATAGGAATGGCCGCCACAAATTTCATCAAGGAAAAATCACCGTTTGAGGCTGGAATTAAATTCTGCTCAAAGAAAATTCTTCAGTGGGCAGTGATTCTTTTAGGGTTCGGGCTGGATCTTGGAGTTGTGGCAAAAACCGGCGCACAGTCGCTTCCGATAATTCTTTCAACAATACTTACTTCGCTTGTTGTTGCGTTCGCAATGTGCAAGGCAATGAAAATTCCTTCAAGGATTTCAACACTTGTCGGCGTCGGCTCTTCAATCTGCGGAGGCTCTGCCATTGCTGCCACTGCCCCTGTGATTTCTGCAACTGACGAGGAAGTCGCACAGTCGATTTCTGTAATTTTCTTCTTCAATGTGCTTGCGGCGATTATCTTCCCCTACTTTGGACAGCTAGTGGGATTTTCCACAGTGTCGGGCGATGCGTTCGGAATTTTTGCAGGCACTGCTGTAAACGACACTTCAAGTGTAACGGCGGCGGCTTCCACATGGGATGCAATGTACAGCCTGGGCTCACAGACACTGGACAAGGCCGTAACTGTAAAGCTTACCCGGACAATAGCGATTATTCCGATTACGCTGGTGCTTGCCTTGTATCAGATGATAAAGGCAAAAAAGGAATCTTCCGATGGAAAAACCGCAAAGATGAACTTTGACTTTAAAAAGATTTTTCCGTTCTTTATTTTGTGGTTTATTCTGGCATCTGTGCTTACAACTTTGTGCCATCAGTTTTTGGGCGAAGGGCTTATGCCTTATGCTGATTCAGTTTTTAAATTCCTGAAGACGATGAGCAAATTCTTTATTGTCCTTGCAATGGCCGCAATCGGACTTAACACAGATATAATAAAGCTTATAAAGACAGGCGGAAAACCGCTTATAATGGGCGCATGCTGCTGGATTGCCATAACCGCCGTGAGCCTTGGAATGCAGCATATTCTTGGAATATGGTAGCAAAAAAAAGCCCCGGGAACTTTTTGGTTTTCGGGGCAGATTTAAACTTTACCAGACAAATAAATCAGCGCAGTTTCTTTCGCCGCCTGAAATTTCAATCGCCTGCCCTGTGCAGAATTTATTTACGGCGCACATAAAATAAATCCATTCAGCAGCTTCTTCCGCAGATGCCCACCGCTTTAAAGGCGTAACATCCATTATCTTTTTCCACAGAATCTCATCGCGCATAACATGTCCGTTAAGCTCGGTTTCCACACCGCCGAAGCACAGCGCATTGCAGACAGCATGAAATTCATTTGCAAGCCGAATCGCGCAGTTTTTCATGTAGCCCACAACTCCAGCCTTGGACGCCGCATAAGAGGCAAACTCATTTCCAGTGAGCGCAGAAACAGAAGCATTGAACAGAACAGATTTTATTTCAGGCTGAAATGCGTATTTTTCAGTGACAAAAATCGTGCCCATAAGATTCACTTTTATGTCATCAGCACACACATTGCATCCGCCCTGAACTCCGGCATTGTTTACAAGAATTTCAACGCCTTCAATTTCAGGCAGAGAATCCCTGTCCGAAATATCACAGACAATATGGGTGTAAAGCGGAGCATTTTCCGCGGACAACTCACGCGAAACAGTGTTGGCATTTTTGTCCAGACCAATGACAGTGTTTTTTTCAGCAAGGAATTTCAACGCGCAGGCTCTGCCGATTCCGCTGCTTGTGCCGGTAATCAAAACTTTCATTCTGCCCTTCCCTCTGCTGAAATAGAATTTTCACGAATGACCATTGATGTATTCCTGCCCGACATTTTCCTTTTCCCAGTTGCAGACTATCCTGTAGCCCAGCCCCGAAAAAGCGACTTCGCACAAAAGCTCGAACACAGCCGCTATCGCAGAACAGATAAAAACCTGTGTCCACGTCCAGCCGAAAAAAACTTTTGAAACAATGAGCGCAAAAACAAGATTGTCAGCGAACTGCGCCACGCCCGTTGAAATATAAGAGCGAAATGCAAACGAAAAAAATCCCCTGCTGCGAACCACCGCACCGAGCGCATCATTCACAAGCGCATTTACAACAGAAGACAAAACAAACGCCGCCGAAGAACCAAGGACAACATACCAGGAGCCTCCAAAGGTGCTGTTCAGGGCATCATTGACAATCGAATTTCCAGAGGCATAATATTCGCCCCATTTTCCCGGCGCCTTTGAAAGAACGGCAAACATTGCGCATACACAAAGATTCATCGCAAGCGCAAGCAGCGACACCTTGATCGAAGCGCGCGCTCCCCACCGCCGGCAGATTACGTCCATGCACAAAAACATAATCCAGCTGAATGCAAATCCACAGTCCAGCGCAATGAATTTAAAATTCACAAGCTCCTTGTTTGCCATGAGATTTGCGCATACAATCGAAAGAATGAAAATTGAAACAACAGGTGAAGGTATATTCCTGAGAAGCAGCTTATAGTCCTCAAGCTCGCGGAACACCCATAAAAAGAATTTTTTTAAACACGCCGGGCAGAAAAGCATACAGCGTCCTCCATAAGAATTTTAATTTATAATGCGCAGGAGAATTATGAGGAATCATAAACTGCGCAAAAATGAATATACAGCTTTTGATTTTTTAGTGCAAGATGAAATTCAAAGTTTCCCGAATTCCGCTCAGGCTATTTTGCCGTAAACGCAACTGCTCCGTCCCAGTTTTCAGGCGGATTTTCTATAAAATCATTGCACCGCGAAAGCATCAGCGCGCTCGCCTTGTCGTCTGGATATTCAGAAAGGCAGGCAGAAAAATAGTGCAGCGCAAGATTCCACAGTCCCTGCTTGTAAAGGTCAGTTCCCTTTTTGTAGTTATCCTTGTAGGCGGCAGAAAATTCTTCAGGGCTTCTGTCCACCGCAAAAATCGCAACAGATTCCTTTTTTCCCTTTACTTTTACGTCATCAAGATAGCGGAACTCAAATTCATCGTCTGAAAATTCTGCGCGCACCGCATCACTTACAAGAACCTGCGTTCCATAAGTTTTTGTAAGACCTTCAAGCCGGGAAGCAAGGTTTACGGAATCCCCGATAACAGTGTAGTCAGTCTTGTCTTTAGAGCCGATTGAACCGGCAATTACATCTCCGTAGTGAATGCCTATTCCGATATTGAATTTCATCTGTTCAGGAAGGACAAGATTTCCAAGCGGCACTGACGGAAGTGCGCGGCGCATTTCGTACGCTGCGGCAACTGCACGGCGCGCATTGTCCACATAGCTTACAGGAGAGCCGAACAGCGCCATAATCGCATCACCGATAAATTTATCAACTGTTCCGCCGTACTTTTTTATTATGTCAACCATAATCGTAAAATACCTGTTCAGAAAATCTACGAGAACTTCAGGCTTGTTCACTTCGCTTATGTTGGTGAAGGAGCGGATGTCGCTGAAAAGGACTGCGACGCGCCTTTTTTCTCCGGCAGAAACGTTTTCTCCGTTGCCTGCGCTTTTTACAAGATCGTCAATAATCTGCTCAGGAACAAAGCGGTTGAATGCCTTGCGAATGTTCCGTTCAAAGAAAATCTTTTTTTCAAACGCAAGAATCATCTGGAAAATTGCGCCCGCTTTTTTTGCGGCGTAATCAAAAAGCGTAATCTGTTCGCGCCGGAATTTTGAGCAGGCTACGCTGTGAACAGTGCCGATTTTGTTTCCCTGCGAATCTTTAAGGACAGCATAATGGCAGGCGGAAAACGGAAGTGACGGCGTGCAGAACTGCTCAAACGTTTTATCGGCAGAAAGAAATTCCGGAACTACGGCACAGTTTTTTCCGTCAAGACATTCCGCCTCATAGTCAGCTTTTGCAACAGAAAGAAAATCGTCAGTTTCCTTTTTGTCCGCCTGCTGTGCGCATACGGCAAAACAGCGGATTTTTCCGTCACTTTTTATGAACAGGGCAGAAGCCGGCGCACGGCAAATCTGCGCAATCATATTAAGATATTTTTCTGCGGCGGAAGGAACATTTGTGTCCGGCTGTATCAGCTTAAAAATTGAATCAAGGACTGCTCTTTTGGAAATGTCATCCCACCAGGCAGCAGCGCCGGCACAGTGCGCTTGATTTTTTTCAAGAAATTCCGAGCCTTTTTTTACGGTCTGTTCCTGAACTGAAGGCTCTTCCGGAAGTTTTAGAAGTTCCTCGATATTTTTTTCAAGCGAAGGCTCTGTAAGGCAGGTAAAAAATTCCGCACCGCTTGAAGCAGCGTAGTAGCGGTCAAAACAGTTTTTGGTGCAGGAATAAACGCGCATTTTTACGGAAGCAAAATACGGAATTTCCCTGAGCATTCGGACAGTCGAAAAACCGGAAGAAACACCGAAAAACGAATTTACAAGCACAAGTTCAGGAACAAACGAAATAATTTTTTTTACGACACATTCAATATCGTCGTCGGAGAAAAAAGCACAGTCATATTCCTGCAAGTGTTTTGAAAAAACAGACTGAACGGCATCCGACTGCTCAAGTATCAGAATTCTTCTTTTCATATAATCTCCAGTAAAATTATAAAATCGTGCTTATGCACTGCATCAGGTCATTTCTGCTGAATTTCTTTTTGCTCAAGACGGCTTTTGCACCGGCCTGAAGCGCCTCGTTCCGGGCAGAAAATTCATCGTCAGGAAGAAGCATAACAAACGGAGTATTCCGGGCATTTTCAAGACGCTTTACGTTGTCAAGAAGCGTAATTCCGTCCATACGCGGCATATTCCGCGCAGAAACGATAAGTTCAAACGGCGACACTTTAAGTTTTTCAAGCGCGTCAATTCCATCGGAAGCTTCTTCAACAAGGAAGCCTTCTTTTTTGAACGCGGAACATAAAATCTGCCTTGTTGCACTGCTTGAATCGACCACAAGGGCGCTCCGCATTTTTTTGCCGGCAAGAACCTTTTTCTTTTTAAGGTTATATCCCCTGAGTTCGCGGAACCTTCTGATTAAATCAGGAACGTAAAGGACAGGAACAAAATCATTTGACTCATTAAGAACAACGCCCTGAAGCGCAAGCGACTTTTTGAATGACGGCGGAAGCGGTTTCACCGTTACGTCAACAAATCCCGTAATCCGCTCAACGATAATTCCAAGCCGAAGCTCAAGATATTCCACAATGACAATAGGCGGCTCTCCAGAAATTCCTGCGGAAGAATGATTTGCAGAAAGCAGGGAAGAAAGCGCGTACACAGGAATATCCTGACCGTCAACAGTGATGTACGTTCTGTCAAAGTCAGTCTTGAATTCAGACTGCGCACGGTAAACCGTATCAACGACAAACTGCGACGGAATAAAATACGAAGCGCCGGAGTCAAAAATAAAAAATCCCGGTTCCATACGGATAGAAAGAGGAAACTGAAGGATGAACGACGTGCCTTCCGCAACGGAAGATTCGATTTTTATATGCCCCTTGATTTTTTCAAGACGGCTCCAGACTTCATCAAGTCCGTGTTCGCCTGTAAATCCCGGCTGAAAAAGAAACGCAAGGATTTCATCGCGCCCCATCTCCGCAATTTCTGCGGCACGTTCCGGGTACGCGGCAAGAATCTGCTTTTCCAAAAGCTCAACGTCAATTCCACAGCCGTCATCTTTAAAAGTAAGGACAGCACTGCTTCCGTTTTTTTCGCAGGACACGGAAATAACGCCGCGCTCAGAGTCCTTTAAGCCGAACGAAACGGCATTCTGCAAAAGAAGTTCAAGAATGTGCTCAAGCGGAAGAATTAAATCCCTGTCCACGCAGACATCGGAACGGTCTATTGAAAATTCAATGTTCTTTCCCGGTACGGAAAGTTTTTTAAGTCCGTCAAGGACATTCTGAACAGGAATTCTTCGCAATGCAAAAACCATATCCTGAAGCTGGCGTATCTGGTATTCAATTCCGTAAAGTTCGTGAAGAAGCTGTTTTTTCAATATATCCTGGCTGTGGAAAAGTGCGCTTTTTTCGTCCGGCGAAAACGATTCTGCAAGCGTCCTGCACCGTGATTTCTGAACGGCAAGCGAATCAAGGGCAGACTCAAGCGCATTCACCGACTCTATGCTGATTTCAACATTCTGGTTTACTTTTTCAGTCAAATTGACGTCGTCTTCCACCGGCTGAGTTTTTCCGTCAGTAATCATTTCGCCGGAAAGAAAGCGGCTGCATTTTCTTACAAGCGCAGTGCAGGTTTCATCATCTGTATTTTTTCCGGCGGACTCATTCAGTTCCGCAATGCTCTGGAGCATACTGCCAAGAAACTGCTCTGTTGCCGCTGTCATTAAAATCGTCTTTTCCTTAACCGCATAGAAAATCTCAAAAACAGCTTCCAAAAGGCGGTGAAGCGAATTAAACGAAAGCAGCCTGCAATCAAGGCTGATTGATTTCAGAAGGTTAAGGCTTTGGAGAAGAAGCGTTCCTGACTCGTCTTTTTTTATTTCAGGGAGAAGTTTCTGAAGTTCAGCCGTTTTTTTAGCGCAGCTTTCTTTGAAAATCCGTATCGTTTCGCTCATAGCAAGTCCTTTTTCTTTCTGAAAAAATAAATGTCCCCGAAGCTGCATTTTTCAAGACAGGGCGGTGTAACAGCCGCATCGAACGAAGCGATTTCGCCAATCGAAAGGAACAAAATCCCTTCGTCCGAAAGCCGCTCCGCAAGAGTCGCAATAATGCGCGCACGCACCTCACGCGAAAAATAAATAAATACGTTACGCGCAAAAATTATGTCCTGCTTTTCAGAAACGTTGACTGTCTGCGCGCCGTCTGCAAGAGAAAGCAGGTTTACGGCAGAAAACGAAACGTTCGGAAAAGCGGCTTTGTCAAGATGAATTGTTCCGTCGGAACGCATAAACGGTTCAAGCATAAAATGAAATTTCTTTCCGTCTATGCCGCGCAGGGATTTTTTACTGTATGCGCCGTTTTCCGCTTCTTTTATTTTCTGCGTGTTCAGGTCGCTTCCGTGAACAATACATTCCGTGCCGCACGAACGGGCAAGAAGCGCAAGAGACCAGGCTTCTTCTCCGCTTGAACACGCCGCAGACCATATACGCACCGGACGGCGGCAAAAAAACTTTTGCGTAAAAAAGCCCCGCAGAAGGTCGAACTGTTTTTCTTCGCGGAAAAAATAAGTTTCGTTTATCGTAGCTTCATTTACAAGGGCAGTAAATTCTCCGCCGTCTTTTTCAAGAAGCGCAAGAAAATCCTCCGCAGATGAAAAGCCCAGCGCACGGCAGCGTTTTTCGATATACGCTTTTATTCCGTCAAGATGGCTTCCTGAAGGAATTATGCCGGAGCAGCCTGTAATCCGGGAAAGAATTGTCCGTAAAGTCTTTTCATCAGCGGTCATTATAGCTCCCTGTCAAAAACAAAATCTGCTGGGCAATCTCTCCGCGCGGAAGAACCTCCGTAGCACCGCCAGTTTCTATTGCCGCAGCCGGCATTCCGAATACGGCGCACGTAGACTTGTCTTCCGCAATAGTATAACCGCCGGCCTCAACGATTTTCCTGCATCCGTCTGCACCGTCGCGCCCCATTCCTGTCATAATGACAGCAAGGCACGCTGAACGGTAAACTTCTGCGCAGGAGCGGAAAAGCTTGTTCACCGCAGGGCGCAAAAAAAGTTCCTCCGGTTCGTCAGAAAGGCGAAGGACAGGTGAAGAGTCCGGCTTTTCCTGAACAACGGCAAGATGCCTGTCCGCAGGCGCCATATACACAGTTCCCGGCTCAGGAACAGTTCCGTCTTCCGCAAGGCAGAAACGAATGTTCCGGCAGACAGAGGCGAACCACTGCGCCATTTTTATGTCCGAGCCTTTTTCAATATGCTGAACGAAAAGCACCGGAAGCGAAAAATTTTCGCCAAGACCGGCAAGAACTTCCGCAACCGCAGTAGGACCTCCTGTAGAAGCGCCTATGCACACAACCTTAAACTTTTCTTTCAAAACGTTTTTTTCCTCACCGTGCGGCTTGAGCACGGAAGAACGGCTGCTTATTTCCTTTAGTTTTCTGCACAGCTCAAAAAAGAAAGAATCCTGATTTTTAGAAAGATCCGGCTTTACAATACAGTCCGCCGCCGCGGAAGAAACAGCAGGAGAAACGCAGACGCCGTCTTTAAGAAAAAGAACGACAGGAATATGAAGCGAAAATGCAGCCGACTGCGCCTCTGAAAAACCGCCCGGAAAATCTGTTTCCGCACCGAAAAGCACAATATCAGGTAACTTGCGGCGGATAATTCCTGCAACATCGGCACTGCACGGAACAGACGAAACAGTCGTAATTCCGCCGTCCTGTGCAAAATATTCTTCAAGAAGAGTACGAATTACCGCAGAATTATCTGCAATCAGAATTCTCATAATCGCTCCAAATACCAAAACACCAAAAACGCTATTGCCGGGCTAAATCTTTTTCAAGCATTGACTCAAGCGCCTGTATATCAAGAACGGCAACAGCCGATTCATCAACCGTAATAGTTCCGCGCCTTAAGCTTTCGGACTCATCCGGCTTAAAGCAGTCTGCCGGAATTTCCGCATAGTCTGCGATTTTGTGAATGTCAAGCGCAATCTGACCTTCACCTGCCGTAACAAGAAGAACATTTTTCTGTTCCTCATCACAAGCGGAAGAAGGGCAGAGAAGTTTTCCTGCGTTTATGACCGTATACGGACTTCCGCGCCTGTTTACAATGCCTTCAACGTAAGGCGGAACGAACGGAAGCGGATAGACGGCGCAGGATTTTAGAATTTCAGCGCAGTCTGCAGACAAAAGCGCATACGTAATCCCCGGCAGAACCTCGAACAGAATGTATTTTTCCTTCGGCACATCAGGAATATCAGGAACTTCGGGAACTTCCGTGATTTCGACGCCGCCGGAACAGTCCGCATTTTCTGAAAGGGAAGAAGGAACAGAAGCCGGAAGTGGAACTCCTGACTTTCCAGGAGCTTTTTCTGCGCGCTTACATTCTTCCGCTTTTTTAAGAAACCCCGACACTCTAGGCATTTCCTGACTGCTCATTGTTCAAATCCTCTGCAATCATCTTGATGTTCGCAGACGAGGAAGAAATGTTTTCCGTTGCGGAAGTAAAACTTTCAACGCCGGCGGAAATCTGCTTCAGCGCAACAAGAATCTGCTCGGAAGAAACAGTCTGCTGGCGGATAATAGTCGTAATGTCCTTGGTAGAATCAGCGGTAATCTCTGCGGCAATGCGGATGTCCTCAAATTTCTTTTCAAGGTCTTTTGCAGTGTTGCAGCCTTCGTTGATTTTTTCAGTACCGCTTTCGCTTGCAAGAATGAGATTATCCGAGGACTGCTGTATTTCGCTGATTTTTTCCTTGATTTCGCGCGTTCCCTCGATAATTCCGTCAGCAAGCCGCCTGATTTCCGACGAAACGATGTAGAAATTCTTTCCGGCTTCTCCGGCTGAACTTGCCTCAAGGTCTGCGTTGAACGCAATGATTTTTGCCTGGTCAGCAACATTCGTAATGAACGTTACGATTTCCCAGATGCTGTCTATCTTTGCAGAAAGAGCCTGAATGTCCGCAATAGTGCGGCGGTTCGTGTCTGAAATTTCAAGGAGCTTTTCTACATTGCTCTGGAGGAACACCTTGCCTTCGCTTACGGACAAAGAAGTACGGCTTGCAACGGAAGAAACGTCTTTGATTTTTGAAGAAATATTTTCCGAAAGAGCATTGGAGTCTTCCATCGTGGCAACAATTTCCTTTACCGCCGCAGACTGATCCTGCGAAGTAGCGGAATTTTCCTTTGCCGCAACAACAAGATTTTGCGTTTCCTCAAAGAGCCTTGCGCCAAGAACGCGCTCCTTTTCCTGATTTTTGTTAATCTTGTACGAAATGAACACCGCGCTTGCAACGCACAGAACAATCTGAAGGACAGTTATAAGAAGGCTGTACAGGCGGATTTTTCCGGTAAAGTCGCTCATCGGTCCCTGCGCAACCGCAAACCACGGAGTATCGCCCAGAGGAGCAACGGCGTAGTAGGAGTCGCCCTTTATAATCGACTTTGGAGTTCCGTCAAGATACTCCTTGCGGTCAAAAGAACCGCCGGCAATCTTGTTCCTGTCAAAATAATTGCGCTTTAGGATTTCCTCGCGCTCCGTGCTTGTAAGAAGAATGCCCTGCCTGTTGATTATATGCACTATGCCGTTTTTTGAAATGTTCATAGAATTTGCAAGGTCGCAGAAAGCATCTATCGTAAAATCCGCGCCCACAACGCCCTTAAGCTGACCGGCGCTGAACACTGCCTTTGCAAGAGTCAGCGTGATAAAGCCGGTCGCCTCGTCATAAAGCGGTTCCTGGTAGACAAAATTTCCGCCCGAACCTCTTGCAGAAATATCCTTGAACCAGTCCTCTTCGGAAGGCTCGTAGTCCTCGTCAGGAATCCAGTCTGAACTGTCCGCATAAACGCCGCCCTCAAAGCGTGATTTTTTTGTAGCGTAATATACGGAATCAGTGTAAGGACTGTGATCAAGCGATTTTATCACCGTATGAATAAGGGCGGAATCGTCGGAGCGGCTTCCAAGAGAAGCAAGCGTCTTGATGTTCGCAATGTCCGGCGCAAGAACAGCCATAATTTCGCCGCAAAGCTTTTGAATTCCATTGGAAGCTTCTGTCTTGACTTTCTGATTGATGAGCGAATTAGTAATAAAACGGGAAGAAAGGCTTGAGAAAAGAGCAACGATAAGAAGCGGAACAATGCCGATAAGAAACAGATTTTTCACCGCGCTGTGATTTTTTTTCATAGACGACAAATCCCCTGTAGGTATTAGAATAGATAAATAGATTTATAAAGTATATCTGCCGCGCGGATTTTTTTCAATCAACACCTCTCCGCAAGAATCGGGGGGGGGATTAAGCCTCCGCACGAATAAATAAAAAGAAACTATAAAACCATTGAATAATCTGAATGTGCAAAATCAAGGTCTGAAACACACGCAGTCGCCGTCAGTTTTCGCAGAACCGCTCCCGAACCTTGCGCTCGATTTCCTTTATTACCGCGATGAATTTTTCGTCGCTCTTGCCTGTGGGATCGGCAAGTCCCCAGTCCTCTCGGGTTTTGCACGGCAAAAAAGGACAGCGGACGTTACAGCCCATCGTAATCACAATATCTACCGGTGGAAGCGCGGAAAGAAGCTTGCTTTTCTGACCGTTCTTTTCCATATCAATTCCGTACAGTTCTTTTACAAGACGGACTGCATCCTGATTTATGCGCGGTTTTGTTTCAGTTCCGGCAGAATAAAATTCGTAGCGGTCTGAGGCAAATTGCTTTGCGAGCGCCTCTGCAATCTGGCTTCTGCATGAATTGTGAACACAGATAAATGCGGCGGTTAGTTTTGGCGGAGTTGTGGTGTCTTTTGAGTTCATTGTTCTTATTTTCCGTCCTCTAAAAGCCAGTCTACTGCGTTCATTCGCTTTATGCCGTTGTAGTCGGCTTCGGGGTCGTCGTCCAAAGTGAGAATGATTTTTTTGTAGGAATCGCGGATTGCCATAAGCGGCTTCAGTTCCCTCTGGAGCGTTGCTTCATCCCTTACGCTTGCCGCAACCTGAATGTACAGGTTTCCGTCTTCATTCTGGGCGACAAAATCAACTTCAAGGCTGTCAATTTTTCCAACATAAACAGCATAGCCGCGCCGTACAAGTTCAAGATAAACGATGTTTTCAAGAATATGCCCTGTGTCTATCGCTTTTTTCCCGAGAAGTGCATTTCTCAAGCCCAGGTCGCAGATGTAGTATTTTTCAAGCGACTTCAAGTATTCCTTTCCTTTGATATTGTAGCGTTCTGCTTTGTAGATGATAAAAGTGTCGGTGAGAGCAGAAATGTAGTTTTCCACCGTCCGTGAATCTATCTTGCGCCCGTTTGAAGTGAGCGTGTCTGCAATCCGCTTTGAAGAAAGTTCCAGCCCGATGTTGTCAAAAACAAACTGCGTAATGCTTGTGAGAATTTTTATGTCGTTGATTTTTTTTCTGTTCAGAATGTCTTTTACGATAATCGAATTGTAAACGCCCTCAAGATATATTTTTACGGCATCGGGATTTTCAAGAAGCTGAACAGTGTAAGGAAACGAACTTGTTTCGATGTATTTGCGGTACGCTTCCTGTCTTGAGGTAATTTTCGCCGCTTCCATAAATTCCCGAATGCTGAACGGCTGCATTTTTATTTCAACATAGCGCCCTGTAAGAAGTGTTGCCAGTTCCCCGGAAAGCAGGTTTGAATTTGAGCCTGTAAGATAAATGTCTATGTTTTTTTTGATGTAAAAACTGTCCACGACTTTTTGGAAATCCCTGACCTGCTGAATTTCGTCGAACAGAAGGTACATTCTTTTATTTTCGATAATACTTGCTTTTATGTATGCGTAAAAATTATCAGTTTCCAAGAGCAGGCGGTTTTCGTAGTCCTCAAAATTGATATAGACAATCTGGCTTTCTTTTGTGCCGTTTTCCAGAAGATGATTTTTAAACTGTTCAAGCAGAGTGGACTTTCCGCACCTTCTTACTCCGGTAATTACCTTTATAACTTCCTTGTCCTTGAAAAGAAGAAGATTTTTGAGACCATTCTGCCGTGTTATGCTTATCGAATTTTCCATTTATTTGCATTGTAATGCAAAAAGTCTGTAAAATCAATAAGTTTTCGCATTGTAATGCGAAAAGTCTGTAAAAATCGGAAGTTTTTGCATTGCAATGTAATTTTACTCTTCAATCACGCCGTCAATCAGCCGTTCCAGTTCCTCTTTTGAAAGCTTCTTTCCGTACGAAACGACCTTGCCGTTAATCACGACTCCGGGAAGGCTCATCACGCCGAGCGACATAATTTTTTCCAAGTCCGTTGTGTGACGGATGTCCGCCGGAATGTTCTTTTCTGCCATAATGTCGATGACAGTCTGATACATCGTACTGCAAGTCCGACAGCCTTCCCGCCCTAAGATTTCGATAGTGTTTATTTGCATTTTTGTTGCTCCTGAATATTTCAAAATAAGGTAAAAACGATTTTTATTGGTTTTAAAACCTCGTTATGTGCTTTTTCTTATTTTATTTATATAACTTTCTGGTTCTGATAAAATTTCATCGTATTCAGATTTGTGAATCCTTTTTGAATCAAAATCTATTTTTACATCTTGGATAAATTTCTTAAAATCTGAGTTTATTTCACAAAGTTTATTCATTGTTTCCCAATCTAATTCTTTTTTCTTTTTAGAATGAAATAGAACTGTGGAAGAATCTATATCATCTAAATCCAATTTTATAATACCTATGCCAAAAGCAGATGACAGCCTTTCTAATTCATTCATTAACTCATCATCATCTGTTATTTTAGCAGCAACTAAATATCCTTCATTTGCCCATGAAGAATTTGATACTGCCTGAAAAAAATATTCTCTATAATTCGAACGATTTATTTCTTTTTTCATTTCAAAAGAAAGCAATTCTATTGAGTTTGAATTGATGATTTTATTTAATTCAATTATTTCAGAATTCCAATCTTCTATAGGAATATATACACCCACAATATCTGGATGAATCCATTCATTTAAACCGTCTTTTTTTGATTTTTCATGAAAAATAGTTTTAGTAAGAATCGCTTTCCCATTATTAAATGAAGTATTTGTATATGCAAAATAATTTAACAATGGGTGTAATTGTCTTTCTGTATATGAGGTATTCTCTTTTTTTATTAGAATGTTTTCCTCTTTATCAATATTTTCAATCATTTCAGAAGATAGAAGATGCATTTTAGATTTTAAAAAGAATTTGGCAGGTCTTTTTCCAACTTTAGTAAATTTTGAATTTGAATTATCTCTCACTTCGCAAAAAAGCCTTGCACCTAAAGTTTGCCAAGGAGTTTTTCCTGTTGTAGACAATACTTTGTCCAAACCCATTTCTATACCTTTTTTCCATATATCTTGATATATTAAAGGTGTTTCAGAAGTTTCAAGTACTTTTTCTGCAAATTCTAAAAATTGAATCATGTTTTATCTCCTAGACTGCCAAATGTACAGTCAAAATAACTATGTGTCGGTTTAACCTATTTATTTTCAATTAATTTTACAACATAACCGCAGGACGAATTTTTGAAGGCAGGCTTCCGGCCGGAATGCCAAAATCTATTGTCCAGATTTCACCATGTGTCATTTTTCAGTTCCTCCCACATCGTGTTCATTGAACTTCTGGCAATATTTTTTTCCATTTCAGGATAATTTTCTTCCCTTCGTTTTGTCTTTAATGATTCAAGCATTTTTTCCATTAAAGTAAGTGTCTGTTCGTAAGAAAGATTGAGAACTTGTTTTGTAAAATCTTCAAAGGCTGCATCTGACATATTGTACCTCCGTCATATATATAATATATCATATTCTAGCGAAAAACCATAAAAACAGGATTTCCCGAATTTTTAATTTCCCACATTACCCTTCTACATCACCCCTTGCACCGCATTGAACACATACCCCGCCGCAACAATTCCCACAATACAGATTGCCGTAAAAACCGCAAGCAGCCGCGGCTTTACTGCCTTTGAAAGCATCACAAGGCTTGGAAGGCTCAGTGTCGTAACCGCCATCATAAAACTTAAGACCACGCCAAGCGCCGCGCCCTTAAAAAGAAGTGCCTCCGCAATGGGAATGCAGCCGAAAATGTCCGCGTACATCGGAATGCCGCACGCAACCGCCAGAAGTACGCCGAACGGATTTTTGTTTCCTAGCGCCGCAGAAATCCACCCCTCAGGAATCCAGTTGTGAATGAACGCACCGAGCGCAACTCCTGCCAGAATATACGGAAAAAGTTTCCAGAGCGTTTCGCGCATTTTGTCAAAAGCGGACTTTACGCGTTCTTTCATCGCAAGGCTCTGCTCTGGAAGTTCAGCCTGCGGACAATTCCCTGCGTTCCGAATAAAATCTGCAATCTCGCCCTCAAGATGAAGCCTTTCAATCAGCGAACCGCCAGCCACCGCAATCACAAGCCCGAACACGACATACAAAACGGCAGTTTTCCACCCGAACACGCTCATCAGAACCACAAGCGAACCCAAATCGACCATCGGCGATGAAATTAAAAAGCTGAACGTAACTCCCAACGGAAGCCCTGCTGCCGTAAACCCCATAAAAATCGGAATTGACGAACACGAGCAGAACGGCGTAACAGTTCCCAAAAGCGCGGCAATAATCCGGGCGCCCATACCGCCGAACCTCCCCATAATCTTTCTGCTTTTCTCAGGCGGAAAGAACGACTGAATGAACGAAATCAAAAAAATCAGCACGCATAAAAGTAGCGAAATCTTGATGATGTCGAACACAAAAAACGCCGCCGCCCCTCCAATTTTTGACTCAGCCGAAAGCCCGACCGCCTCCACACCACGCCGAATAAGCGCATACAGCCACTTCATCCCCAAAATCTCGTTCTGAATAAAATCCCACATATCAATCTCCGCACTGGCAGTCAGAATTTCTACAACATTCCACCGCCTCAAAATACCGCTTGAATTCCCTGAACGTTTCGCAGTTTATCGAATAATGAGTCCATTTTCCGTCGCGCCTGCTTTTTACAAGTCCGCATTCGGAAAGAATTTTTATATGGTGTGAAAGCGTCGGCTGCGTTATGTTGAATTTTTCAAGAAGCCTGCACGCGCACTGTTCGCCCTGTGTCAGAAGTTCGATGATTTTAAGCCTGTTTTCATCGCCCAACGCCCGGCAAAGTTCCGCCGCATTTTGTGTCGTCATAGTTTTACCTCAAAAACCGCAGTGTCGTCCTGCGGTGGTTTATATATAGATGTTTGTCTATATGTTGAGGTAAGAATAGCGGAATACATAGATGAATGTCAATATGTTTTGTATGCTGTCTTTAAACTGCCCTTAGAATTTTATAAATACACCCTTTTTGTAATGCCGAAAAGCCCACTGTCATGCTGAACTCGTTTCAGCATCCGTGTCTTGTAACTGCATGGATTCCGAAACAAGTTCGGAATGACTGTGCCCACCCAATGTCCACCGCCACGCTGTCTGCCCCACCCCTGTCAATGCTGAACTTGTTCAGCATCTGTGTCTTGTAACCGCATGGATTCAGAAACAAGTTCGGAATGACTGTGCCCACCCAATGCCCACCGCCACGCTGTCTGTGCACCCTTGTCATGCTGAACTCGTTTCAGCATCTGTGTCTTGTAACTGCATGGATTCCGAAACAAGATGTCATGATATAAATATCTGAAATGTGGTACTCTGACTCG
>NZ_JBJETK010000035.1:10365-17488 GCF_051883275.1 Treponema sp. | reverse complement strand
TACAGGCTTGCGTGGCAGGTGCGGGCAATAACGTCGTCCTGCTGCTCTTTTGTAAGATTGATGAAGCGTACTGCATAACCAGAAACGCGTACTGTGAAGTTTGCATATTCCGGCTTTTCAGGATGAGCCTGGCAGTCCTTGAGCTTTTCAACGCCGAATACGTTTACGTTCAGGTGATGAGCACCCTTGTCAAAGTATCCGTCCATAACGCTTACAAGGTTAGAAATGCGCTCTTCTTCATCGTGTCCGAGTGCATTCGGGTTGATTGTCTGAGTGTTGGAAATTCCGTCCAAAGCATATTTGTAAGGAACTTTTGCAACAGAGTTAAGGGATTTTACGAGACCCTTTGTTTCTGCACCGTAAGAAGGGTTAGCTCCCGGTGAGAACGGCTCGTGAGCCTTGCGTCCGTCAGGAAGCGCGCCAGTAGCCTTTCCGTATACAACGTTTGAAGTAATCGTAAGGATTGAAGTAGTCGGTTCTGCATTGCGGTAAGTCGGCTGCTTCTTGATTTTTGCCATAAAGTCCTTCAAAAGCCATACAGCAATCTCGTCTGCGCGGTCATCATCCTGACCGTAGCGAGGGAAGTCGCCTTCAACAATGAAGTCGCTTGCAAGACCGTGGTCATCGCGGACAACCTTAACTTTTGCATATTTGATTGCAGAAAGTGAATCTACAACGTGGCTGAATCCGGCAATACCTGTTGCAAATGTGCGGCGAACATCAGTATCGATGAGAGCCATTTCAGCAGCTTCGTAGTAGTACTTGTCGTGCATATAATGGATTGCGTTCAATGTGTTTACATAGAGCTTTGCAAGCCATTCAAGCATAACATCGTACTTGCGCATAACTTCATCGTAATCAAGATATTCTGAAGTAATCGGTGCAAGTTCCGGACCTACCTGTGCATACGGTGTAAGACCTGCGCCTTCGTCCTTTCCGCCGTTGATAGCGTAAAGCAATGCCTTTGCAAGGTTTGCGCGGGCACCGAAGAACTGCATTTCCTTTCCTGTCTGTGTTGCAGAAACGCAGCAGCAGATAGAATAGTCATCGCCCCAGATAGGACGCATAATGTCATCGTTCTCATACTGGATTGAAGAAGTATCAATAGAAATCTTCGCAGCATATTTGCGGAAGTTTTCAGGAAGACGTTTTGAGTAAAGAACAGTGATGTTCGGCTCTGGAGAAGGTCCCATATTCTCAAGCGTATGGAGGAAGCGGAAGTCATTTTTAGTAACCATATCGCGTCCGTCCTGACCGAGACCTGCAACTTCAAGAGTAGCCCAGATAGGATCACCTGAGAACAGCTGGTTGTAAGACTCAATACGGGCAAAGCGAACCATGCGGAACTTCATTACGATGTGGTCAACAAGTTCCTGTGCCTTTTCTTCTGTAAGGATTCCTTTCTTAATATCGCGTTCGATGTAAATGTCGAGGAATGTAGAAATGCGTCCTACAGACATTGCAGCACCGTTCTGTGTCTTGATTGCAGCAAGATAGCCGAAGTACAGCCACTGGAATGCTTCTTTTGCAGTAGTTGCAGGCTTTGAAATATCATAGCCGTAGATTGCAGCCATAGCCTTAATTCCTTTAAGGGCTTTAATCTGCTCGGCAATTTCTTCGCGCTGGCGGATAATCTCTTCGGACATAGTTCCGTTTCCGCAGTTAAGCTTGTCCTGTTCCTTCTGCTCAATAAGGTAGTCAATACCGTAAAGGGCAACGCGGCGGTAATCACCTACGATGCGTCCGCGTCCGTAAGTATCAGGCAATCCTGTAAGAATGTGTGACTTGCGGGCTGCGCGAATCTCCGGTGTATAAACATCGAATACTGCATCAGAGTGAGTCTTGTGATATTCAGTAAAAATCTTGTGGAGTTCTTTGTTAGACTCGTAGCCGTACATCTGTGTTGACTGCTCGGCCATTTTAATTCCGCCGAACGGCATAAATGCTCTTTTGAGCGGCTTGTCTGTCTGAAGACCTACAACCTGCTCAAGGTCTTTTCCTTCCGGGCAGATATATCCGGCAGGATGAGCCGTCAGTCCTGTTACTACATCAGTATCAAGATCAAGAACGCCAGAACGCTCTTTTCCGTCAAGACCTGTACATTTTTTATTATGTTCAGCTTTCTGAAGCTTCTGGAGCTCGTCGAACAATTTTTTTGTAGCGGCTGTAGGGCCAGCCAAGAATGTTTCATTGCCGCTATACTGTGTATAGTTGGCCTGAATAAAATCGCGAACATTGACTTCGCTTGTCCACAAACCTTTTGGGTTAAAACCTTCCCATTCAGCTTTCATGTTCATTTCAAAACCTCTTGTATTTGAAAAATTCAACTATATTAACTGCCGATATTATAAAGCATTGTTTTTGTTTATGCAATTGCTTAAACCGGCAGCTAACCCAAATTTATAATCATTACAAATATGATTATAATACAATAATATAAAATTTCAAGTGGAAAAACCATAAAAAACACAGGCTTTTTAAAATTCTCCCTGAAATTTTTACATGCGCCCCCGAAAACGCCTGTTGAAATTTTTACTGAAAAAAATATTGTCGATTTCATTAAATTTTAGTATCTTATATGCAATCAAATAAAATTTTGAAGCTGCCCTGTAATTTTCAAGGCGGCCTGTAAAAATAGGAGTAAAAATCATGGCTAAACAGTTAGTTTACAGCGAAGATGCTCGCAAAAAAATGCTGAGCGGAGTTGAGCAGATTGCACGCGCAGTAAAAGTTACCTTGGGACCTTGCGGCCGCTTAGTTATGCTTGACAAAAAATACGGTGCACCGACAATCACAAAGGACGGTGTTTCAGTTGCAAAGGAAATCGAGCTCAAGGATCCTTTTGAAAACATGGGCGCCCAGCTTGTGCGCGAAGTTTCATCAAAGACAAATGATGTTGCAGGAGACGGAACCACCACAGCAACCGTTCTTGCCTATGCAATCGTGCGCGAAGGACTCAAGGCAGTTTCCGCAGGAATGACACCTATTGAAATCAAGCGCGGAATCGACAAAGCCACTGCCATCGCTGTTGAAGAAGTAAAAAAGAACAGCCGTGCTGTAAAGGGGAATGACGACATCACTCATGTAGCAACAATTTCTGCAAACAACGACCCTGAAATCGGTAAAATCCTTGCAGATGCAATCGAAAAAGTCGGAAAAGACGGTGTTATCACTGTTGAAGAATCCAAGAACATGGACACAACAGTAAAAACAGTGGAAGGAATGCAGTTCGACCGCGGATACATCAGCTCATGGTTTGTAAATGACCGCGAACGCATGGAAGTAAACTACAGCGATGCCTATGTTCTTATTTATGAAGAAAAAATCAGTACAATGAAAGACCTTCTGCCGGTGCTCGAAAAAGTTGCACAGACAGGCAAGCCTCTTATCATAATTGCTGAAGACCTTGACGGAGAAGCTCTTGCAACTTTGGTTGTAAACGCATACCGCGGAACACTCAAGTGCTGCGCTGTAAAGGCACCTGGTTTCGGCGACAGAAGAAAGGAAATGCTCCAGGACATTGCAATTCTTACAGGCGGAAAAGTAATCACAAAGGATCTCGGTCTCAAGCTTGAATCAACAGAAATTTCTGATCTCGGACAGGTTAAATCCGTAAAAATCGACAAAGACAATACAACTCTGGTAGACGGAGCCGGCGATAAAAAAGCCATTGCCGACCGTGTTGCGGAAATCAAAAAACAGATTGAAAAATCAACTTCTGACTACGACAAGGAAAAGCTCAAGGAGCGCCTTGCAAAGCTTTCAGGCGGAGTTGCTGTAATCAATATCGGAGCTATCACCGAAACAGAGATGAAGGAAAAGAAGTTCCGTGTTGAAGACACACTCGCAGCAACAAGAGCGGCTCTGGAAGAAGGAATTGTTCCAGGCGGCGGACTTGCTCTTATTGAGGCAAGCAAAGTTCTTGATGCAGACAAGGAAAATCTTACCGGAGATGAAAAGGTAGGCTTCCAGATTATAAAGAGAGCATTGGAAGAGCCTATCCGCCAGATTGCAGAAAACGCAGGTGTAGACGGAGCTGTAATTGCTGACAAGGCAAAGGCAGAAAAGAAGGGTGTTGGCTACAACGCTGCCACAGGTGAATGGGTAGACATGATGGAAGCCGGAATCATTGACCCGGCAAAGGTTACAAGATGCGCTCTCCAGAATGCCGCTTCAGTAGCCGGAATGTTGCTCACAACAGAATGTGCTATAACAGATATTCCAGAGCCACCAGCTCCAGCTGCTCCACAGGCAGGCATGGACGGCATGGGCGGAATGTACTAATAGCGGCTTAAAGGCGTTTCAAAGCCTAAAAAGCGGCTTCTGCCAAAACCAAGGCGCATCCTAAAAACTGGGAACAGTTTTCGGGATGCGCCTTGCTGTTTTTAAAGAGAAATGTTGTTTTATCTTTTAGCTTCCAAACTGTCTATTCAGCAGACAAGATGCGGCTCGCACTCAACAAGTATTATCTGCATTCCATTTTAAAAATTAAAACTTTGGTAGTGTACACTACCAAAGGGACTTGAATATGTCCCTTTGGTGAAGTCTTGCTATGCTCGCCTTCACCAAAAAAAATCTTGGAGGACTTTATAAGATGAAAAAGTTTCTTTGTTTTGCAGCTGCGGCAACATTATTCGCAGCAACTTTTATTGGATGCTCTTCTACACAACAAGATGAGCTTGGACGTTTTACAATCATTTCTTCAAAGAATGTTGACTTTTCGCGTATAGCGCAGATGCAGAGAAGTTCTGAAAAAATTGGAACTAAAAAGCTCAATGCAAAAGGCTTACTTGTAAAAGATCTAACACTCTCAAAAAACTATGCGCTTGAAAATGCATTGGATTCTGCCTTGGAGCAAATTCCTGGCGCTGTCGCAATGATTGATGCAAAAGTTGAGTATTTCCGCTTTAAAGGTTTAGGAAGAGAAAAATGGGGTTACAAGTTTGAAGGAACTGCGCTTATTGACCCTTCGCTAGTTGGAGAGAATACAGCAATTCCAGAAGACGAAAATATTTACTTCATTTCTAACGAAACAACTGGAAAAGTTACATTGCTTTCTGAAGACGAATATAACAATCTTGTAGCATCACTCAAAGGATAAATTTCCCATAAACAATGTCTGTCAAATTCAACTTTGACGGACATCTGAATCTGCACCACAAAATTCTTAAATATGTTTATCCAAATTATAAAAAACTAGCATTTTTTATCCCCATTTTATTGGCTTAGATTTAACCTATTTCCAATCTATAACCCATACGACAAGACTATTCCTGCTGTGAATATTTTTTTATTTTAAATAAAACAGATTTCGTGATAGAATATACGTTATAAATTACTCTTATTTTTTGAGGAACAAACTATGCAGACAGCCATTAAAATACCTTGGGATTTTCTAGCCAAATACAAAGACAGCCATTTTTCAGGGGAGTGGCCGACTGTTCCAGAGATGTTCTTTATAACAGCAGAAAGATTTCCTGAGCGTCCATGCTTCACGGATTTTGAAGGAGCGGGAGGTTCCAAAAACACGCTTTCCTATTCCCAGGTGAAAGAAAAAATTATTTCACTGGCGACCTGGCTTTCAGAAAACGGAGTGAAAAAAGGAGACAGAATAGCTGTCAGCGGAAAAAATTCGCCTGAATGGGGTCTGGCTTTTGTAGCATCTCTGGCATGCGGCGCTGTGGTCTGCCCTCTTGACTATGCGCTTCATGAAGACGAGCTTGTAAATCTTTTAAATACCGCAAAGCCGAAATTTCTTTTTGTCGATGAGGAAAAATTCCAGACATTCAGCTCCAAAAAAAATGAATTCCCGGTTTGCAGCCTCAGCCCGAAATTCAGCGAAAGCTATATATACAATCTCCAGCCCAAAAACAAGAACACAGCCCTGGACTTTCACAGCGCCTCAGAAAATGATACGGCCGCAATACTTTTTACGAGCGGAACAACAGGAATTCCAAAGGGTGTAATGCTGAGCCACAGAAATCTTGTAAGCGATGCATATATCGCCCAGACAAGAATGGATATTTTTCCCACAGATGTCTTTTATGCGCTGCTTCCCATACACCACGCATACACGCTTCAGGCTGTTCTGATCGAAAGCCTTTCAACAGGAGCCGAAATTGTCTTTGGAAAAAGCATGGCCGTTTCCAGGCTGATGAGGGAGCTGCACGAAGGACAGATAACAATACTTTTAGGCGTTCCGCTTCTGTTCAACAAGCTGCTCTCCGGCATCATGAAAGGAATAAAAGAAAAAGGCCCGCTTGTAAACGCAGTGATCCATATCATGATGGGCATTTCATATATGATAAAAAAAGTTTTCAAAGTGAATCCTGGAAAAATTTTATTCAAGCCGATTCTTCAAAAGGCAAACATACACTCTCTTAGAATCGCCATCTGCGGCGGAGGCCCGCTTGCTCCGAGCATATTCAGAATTTACAATGAAATGGGAATTGATTTTGTGCAGGGATACGGACTCACAGAAACAAGCCCGATTATCACATTGAATCCTGTCAAAAAATTCAAAATCGAAAGTGTCGGACAGTATTTCTTCCCGTACATGGAAATGAAAATCCTTGAGCCTTCTTCAGACGGAATCGGAGAAATCGCAGTAAAGGGCCCGATGGTTTTTCAGGGATATTACAACATGAAGGCGGAAACTGAACAGGTGTTCACAGATGACGGTTTCTTTAAAACAGGCGACCTTGGAAAAATCGACAGCGACGGCTATCTTATTCTTGCGGGGCGCATAAAAAATATTATTGTAACAGAAGGCGGCAAAAACGTTTACCCTGAAGAAATTGAAAATGCATTCCAGCTGTTTACAGATATTTCGCAGATTACAGTCCGCGGCTACATTTCCGACAAAGCAACAAAAAGCGAGCAGATCGAAGCGCTTGTATATGCCTCCGATGATTTATTTGCGCGCCTTGGAATAAACCGGCAGGAATCTCCACTGGATGAATCTGTAAAGACAGAAGTTGAAAAGATAGTTTCCAAAGTAAACAAGGAGCTTCAGCCTTATGCAAGAATATCAAAACTCACAATGCTGGAAGAGCCGCTTGAAATGACCACAACGCAGAAAGTAAAGCGCGGAAAAATCACAGAAAAACTGGATGCCAAAAAT
>NZ_JBJETK010000035.1:0-10265 GCF_051883275.1 Treponema sp. | reverse complement strand
CTATGATTGGAAATAATACAAAAGGTGAAGCCCCCGTTTCAAAAGGCATTGATTATGTTATTTCCGGCGATTATACAGATAAACAGACAATGTTAAGATGTACAACAGTAGAAATTGATGGGCTTGTAAAAAAAATACAATGCGCGACTTTGGAATCGAACCAAAGACCCCAAGCGTGTCATGCTTGTACTCTAACCAACTGAGCTAGTCGCGCAGACAGTGAATGTATATTATCAAAAGTTTAAATTAACGTCTACCCTTTTTGTTAAAATCGCCCATGCGCTTTTCAGGAACCCAGGAAAATGCACGGATTAATTGATAATTCAATTCACAACTGATAAAATCACATTATGAATCTTTTATCCGTAAATGGGCTTTCAAAAATCGGCAGGGAAAAACCGCTGTTCACAGATGTAACATTCGGGCTGAATGAAGGCGACAAGGCTGCTCTCATAGGCCGCAATGGAACAGGAAAATCAACGCTGCTGAACACAATCGCAGGAGTTCTTGCTCCGGATTCAGGAACAGTTGTAATCCAAAAGGAAGCAGGCGTTTCATTTCTTGCCCAAAGCCCCCTGTATTCCAGCGGCGACACCATCAGAGCGCATATCTTCAATTCAAAAAGCCAAAAACTAAAAACAATCCGCGGATACGAAGAAGCATGCGAAGAGCTTCAAAAGACAAATTCCGAGCAGGCAAGAAAAAAATACAATCAGCTCAGCGAAAAAATGGATGCGGACAATCTGTGGAACTACGAAAACCAGATAAAGTCGATTCTTACAACTCTTGGAATCAGCGACCTGGAGCGCAAAATGGGAGAACTTTCAGGCGGAATGATAAAAAAAGTAGCCCTGGCGCAAGTGCTTGTGGAGGACAGCAAGCTGATTCTCCTGGACGAACCTACAAACCATCTTGACATTTCCACAATTCTCTGGCTGCAGAATTATCTTGCCGAAACAAAACGCTCTGTCCTTATGGTGACCCATGACAGGTATTTTCTTGATTCAGTCTGCAATAACATCTACGAGCTTGCAAGAAATAGAATAAAGCTTTACACAGGCAACTACACATCGTACCTTGAAAAAAAACAGACCGAATCTCAGATTGAAGCAAACACAGAGCGCCGAATTGAATCTGTGCTGAGGTTCGAACGTGAATGGCTCAGGCGGGGCCCCTGCGCACGCGGAACAAAAGCTAAGGCAAGAATTCAGCGCGACATGGAGCTTATCAACCGCGAAAAATTCAGCCCTGAAAAAAATTTTTCATTTGAAGTTGAAGAAAGAAGGCTCGGCGGAAAAATCCTCGAGCTTCACGGCGTATCAAAGCAGTTTCCCAAGGGCTTTTCAGGCAGCGCAGAAAATTCCGCAGAGAACTTTTTTCCAGTGCTGAAAAATTTCAGCTACACTTTCAACAAGGGAGAAAAAATAGGCATTTTCGGCGGAAACGGCTCGGGAAAATCAACACTCCTGAACATAATAACACAGAAAATAAATCCTGATTCGGGAGAAATCATAAAGGGCGAAAACACATTCATCGCCTACTACGAGCAGAACCCGAATTTTGATGACACATCCCTTACAGTCCTTGAGTACATAAAGGAAGCCGCTGATGTCATGAAAATGAGCAACGGAACAGAGCTGAGCGCGGCGCTGTTTCTGGAGCAGTTCGGCTTTGAAGGGAAAATTCAGCACTCGCCTGTTTCTTCATTGAGCGGAGGAGAGCGCAAAAGGCTTTATCTTGTAAGGCTGCTTATAGGCAATCCGAATTTTCTCATTCTGGACGAGCCGACAAACGATTTTGATATTTTCACAATGAATATTCTTGAGCAGTTTTTGCTTTCATTCAAAGGATGTCTTCTTGTTGTGAGCCATGACCGGTATTTTATGGACAAAGTCTGCGACACGCTTCTTATAATGGAAGCCGACGGAAGCGTTTCGGGCTTCACGGGAAAATGTTCTGAATACATCGAGCTTCAGCGGACAAAAAACGAAGCAGCTCCGAATCCACCGCCGGAAAAACAGGAAAGAGTTTCAGCTCACCAAAAAAAGAACAGAATGTCTTTCAAGGAAAAACAAGAATTCGAGCGGATAGAGCGCCGCATCTTTGAGCTTGAAGACAGAAAGCCCGAGCTTGAAAAATTAATGGCAAGCTCAAATTATGAGGAATCGGCAAAGGCTGGAAAAGAATACACCGAGCTAGAAAAGGAGCTTGCGGAGGCATACTCAAGGTGGGAAGAACTTTCTGCGCTTGAGTAAATCCCGAAGAACTGAAGTTAAAAAATAGCCAATGGAGGATTTTATGGAAGAAAAAATTGAAAAGCTCAAGGCTCTTATAAGCAGATCCCGCCAGACAGTTTTTTTTGGAGGCGCAGGAGTTTCCACAGAAAGCGGAATCCCTGACTTCAGAAGCGTAGACGGACTTTACAATCAGAAGTGGGATTATCCGCCTGAAACAATACTCAGCGCAAGTTTTTTTCATTCAAACACAGAGGAATTTTACCGCTTTTACAAGGAAAAACTTCTGGTGAGCGGAATAAAGCCGAATATCACTCATATAAAGCTTGCTGAAATGGAGCGCGACAAAAAACTTTCAGCAGTCATCACACAGAACATAGACGGGCTTCACCAGGCGGCAGGAAGCCAAAACGTCTTTGAGCTTCACGGAAGCGTGCTTAGAAACTACTGCACAAAATGCGGAGCTTTCTACGACGGCCCGCACATCGCCTCGAGCCTGGAAAAAAGCAGCGTTCCCCGCTGTGAAAAATGCGGGGCGGTAATAAAGCCGGATGTCGTGCTGTACGAGGAGCCTCTGAACGAAAAAGTTGTGGACGGAGCGATAAACGCCATATCAAGCGCAGAACTCCTGATTATAGGAGGAACTTCGCTCACGGTATATCCTGCGGCAGGAATGATTCAGTATTTTCAGGGAGAAAACATTGTGCTCATAAACCGCGACCCAACTCCGAGCGACGGAATCGCAAGCCTTATATTGCACGAAAGCCTCGGAAATGTCTTTTCGCAGTTATAAGAGCCGCGCTATTTCAAAGCGATTCTCTGGGATATGACAGTTTTCAAAGATGCAAGAGCCTCTTTTACAGCGGAATTATTTCCGCCGGAAAGCGCACTGTCGCAAGCCGAGCTTACAGCCGTTATATTTCCAAGTATATCCTGCTCAAGCTTCGCTGAAAAAATTTCATCCGAGCTGACAATTTTCCCAGCCTCCAAGGCAAGCTCTTCAATCTGCTTTTTTTCCTCATTAAACTGGCTGTTCAAATTCTCAGATTTCTGGACAAGAAGCTCCATTGAAATATGTATTCTATCCAGCAGCCCGGACTTTTGATTTTTTCTTTTGGATTTATAAAAAAAATTTTTCACAAAATTTGCAATACCCATATTGGATTATTATGTCTAATTTAAAGGAATATGGCAATACTGATTCTTTTCTGCGCCCGAACAGAACCTTGACCTTCGAGTTCCACTGAATATAAACTGAAAAAAAACTTCAGAGGCGGAAAAAGTGAATATAATCTATGCATCTGGAATAAACGGAGAATTCGCCATGGCAGACGGAACGCTTCCATGGAAAAACAGTCCTCTGCTCAGTGAAGAATGTAGAACAGACATGGATTTTTTCAGGAAAACAACCTGCGGAAAAACTGTCATTATGGGATTCAATACATTTAAAACACTGTCGGCTCCGCTGAAAAACAGAATAAACATTGTAATAAAGCGCGGTGCTCCATGCGCACAGATTCTGCGCAGCGACAGGGAATTTCAATTTTTCCCTTCACTTGAAGCTGCGCTGAAGGCTGCGGACTTTCTGTGCCCAGACGAAATTTTTCTGATCGGCGGACAAAAAATTATTGCGGAGGCATTTGAAAAAAATCTTGCGGACGGAATTATCTATGAAACAGTCTTTGACTCGGAATTTCCGGAGGCGGCTTTTTTTATAAAACGCCCGGAAACACTAAGGCTGGTGCACAGCAAAAAAGAAGGGCATCTCACTTTCAACGAGTACAAAAATCAGGCTGCTCCAAAGGCATAATTCCAAAGCGTCCTGCAAAATCCCTGGCCTTCCATGCGTTCAAAATAACATCCTGCGGATTGTGGGCATCAGAATTGCAGACAACGCGCACATTTGTAAGTGACGCCATTTCCCAGAATTCAACGAATGGATACGGGTATCTCATTCCATGCTTTGTATTGTTCGGAAGCCTTGTTATCCCTAGGCCGTTCACTTCAATAGGCAGATCAAGATCAACGGCCGCATCCAGAATCGCACGGCTACAGGCTTTTGACTGCTCGTCCCACTCCTTGTATCCTGCCATGAACAAATCCGGGTGAGCCAAAAAATCAAAGCAGCCGCTGCGCATGCCTTCGATTGTCTGATCGATATATCTATTTAAAAGCGAAGGACTTTCAACATCCGGAATATACACATGGGATGCGCCGTCTGTAACCCAGTGCGAGCCGAGCACAAGATAATCCGCATGAAAGCGGTCGCGCAGCTCATCATACCATCCGCCATAGGAAGGCTCCCATTCACACTCATACCCCATAAAAACCGGAAAGGACGAAATCTCCCTTGCTTCCTCAATCCATGAGCGGTAAAGAGAGGCTTCCTTTTCTGTCATTCGTATTTCAGGCCAGCAGTCAAAAAAATCATCAGGATAAGGGCAATGGTCAGAAAACCCAAGAGCCGCACATTCTTCCTGCATCGCCTGGGAAACATAATCAACCGGCCGCCCCTGGGCATGATGGCAAAGCTCTGTGTGTGTATGAAAATTAGAAATCGGCTTCATATAAAAATTCAGTTCTCCTCAATCCCGTTTCCAGCGCAATAGCCTTTTGAAATATCAGCCGCGGGAAGGTCTAAAAATCATTTTCAATTATCTTAAATATTCCCGTTTAAATTGCTGTAATATCACGGCTTAAAAAAATGCCCTCCAGTTTTTCTGGAGGGGGACTTCAAGCCGGAAGCCTCTGAAAACCTAAGTTCCCAGAGGCAACGTTGAAAATGCGGATTCTAATCTCGCAGCATAACAGCGGACTAGAATTCGCAGACATTCCCAAAAATTGTCATAGCAAGATTCGGGAATGCCGTTCATTCAAGCCAATCAAAATTTATTTTTTTGCTGGCTTTCTTCCTGGAGTCTTCTTAGCTGTTGTTTTCTTTGCAGCAGCCGGCTTTCTTCCTGGAGTCTTCTTGGCTGTTGTTTTCTTTGCAGCAGCTGGTTTTCTTCCCGGAGTCTTCTTTTCAGCAACGGCCTTTTTAGATGCAGCTCCTCTTGCAGAAGTAGTTTTCTTTGCAGGAGTTTTTGCAGCAGCTCTTGGAGCTTTTGCAGCCTTTGCAGCAGCAGCGGCCTTTATAACAGACTGTGCTCCGGCAAGACGTGCAGCAGGAACACGGAATGGTGAGCAAGAAACATAGTTCAATCCAAGCTTGTAGCAAAGCTCTATTGAATCAGGATCTCCGCCGTGCTCTCCGCAGATTCCAAGGTGAAGATCAGATTTCACTGAGCGTCCCTTAGCTTCTGCGATTTCCATAAGAGCGCCAGGTCCGTCCGGATCAAGTGTCTTGAATGGATCTTTTTCAAGAATCTTCTGGTCAAGATAAGAATCAATGAACTTTCCATAATCATCGCGGCTGAAACCGAATGTTGTCTGGGTAAGGTCATTTGTACCAAATGAGAAGAAGTCCGCATAATGCGCTATCTGATCTGCAGAGCAAGCAGCGCGCGGGAATTCAATCATAGTTCCTATCTGGAATTTGAGTTCTGTTTTATTTTCTTCATTTACCTTTGCGATTACAGCTTCAGCCTGCTCACGGATCTGCTTAAATTCATTCACAGAAGTTACGTTAGGAATCATAATGCGAACATCATGTGCAAGTCCTTCTTTTTCTGCGCGTGCAGTTGCAAGAGCAATAGCTTCAACCTGCATCTCATAGATTTCAGGATATGTAATTGCAAGGCGGCATCCGCGGTGACCAAGCATAGGGTTGTGCTCGTTGAGGTCAGCAAACTTTGCCTTGATTGTCGCAACTGGAACTCCGAGCTTGCGGGCAAGAGCATCAGCTTCAACATCTGTTGCTGCCTGAATAAACTCGTTGAGAGGCGGGTCAAGAAGACGGATTGTAACAGCGCGTCCGTCCATTGCCTTGATGATTCCATAGAAATCCTTTTCCTGCTTAGGAAGAATCTCTGAAAGATTTTTCTTGCGTGCCTCTGTGTTTTCAGAAATAATCATCTTCTGGAATGAAGAAAGCTTCGGCTCTTCAAAGAACATATGCTCTGTGCGGCAAAGACCGATTCCGGCTGCGCCAAAGTCAAATGCCAGCTTGGCTTCGTTCTGCTCCGCATTTGCAAGAACATCGAATCCTTTTACAGTCTTTCCAGAAGCTGTCTTGCGCACTGACTTTGCGCGGATTTCATCAGCCCAGCCAAGGAATTTTTCGAGATCGCCAGAAACTTTTGCTTCCTCTACAGGGATAAGACCTGCATAAACTTTTCCTGTTGAACCATCAATAGAAATGGTGTCGCCTTTCTTGAAAGTTTTTTCGCCGATCTTAACTTCATCATTGCCCATGAATACAACAGCAGCGCATCCGCATACACAAGGAGTTCCCATACCGCGGGCAACAACAGCCGCATGAGATGTGCGTCCGCCAGTAGAAGTCAGAATTCCTTCTGCAACATACATACCGGCAATGTCATCCGGAGAAGTTTCCTTGCGAACAAGCATAACTTTCTTTCCGGCCTTGTTCCATTCAACAGCCTCTTCAGCTGTGAAAACAATCTGTCCTGCACCGGCTCCAGGAGAAGCGTTGAGAGCCTCTGCAATCGGAGAAGCAGCCTTGAGCGCCTTAGGCTCAAACTGCGGATGAAGAAGCTGATCAAGCTGATCCGGCTTTACGCGGAGAAGAGCCTGTTCCTTTGTAATAAGCTTTTCTTCAACCATATCAACTGCCATTTTTACAGCAGCAGCACCTGTGCGCTTTCCATTGCGGCACTGGAGCATATAAAGAGTTCCTTCTTGAACTGTGAACTCCATATCCTGCATATCATGATAGTGCTTTTCAAGGCGTGCGCGGATTTTGCAGAGCTGGTCATAAATCTTAGGATTTGTTTCTGCAAGCTGTGAAAGATGCTGCGGAGTGCGGATTCCTGCAACAACGTCTTCACCCTGGGCATTCATGAGGTACTCGCCCATAAATTCATTTACACCGGTAGAAGGATCACGGCTGAAGCAAACACCTGTTCCAGATGTGTCGCCCATGTTTCCAAATACCATTGCCATAACAGTTACAGCAGTTCCCTTGATAACTCTTTCATCAATGTTATTGAGCTTGCGGTATGTAATCGCACGAGGATTCATCCAAGAACCAAAAACAGCTCCGATCGCGCCCCACATCTGCTTGTGAGGATCCTGAGGGAAGTCTTCGCCCTTTTCTCTCTTGTACATTGCCTTGTACTTTGTAACAATTTCCTGGAGCTCTTCAGTTGTAAGGTCTGTATCCTGTGTGATTCCGCGGTGAGATTTTACTTCGTCAATAATTTCTTCGAACTTATCATGGTCTACGCCCATAGCAACGTTGCCGTACATCTGGATAAAGCGGCGGTATGCATCCCATGCAAAGCGAGGGTTCTGTGTTTTTGTTGCAAGTCCAAGAACTGAATTGTCATTAAGACCGAGGTTAAGAATTGTATCCATCATGCCAGGCATAGATTCGGCGGCGCCTGAACGAACTGAAACAAGAAGCGGATCCTTTGCGTCTCCGAGTTTTTTGCCCATTGACTTTTCAAGCTTTGAAAGGTACTTGGCAACCTCAGCATCAAGTCCTGCAGGATACTTTTTGCCTAATTTGTAGTATTCCTGACAAACATCAATAGAAATTGTAAATCCAGATGGAACCGGAAGGCTCAAAGGTTTTTTTGCCATCTGAGCAAGGTTAGCGCCTTTTCCACCAAGGATTGGACGCATTGATTCATCGCCTTCTGCGTCACCATCACCAAAGTAATAAACATATTTGGTCTTAGCCATATGTCCTCCATATATATATGTGGAGAAAATTATAATAGCATTTTCTTGTATCGTCAACAAATGTTCTTTATTATATCAAAGATTTGCATATTAAAATTCCCTTTTTTTTCTTTTCTGCGGAAATATTAGTACAATTTGACACGCTTTTTTTATTCTAAAAGAAAATTCCGTGTCAAAAAAATTCACTTTCAAACAGCGAAAAGCGCAAAAAAATACAAGAATTTCAGAAGAAAAAAAATCAAGGCAAAGCGGAAATTCCGCCGCAATTCTTTCCGCAAAACATAGAATCAGCCTCCGGAAAACGCCCGGACAACGCTTTTTTTAAGCCATCTTGAACACAAAATGAAAGGAACACCAGGCGCGCCGCGGAAAAATCACAAGAAAAATTTTTTATTTTTTTGGCGAAGTTGGCACGATAATTGCAATATATTCAGTGTACAGCAAAAGGCTGTGCAAAACGGAATCCTGCTGAACAAAGCTTCGGCGGGATAAAAAAACTACAAAAAATGCTGTAAAACAGCAAGGAGATTTATATGAACGAACTTTCACTTTTGGATTCACTTTTTGGAAATGACGGATTCATGCTTCCGGGCTACAGAGAAACAGTCTGCGCTCCAAAGGTAGACGTTGTGCAGAAAAAAGACAGCTACATTCTCTACATGGATTTGCCGGGAAAAACAGAAAAGGATGTTGACATAACACTCAAAAATGACGTGCTCACAGTCGCTTCCGTGGAAAATACAAATGACAGCGATGAAAAGAAGGAAAAAACAGACAGCGAATACTACATTCTCCGGGAACGCACGGCAAGGCGCAGTCAGTTCAAGCGTTCATTCACACTGCCAAAGGACATTGATGCCGACAAGGTGAATGCAACATTCAAAAACGGAATTCTTTCTATAGAAATCGGACGCAAGGAAGATGCCGCAGAAAGAAAAATCGCCATAAAAAGCGCATAAAAAAAATTAAAAAAGTATTGACAAATTAATTAGAATATTATATATTCTAATCAGCTTATAAAGCTGATAAAACTCTCTCCTTTAGTTCACGAAAGTGAACGGCAGAACCCCGGGCAACTGGGGTTCTGTTCATTTAAACTGCCTTTTGTAGTTTCAGCCATCTGGGAAAAAATCAGCCTTTATACTATATTTTTATCATGAGCAACATCACAACTATCATTCCCACGCCATCGACATTCAAGCGGACAGCTCTTGTAATAATCGGCGCCGTTATTTTTTCTGTAAACATGAATTCCTTTGTGTATGCGGCGGAACTTTTTCCGGGCGGATTTTCAGGAATATCCCTTCTTATCCAGCGCGCCTCATTCAAATTCTTCAATATCGAAATTCCATATACATTTTTGTATTTTGCGCTGAACGCAGCTCCCGTTTTTATAAGTTTCAAATACATTGGGAAAAAATTCACGCTCTTTTCACTGCTTATGATTGTGCTTTCCTCCCTGCTCACGGACTTTATTCCCTCGATAAAAATCACAGACGATCTGCTTCTCTGCTCTGTTTTCGGCGGAATTCTGAACGGGCTTGCGATTTCCTGCTGCCTTCATGCGGACGCCACGAGCGGAGGAACTGACTTTATTGCAATATATTTTTCTGAAAAAAAAGGAACCGATATGTGGAACATGATTTTTGGCATGAATATATGCGTTCTTGCCGCCGCGGGATTTGCGTTCGGCTGGGAAAAGGCGCTGTACTCAATCATTTTTCAGTTCAGCTCGACACAGATACTGAATGAGCTTTACCGCCGCTACCAGAAAATAACGCTTCTTATCATAACTGAAAAAGCGGATGAAATATACAGCATCATAAAATCGTCCACAAACCACGATGCCACAAGATTCACAGGAACAGGCTGCTACAAGAATCTGCAAAAGACACTTCTGTACACCGTTGTTTCCGCTGACGAGCTTGGAAGCCTGGCACGGGAGCTGAAAAAATGCGACCCGGCGGCTTTTATAAATGTATTGAAAACAAAAGAAATTCTCGGGCGATTTTTTACCAGAAGCAAAGACTAGCACATTGATCTGTATTTAGCATTTAAATCAAAATATGCCATGCAACTGCAAGGGCCGACCACTAAAAGCCGAAACCAATAAAATAAAACAGATTTTATTGAAAGTGGAACCGGAAAATATTATTCAATTATTGCACCTGGCACTAAAGGTCAATCAATTTTTTGGAAATTAGGTAGGTAAAATGAAAAAAT
>NZ_JBJETK010000034.1:0-3913 GCF_051883275.1 Treponema sp. | reverse complement strand
CTACACCTTAAATTCGTCTATGCGGCTTCCGATGTTCTGGATTGAACTGCTCATCACAGAAGCGATTTCTGCAAGGTCTTTTCCAGAGCCAGAAACAGCTTCAATTTCATTTTCCATATCTGAAATTTTGCCGTTCATAACGCCCGTAACGTCCTTAAGCCGCTGCACGCCGTCAAGCACGCTTTTGTTCTGTCCGCTCATCCGCACAGATTCTTCGCGAACCTTGCCCGCGCTTTCTTTCATTGCAATGACAGCCTCGCTAATCTGCGAAGATCCAACCTGCTGCTCCGCCATAGCGTTCTTGATTTCCTGCATAAGCCGGTTCGTTTCTTTTATATCCTGGACAACAGAAGTAAAAGACACGTTCGACTCGTCAGAAGCCACAACCACATTCTGAATAGAATCTTTTATGAGCTTGAGCTGCTCGCCAATGTTCTTTGACTGGCTTGATGAAGTTTCCGAGAGCTTTCTGATTTCATCGGCAACAACGCTGAATCCCTTGCCGGCATCTCCTGCGTGCGCTGCCTCTATAGCAGCATTCATTGCAAGAAGATTTGTCTGCTCCGCAATCGATGCAATCACGGCGTTGGCTTCCTGCAGCATTTCGGACTGCTTTGCAATATCAGTTATCTGACTGCTCACATCGCTCTGCTTGCCCGAACCGGTCTGTGCATCTTCCAGAAGCCGGTTGAAAAGCTCGGACATCCGCTCCACAGAATTATTTACGGACTGAATGTTTCCGATCATCTGCTCTACCGCGGCAGAAGCATTTTCCGTGCCGGAAGCCTGTATCTGCACAAGGGAATCAAGCGAAGAAATCGTGTCTGCAATCTGGCGGACAGACTCGACTGTGTTGTCCACACATTCAGCCTGATTTGAAATTTCACCGTTCACCGCATCAAGATTTGAAATAATGTGGGAAATGGAAGAATTGGCAGCGTCAGTCTTTTCCTGAAGCGAAGCATCGGAAACAATAAGTTCCTCCTTTGCCTCCTTTACGCCGCTTACAATATCCTGAAGTTTTGCCGTAAACTCGTTGAACCCGGAAACAACTTCACCAATCTCGTCATTGGAAGAAATGTCTATGCGGCTTGTTAAATCTGCGTGACCGGAGGCAATCGTCCTGATTGAATCTTTTAGCACACCTACAGGACGAAGGGATTTTATTACAATGCTTGAAACGATAAGCACGGAAATTACGGTAAATATAATTACAAAAAGAACTGCAAGATTTCTAAGATGAACAATCTCAGCAAGGAAATCTTCCGCCGGCGCGCTGCATACAACAACCCAGTCAGTATTTCCGCCTACAGGTTCATAGGACACGCAGAATTCTTTTCCTGTTGCCTTATCACGGCAGAACAAAGATGAAGAATTCCCTGCCTTTATTCCTTCGACAACACTTTCCATTTCAGGCGGAAGTTCGTCGTAAAGTCCTTTTCCTTCCTTTAAAAACGTTATGTCTGAATGAGCCACATATTTTCCGGTAGTCCTGTTAATGACATACGGATGCGACTGCTTTCCTATTACGACATCAGAAACCGTACTGCATAGTTTAAGGCTGTCTATTACGGCAACAACAACGCCAATCTGCTTTTCTGAATAATCATAGACCGGAAGTGCATAAAACGTAGAAAGCTTGCCGTTTACAGGCGACCAGGCAGGGTCAAGGATAGACGGCTTTCCCTTAAGAGCAATCTGAAGGTATCCGCGAGTATGCAGATCCTGATATTTTCCGGTGGTAGTCCAGCCTACGCCGTACTCGTCATATATAGCCATACCGATGTAAGAATCATTCCCCTTTACCACGGCATTGATGATATTCCATTTTTCCTTCAAGTCTACATTGTCATCACGAATCTCGGGAAGCCCGGCAAGAGCAGAAAGCATTTTGTATTCCAGGTCGTTTATGCTTCCAATTTCAAGCGCAGTAGAATGTGCAGACTGCCCGCTGCTCTTCAATATCGAAGAAACCAGTTCTGACTTGGACTTTCCGTAAAGAAACAGCACAAGAAACAGGTTCGACACGATGATAATCGCCAGAATGGAAACAACAATTTTCAGGCGCAGGGAAAAGGCGGTTTTCATAACAAACTCCCGTAAAGCCGAATCGAAAAACAGATGTTCTTCAAGGTTTTTTATAGAAAAATAAACAGCCGCAAAAAACGGCATAGCCCGGCTAAAGTCCGTACAAAGCGGCGAACCGGACAGGCTATGGTAAAAATTATAATCCCTGTCGCAAATGGCTGTCAAACAAAATACAGGAAAACAAAGTTATAATACCGTTAAAAATTACCGGAAATTTTGAACCGCCCCCGATTCCATGAAAGCCTCCAAAATTTCTAAAAACTAATACGCGAATCCAGAACTAGACGGAAAACAAGGACTTTATTATTATGGAGCGAGAGATTTGAAGCCTAAGTATTCAAGGTGGTTGAGTACAGCCCCTGCGCTTGGGGAATACATACCGAAAGCGCCAATAAAAGATGCCGAAGCCGATTTTGAAAAAACAAAACTTGAATGTTCTGAAATTACCCTCGAGGCTTACAAAAAAATTCCAAAGTACATAAGGTTTATCGGCTGGCTTTTTAGAATTCTCGCACCGCTGATGTAGGGGGTATAATTATGAAATTCGGGAAAAACTTCTTGCAGTTTTAGATGATATGCTTTCAGAACTTGAACAAAAATTTGAACTGCCCAAAATATAGGAATTGCCATCAATCAGGCTGTAGATTATTATCAATATGTCAATTCTCCTGAATGCTATTTGGATAACTGGGAATAGGATGTAAACAAATGAAAAATATAAGTTTTTTGTTCATAATTTTTGCTTTTATTTCATGTTCAACTAAAAACAATAACATAGTTGAATCTAGACTAAATTTTCATAATATTGAAATTTCTTCATCTGACGATTTTTTTAAAATTATCAAAAATAAAGTATTTGCAGATGAAGAAATAATCATTTTTTTTGATTCCTTAATTCCGAAGGATTTAGATTTGTTAAAAGACATTTGTTATAGCAATCAAGACATAAATGTTCCAAATAATCTGAGAAACATATGTTCTATTTATAAAGTATATATATTATTATGTAATAGAGATTTTGATTCTGCAAAGAAACAAATCGAACAATTGCAAGCTGATGAAGTTATACATTACCAGTTTGATAAATTTATCAGTTTCTATTTTTGGTGTCAAAAGAGATATGAAGTTGCAAATTGGAATGCAGATTTTTATTTATTTAGATATCATAATGAAAAAAGAAGAACTATAAAACGGAGTGCATCTAAAATAAAATTTGAAATTAGATTTATGAATGACTCTTCTTTCAAGTATTAAAAGAAAACTTTACGTTAAGTGAATAAGATTTTCTTAAATTTCTTAATTGTCAAAAAAAGAGGCTCTCTGTTAAACAAATAGATATTTTTATACACCTAATTCGAGGTAGTTATAATGATTGCAATAGATTATACATATAAAAATTATGTAAAAAAGAATTCAGAGGAGTAGCTATGAAAAATATTTTAGGTATTTTACTATTATTTTTTATACAACTATTTTTTCTGAATTTGGGCATAAATGGAACATTATCAAAAAAGGATAAAACAATAATAAATGATAATAGATTTCTGTTATTAAAATGGTCGGGACTCTATATTTGGAAATTAGAGAATAGAAAAATATATAAAGCGATAATATTTATAATCTATCTGCTTTTATTTTGTAATATAATATGCATTTGTGTTAATTATATTTATGAAATAAATATAATTAAGAGTATATTGGATAAGTCAATTAAAATATCATTTTTTTTAATTCCGTTTTTGATAATTCTGAATTTTATTCAAGGAAAAGTAAAATGAGTACGTAAAATAGCACAGAAAAAGAAGCAGATTTAAGGTGCAAACAG
>NZ_JBJETK010000033.1:0-18603 GCF_051883275.1 Treponema sp. | reverse complement strand
CAAATAAATAGCTTAGAAAGTCACCTTGTTCGTTGACTTTTTATGGGAGTTTTTAAATGAAAAAAATTGTTGCAGTTTTATTCGGACTTGTCCTTTGTCTTTCAATGGCAAGCGCAAAAAAGAAGGATTCTGGAAAATTTGTTCTCGGTCTTGACGATTCATTTCCGCCGCTTGGATTCCGCAATGAAAACAATGAGATTGTCGGCTATGATATTGACCTTGCCCGCGAGGTTGCTTCGCGCATGGGGCTTGAGCTTGTGTGCCAGCCGATTGACTGGTCTGCAAAGGAAATGGAGCTTCGTTCGGGAAAAATCGACTGTATTTGGAACGGGCTTACTTTGACTGAAAAAAGAAAAGCCGCAATGGCATGCACAAAGCCGTATCTTGTAAATGCGCAGGTTGTTGTTGTGCGCGCAGGCGGCTCTATAAATTCTCTTGCGGATCTGAGCGGAAAAAAAGTCGGCGTTCAGGCAGGCTCTTCGGCACAGGAAGCAATAGACGGCAATCTGGAATTCAAGAAAAGCCTGAAGGAAATCGTGGAATTCAAGGAGAATGTCACAGCTCTCAATGACCTTGAGATGGGAAATCTTGACGGCGTTGTAATGGATTTTGTTGTTGCAGAATATACCATTGCCCAGGGAAAAAAGCCGCTGGTTATAATTTCAGAAAGCCTTGCGCCTGAAGAGTACGGAATTGCTTTCAGCAAGAAAAATGCGGCGCTCCGTGACAAGGTTCAGGCTGTTCTTGAAGAAATGCAGGCGGATGGAACGGTTTCAAAAATTTCCATAAAATGGTTCGGTTCTGATATTTCAACAATCGGAAAATAAATCTTGCTTTTTGCCTGTGCCTGGAAATAAAAGTTCCGGGCGCAGCTTTTTTTTGATAAATGTTTGAATTGCTATATGAATATTTTCTGAGGATAAATCTTGGAAAGCTCCTTGTCGTAATGCTTCAAAGCAGCTGTGTCAGCCTTGAGGTCTTTTTTCTGACTCTGATTTTTTCAGTTCCGTTTGCTCTTCTTATCTGCTTTGGAAGAATGTCTTCCGTAAAAATTGTTTCTGGAATTACAAATGTTTTTCTGCTGATAATCAGGGGAACGCCTTTGATGCTTCAGCTTATTTTTGTCTACTTTGCGCCGCAGATGATTTTCAATGTTGGATTTGACCGCTTTACGGCAGCGATTGTTGCGATGTCTGTGAACTATGCTGCGTATTTTGCGGAGATTTACCGCGGCGGAATTCAGTCTATTTCGCAGGGGCAGTATGAAGCGGCGAAGGTTCTTGGCTTTACGCAGTGCCAGACTTTTTTCCGCATTATAGTTCCGCAGGTTGTAAAGCGGATAATTCCTCCCATGGGCAATGAAGTCATCACTCTTGTAAAGGACACTGCGCTTGTTCAGGTTCTGGGAGTTGCCGAGCTTTTCCATGTTGCGCAGACACAGAGCGGACGGCTTGTAAGTGTCATGCCGCTTTTTATTGCCGGTGTTTTTTATTTTTTCATGAACTGGGCGGTTTCCAAGTCATTTGATTTTATGGAGAAAAAGCTTGATTACTACAAATAGCGAGATATTGAGAGTTGAGCAGCTGAAAAAAAATTTCGGCGAGCTTTCAGTTTTAAAGGATGTTTCATTTTCTCTTCACAGGGGAGAAGTCCTTGGAATAATCGGGCCGAGCGGAAGCGGAAAATCCACACTCCTGCGCTGTATCTGCCAGCTTGAAAAAATCACAGGCGGCTCTGTTTTTATCTGCGGACAGTGCATGGCAAAAAACGGCGTGTATACGGACAATGCTTCTCTGCGGAAAATTGCGCTCAATGTGGGGCTTGTTTTTCAGAACTTCAATCTCTTTCCGCACTTTTCGGTTTTAAAGAACATAACTGAGGCTCAGCGGATTGTTCTGGGCAAATCGCGTGACGAGGCGGAAGAAACTGCGCATGAGCTTTTAAAAAAAATGAATCTTGAAAAGAAAGAGCTGTGCTATCCATGCGAGCTTTCAGGAGGACAGCAGCAGAGAGTTTCCATTGCCAGGGCGCTTGCGCTGAAACCGGAGGTTCTTTTTTTTGACGAGCCGACTTCCGCCCTTGACCCGGAGCTGACCGGCGAGATTCTATCTGTGATACGTGAGCTTGCCGCGGAAAAAATGACGATGGTTGTTGTAACGCACGAAATGGCTTTTGCAAGGGACACAAGCGATGTCATTGCCTTTATGGACGGCGGTGTTATTGTTGAGCAGGGAAAAGATGTCATACAAAATCCGCAGGAGGAGCGCACAAAGGCCTTTCTCCGGCGCTTCAACGAAAATTGAATGGTTGCATCTTGCACAGATGAATTGAGTAACTATGCTGTGATAATCTGAAAAAAACACTTGACACTTATGCTCGCTTTATACTAAAATACACACATCTTTTGGGGTGTTAGCGAAGCTGGTTATCGCGCTGGCCTGTCACGCCGGAGACCACGAGTTCGAGTCTCGTACATCCCGAAAAAGCATCTGTAGTTTTACAGATGCTTTTTTTTATCTAGAAGTATGGCGTTGTACGAAAAATTTTCGTTGACTGTCAATTTACTCGTTCCGGTTTTTTTGTATTTTTCTTTCAATATAAATAAAAAATATTTTCCTGTGAAAATTTATTGAAGTTGTTTTTGCTCTTGTGCTTTTTTTTCAGAAAGTGCTATATTAGCGGCTGAAACGAGGTTTGTATGGCTGTCAAGAATGATTTTTCGCAAGGATCAATTTTCAGGGGTGTCATACTTTTTAGTCTGCCGCTTATTCTTACAAATCTTCTCCAGACACTTTTTACCATGACCGACAGTGCCGTTCTGGGGCGTTTTGCCGGCGCATCCTCTGTGGGTGCTGTGGGTTCTACTGTAATTCTTGTTTTTCTTTCCACTGGAATTGTTGTCGGCTTCGGCTCCGCTGTGAATGTCATTGTGGCATTTTTTATAGGAACAAAAAGCGACAGGGATATACGCGAAACGGTCAGCACTTCAGCTGTTGTGTGCCTTGCAGCCGGCTCAGCTGTCTGTGTTCTGGGGAATATTTTTGCCCGGCCTGTTCTTGAGCTTATGCGGACCAAGGAAATTCTGATTGACGGCGCGGCTCTCTATTTTAAAATATATATGCTTGGAATGCCGGCTCTTGCGTTTTACAATTTTGGAAACGGAATTCTCAGCGCAGAAGGGGACACAAAATCTCCTCTGTTTTTTCTGCTCACGGGCGGAATGTTCAATGTTGTGCTGGATTTTTTTCTTGTTGTTTATCTGAAGATGAGCATTGCAGGAGTTGCGGTCGCCAGCATTGTTTCGCTCTATGTTTCAGCCTTGCTTGTGGGAATAAAGCTTTGCAGGCGGACGGATTCTCTTGCCCTGAAAATTTCACGGCTCCAGGTGAACAGGGAAAAACTTTTCCGCCTATTGAAAATCGGAATTCCTGCCGGGCTTCAGAATGCAGTCTTTGGGTTTGCCAATATTTTTATTCAGGTCGGAGTGAATTCTTTTGATGCCTCCATGGTGATTGCGAATTCCGCGGCTTCAAATTCGGATCCGCTTGTGTACAATGTGATGAGCGCATTTTATGTGGCCTGCTCAACTTTTATAGGGCAGAATTACGGCGCCGGAAAAAAGAAGCGTGTGCTGCACAGTCTTTTTGTGTGCCTTTTCTGCTCGTTTTTTTCTGCGGCGGTTATCGGCTTGTTCCTTTTTGTTTTCGGCGAAAAATTCATTTTCTTTTTTATTCCGGATGCACGCATTGCAGCTCTTGGAATGAAGCGCCTTTCAATTATGTCATGCTCCTATTGCGTTTCGGCTTTTATGGATTGCAGTATTTCGGCTTCCCGCGGTTTGGGGCAGACTGCCGTTCCGACTATCATTGTGCTTCTTGGCTCATGCGTTTTTAGAATTGTATGGATTTACACTGTCTTTGCATATTTTAGAACAATAGAATCCCTGTATCTTCTTTTTGTGTTTTCCTGGACGATTACGGCTTTGGCGGAGTCATTTTATTTTGCCCGGCTTTACCGCTCCGTGTTTCCGGCTGAAACTTAAGCGCATTTTTTATTCATTGAAAATTATTACTATATAATCTATAATATTTCAATCATGGGAAAGGTATTTGTTTTTGTTAATCAGAAAGGCGGTGTCGGCAAAACTACATCAGCTATAAATATCGGAGCTTATATTGCAGTCAGCGGAAAAAAAGTTCTGCTTGTTGACTTTGACAGCCAGGGAAATATGTCAAGCGGTGTCGGTGTCAGCAAAAAAAAGCCTACTGTTTATGAGCTTATTGCCGGACAGTCCAGTATTGAGGAAACTATAAAACATTCCGCAGTGAAAAACCTTGATGTCATAAGCGCGTCTATTGATTTGTCAGGTGCGGCGATTGAGCTTGTAGGGCAGAAAGACCGCGAGTATTTCCTGAAAAATGCGCTGGCTCCTGTGCGCTCCCTTTATGATTTTATTCTGATTGACTGTCCTCCTTCCCTTGGAATACTGACACTGAACGGGCTTGCCGCCGCTGATGCAGTTCTGGTTCCCATGCAGTGCGAGTATTTCGCCCTTGAAGGAATCACACTTTTGCTTCAGACGGTAAAAAAAGTTCAGGAAACTGTAAACAAGAGCCTTGTGATAGGCGGAATTTTTTTCACGATGTATGATTCAAGAACTCGCCTTGCGCAGGATGTTGTTATGCAGGTGAAAAGCTACTTCAAGGATGTTGTGTTCAATACAATCATTCCGCGGAATGTAAGGCTTTCTGAAGCTCCGTCGCATGGAGAGCCGATTTGCGTTTATGATCCGAATTGCGTGGGCGCAAAAAGCTACCAGAAGCTTGCGGAAGAGGTGGTCAGCCGTGGCTAAGCATCAGGGTTTAGGAAGGGGCCTCGACGCCTTGCTTGAAGAGTCTGAGCTGCCTGAGCAGTTTTCTGAAAATGGAGTTCAGCTGAAAGATAATTCTCCTGTGGCGCTGAATCTTCCCGAAGGAATTTCTTCTGATGAAAATGGAACGCTTTGGGTTGATCCGTCGCTTTTAAAGCCGAACCCTCATCAGCCAAGAACATATTTTGACGACGAAAAGCTTGCTGAGCTTACGGAATCTGTGCGCCAGGAGGGAATTCTTTCTCCTGTTATAATTGAAGATGCTCAGGACGGCACATTTTTTATAATTGCAGGTGAACGGCGAACCCGCGCTGCCCGAGCCGCCGGTCTTGAAAAAATACCTGTCCAGCTCAGAAAATATTCGGAGCAGAGAAAACTCGAAGTTGCCCTTATAGAAAATATACAGCGCACGGATTTGAATCCGCTTGAAGAAGCCCAGGCCTACTATGATTTGATGGAGCTTGGAAATTTGACGCAGGATCAGGTTGCGGAACGGGTCGGCAAAAACCGCTCTACAGTTGCAAACTGCCTCCGCCTTTTAAAGCTCCCCGAGGATATTCAAAAAGCTCTTGTCACAGACACGATTTCCCCTGGACATGCCCGCGCCATTCTGAGCCTTGAAAATGATTCTGACAGAAGGCTTCTTTTTGCAAGAATAGTGGGGCAGGGGCTGTCTGTGAGGCAAACTGAAAATGCCGTGCACGAAATGAAAACCGGCTCTGCTGTTTCTTCTGCAAGCGGCTCTGCTTCTGTGCGAAAACAGCGGGACCCCAATCTTGAGGCGCTTGAACAGAAACTCATCGACCGGCTTGGAACAAAAGTTCAGTTGAAAGGCGGCTTTGAAAAAGGCACTATTTCGATTAACTATTTTTCGTCCAGCGACCTGGACAGAATTTTCAGCCTGATTGTTCCAGATGCAAATTTATAAAAAAGACTGGAATTTTTTGCCACACACACTGCCCCTGTCATGCTGCACACAGTACCCACGTCATGCTGAACTCGTTTCAGCATCTGCACTGGGCAGAACATAGATTCCGAAACAAGTTCGGAATGACAGTACAGTGTAAATTCGGGATGACAGTCCCCTAAACCACCGCCATGGAGCAAAAAGCCCCGTCATGTCGTGCACAATACCCACGTCATGCTGAACTCGTTTCAGCATCTGTGCTGGGCAGGACACAGATTCCGAAACAAGTTTGGAATGACAGTACAGTTCAAATCGGCATGACAGCCCCCCCCCAAAAAAAAAACAAGTCATGTGGCAAAAAACACCGTGACGGTGCTTTTTGCCACATGACTTGGGGGGCAGTTCGTTCTGGCGGTGAATTTGAATAAAAGTTGATAAAAGTCTATAATCAGTGCAAATGTCTGTAAAAAACAAGGCTGAAAAAGATTCAAAGAAAAGGACTCCGCGGAAAAAAAGACCAAAGGTAATGCTTGACAACAAAAGCGTTATGCTTCTGTCTGCTGTTATTATTTTTTTATGCGCGGTTTTTCTTTCCATGGCGTTTGTTTTTTCTTCTTCTAAGCCGGAAAAAACTGCCAAGGCTCCCAAAAAAGAGCAGCCCCTTGTTCAGGCGGAGCAGAAACCTGAGCCAAAAAAAAATCCTGAGCCTCAGATTCAAAAAAACAACATTCCAAAGCCTGAGCCTTCCGCTGAAAGCCAGCCTAAAAAGACAGCTGCGCAAGAGCCCAAAAAAGAGCCGCCCGCAGAAAACCGTTCAGCCCCTAAAGTTCAGCCTGTAATAAAAGAAGAAAAAAAAGAAGCACCGCCAAAAGTTGCTTCTGCGCTTCCGCCTCCTAAAAAGCCGGAGGAAATTCCTGTGGAAAAATATAAAATTCCAGATGCCAGAAACGGAGCAACTCTTGTATTTGTGATTGATGACGGCGGATACGACATTTCGAATTTGAAGCTGTATACAAGCCTTCCTTTTCCAGTTGCGGTTGCGGTTCTTCCCAAGCTTGCCCATTCAAGGGATTGTGCGGAAATCGTAAGAAATTCCGGGCAGGAGCTTATGCTTCATCAGCCTATGCAGGCCCAGAATTTAAATATCAATCCAGGCGAGGGGGCTGTTCTTCCCGAAATGTCGCTGACTGAAATTTACAGGCAGGTCTGCGAAAATATCATGGAAATAGGGCCGGTGCGCGGACTTAACAACCACGAAGGCTCTCTTATAACATGCGATGTCATGAAAATCGGGGCGGTGCTTGATGCTGTTTATGACAACGGAATTTTTTTTATGGATTCCAGAACTTCGGCGCAGACAAAAGCTCCACAGGCGGCACTGGAGCGCGGCATGGAAATTCTTCAGCGTGACGTTTTTATAGATGACATTATTTCCCGGGAGGAAATGCTTGCGCAGATTTACCGCGGCCTTGGAATTGCAAACCGCAACGGAAAAGTCGTCATGATAGGGCACGTTGACAAGTCTGCAAAAATTCTTCCGCCGCTGCTGAAGGATATGTATCCGTATTTAAAGCGGAAGGGCTACAAGTTTGCGTTTCCCTCGCAGATTCAGTAAAAAATTCGGAAGGCTGAAATCCGATAGCTTGTTCATGGAAATTTTCTTAAGGACAGCGGCACTCTGAATATGGATTCGCCGGTGTTCACAATAATTATAAATGCAGTCAGCGGACTGTGATAGACGGAGCTTGATATGAAAGTGCTTGGAATAGAATCTTCATGCGATGAAACGGCCTGCGCGGTTGTGGAGGATGGCCGCAGAATTATAAGCAATGTTGTTGCAACGCAGATTCCTTTTCATCAGGTTTACAAGGGCGTTGTTCCTGAAATTGCAAGCAGAAAGCATGCTGAATGGATTCTTCCGGTTGTAAGGCAGAGTCTTGAGGAAGCGCACCTTTCCCTGGATGAAATCGATGCTGTTGCTGCTACAAACCGTCCCGGGCTGATGGGAGCTTTGCTTGTGGGGCTTACATTCGGAAAAACGCTGGCATGGGCGGTCGGCAAGCCTTTTATCGCCATAAACCACATGCTTGGCCATATATATGCGGCCCATCTTGAAAATGACATTCCGTATCCGTACATCGGACTTCTGGTTTCCGGCGGACACAGCATTATCTCCAAGGTGAATGGCTTTGACGACCTTGAAATTCTAGGAACAACCATAGATGACAGCGTGGGCGAGGCATTTGACAAGGTTGCCAAGTATTATGACCTGGGCTATCCGGGAGGCGTTATAATTGACCAGCTTGCGCAAAAGGGAAATCCTAATGCCTTTAGCTTTCCGCTTCCAAAACTTGACAAGGGAGATCACCGCTATGATGTTTCCTTCAGCGGTCTGAAAACTGCCGTGATTCATCAGGTTGATATGTTTTTAAATGAAGGCTTTGAAAAGACTGTTGAAAATATTGCGGCTTCATTTCAGGAAACTGCCTGCCGTACTCTGGTTTCCAGAATTGTCAGGGCAGTGGAAGATACCGGGCTGAAAACAGTGGTGGCCGGCGGAGGTGTCGCTGCGAATTCGCGCCTTAGAGCCATGCTTGCCGAGCATAGTGAAATCAAGTGCATTTTTCCGCCGCTTCGGCTGTGCGGAGATAACGGCGCTATGATTGCCGGTGTTGCCTATCATTTCCTGAAGCGAGGTGAAACAAGTCCGCTGAATACAACTGCCTGTGCAAGAATTCCGCAGTTTAAAAGAGGGCTTGCGAACCTGGAGGCTTTTGGAAGAAGGTAGGCCGCCTTTTGCTTGTTCCCTTTTACAAATCCATGCATTTCTGTATAATAGCAAATATTATTCTAAGACTTTCCTTTTTATGGCGGAAGTTTTTATACCGAGGTTTTTTGTAATGAAAAGTGATAATGCAAAAAAGGGAACAGCACGTGCTCCTCATCGTTCGCTGTTCTATGCAATGGGCTATACAGATGAAGAATTGGAAAAGCCGCTTGTAGGCGTCTGCTGTGCTAAAAATGAAATTATACCGGGACATATCGAGCTTGACCGCATTGCGGAAGCCGTAAAAGCCGGAATACGAATGGCTGGCGGAACTCCTGTTGAATTTCCTGCAATCGGCGTGTGCGACGGTATTGCAATGGGTCACGAGGGAATGAAGTACAGCCTTGTTACGCGCGAACTTATTGCAGACAGCGTTGAGTGTATGGCAAAGGCGCACCAGTTCGATGCGCTTGTTATGATTCCTAACTGCGATAAAATCGTTCCTGGTATGCTGATGGCAGCCGCACGCCTTGATTTGCCGACTGTTTTCTGTTCCGGCGGACCTATGATGCCTGGTCATCTTCCGGGAAACGATGCAACTAACCCGTATTCAGGAAAAAATCTTTCTTTGACAGATATGTTTGAGGCAGTAGGCGGGCTTGCCGTTGGAAAAATAAATGAAGCTCAGCTTAAGGAAATGGAACATTCTGCCTGTCCTGGCTGCGGTGCGTGTTCCGGTATGTTCACTGCAAATTCAATGAACTGTCTTACAGAGGTTCTCGGACTTGGGCTTCCGGGTAACGGTACTATTCCTGCTACTACAGGACGACGCATTGCGCTTGCAAAGCACGCCGGTATGCAGGTTATGGAACTGTACAACAAGGGAATTACCGCTCGCCAGATGATGACGGCGGAAAATTTCCGTAATGCTCTTGCTGCTGATATGGCGCTCGGCTGTTCTTCCAACACAATGCTTCACGTTCCTGCGATTGCAAATGAAGCCGGAATTTCAATAGACCTGCACGAGGTGAACGAAATTTCTAACAGGACGCCGAATTTGTGCCATCTTGCACCTGCCGGTCATACTTTTATGTGCGAACTTGACGATGCCGGCGGCGTTCAGGCTGTTCTTGCAGAACTTGCAAAGAAAAATCTCATAAATACAAGCCTGATTACTGCGACTGGAAAAACAATCGCAGAAAACATTAAAGGTGTTGTAAACCGCAATCCTGAAATCCTGCGCCCGATTGAAAATCCGTATTCTGATAACGGCGGAATTGCAATTCTGTTCGGAAATCTTGCACCTGACGGAACTGTCGTAAAGCGGTCTGCCTGTGCGCCTGAACTTATGAAGCATACTGGTCCTGCGCGCGTCTTTAATGACGAAAGCGAGGCAATGGAAGCGGTGCAGAAATCGCAGATAAAGGCAGGCGACGTTGTTGTAATCCGCTACGAAGGTCCAAAAGGCGGACCTGGAATGCGCGAAATGCTTGCCGTAACTGCCGCTCTTGCAGGACAGGGACTTGATAAGCAGGTTGCGCTTATTACTGACGGACGTTTCTCCGGAGCGACACGCGGCGCATCATTAGGACACTGTTCGCCGGAAGCTGCCGTAGGAGGACCGATTGCCCTTGTACAGGAAGGCGATTTGATTGAACTTGACATAAACAGCTACAAAATCACCCTTAAAGTAAGCGACGAAGAACTTGCTAAACGCCGCGCAGAATGGAAAGCCCCTGAGCCTAAGGTAAAGACCGGCTATCTTGCGCGATACGCAAAATTGGTAAGTTCTGCCGATAAAGGCGCGATATTGCAGTAGAATTTTCCTGTTCCAAGGATTCTAAAAAAAATAAAAGGAATATTAAAAATGAAAATGACAGGTTCACAGGTAGTTATTGAATGTCTTATAGAGCAGGGTGTTGATACCGTTTTTGGTTATCCGGGCGGAAATATCCTGAACATATACGATGCCCTTTACAAGAATTCTGAAAGAATCAACCATATTCTGACTGCGCATGAGCAGGCGGCGGCGCACGCAGCTGACGGCTATGCCCGTGCAACAGGAAAAGTCGGGGTGTGCATGGCAACGAGCGGTCCGGGAGCAACAAATCTTGTTACAGGAATTGCGACCGCATACATGGACTCAAGCCCTATTGTTGCAATCACCTGCAATGTTCCTAACAGTCTTTTAGGAAAAGACACATTCCAGGAAATTGACATAACCGGTGTGACCATGCCGATTACTAAGCAGAATTTCATGGTTCGCGATGTGAATGACCTTGCAAAAACTATCCGCGAAGCTTTCTTTATTGCAAAGACAGGCCGTCCTGGCCCGGTGCTGATTGATATTCTGAAGGATGTTACCGCTGCGGAAATTGACTTTGAGCCGCTTTTCCAGGAAGAAAAAAGAAATTCTGTTCTTCTGGAAAATCATTCAAATCTGAAAAGAATAGCGGAAATAAACAGTCCTTCCGACGAGCAGATAAAAAAAGTTGCAGAGCTTATAAATGCTTCTGAAAGACCTTTTATTTATGCCGGCGGCGGAATTGGAATAAGCGGTTCTGAACAGGAGCTTCTTGAGCTTGCGGAAAAAGCTGATATTCCTGTAAGTGAAAGTCTTATGGCGCGCGCTTCGTTCCCGGCGACACATCCGCTTTGCACATGGATGGTTGGAATGCACGGAACAAAGGCAAGCAACATGGGCGTTACCGAATGTGACCTTTTGATTTCGCTTGGCTCAAGATTCAGCGATCGTGTTATTCTGGATTCAACAAAATTCGCCCTGAACGCAAAAGTTGTTCATATTGACATTGACCCTGCTGAAATAAACAAGAATATTCCGGCGTACACATCTCTTGTAGGGGATTTGAAGCAGATTCTTGGCCGCCTTATTCCTTTTGTTGAAAAAAAGGAGCGCAGGGAATGGATTGATCAAATTCAGGCATGGAAAAAAGAGTATCCTGACTGTTATGACAAAAAGCCTGAAAAATCGATAAATCCAAAATTCATCTGCGAATGTATAAACCGCATTGCGGGCGAGGACACCTTTATCACAACGGAAGTCGGCCAGCACCAGATGTGGACTGCGCAGTTCTATCCGTTTACCAAGCCAAAAAGATTTGTTACTTCCGGCGGACTTGGAACAATGGGATTTGGCACTGGAGCCGCAATGGGAATTCAGTTTGCGGACAAAAACAACCGCGTTGTGCATATCGCAGGCGACGGTTCGTTCCGCATGAACTGCAATGAGCTTGCGACAATCCAGCATTATAATCTTCCCATTGTAATTATTGTTGTGGACAATCATGCACTGGGAAATGTGCGCATGTGGCAGCGTCTTTTCTACGGAAAGCGTTTCAGCCAGACAACGCTCGACTTCGGGCCTGACTGGTGCAAGCTTGCCTCCGCCTATGGAATAAAAAGCTATCATGCCTGCAATGCCAAGGAATTCGAAAAGGTTTTCAAGGAAGCCTTTGAATCCAGACAGCCGGTTCTTATTGATGCGGAAGTTGACATTGATGAAATGGTTCTTCCGATGGTTCCGGGCGGAAAGCCGATTTATGACATGATTATGAAACTCAGCGAAGAGGTTATGAACTGATATGAAAAAGGAACTCAGAGGGGAAGAGCGTTTTGATGAGATTGGACGTATTGACTGTGAGCAAATCTGCGCCTTGCCCGGAGTCCTTGAAAACATAAGCATATCTGGGCTCAGCGCGCGTTTTCCGAATCCGGTGTTTGTAGACTCAGAGGGGGAATATACTGTTTTTATAACTTTTTCCCGCCCTGACTATATGCGCCCGCTCGAATTTGTCTGTGTTCCAAAGTGGAAGACGGAAAATGAAAGTGAAACTGAAATTGGATTTAAAATTCTGCGTTCTCCTGATTCACCGGCACTGGCTTCATTTATAAGCAGCCTTCAGGAAACAACCCTGGAAAATTCGGATCTGTCGGATATGCTCATTTCTCCAGAAGCGGAATTTGTGCAATGAGTGTTTCAGTGGAAAAACTTTCCGGGGCGGCATTTCTTCCTTTTCCTGAATTGGACGGAATGTTGCGCGAGGAGCTTTCAGAGCGTTTTTCGCTTTCAATGGAAAATGCGGTTCAGTACGGCGAGCTTATTTTTGTTCCCGGCTACAATCTGAGAAATTCCGACGGAAGCCTTAGAATTCCGGGCTTTTGCCGGGATGCTATGATTGAGCCTTTTATCCTCAGGTTTGATTCAATCGGCGAGGCTGCATCTGAGCTGAAAAAAATCCAGCGTTCCTGGGCATCGTGCAGCCTTTCATTTTTCAGAAGAAGCTCCCTGATTCAGGAAAAACTCCCTTATATCAACCTAAAGCCGCGTGTTTTCCCCTCGAAAATTCCGGTGTCCGAAATCGGGCTTTTTTGCCTTCTGGACAAGGGCATGATGCTCGCTTCTGCAAAAACATCCAGCCTTTTTCCGGCCGGCAGAATTTCGTTTGTGGAAGACCATGAAAATCCTCCGAGCCGCGCATACCTCAAGCTCCAGGAAAGCCTCACGCTTGCGCAGACAATTTTCGGCTGCTCCCTTCCTTCGGCTGACTCAAGGTGCTTTGAAGCTGGCGCATGTCCGGGCGGCTGGACTTATGTTCTTTTAAACCTCGGATGCAGTGTTCTTGCCGTTGACAGAAGCGAGCTTGCGCCTTCCCTGATGAAAAATCCGCTTGTTGAATTCCGCGCGCATGATGCCTTCACACTAAAGCCCGAGGCTCTTGGAAAATTCGACTGGGTTTTCAGCGATGTAATATGCTATCCGGAGCGGCTTCTTTCATGGATAAAGGTGTGGCTTGAAAGCGGAATGACAAAAAAAATGATATGCACAATAAAAATGCAGGGCAGGGCGGACTGGAATCTTATTTCGCAGTTTGAAGAAATCCCCGACAGCAGGGTTGTCCATTTGAATTACAATAAGCATGAGCTGACTTTTATACACTGCGGAAAGGACTGATTGCGCCTGAAGCAGTCAAGTGCTGCCTGAAAACCAGCGTGGCGCAGATTATTTTCAGGCAGTTTTTTTATAATGCAAAGCGGCTACAGCTGTCCGCCTTCAACTACAAGAGCGTCCGCATCTGCGTTTTCTCCGTAAGTTGCGCGCAATGTCGCTTCATAGTCTGCATGGAAGAAATTTTCCGCACCGAGCAGCCTGATTTCGTTGTTGAGCCATTCAAGAAGGCTTGTGTTCCCTTTCTGAACAGCGGCGGCAATCGTGTCAAGGTCGCCGAGGCTTTCAATTCCAACTTTGTATCCCGGATTTTCCAGCGCCCATGCAAGAACTTCTGTATTGTCAGTTGACATTGCGGCTCCTCTTCCGTCAAGAAGGGCGGCATAGGCTTCTGCGTACTGGTCAAATTTCAAAAGCTCAACTTCAGGATAATTTCTTGTAAAATATGTTTCCGCGGTTGTGCCTTTGCTTATGATGAGCTTTTTTCCTATCAGGTCTTCAGGCTTTGTGATGAGCGCATTTTCCGGCGAAACAACTCCCAGCGCAACCTTCATATACGGAAGGGCAAAGTCAACTTTTTCAGCGCGCTCAGGTGTGACAGTGAAATTTGCAAGCACAATGTCGACTTTTCCGGTAAGAAGAAATTCAACGCGGCTTGCGGCTTCAACAGGAACGTACTTTACTTTTACGCCCAGATCCTTTGCAATGCGGTCTCCGAAATACACATCGTAGCCTTTGTATTCACCGTATTCGTCAACATATCCGAATGGCTTTTTGTCGCTGAAAACTGCGATTTTTATTTCGCCGCTCTTTTTTATTTGCTCAACATTTCTTGCGGAAGCTGTGCTTTCCTTTGAGCATGCGGAAAACAGGCTGAGTGCCGCAGCGGCTGCCGTGGCTAAAAGAACTCCTTTTTTTGTTTTCATATTCCACCTCGTTTTATAAAGATGAAATAAACATAGTAGTTTAATAGGAAAATGTCAAGCAAAAATTCAGTGGACTTTCACTTTGTCGAACATAAATGCCTGTAGGAATTTTCTTGAGCGCTCTGTTTTTGGATTGTTGAAGAACTGCTCCGGAGTTGAAATTTCCACGATTTTTCCTTCGTCTATAAAGACAATTCTGTCAGCAACGGCGCGGGCGAATTCCAGCTGATGGGTCACAATCAGCATTGTTCTGCCTTCCTTTGCAAGGTTCACCATCACGTCCAGGACTTCGCGCACCATTTCCGGGTCAAGGGCGGCCGTGACTTCGTCGAACAGAAGAATTTCCGGGTGCATACAGAGGGCGCGCACAATGGCAACTCTCTGCTTTTGACCGCCTGAAAGCTCCCTCGGATATGAGTTTTTCTTTTCAAGCAGCCCTACGCGCCCGAGCCAGAATTCCGCTTCCTCCTTTACCTCGGCGGCCTTGCGCCCCTGTGCTTTTACAGGCCCGAGCATAATATTCTTTTCCACAGTCAGATGGGGAAAAAGGTCATAGCTTTGAAAGACCATTCCTATTTTCTGGCGGATTAAATGCATATTTTTTTTGCGGCCGCTGATGGCTTCGCCGTTGAGCAGAATTTCACCCTGCTGAATTTCCTCAAGCCCGTTTATGCAGCGCAGAAGAGTGCTTTTTCCGCACCCGGAAGGCCCCAGGATTACTATGACTTCCCCCTTTTCAATTTCAAGGGAAACACCGTTTAGAATTCCTCCGACTTTCGGGAATTCCTTTTTTAGATTTTTTATTTCAAGCAAAGACATTTTTTTCTCCGTGGATTTAGTTTTCTTTCTGGCGGGCTTCAAGCTTTCCTGCAAGAATTGAAAGCGGCCAGCACACTATAAAGTACATAAAAAATATAACGGCGTACACAGCGATTGCGGCGGAAGGAACTGTAAGGCGGTTCGCATCTATTATCTGCTGCCCGATTTTTACAACTTCGATTACGCCCACAAAAACAACAATGGAAGTCGTCTTTATCATTCGCGTGATTAAATTCATTGCAAGCGGAATCAGCCTGCGCACAGTCTGGGGAATAATGACATAAATGTAAGTCTGGTTTTCAGTCAGCCCGAGTGCCTTTGCGCTTTCGTACTGGTGCCGGGGAATGCTTTCAAGCGCGCCGCGGACAAGGTCGCCCATTTCGGCGGTTCCCCACAGCGTAAAAACAAGAATAGACGCCGCTTCTCCGCTGATGGAAACCGCGAATGCCCGGGTAAGTCCGAAGTAGGCCAGAAAAAGCAGCACAAGCTGTGGCATTATGCGCATGAATTCCAGATATATTTTGCAGATTACTTGCAGCGGCTTTATTTTTATAGTCATGAGCGCGCCCAGCAGAAGCCCCAGCACAATCGAAAGTGCAACCGCCGCCGCCGCGATTTCAACAGTGACAAGCAGCCCCTGAAGCAGCCGCAGAAAATTTTTCCCCATAAAAATCACACTAAAAGAATTGAAAACTGAATCAAGCATTTCCGAACTGCGCATAGCGGAGCTTCCTTTCTGCGAATGAGCTTAAAAGTGTTATTGGCAAAAGCAGAATAAAATATGAAATCACAAGAAGAAAAAGAGCCTCCTCTGTCTTGTAATACAAGCCGATTAAATCCTTTGCAACATACATCAGATCCGCCAGTGCGACCGCGCTGAACATGGAAGTTTCCTTTATAAGAAACATTGTATTCGCGCATATTCCGGGAACTGAAACCGAGAATGCCTGCGGAAGAATAATAAAGCGCACAATCTGAAATTCAGAAAGCCCGATACACCTTCCGGATTCAACCTGTGTTCTTCCGACCGTTTCAAGCGCGCTTCTGAAAGTTTCAGCCATGTAGCTTCCTCCCAGAAAAGTCAGCCCGATTACACCGCACTGCCAGGATGAAAGCTTTATCCCCATTTTTGGAAAAGCGAAATAAAGAAAAAAAAGCTGGATAAGCAGAGGCGTGTTCCTCGAAAGCTCCGTGTATGCCTTTGCGATTTCCTTTGCGGCGGGAATTTTCCAGTAGCGTATTATGGCGCAAAAAAGCCCCAGCGCCGCCGAAAGAATAACACCCGCAGCTCCGGCCTTTATAGTCAGCAGCGCGGCTTCCCTGTACAGCGGAATCACTTGATGAATAAAGCCAAAGTCCATGATTCCTGTAAGTCTAATTAGAAAAGCGGCATTGGTCAACAGACATTCAAAATGCTACTTGTCCATGATTGTTATTTCCACACGGCGGTTTTTGGATTTGCCTTCCTCTGTGCTGTTGCTTGCCACCGGCCGCTCCGCCCCGAATCCCTGTGTGAAAATGTGGAACCTGTCCCTTACATTCAGGCTTATAAGATATTCCGCCACTGCCGCCGCCCGGTCTTCGCTCAGCTTTCTGCGCATTTTTTCTGTTCCTGCCAGAGCGGTGTGTCCTGTAACAAGAATGTCGTTGTCAGGCCATTCCTGAAGTATCTTTGAAATCTGCCTGATTTTAAGCTTTTCGCTTTCCAGAAGCACCGCGCTGTCCGGCTCAAACTGAATGTTTTCAATGGCAATCGTAAGCCCCTTTTCGTCCGGCTTTACAGTGACATTCTCCAGCCCAAGATCGTTGATTTTCTTCTGCACCGAAGATATGTTTTCCTCTGTGTTTGTCCTTAGAAATTCAGTGACTTCCGCGTGCGCAGTTCCCGTGAATTCGTATAGATTCCCCGCCGCCGTTTCTATGAAAATCCTGAAATTCTCCGTGTAATGGTCAATGGCGCCCTTGTTGTTGTCCCAGAAAATCACCTCATCGCTGAAGCCCTGCGTTACAACAGGATAGTCATCGTAGATATTCTGCGGCAAAGAAGGCGTTTCCATGTACAGCGAATAGCGCACCTTTATTCTGTCAAGCCCGGTCGATTCGTCCCTGCCTTCGTATGTGTATTCTGCATTGAACGGCACCTTGTAGGGCTTTTCAAGTCCGAATGTCTTTCTGAGGTCGTGCGCCTCGTGCCCCTTTGCAGTCCATGTTTCCCCCGGAAGAATTTCCCTGTCAGGAAAAACAGGCACATCGCGCACTGTGGGCATAAAATAGATGTCACTGATTGTATATGTTCCGTTCCGGCTTCTTTTGAAAACGCTTTTGTAATCCTCTCCGTATGTGAAGTGCGAGCCGCTGTAAGTTCCTGTGGAATTTTCAGTTGTCATAAAAATGCAGCTGTGGATTCCCTGCCCGTCATCCGTAACGTCTGTAACTTCCGCGGAAACCCTGTTTACAATTATCGAGTGGTGGCTTTTGCGCCGGTTCACGTAGATGTCCTCGTCGACTGTTGAAAGAATCCTGTAGAGGTCCCCTTTCTGGTACTTGAATCTGAACTGCACCGCCTGCCCCTGTTCTGCCCGGGAAAAAGCGGCGGCAAAATAAATCAAAAATGCGGATAGAAAGATTTTTCTTTTCATAGTGATATGATAAAATTGAATCATGGAAAATTCAACAGTGCAGAATCTTTTCAGCGGAATATCCAGCTCCGCCTTTTTTATAGCCCTTGCGCTTTTTGCAGGCTTTGTGTTCGGGTGCTTTGTGCAGAAGCTGAAATCAGCGGCGGAAATAAAGAGACAGCGCAGGGATGCTGTGAACAGAAGCCGCGCGGTTCTGGGCGGACAGTTCAGCGAGCAGCTTGCGCCGTTCCTGCCCGGGTTTCCCTGCAATCCGGGAGATGCCCGGTTTATAGGAAAGCCCGTTGATTTTGTGGCGTTCCCCGGAAGCGCGGAGGGCGGCTCTATAAATGAAATTTATTTTATAGAAGTAAAGACCGCCCAGAGCAAGCTTTCTGCACGCGAGCGGCAGATAAAGGAAGCCGTGGAGCATGGCAGGGTGAAATATTTTGAATACAGAATTCCATAGCCATGCCGCACAAGTGCCTATGTCATGCCGTGCACAGCCCCCCCCACGTCATGCTGAACTCGTTTCAGCATCTGCATTGGGACAGAACACAGATTCCGAAACAAGTTCGGAATGACAGTGTAAAACACAGCATGACAGCCCCCTAAGTCATGCCGTACACTGTGCCTATGTCATGCTGAACTCGTTTCAGCATCTGCATTGGGGCAGGACATAGATTCCGAAACAAGATGTCATGATATAAATATCTGAAATGTGGTACTCTGA
>NZ_JBJETK010000032.1:0-19360 GCF_051883275.1 Treponema sp. | reverse complement strand
GCTCAACTAAATCAACATCCTTGAAAATTCGCATAATCTCACGATTTCTTGGGCGCATCCCTACGCTCACGCAGTTTGCTTTGCAAACAGGCTCGCTTCGGGTCGGGTGTTCCGCACTTCGCTAACGCTCATTCCTGCACTTCGTTTCGGAACGCCTGCGGCGGTGCTCCATACCCTTGCGCAATAAATATCAGTTTGAACTTGTAAATAATTCTTACAAGTTCAAATATTGCTTCAAATTCATTTTCCGCACGATGGTTCTGATTCTGCAACTTTCATTTTACCATAAGCCTCTGGAATTTTATATACCGTGTCCTTTGTTGCTGCAATTCTTTCATCTGCATATTTTACGACATCTTTTATTACAAGTTTCTGTACGGCGGAGATGAAAGTTTCCATTGCTTCGTAATCGGGTTTGCCGTCTTTTACAGGAAGATAAATATACAGTTCATCAGCATCTTTTGCATAAAAATTATGTCCATAATTGAATTGACCATTATGTGCTGATTTGTGACATGCCGTCGTAACGAAAACAGCGGCATATTTCGGGAGATTTTCAGTATGAACTACAGCAACATGGTCATCTGCTCCATAATTATAATTGCGGTACTTCGCAGAACCAAACATATCTATTGTTGTCGTATTTTTTGAAAACACTTCAACTTTATTACTGATAAATGCAGAGATTCCCTCATCCGCTTCACCTGCCGTTACAAATGGTAAGTAGCCTTCTATTCGGTCATCACTTTTAAGTCGCTTTCCTCGAGTAGATTTTCCGAACAATGATTCAACATTAAATTCCTGCCATTCTAAATCCTTAAATTGAAGAAGCGAAGCTTCTTCGTTTGCCGTAAGCGTAGCGTCGGCAAGGCCGCTTACCGTAAGGTAAGCGGCTAGTTCGCGTATACGCTCCTCTTCGAGTTCGCGTATACGCTCCTCTTCGAGTTCGCGTATAAACGACTCCATAAAATCAAAGTCTATTTCACCTGTTGATGTGACAGGAAGAGTAATATAATCGTTTTTAATTCGTTCCCAGCCAGCCTTATTTGTCCATTCATAATTTCCATAGATTGTTTTTGTAATAGCACCAACAAGAAACAAATATTGATTTTCAGTTAAACTATCTGAAGAATAAATCCAATCAATAGCATAAGCATCTTGTAATACAGTAAACTCTTTGCTTTGAAAAAATGTTGCACCTGTGTTAGCTCCATTTGCAGAAATAGAAATTACATTCTTAAGAATGGTTGCATTTTCTCTCGGAACATAATTATTCAAGCCTTGATTTTGAATTCCTGCCGTCAAGGCAGGTAAATCACACTCTTTATTTGCAATACTTGGCAAATCATTAGTCTTATACTTAAGAGAGTTTACTTTTATTTTCTCAAACAAATCACCAAGCCTGAATTCACCCCACTTGACCGCCTGCAACTTTTCGCCAAGCGGGGCATCTATTTTCCCAGGCGAGTTGCCTCCGGCATACTTTCTCCGTCGCTTCGATCTTGGTCAACAACCACCTGATTTTTTAAAAGGTTGGAAACTTCCCACGCAAGATAATCTGCAACGGTCTTCTTAAAATCCTGCAAAGTCGGTTTTGTGTCTACCGGTGCGCTCTGGTTCCAGTCTGCTCCGTTTTCCGGGTCAATCGTACTTTCATAATACTCTTTCTCTGTAAAAATCTTAAGTTTGCTTTTACCGAATCGCACCAGGTTTACAACTTCTTCGTATCGTCCTTTTGCGTTGTCTGTGTCGCGGAGGTTAATGCTCGCTTTTTTGCGGTTAGTTCTTGTGTAACCGTCATTAGAAAAATCAATGAACCTTACGATTTCATCTTTCTGGTGTGCTTCACCAACGCGGAAAACATAAACATTCGTCTGAACGCTTGATTTTCCGACAAAAAGGTCTATCGGCATTTTTATGCTTGCAAGAAGCGTAGAATGTTTCAGAATTTTTTTGTTGTATTCAACAGCTTTTCCACTTCCTGCACTGTTTTGAATAATGATTGCCGCATAACCTTTTTCCATCATCGAAAGAGCCTTTTCAACAAAGACCATACCGTTACCGCTTGCAGAATACGGCGGATTCAGTACGAATGCAGTTGCCGGAAATTTTTCTGTTGTCCGCACAAAACCGTAATTTCCGTTAAAATCGGTTAGGGAGTTTTTATTTAAAATGTTGCTGCTTCCGTCGCCCATCAAAATCATATTGAGGATTGCAAGCATATAAACTTGCGGCAAGATTTCCAAACCCAAAAGCTGATTTGCCTTTATGAACGCTTCTTTTTTCTTGAATTCATCAGGACTTTTTATATTCGCTTTTGCATCGTCAATCATAATATTCATTGCTGCAACCAAAAGACCTGCTGAACCTGTAGCAAAATCCCAGACATAGCTGTCTTTGTTTACTCTGGCAAGCCGAGCCAAAAAAGTTGCCACATAACTTGGAGTCAAAACAACATCGTTAAGTTTATCCTGCGTAAAGCCCAACCAGTTGTACATTTCATTGAAGAGCCGGCCTGTAAAATCTGTGGTCAAACCGATTTTGTAATATAATCCCAAATCATCTATAACCTTTGAAAAAACTCTTTTTAACTGGCTCTCGCCGTTTATTGGTTTGTTGATGTTTTCGTTTGTCAAAAGCCCTTCTGAAAAAGTCTGAATGATAAGATTCTTTTTGTCTTCCGGAACATTTTTTGCAGTCAAGAAAGTGTTGATTTTGCGGAGCATTATGTCACCGTCACGCTCGCCTTTTTCTGCAGAAGACTTCAAGTCAGACTTTTCAAGCGGTTTTACAGGATTTTCGCCTTTTATACCGAGGTTTGCGATAATTGAAGCGGCAACAAGATATATGCGGGCAGATTCCCCAAGTCCGCTTTCGTTCTTGTAAATGTCGTTATTGAGCTTCACAAGGCTTGAAGAAATTTCCTGTTCACGCTTTTCGATACTCTTATTTTTTTCTTCTTCGGTTAAATTAAGAGATTTTACTTTTTCAACAAATGAATCGAAGTTTTCTTTTTTTAAAAAAGATAAATCTGTGTATTTTGCAACTTCCTGACCATAACCATAGTTTTTGCCGGAAACATAATAAACACCGATTTCGTGCTGTAATTTTCCGCTTTCGTCTTTCCAGCCTGTAACGCCGATAGAAATGATGTCTTCATAATCCGTATAATGCAAAAGTGCGTTTGCATAATGAACGGCACCATTGACGGCATAAGAATTTATGTTCTTGTAATCATTTTTGTTGTCAGATGTTTTGATTGCTACATTGCCGTTTTCATCGAGTTTTACAAGCCTATCTTTGTAACCTTTGTATTCAATAAGTACAGGGTAAGCCGTACCATAAGAGTCATAAGCAAGCAATTTGCAGTCTGGCCGATTTCCGCCTGTTCCGCCCTGCTTTGATTTGTATTCGTCCAAAGCCTTGTCAATAGAAGCGTTAAGATTTTCCTGTTCCAGTTTATAGTCAATTTTATATGATTTAAGCCAGCCGTTCACAAGGTCAGCGATGTTTGGTTCTACAGATTGTACGGTATTTTTTGTCATTTTTTTTCTCCTGAGTAATAATCAATATACCTTTTTTTTGCAAAAAAATTAAGGGGAGCGTTCAATCTGTCATGACCACACGTACTTGCTATAGTCGTGATTATAAAAAATTACCGAGCAAAAAAGCAATTTATTTCTTCTTCCGCCGCTTTTAAAAGAGAGTCCGTATCTGCGCCGTCAACATCAAGGTTTTCCGCCTTAAAGCAGAAATTCTTTTTTATGCAAGGTTTATCGTTTCTACATCACTGGAAATATGCTCTAGAAAATGGCGCGCAAGTCTAAGCGTTCTTGAGCTGGAGCGGACACCATACTTTTCAAAAAACACGCCGAGTTTTCACCAAAAACACGGCGTACTTTTTTAAATTCTCTGCGTGAATTTTTTAAAACACGGCGTGTTTTTTGCCAAAACATCGTATGTTTTTGGAACATCCGCCGGACTTTACCGTTTAACCAATATTTTAACCATTTTTAAAGGTTTTTGTTAAAATTTACTGTAAAAATAAACATTTTACTTGACAATTCGGTTAATAATATGTAAAGTATAAACATACAGAGAGAACAAAAGGTTAAGACGGAGGCAGAGAATGGATGCAAATTTCAAAAACAGGGTGGAAGCACTCCTGAAAGCAAAGGGAATGACACAGCGTAAGCTTGCCGAAAAACTCGATGTAAGCGAGGTAACGGTAAGCCGGTGGATGTCTGACGGCGCAAACGGACGGACTCCAAGTGATCAGACATTGCAGAAAATAGCGGAAACTCTGGAAACAACTCCGGACTATCTTTTGGGAAAAGAAGGTTCTGATGGCAAGACCGCACAGAGCAAAAACAGCGACGGCATAAACTGGGGCGCAATCCTGGCAGGAACAGCCCTCACCGCAACCGCGGTAATCGGAATAGTCGCACTTGCCAAAGCGATGGGAAAAATCAGCGACAAGGACAAAGAGCAGATTGAAGCCATCTTGAATCGGGAATCAGATGCATAAAACGCAGGGAGGCAAAAAAATGAAATGACTGAAAAAAAAAGCTTTCTAATCAGTACCAGTGATTAAAAAGCCCGTCAAGACAAACGGAAATCCGCTGCCCTAATACTTATAAAAGAGTAACAGTTTTTCCGTTTCTTTTCAAGTTATCAAAAGAAGCTTTGCGCTGGCCGTTGGCCGGTGCCTGCTGACGAGTTTCTTTTAGAAACCCGCAAGACTTTTGAAAATCCGTTCCCTATGGAACAAAAAAAACAAATGCAAGGAACTGCAAATAAAAGCAAAACACCTTGAGCAGGCTGCAATCGCCTTAAAGAATTGCAAGGAAAAACTCAATGAAATACAGAATTATAAAACGGATGAATCCTCTTAACAATGATGAATCAAAATTTTACGCTGCCCACAGTATATGGAAGAACTGACAATAATGGATCTGGCAAAGGACATTTCAGATGCCTGTACATTGAACGTAACCGATGTTGAGGCTGTTCTGACATCACTTGTGCGGAAGCTTCCGATGTACCTTAAAAACGGATTCAAAATCCAGCTGGGAAACTTCGGACGTGTAAAACTTTCCTTTTCGTCAAAGGGATTTGAAAATGCTGACAGCGTTGATTCGTCAGGCATTACAACAAAGAGAATTCTGTTCACGCCAAGCACAGAACTAAAAAAAGAAATTGAATCAGTTTCCTTTTCAAAAATGTAACTGATGTGATGTAAAAAATCCGGCTGTCTAAAAACCTGTCATGGGCTTTCCAAAAAACATTGCCATGCAACAAAAAACTTGTTATGCGGTTGTATAAAAAGCATCGTCATGCAACTAAAAAACTGTCATGCTGAACTCGTTTCAGCATCTATGCTGTATCCGCTGCAAAGATTCCGAAATAAATTCGGAATGACAGTGGAATGACACTATGGCTTTTTAGACAGCCCCTAAAAAAATCTGTCACGGACTTTCCAAAAAACATTGCTATGCAACTAAAAACTTGTTATGCGGTTCTCTAAAAACCATCGTCATGCAACTAAAACCTGTCATGCTGAACTCGTTTCAGCATCTGTGCTGTATCCGCACAAAGATTCCGAAATAAATTCGGAATGACAGTATAATGACACTATGGGTTTTTAGACAGCCCCTAAAAACTGCTATGCGACTTTCCAAAAAGCATTGCTATGCAACTGAAACCTGTCATGCTGAACTCGTTTCAGCATCTGTGCTGTATCCACTGCATAGATTCCGAAATAAATTCGGAATGACAGTATAATGACACTATGGCTTTTTAGACAGCCTTTTTTTATTGGCTATGTCCGTAAACAGTGTTGCTAATCACATACATATCTCAGTTTAATTATTAGCTAACTATGTATGATAGTATCCGTCAAATAAACCCTCGTAACAAAAAAAAATCCACCCATTATTTTTCTGCAATTTTATTAAGTTCGCCGATGCTTTCCAAAAAGTGCTTTTCCACAAGTGAAAGCGTATCTTTTTCTTTGGCTTTGAATTTTTTGTATTCCTCGTGAGCCTTGTCCAGAGCGTCTTGATGTGATACGCGCCCGGCTGTAGAAAGTATTTCCCGGCGGGTCATCTTTAAATAGTCGTCTATTGTTTCAAGCCAGTCTTTCATATACATCGGCTCGTGATTTAATGCGCGGACTTCGGCAACGTCCAGATATGCGGTAACGATTTTGTTCAGGGCATCCAGTTCCGAGTCGGTAAGATAGTTTTTTGCAACTTCAACGTCAGTTTTCTTTATTTCTTTTCCAGACCAGGAAGTAAGCCCCATATTCTGTTTTTCACTGTCCGCACGCTGAAAAATTATTTCCGCCGCCGTATGCTTGTGAGCCGCCCAGTGCATTTTATTCTGCACCTGCTTAAAAAATGCAATCGAACTTTCCGCACTAGGATTATAGTCAATGCTTGTTGCATAAATATCAAGGACTTTCCGCCAGAAAACTTTTTCACTTGAGCGAATATCCCGAATCCGCGCCAAAAGTTCGTCAAAGTAGTTTCCGCCGCCAAGTTCCTTTAAGCGGTTGTCGTCAAGGGCAAAACCTTTCTGCATATATTCTTTTAGAACCTGCATTGCCCAAATTCTGAATTGAGTTCCGCGCAGGGATTTTACGCGGTAGCCGACAGAGATTATTACATCGAGGTTGTAATATTCGATATTGCGTTCAACCTGCCGTCCGCCTTCATTTTGAACTGTTGCAAAATTTGCAACAGTTCGATTTGAGTCCAGTTCCCCTTCTTCAAACACATTCTTTATATGGCGTGAAATTGTAGACTTATCCCTCTGGAAAAGTTCCGCCATCTGGTCTATTGAAAGCCAGACGGTGTCATTGTTAAATGTCGCCTGAATTTTTGTAACGCCGTCTTCCGTGGTGTACATTATAAGGCTTGTATTATTTTCCTGCATTGGCAGTTCTCCAAGTTTTTAATTTACTATCTGAGCCACTTGTTCAGGGCGATTTGTTTTTTTGTGCGGACAGTCTGACATAATGCGTTTTGACTGTGTGATTTTTTCTTCAAGTGCAGTGATTTGAGTAACAATGCCACAACGCTACATACCTGCTTGCGTTGTGAGTTCGGGTAGAGAAAAAACAAAAACAGTTAATTCTTTTGTTTCTTCATCTGCCTTTTATAAATATACCACTTTTTTACAGAAATTTTAAGAACCAAATGAAATAAAAAAATTGCCGGTCTGATTTGTAAGACCGGCGGTGGGGTTATTTTTGACCTGTAAGTTCCTGCGCTTTTGATTTTACTGCTTCGTAGAGTTTTTCGCGGTCGGTCTGGTTTTCTGTGATGAGGCGGACGAATACGCTGCCGGCAACGACGCCTTCAACGTAATCGCAAAGGGCTTTTGACTGTTCGCCTGTGGAGATGCCAAAACCGCCGTAGATTTTGCTTCCGCCGCTTGAAACTGATTTTAAGAATTCCAGCGTGCCGGTGTCAATTTTTGTATCTGTGCCTGTGATGCCTGTTCTGAGGGCTGCGTAAATGTACGGAAATCCTGCATTTGCCATTTTTAGAAGGCGCTCGCGGCTCATACTCGGTGCGGCAACCGGGATATTTATCATGCCGTTTTCGTTGCAGGCTTTTGTAAGTCCTTCGTCAAAGTCAAACGGAAGGTCTGGGATAATCATTCCTGTTACACCGGCACTCGCTGCCTTTTTGCAGAATTCACTTATGCCCGGTGTGTAAATGAGGGAGCCGTAACTCATTATGTAGATTTTTACGTCCGGGAAATTTTTGTGCAGTTTTTCTATGAACGCAAGTCCGTCTTTTGTTTTGTAGCCGCGGCTTAAAACTTTTGTGCAGGCACTTTGAATTACAGGGCCGTCTGCGCTCGGGTCGCTGAACGGAAGCTGAACTTCAAGAATGTCCGCTCCTCCGTCAACAAGTGCCTTTGCGGCTGTAAATGCAAGTTCGTCTGTCGGGTAGCCTGCTACAAGGTGGCTCATCAATTTTATTTTTTTGTCCATTATTCTACTCCCATAAAAAGTCAATGAGGAAATATCAATTTCCGATTTGACTTTTTATGCTGTTCCGTAATGCAATGAGGAACAGCAATTTATAAGAAAGTTTGCAACGCAAACTTTAGGTAAGATAAAAGCCGCGCAATTTCAGTGGTTTTTATCTTACACTCCATTAAATTTCATTCAAAAAAATTTTTACTTTCGCATAAGTTCTGCTTCGTGAATGTCTTTTGAATCGTTCAGGCGTTCAAGTTCTGAAATTAAAAATTCTTTCCATTCGGCAGGGCGGAAAACCGGGCACGTGATGAAAATGTCTTTGTCACCGCGTCCGCTCATATTTACGATGATTGCCTTGTCTTTTGGAAGTGTCGGCGCGAGTTTGATTGCTTCTGCTCCGGCATGCGCGCTTTCCATTGCAAACAGGACGCCTTCGTTTTTTGCGAAAAATTTTACGGCGTTCAATGCTTCGTCATCGAGTGCTGATGTAAATTCGATTCTGCCTGATTTTCCGAGTGAAGCAAGCTGAGGCCCGATTCCGCAGTAGTCAAGTCCTGCAGAAATTGAACGTGTCGGAAGCGCCTGTCCGTCCTCGTCAAGCAGAAAGCGCGATTTATATCCCTGCAAGATTCCGTCGCGGCTTGCGTTTCCTGTCATTCGGCTTGCATTCTCACCTACGCCCGGCCCGATTCCGCCGGCTTCTACTCCGATGAGGCGCGGTTTCTGTTCGTCAATGAACGGCGCAAAAAATCCGATTGAATTTGAACCGCCGCCAACGCACGCAATCAGCGCTTCGACATCAAGGTTTCGCTCCTGTGCCTGCCGTTTTACTTCTTTTCCGATTACGCTCTGGAATTCACGCACGATGTCAGGGAAAGGGGCTGGGCCTAACGCGCTTCCCAAAACATAATGCGTAGTGTCGGGATTTGCCGCCCAGTCGCGCATTGCTTCGTTTACGGCATCTTTTAAAGTCCGGCTTCCGCTTGTTACAGGGTGAACTTTTGCACCGTACATTTCCATTGCGGCAACGTTCGGCTGCTGACGGCGCACGTCGACTTCGCCCATATAAACCGTGCAGTCAAGTCCGAGTTTTGCACATGCCGCCGCCGTTGCAACTCCATGCTGTCCTGCGCCTGTTTCTGCGATTATGCGTTTTTTTCCCATTCGCTTTGCAAGTAGGCACTGCCCTATCGCATTGTTTATTTTGTGCGCGCCTGTATTTGCAAGTCCTTCAAGTTTTATGTAAATCTGTGCACCGCCAAGAATTTCTGTTGCCGTCTTTGCATACAAAAGCGGAGTTTCACGGCCTATATAATCACGCTGAATTGTTTCAAGTTCGCTGACAAAACTGCTGTCTGCCATCGCTTCTTTAAACGCAACTTCAAGTTCGTCAAGCGGACGGCGCAAAACTTCTGCGACATACTTTCCGCCGAATTCATTAAAAAATCCATTTTCTGAATGTGTCATAGTTCCTCGATTTTATAAAAGTTTTATAAAAAATTAATTTGCATTTTATTTTATAACTGCAAAAAGTTCTCCGATTTTTTTATGGCTCTTTATGCCCGGCTGTTCTTCAAGGCTCGAACTTATGTCGATTAATTCAGGATTAAAAGTTTTTATAAGTTCGCCCACATTCTGACTGCTTATTCCGCCTGCAATCCAGAGCTTATATTTTTTTGCAATCTGCAAAAGAATTTCCGTGTCAATCTGTTTTCCTGTTCCGCCAATCTGATTTTGCGATTGTGCGTCAACAAGAATTCGCGGCTCGCCAAGCCTGTTGAGTTCGTCAAGTTTTTGAATGTCGTCCTGACAAGAAATATTTACGGCGCAATAATGCGGAATGTTTTTAAACCGCTCGTCCGCACAGAATTTTACCGCCGTTTCAAAAGTATGAACTTGAATAATATCAAGGACATTTTCGTTTACAAGCGAAAGTGCTTCCTCTGTTTCTTCACTGTCAAGGCCGACAATCACACCGACAAGTTTCGGCATTTTTTCTATTCTGCCATTTTTGAAATTTTCTTCAAGCGACTGACGGATTTTTAAAACATTTTCTTTTCCGACATTCCGCTTTGATTTATTCCAGAAAATAAAACCCAGAAAATCAGCGCCGTTTTTTACCGCACAGAGTGCATCGTCGATATTTGTAATTCCGCAGATTTTTACAAAAGGCTTTTTTTCGCACACATCGCGGCCGGCATATTCAATCCACATCGCGCCGTTTTTGTTCGTTTCAGAATTTTGAGCAGACTTTTCAAACGCCGCCGTAAACTCTTTTGCTTTGTCGGGATTTCGTGCGGCGGCTTCTCCAAGAAGAATTGCGTTAAAGCCCATATCTGCCGCAAATGCCGCGCTCCTTGCAGAGAGGATTCCGCTTTCAAAAGTGATTCTCGCATCAGGTGAAATCTTTTTGATTTTTGAAAACATTTTTGCAGGAATGAGCATATCGATTGTAAAATCTTTTAAATCGCGGCTGTTCACTCCGCACAAAATATTTTTGTAGCTGACATTCTGCATTACGACAGAAAGTTTTTCCAGATCTTCATTCTGGCGGACTTCGATTAAAACAGAAAGTCCGAGTTCTTCTGCCTTTTTCGCCATCTGCAAAATCTGATCTGAACTCAAAATTCTTGCAATCAGCAAAACGGCATCTGCGCCTGCCCTGTAAGAAACTTCGACATCTTCAACGCAAGTCAAAAAATCTTTGCGCAAAACCGCAGGCGGATTTTTTCCCGTTTCCTTTTCAAAATCATCAGCGGCACGGCAGACATTCATCAAATCCTGAAGCGTTCCCTTGAAATAATTTTTTTCAGTCAGACAGCTGATTGCCCTCGCCCCTGCCTGTGCATAAGTCATCGCCGTTTTATATGAATCAAGTTCAGGCGAAATGTCACCCTTGCTCGGAGAGGCACGCTTCACTTCAAGAATTACGCCTTTTTCCTGTATAAAAGGATGAACTTTACGCAGACGTTTTTCAGGAATGTCAAAACCGAAATTTATTCCGAGATTTTTTATGTCCTCTGTGCGCCGTTCTACAATTTCTTTTAAAATATCTTTTGCCATAAAAATTACAACTCGCCTGATACTTTTTGAATTTCTCGAAGTTTTTCAAGTGCCTTGCCTGAGTCGATTGCAGAAATTGCCATGTCGTAGCCGTCTTTTAACGTACGTGCTTTTCCGCTCAAATACAAAACTGCGGCGGTGTTCAATCCGACAGCGGCTTTGATTGTTTTTCTTCCGCCGCCATTTAAAACTTCGAGTGCGAGTTCTGCGTTTTCTTTTCCGCTTCCGCCCATAAGCTCGTCTTCGTTGCAGCCTGTGATTCCGAAGTTTTCAGGCTTTATGACATACTGATTTTCATTTCCGTTTTCGTCAATCTGATAAACGTCAGTTGGAACAAGCGGACTTATTTCATCGTAGCCGTCGCGCGAGCAGACAACCATTACACGTTTTGCACCGAGCGCTTTCGCCGCCTTTGCATAATCCTTGAGCAGAGCCGGACTGTAAACGCCGAGAACTTCGTATTCAGCATTTGCAGGATTTAAAAGCGGGCCTAAAATATTCATAATCGTTTTTACGCCGAGAACTTTTCTTACGGGAGCGGCAAAGCGCATTGCCGAGTGATAGACCTGCGCCATCAAAAAACCAAAATTTGTTTTTTTAATCAGTTCAGCAGTCTGCTCCGGTTTTGCCATAATGTTTATTCCGAGATTTTCAAAGAAATCTGCCGCGCCCGATTTTGACGACACTGCCCTGTTCCCGTGCTTTGCAATTTTCTGACCGCAGCTTGCCGCAACAAGAGCCGACATCGAAGAAATGTTAAAGCTTCCTTTTCCGTCACCGCCAGTTCCGACGATTTCTGCAATTCCGTTTTTTTCAAGCGGAAGGTCTTTTTTCTTTTTAAGAAGCGCTTTTGCACAGCCAATCATTTCGCTCACGCTCGGGCCTTTTGCCGCCATTGCAACAAGGATGCCGGACATTGCGCGTTCGTCCATTGAGCCGTCTGTTACGTTTTCCATAAAGAAAGCGGCCTGTTCTTCCGTCAAATCTTTTTTTGCAATGAGCTGATTTAAATATTCTGCAACGTTCAGATTTTCGCGGCGGTAATTTATGAACGAAGAAAGAAGTTCTTTTCCTGCTTCACTTGCGATGCTTTCAGGGTGAAACTGAATTCCCTCGATTGCAAGAGTTTTGTGGCGCACTCCCATTATATCTCCGTCAGCGGCGCGCGCGGTAACTTCAAAGTCAGGGCTCAAAGTCTGCTCGTCTGCAACAAGGCTGTGGTATCTTGTAAACTTTGCAGATTTTCCGATTGAACGGAACAAACCTTTGCCGTCAAGTTTTATTTCTTCAACGATTCCATGCTTGATGAATTTAGCCTGAACGATACGCGCCCCGAACGCCTCGCAGATTGCCTGATGACCAAGACAGATTCCAAGAATCGGAATTTTTCCTGCAAAATATTTTATCGCCTCTTCGCAGATTCCAGCCTGATACGGAGAACCCGGCCCCGGCGAAACAATCAGATATTCAGGATTCATCGAAGCAAGCTGTTCCACAGTGAACTCGTCATTGCGGACAACTTTTATTTCTTTATCAGTCACTGTCTGTAAAATCTGAATTACATTGAACGTAAAAGAATCGTAATTATCTATAACTAAAATCATATTTCCTCCAAATTAAAAACTACTTTGTAAGCGTATCGATTAACGCACCGAGCTTTTCGCATGTTTCAGTAAACTCGCGCTCCGGGTCTGAATCGTAAACAATTCCGCCGCCAGACTGCAAATTCCAGACATTGCCTTTTTTAAGCGTACACCGGATTGCAATGCAAAAATCAAGATCGCCGTTTGTCTGAATGTATCCGACCGCTCCTGCATAAAACCTGCGCTTTGTTTTTTCAAGTCCGCTCAAAATCTGCATTGCACTGATTTTCGGAGCACCGCTTACAGTTCCTGCCGGGAAAGCCGCGCGCAAAACCTGTATAGGCTGAACGTCGTCACGCACATTTCCTTCCGTACTGCTTACAAGATGAATTACATGGCTGAAAAGTTCGCACTCCATATACTGCGGAACTGTAACAGAACCGCTTTTGCAGACACGACCCAAATCGTTTCTTGCAAGGTCAACGAGCATTAAATGTTCAGCCTGCTCTTTAGGATTTGACAGAAGCTGATTTTTTAACATTTCATCTTCCGCATCATTTTTACCGCGGTGAATCGTTCCTGCAATCGGATGAATAGTCGCTTTGCCACGTCGGACACGGACAAGGCTTTCAGGAGATGCGCCTGTAAACTGGAAGTCGCCGAAGTTGATGTAAAAAAGATAAGGCGACGGATTTACTTTTCTGAGTTTTCCGTAAACTGTAAGAGCGTCTGCGTCACATTCAATCTGAACACGGCGCGACGGAACGGCCTGTATAATGTCGCCTGCTACAATATGCCGTTTCAAAACCTTGACTTTTTCGATGTATTCTTCTTTTGATTTTTCAAGGTCGGTAATCATTTTATAATTGAACGTCTGGTTTTCTTCTTCGACATACGAAAAATCCATATCGTTCATTCGCTTTAAAAGCCGTTCCATTGCGGCATTCAAGTCAATCTGGTGCTCGTTGTAATTCAAGCCGAAAATGTGAATTTCCTCAGTGTAGTGGTTAAAAATAATGTAAATGTGTCCTGCAACAAAAAGGCTCTCGGGAATATTAAGTTCGTCCTTCTGCTCAAAAAAACGAATATTGTCGCAGTGCTTTGCAAACTCGTAGCTCAAATATCCAAGTCCCGAAGCAGGCAGCGGAATCTCAGAAAGATTGCCCTCAGGCGTTTTGTTCTGGCTTGCAACATACAAAAGCGCGTCAAGAATATCGCACGGCTTTTTGTGTCCGAGCGCATCGCGGCTTTCGACCCCGTCATCGTCAAACGGAATCGTCTTGCCTTCGACGTCAAAATAAATTTCGTCGCCTTCCTGAACGATTTTAAACGCTTCTTCCGTCATTAAAATTGAATAGCGTTCGCGCCCTTTTTGAAAACTCGCAGATTCAAGAATTCCTTTTGCGCCGATTTTTTTTGCAAGAAGATACGGCGTGTATCTTGAATTTGAAATACATTTATAGATTGAGTCGTTTCGTTTTTCCATAATTACCCTCATGGCCTCATTAATTGATGTTGTTTCTATAAAAAGAAGCGTTTCTATTGATAGTAATATACTTCAGGTTTCTGATTCTGTCAATAGAAACATTGTGAAAACTCCGGAAATTTTCATAACCCGGGGAAATATGACAATGCAGGATTTTTTCAGAAGTTTCTAAAAATCTATGGATAAAATCGCCTGCTATGCAATATAATGGCGGCGACCTGTTCAGGAGAATTGAAATAAATGAAAAATGAAATCAAGAGAATTGAAGTAGATGAGTTTTGGGCGGATTCAACAATCATTGAAGCCGGTGACTATGTTTTTGTTGGATACTGTATGGGCAACGAAGGAAAATCAACTGTGGATCAAATCCATGGCGCCATTGATGTTCTTGAAAAAAGACTTGAGATGGCAGGGCTGGGCTTGGAATCAGTAGTTAAAATGGACTGCCTTTTCAAGGATATACAGGATTTGAATTATCTGTCTGATATAATTAAAAACCGATTTCCAGGCAAATATCCAACAAGAAAAGCTTTTACATCAGATTTTATCCGTGATGGAATTAAATTCCAGATTGATGCAATCGCTTACAAAGGAAAAGAATAATAGAAAAGGCGGCGGATAAAGCCGTCAAAAAGGAGCAAACATGAACATAAAGTGCCCTTCCTGCGGACAGATTATCCAGCTTGAGCAGAACGCCTACGATTCGATTGCAAATGAAGTGCGCAACGAGCAGTTTGAAAAAGAGCTTGAAAAAAGAGCCGCCGCTCTGAACAAGGAAAAAGACTCTGAAATCAAGCTGGCAGTTTCACAGGCGCAAAACGCAAAAGACAGAGAAATCGCCGAGCTTGAATCCAGGCTTTCCAAACTGGCAGCCGAGCTTGAGGGAGCAAAGCAGAAATCAAAATCAGACTTGCAGATAGCAATCGCTTCAAAAGAACAGGAGCTTACAAAAATTTCAGCAGCGCTTTCTTCGGCAAGGGAAAAATCCCAGGCGGAGCTGAAAATCGCGCTCGCAGCAAAAGAGCAGGAAATCGCAGTGCTTAAGGGCAGGCTTGATTCGGATAAAAAGGATTCTGAAATCGCCGTCAAGTCCGCCGTTCAGGACAAGGAAAAAGAAATCATTCAGCTCAAAAGCAGCCTTGAGATTCTTGAAACAAAATCAAAGAATGAAGTCGCTTCAATCAAAGAGCAGTTCATGGCGCAGATAAAGGCAAAGGATGAAGAAATAGCATTCTACAAGGACTTCAAGGCAAAGGAATCAACCAAGCAGATTGGAGAAGACCTGGAGCAGTTCTGCCTTACGGAATTCAACAAGAACAGAGCCCTCGGATTTCAGAACGCATATTTTGAAAAAGACAACAAGGTGTCAAAGGCTTCGGGGAGCAAGGGCGATTTTATTTTCAGAGAATCCAGCGCAGACGGAGTGGAATTTATTTCAATAATGTTTGAAATGAAAAACCAGGCTGACGAAACCGCCACAAAGCACAAGAATGAAGATTTCCTGAAAGAGCTTGACAAAGACCGCACCGAAAAAAACTGCGAGTACGCAGTCCTTGTTTCCATGCTCGAAACAGAAAACGATTATTACAACACCGGCATTGTCGACGTTTCGTACAAGTATCCAAAAATGTATGTCATAAGGCCGCAGTTTTTTATTCCCGTGATAACTTTCCTGCGCAATGCCGCCATGAATACCCTGGAAGCAAAACGTGAGCTGAAGCTGATTCAAAACCAGAACATGGACATCACCCGGTTTGAAGAGGATCTGAATAAATTCAAGGACGGATTCAGCCGCAACTACAGCCTCGCAAGCAAAAAATTCATGAGCGCAATCGAAGACATCGACAAGGCGATTGCAAATCTCCAGAAAATGAAAGAAGACCTGCTCGGCTCGGAAAACAATTACCGCCTTGCAAACAGCAAGCTGGAAGATTTGACTGTAAAAAAGCTTGTAAAAAACAATCCCACAATGCGGCAAAAATTCGAGGAGATAAAATAAATTCCGGTTTTACTAAAAGCCCGCTCTAATGTTTTTGCAGAGGCTCCCTGTATTCAGTCGGAATCATTTTGTAAAACTCCTTGAACGTGGCGCTGAATTTTCCCTGGCTTTCGTACCCCACGGCCGAAGCTATCTCGCTCACAGACAGCTCGGTCTTTGCAAGAAGCTCCGCGGCTTTTTTCATGCGGTGCTCCTTTATATGAAATGCAAGGGAAGTTCCATACACATCCTTAAAAACCGTTTTTAGAGTTGTAGTGTTCATTCCGAATTTTTTTGAAAGGTCTTCAATCGTAAACCGCCTTGAAATATTTTCGCACAGAAAATCATGCACCTGCCTTATGATTTTTATCTGGTCACTGCGGAACTGGGCGGAGGCATTTATTTTTTCGTGCTTGCTTTCAAAATCCGGGCAGTTTATTTTCATAAGTTTTTCAATAATCCCGTGCATTGTCCGGCTAATCTGGGAATGGGAAGCGGCATAAAAAACTTCCTTGCCGTCGCGGTAGCTTTCAATCAGATCTGTTTCCTTTAGAATTTTCAGATGATGGGAAACGCCCGGCGCTGTCATTTCCATAAAATCCGCAATGTCCGCAACGCAAAGTTTTGTGTGGCAGAGCAGCATGAAAATTTTTACGCGCGCGCTGTCAGACAAGGCGGCAAAACATTCAGCCGTAACACTCACCATGTTTTCGTCAGAAAGAATTTCCTTTATTGAATTCAGGTTGAAATATCCGCCGGCGCCATTCGCTTTTTTCATTTTCTATGCTCCAAAAAGAAATTTGTTTTTCCAAAAAAGGAATTGTTTTGCGAAATTTATTGAAAATTCCTGATTCTCACTATATGCTTTTTACAAAGATTAAACAATCGCTTAATTGTTTGGTTAATACAGACTGCACATTCCGCCGGGCTGTGCAAAGTATCTATCAGGAGCTGCTATGAAAAAAATATATGCAATCGAAGTGGACTGTGCAAACTGCGCAAATCTCATGGAAGAAACCGCAAAAAAAATGGAAGGCATAGAAAATGCCTCGGTCAATTTTATGACACAAAAAATGACTGTTGAATTTTCACAGCAGGCGGATGAAAACGCCGTCATGAAAAAACTCATAAAAGCCTGCAAAAAAATAGAGCCGGATTTCAATATTGAATTCTAACATCCTTTTCAGATTTTTTTGGAGGAAAGATGACAAAAAAACAGAAAACTCTTCTTGCCAGAATAATTGCAAGCGCAGGAATTTTTTTTATAATAAATGCCCTGGACTGCATAGACGGATTTTATTCTTCGTTTGGAAAAATCCCCGTAAAATTTATATTGTACACGCTGGACTATCTGATTGCAGGCTATGACATTCTGCGAAAAGCTTGGAAAGGAATTCTGAACCGCAGAATCTTTGACGAAAATTTTCTTATGGCAACCGCAACCATTGGAGCTTTTGCACTGGCGATTTACAAGGCGCACGGAATTTCAGCCATAGACGACTGCAACGAAGCCGTCGCGGTAATGCTCTTCTACCAGATAGGAGAACTGTTCCAGAGCTGCGCTGTAGGAAAAAGCCGCCGGAACATCGCCATGCTGATGGATATCCGCCCGGACTATGCGAACATCGAAGAAAACGGAATTCTAAAGCGTGTATCGCCCGAAACTATAAAAACCGGAAGCATTATTGTTGTCCAGCCGGGAGAAAAAATTCCCATTGACGGAATTGTTGTAAACGGAGCTTCCTGCATAAACACAGTGGCACTTACAGGAGAAAGCCTTCCAAGAAACGTGCGCGAGGGAGAAACTGTGCTGAGCGGAAGCATAAACATGACAAGCGTTATCAAAATAAAAACGCAAAAAGAATTCGGCGAATCCACAGCCGCAAAAATTCTTGAGCTTGTTGAAAACGCCAGCTCAAAAAAATCAAAGTCCGAGGAATTTATTTCAAAGTTCGCAAGAATATACACACCCGCCGTTATTTTCTGCGCAGCGGCATTGGCATTGATTCCTCCTGCCGCCGTCCTTGCCACAGGAAATTCTCCGTGCTGGTCTGAATGGATTTACCGCGCGCTCCTGTTTCTTGTGATAAGCTGTCCGTGCGCCCTGGTGATAAGCATTCCCCTGAGTTTTTTTGCAGGACTAGGTGGAGCCGGCCGCGAAGGAATTCTAATCAAAGGCTCGAATTATCTTGAAACGCTCTCAAAAGTAAAAATCATTGTATTCGACAAGACAGGGACACTCACAAAAGGAATTTTTGAAGTCACCGCAGTTCATCACAACACGCTCCCGGAAGAAAAAATCCTTGAGTACGCCGCGCTCGCAGAATGTGCCTCTTCGCACCCGATAAGCAAAAGCCTTCAGGCCGCATACAAAAATCCCATTGACAGAAACCGTGTAAAAATCATTGAGGAAACAGGCGGCCTCGGTGTTACAGCGCAGGTTGACGAAATTACCGTGGCAGTGGGAAACAGCCGCCTCATGGAAAAGCTTGGAATTGAATATGCCGAATGTCACAAAAGGGGAACGGCAGTCCACATTGCGCTCAACGGAATTTATGCCGGCCACATTATAATTTCCGACAGCGAAAAGGAAACTTCAAAACAGGCAGTCAGAGAATTAAGAAAGTCTGGAATTTCCAGGACAGTAATGCTCACGGGCGACTCAAAAAAAATCGCAGAAGAAACCGCCGCCGCCCTTGGAATTGATGAAGTTTTCAGCGAGCTTTTGCCGGCGGATAAAGTAAATGAAGTTGAAAAAATCATTTCCCGGAAAAGCAAAAAAGAAACGCTTGCATTTGTCGGGGACGGAATCAACGATGCGCCGGTTCTTGCACGGGCAGACATTGGAATTGCCATGGGCGCAATGGGCTCGGATGCGGCGATAGAAGCAGCGGATGTTGTGCTGATGGACGACAATCCGCTCAAAATTGCAAAGGCAGTCAGAATTTCCAGAAAATGCGTCGGGATTGTCTACCAGAATATTTTCTTTGCCCTCGGCATAAAATTCTCATGCCTTGCGCTTGGAGCATTCGGAATCGCCAATATGTGGTTTGCAATATTTGCCGATGTCGGTGTGATGGTTCTTGCGATTTTAAATGCCGTGCGTGCGCTCAGCGTAAAAAAAGTTTAAACTAAAAAATTACGCAGCAAAGAAAGTTTAAAGCTCCAGGCTGCGTAATTTATTCACAAAAAACTTCTACACCTTAAATTCGTCTATGCGGCTTCCGATGTTCTGGATTGAACTGCTCATC
>NZ_JBJETK010000031.1:0-4276 GCF_051883275.1 Treponema sp. | reverse complement strand
CTAGCCAACAAATTAAAATCTTGACTATAATTATTTTATGATATATCATTTAACTATAGGTTTACAATAACAAAATAATAATTATATTTTTACTTTCCGTCGGGAGGTCTTTATGTGCAGAACTTCAATCTATGATGCAAGGAATAATTTTTCCAGCCTTGTCAAACTTGCAGAAAGCGGCGAGCCTATAGAGCTTACCCGCTACGACAAACCTGTGGCTGTCATAATCAGTTATGCGGAATATGAAAAAAAAGAAGCAAAGCCGTCTTTAATCGAAAAACTGAATTTACTAAAAAAAGAATATGCTGATGTTTTAAGCGACGAGGGAATTCCCCTGCCGGAAAAAGTATACCCGGATCCAAACCGCGTAATTTTTGAGGAATAGGAATTTTCAAATTTCGATGTTTTTACAGGAGCAAAACAGTGAACAAAGTCTATCTTCTTGACACAAATATTGTATCTGAGTTTTCAAAGGAATGTCCTGACCAGAATGTCATTTCCCTTTACGAGCAGAGAAAAGATTTATGCGCAATTTCTGCCGTTACCTGGCAGGAACTTGAATACGGCGTATCAAAAATGCCGGACGGAAAACGAAAATCATATATAGAAAAATGTCTTGCAAACTATAAGGAATGTCTGCCAGTTATTGCCTATGATGGCTTTGCGGCGGACATCTGCGGAAAACTTTTGGGAACAAACTATGCTAAGGGAAAGCCTCTTCCTTTAAGTGACACACAGATTGCCGCAACTGCCATTGCAAACGGAATGGTTCTTGTTACTCACAATGTTTCTGATTTTGCAGTAGCAAAGGAAAAGTCGTTTTTGAAAGTGGAGGACTGGTTTTCAAATGAGGAGTAAGGTATTTTTGCGTTAAGGATGCGAAAGACGGCGGAGCCGTTGCCGCAAGGCAATGGAGCGAAAGCGGAATCTGGAGCAGCCTGACCCGGAATGAAATGGAGGGGAACGCCCGATATAAAAACTCCCTACCTCTTCCCTCTCCTGCCGTCCAAAGCACCCTGCAATAAAATACCGCCGACAATAAAAACAAGCGCCACAAACGCACGCAACTCTATCGCCTCTTTCAAAAAGACCGCGGACACGACCAGCGACAGAAACGGCGTGAGGTATGCAAGGTTTGCTATTCTGGCAGTATTTTCCGCGCCTTTTAACGCGAGCGCCCACAGAAGATACGCCACCGCATCAATGACAATTCCAAGCCACAGCATACCAAGCCACTGTGTTCCTTTTATCGGCACCCAGTTTTCTGTAAGCAGTCCAAATGCCATTGCGCAGACTGCAACGACAAGCCAGGTAATCATCATTGAAATATTCTGATTGTAATCCGCTTTTTTATTCAGCACCGAAAACAATCCGTAGCAGGCCGCCGCAATAATACAGCTTGCAATTCCAAATGCAGTATTTCCTGTTGAGCGGCTTCCGTTGCCTAAAGAAAGAATGATAATCCCGGCAAAGGAACAGAGCATTGCAATTCCTTTTGTAAATGTCAGTTTTTCCTTTAGAATTATGCACGAAAAAACAACAAGCATAATCGGCCAGAGGTAATTCAATATGCACGCTTCCTGCGAAGTTAATTGCGAAAGTCCGTAATAATACAGCGCAGAATACAAAAACAGACCGAGAAATCCCAAGCCGCTCATAACCGCGTAATCTTTTGCGGAGTATTTTTTCATTTTTTTGATGGCGCCGTTTTTTAGATTAACAGCCAGCAGAAACAAAAAAGCAAAAACACTGCTGACTGCCAGCGCCTCTAAATTCGGAATGTCGTACAGCATTTTCTTGACGATTGCCGCCATTGTCGACCAGATGAGTACCGTTACTGCGGCATATATGTAATTTTTTTTCATAGCAATGCTCTCTATTTTAAAATTTTAAACCTTATTTAAATTTAATTTTCTTTTTTATAATTTACAGTTTTTTACTTCTATATTTTCGGTAGTAATAATAGCAGTCACTTTCCATATTTGGCTGCTTATGATTTATTGTATATCTTTTTTCAAACAGCTCAAAACCTGCTCGCTCTGCAACTTTGCAAGAAGCATCATTTGCGCAGTCAATTGTAAGTACCATATAGTCTAAATCGGATACATCCATACACCAGTCAAACAACGCCATCAATGCCTCGGTTGCATATCCATAACCTTGATATTCTTCATCTAGAAAATAAGCCATCTCTACTTCACGAATAGTATCTTCAAATCCCATTCCTACAGTTCCAATAAGTATATCTGCATTTTTAAGTGTAATTGCATATCTCTTACATTCATATACATCAATGGAATCTTTTTGTGTTTGATGCCAATCAACATACCCATTAAAAGATTCCGGATTCGGACTATTTTCAGACCAATCTCTCATAAAACGTACAACATTTTTTTGCCATACTATCTTATATAATTGTTCCTGATCTTTTCTTTCTAAATCTCGAATCACGAGTCTTTCTGTTTCAATTCTCATTTAATAATTTCCTATTTTATGGTTCTCATTGCCCTGCAGTGAATTCTGCCCACGCGATTTTATTATATTCATTATCATCATTTCAAACTGTTAGTGCGTGCATATTTGCCCGTTGAAAAATGTTTATCAGAAATATCACTTACTTAATAAAAAGCGAAGATTTTTTGTTTAAAATAATTCTATAACTATTTTAACTGAGTATACAAGAGGTGATATCAGGGCTTTCCTCTTTTTGTAAATTTATTTTATGGATATTTTTATTTTCGCCCCCTTACAGAACTTCCGTTAAATCCGCCCTCAAAAAGAAAAATCATTTCGGACTTAAAAACATTTACCGCCGCGCACAATCCATTCACGCTGAAATTTCAATAAATTCAGCCCCAGGCGAAGGAACTCAAACCACAGTGATAATTCCGTATAAATAAAAAAAAGGGCTGTCTAATAATTATTGTCATGCTGAACTTGTTTCAGCATCTACACCGTATATAGCATAGAGATTCCGAATCAAGTTCGGAATGACACTATGAACTATACTTTTTTGACAGCCCCTTTTTTTTCTGTCCGGAAACTCACCCCCTGTCGTGCAACACAAAAATCTTTATCCCTTCGTCCGGGAATTTTTCCTTAATGTACTGTACTACAGTGCGCACAGTCTTTTCCTGCTCGTCACTGCAATATGCGATGATTATCACGTTCGTTTCCGGCCAGGTTGTAGTTCCGAGCTTGCGCGATTTTTTGCCGCGCCCGTGAACAAGCGGAATGACCGAATAAAAAATCACTCTAGTATGTAACATAGTACAGTACAAAAAAGAAATTTAGTAATTTCTCCTGAACAGACATTTTTAAGTATAACTTTGGGTTTTAGTAAATTAAACAAAAGGGGTATTAAAAATGAATTACGGTTACATAAGAGTTTCAAGTGACAAACAGACAGTTGAAAACCAGCGTTTTGAAATCAATAATTTCTGCAGGAAAGAAAATCTCAAGATTGACGGCTGGATTGAAGAAACAATCAGCGGAACAAAAAATTATGACAAACGCAAACTTGGCGAACTTTTGAACAGGGTTCAGAAAGATGATTTAATCATTTGTGCGGAACTTTCACGGCTCGGGCGCAATCTTTTTATGATTATGGAAATCCTGCATATCTGCATGAATAAGGAATGTAAAGTCTGGACTATCAAAGATAATTATCGTTTGGGGGATGACATTCAAAGTAAGGTGCTGGCTTTTGCGTTCGGTCTGAGTGCAGAAATTGAGCGCAATTTGATAAGCCAGAGAACAAAGGAGGCTTTGGCAAGAAAAGTAACAGAAGGAATCATTCTTGGCAGACCAAAGGGAAGAAAAACTTCCCCTGAAAAGCATAAACTTTATCAGAAAGATAGCACTATTTGTGAACTGCTTATTTGTGGTGTGTCGCAGCGGAAAATTGCAAAATTATTATCTGTAGACAGAAATACACTATCTAGATTTATTCAGAAGAGTAAGTTACTTTCAGAGTATAAAATTTTGTATGAAAAGAAATGAGCGATTTTGTTCGGCAGAATTCGTGTGTCTCGAAATTTGATTCATCAAGTTCTTGGGTAATACTGTCACCGATTGAGCAGAGCATAAAACACAAGATTGAAGCAGTCGGCGTTCCTCTCAAGGATTGGGATATAAATATCTATCGAGGTGTGCTTACCGGTTTCAACGATGCATTCATCATCTCTGGAGACAAACGACAAGAGATTTTGGACAACTGCAAGAGCGAAGATGAACGCAATCGCACTGCGGAACTTATTCGACCGATTTTGAGAGG
>NZ_JBJETK010000030.1:0-66890 GCF_051883275.1 Treponema sp. | reverse complement strand
AAATTTATATGCAGACACATAAATATAAACCAGAGACAGAAGAAGGTAGTTCGTTTATAATAAGCCCGAAAAATGGACAAAAAATTCCTAAAATAACGAATTTGCAGTACAATAAAAGCAAGGCAAATTATGGGACGAAAGAGAAATGTATATACGGATAATTTTAAGATTGATGCGGTAAAAGAAGCTCTGCATAACGGAGCAGACAGAGCTGAAGCTGCGATAAAATATAATATCGCACAAAGCACATTAAGCGAATGGATTGCAATGTTTCCTGACGGCAAGATACTGACGGACGGGCAGAAAGCCCTTGAAGAAAAAATTGCAGCACTGGAAAAGCAGCAGGAGACAATGCTCATGGAGCTTGGCAGGAAGCAGCCTGAGATTGATCTCTTAAAAAAAACGGGATTTTACCGGTTAACCTTGGAAGTTAGCAATTCCAAAGTTAGCCGACAAAAACGGAGCAAAGCTTACGACTAGCAACACTATTTACGGACATAGCCTTTATTTTTTCAGCCTGAACAGCTCCATGCAGTTTTCGTCTACGGTTTTGTTCAGTTTGTCTATGCTCATGCCTATTTTTTCTGCTATGAATTCATAGGTGTATTTTATAAAAAGCGGTGTGTTTTCGCTGCCTCGCATTGGAACCGGCGCAAGGTAGGGCGCATCTGTTTCAAGCAGAATTCTGTCCTTTGGCACATAGCGCAGAAGTTCCACAAGCTCGTCCATTTTTGCTTTTTTTGTGTATGTTGTGGCTCCCCCGAATGCCAGGTACCAGCCCATGTCAAGAAAAGCCTTCGCTTCATTCAGCCCGTACGAAAAGCAGTGGATTATGCCCCTGTTGTAATTTGCCGCGCGCATGACTTCGATGGTGTCTTTGAATCCGTCGCGCGAGTGGACAATAAAAGGCAGGTCGAGCTCCTTCGCAAGATCCAGCTGCATTTCAAAAAGCTCTTTTTCGCCTGACAGAAGCTTTGCGTCAAAGTCGGATTCACATCTTCCGTCCGGACCCTCAGGGTTCCAGTGATGGTCAATTCCGCCTTCGCCTATAGCCGCAAGATGCCCCGAAAATGCGCTTGAGCTTTCCTGGAATTCCTCGATGCTTTCGCGGAGTGTTTCCATGCAGCTTTCCCTTTCTCGTATCGAATCAGGATCCGGCCAAATTCCCGCGCTGAGGAAAAGCGATTTTTTCAGCTTGCTTTTCATATTTACATCGGGGAGTGCGTTCATGCAGTTTTCCAGAGTTTCGGCTCTGTCCATAAGATCAAAGCATCTTGTGCCGATGTCCATCCCGAAATAAATTCTGTTGTCCGCCATCTGCTCAAGAATTGACGTTCCGTATTCCTCTGAGTTGCTTTCAACTAGATTCTGAAAATGAAAATGCGTATCCGAAAACATAATAAGCCTCGAAAAAAAAAGCAGCCTGATTTTCTTCAAGCTGCCTGCTGTTTGCCGGGAACCAGAATCGAACTGGCACGGCAGGTTTGATTGCCGAGGGATTTTAAGTCCCTTGTGTCTACCTATTCCACCATCCCGGCGATGCAAAATATTATATAGAATTCTGAAATTTCTTTCAACTGGAAACTTGCCTTGCCGTATGCCTGTAAAAATGCGCTATTTTATCCTGCTGTAAAGGTCTGCTATTTCAGATCTCCACTCAGGCTTCTTGTCTTTTTCTTCCCACTCTATGATTTTTCTTATTGTAAAATGCTTTGTATCCGCAGGAGAGGCAAAGTGGATTACTCCGAATCTTCCCTGTCCTATATAAGCCAGCTTGTCCCCCGGATCCAGGCTTTCTCTCTTGGAAAGGGATTCCAGCGCGCAGTCAAAATGAATAAGCCCTTCTGAATTCCTGCTGTTTATTGCGGTCGAAATGTCCCTTATTCCCTGGCCGCATACTTCGCATACGGGCTGGTTCGCGGACTTGAATTTTCTGATTGCCTCTTCGTCCTGCTGTATCTGCTCCAGCGGCACTGATTTTATTGTCGGCTTGAAAACCGGCTTGGGAGCCTGGAAGGTTCTCTTTTCGTCAAAATCTTTTTTTCCGCTTTTCCAGTTTCCTGTGTGTCTTCGTGAATGTTTGTCTTTTCGCATGATGAAAGTATAGTCCAATTACAATTTTTTTTCTATACGAAATTCAACGATATGTCGGCTCATTATGAGCGCGATTCTGTCTATTGCGGAATTTATGTACTCCTTGTCCTGGATTTTTTTTTGCAGTTCCCGGATTCTGGGAGAAAGCGCTGAATTCTGTGTGTTGCTTTTTGCAGCCTGCATTGTTTACTCCGAAAATGCGTTTTCAATATGATAAACCGGATCCAGCCCCGGAACATCAAGCGCTATAATATCATAGCGTACAAATCTGTTATTATATTCTCGATGATTTTCAAGGTAACATTTAGATGTTTTGATAATCTTTTTTTGTTTTGCCCTGCCGACTTTCTGCGCGAGCATTTCAAGTGTTCCGAGCGGAAGATATTTTACTTCCACAAAAACTATAAAGTCCTGTTTTCCGGCGATTATGTCGATTTCTCCTTCCCGGTTTCTGAAATTCCTGTCGAGGATTGTATATCCGTTTTTGGCCAGAAAATCCGCGGCTTTGTCTTCGCCCGCGGCTCCCTTTGTGTGCGTGGAAATTTTCATTTTTCCCTGGAAAACCTCTAAAAAACTTCAGCTTTTTAAAGCCGCTCTAAAAGCCACTGTCCGCCGCCTGAACATTTTCAGCTTCCTTCCATTTTTTTTATAAATGCAAACACCTTTGCAATGGCTTCCCATGTGCTTTCCGGAATACATTCTCCTATCTGGCGCATTGAAAGCACATTTGCCGCGATGTCGTTTTCCACCACGGGAATATTGTTTTCCCTTGCGATCTCAACCATGCGCTTTGCAAGAAGTCCGCTTTCCTTTGCGGAAATAAGAGGAGCGTCCGCATCATCGGGATATTTCAGTGATACTGCTAAAAATGCGCTGCTGTTTTTCATGCGTTCTGATCTTTGAACAGAAAGGAAGCTTCTGTGTATAAATCGCCTGAAGAAGTCAAGGCGGAGTAGGTTACTGTCACAGAATCACCGTTCATGCCGGAACAAAGCAATTCTCCAAGCCGCTCTTCCTCTGAATGAATCCTGGAGGTCAAAAGCGGCGGTAATGTACAGAACCTCACTTCACAAACCTTGCTATTATTAAAATATAACACAAAAAAATATTTTTTCCACTTTAATTCGCAGTTTATCAGAATTTTTTCTGTTATTTTTCTGTCAGTGTCCGTAAGAATTCGTATAATTCCCCTGGCTTCGTTTTTTCCGGGCTGCCATATATATGGAAGAGTTATCCAGTGCCGGCTGTTTCCGTTTCGTGTCTTAATGTGGTTTGCAAGCGTGAGAATTCCGGCTTTTTTTTCCGGGGGCGACTCGTATATTTTTTCCAGAAAATTTTCCGCGCCGTTATCCGGTGTCTGCTTTTCCCTGCTCTGGTCTTTCCAGTTTTCGGGGTGAAGCTGAAGCATAAAACGCTCAATGACTTCCTTTTCAGGCTCGATTCCCTTTTCTATGAGCATGGCGGCAATTTCCGCAGCCTCTTTTTCTTTTCCCGGAAACATGGACGAAACCGCCCTGGCTTTTTTTATAGCCGCCTTGTCAATCTTTACGCCGCACTGAATCATCTGGCTGACTATTCCCATCGAAACTGAATCCGCTGAGATTCCTGCCGAATCAAGGAAATTCCTTAGGCCTGAAGAAAAAAAGTCTGTTCCCTGCGCAGGCGCGGTTTTCAGCAAAATTTTTGAATCTGCGGAAAGCTCCAGAACCGCCTTGAAAAAAGTGCCTTCTGAAAGCGGAATTTCACTTTTGACATTGAGCCTTGTTTCGCGCAGAAGAACAGTGTAGTTTCCGTTGCCCAGGTTTTTTATGACTTTGACAGAAACGTTGTCGCCGGGAGAAAGTGTCCTGCCTGAAAAATTTTCCTGCTGCGGACTGTTGCCTTTTATTTCTGTGACAGATGATTTCATGGAATTTTCCGGATCCGAATTTGTATTTTAAAACCGCCGCTACGATGCAAGATAAAATAAATACTATATTGAATTTCAAAGGCTGTCAAATTGCGTGAACCGTTCAGCCGCCAAAAATCCGCCCTGTGCCTTTTTGCTGAAACATTGCAATTTTCCTATAAAGTTGGTATATTTTTTATGCATGCGGAAGTTTTTGTGTCCGGCGCTCTGCGTTGTAATAATGGGCATGAAAGTCAACTGCGATACCTTAGTATTTGGCGGCCTCGGAAAATTTCAGTATAAATGCGATTCTTAAAATCGTGCTGCTGAAAATAAATTTTTAGAGGTTTCCTGTATTTGAAAATGAGGAATCCTATGGCAGAAACACTGCTTTCAATTCAAAATCTGTCTACATCTGTTGGTGAGAAACAGATTCTTAAAAATATTTCACTGGACATTGCCCCCGGAGAAATCCACGTCCTGATGGGGCCGAACGGAGCTGGAAAATCCACTCTGGGCTATACGCTTATGGGAAGCCCTGAATATTCAATAACCGGCGGCCGCATTGTTTTTAACGGACAGGATATAACATCCGAGCCGGCTGACAGGCGCGCAAAGGCGGGCATTTTTCTGAGCTTCCAGGAGCCGCTTGAAGTGCCGGGCATTTCGCTTGAGTCGTTTGTCCGCTCTTCCATGCAGCAGGTAACAGGGCAGAAAGTCAAGCTCTTGCAGTTCAGCCGGGAGCTTGAGCAGAACATGGATCTTCTGAAAATGGATCACAGCTATGCTTCGCGCGACTTGAATGTGGGCTTCAGCGGCGGAGAAAAAAAGAAAAGCGAAATTCTTCAGCTTCTTATGCTAAAGCCCCGTCTTGCGATTCTTGATGAAACTGACTCCGGGCTTGATGTTGATGCCTGCCGCATTGTGTCTGAAGGCATCAGGACTTATATGGAAAAAAGCGGCGGCTCTCTGATTGTTATAACCCATTCCACTCGTATTCTGGAAAATTTGTCTGTGGATAAAACCCATATAATTGTAAAAGGCCGCCTTGTTCATACAGGTGACGGAAGCCTTGTCCAGAAGATAAATGAAGATGGCTTTGACAGTTTTATTCCGCAGGAAATAAAGGATGCCGAGCGCAGGGAAAAACTTGCCGCCGCTGCAAAGGCTGCAATGGATGCTGTAAAGGCCAACGCTGCCAATGGCGGACTTTAATCAGGAAATCAGATGGCAGAAGAAAAGACAAATGTTTCAGATATTGACCGCTCTCTCTATGATTTCCGCTATGAGGAAAGCGAGCGTGATTTTTACAAGATACGCGCCGGACTTGACGATTCGATTGTAGAAAAGCTGAGCGCGGAAAAAAACGACCCTGACTGGATGAGGGAATTCCGCCTGAAAAGCCTTCATCTTTTTAATGAAATAAAGGAGCCTGACTGGGGACCTGACATACGTGATCTTGATATCCAGAAAATTGTGACATACGTCAAGCCTAAAACCAATATGGCCGCAAAGTGGGAGGATGTTCCCAAGGATATAAAAGACACTTTTGAAAAGCTTGGAATTCCCGAGGCGGAAAGAGAGAGCCTTGCCGGTGTGGGCGCGCAGTATGACAGTGAAGTTGTCTACCACAATGTGATGGAGGAAGTCGCTGAGCAGGGCGTGGTATACACGGACTTTGAATCTGCTCTCAAAAGCAGCGAGTGGAGCGGAATGGTCAAGGAATATTTTATGCACCTTGTTCCGCCTTCAGACCATAAATTTGCGGCTCTTCATGGAGCGGTGTGGAGCGGCGGAAGCTTTGTTTATGTTCCAAAAAATGTAAGGGTGAAAATTCCGCTTCAGTCATATTTCAGGCTGAATGCCGCGGGCGCAGGGCAGTTTGAGCATACTCTGATTATCGTAGATGAAGGCGCGGACTTGCATTTTATTGAAGGCTGCTCTGCTCCAAAGTATAATGTTGCCAATCTGCATGCCGGATGTGTTGAGCTTTATGTAAAGAAAAATGCCAGGCTCCGGTATTCAACAATAGAAAACTGGTCAAAGAATATGTACAACCTGAACACAAAGAGGGCGCTCGTGGAAGAAAACGGACGCATGGAATGGGTTTCAGGGAGCTTTGGAAGCCATATTTCATACCTTTATCCGACTACGATTCTGAAGGGCGACAATTCCTCTGTTGAATTCACGGGAATTACTTTTGCAGGCAAAGGGCAGAATCTTGATACCGGCGCAAAGATGGTTCACATCGGAAAAAACACTTCCACTGTGATAAACACAAAGTCAATTTCCAAGGGCGGCGGCGCGTGCACGTACAGAAGCTCTATTGTTGTCAATAAAGATGCCGGAAATTCACGGGCCAGCATAGACTGTTCATCCCTGATGCTTGATGACGAGAGCCGCAGCGATACAGTTCCTGCAATGAATGTGATGACGGACGACTGCGACATAGGACACGAGGCAAAAATCGGGCGCATTTCCAACAAGGCGATTTTTTATCTGATGAGCCGCGGCATAAGCGAGGAAGATGCAAGGGCAATGATTGTTTCGGGGTTTGCAAATCCCGTGAGCAAGGAGCTTCCGCTTGAATATGCTGTTGAGATGAACAATCTGATTCAGCTTGAGATGAAAGGCAGCATGTGAGGGGCAGAAAATGGAGCATTTTGATATAGACGTGAATCACTTTCCAAGCCTTACTTGGAATTTTCTTGGCATAAACAGCACCCGTCTTGGGCTTGACTCTGAATGTGCTGCCCTGCATATTCAGGATGCGAAGGAGCTTGAGGATACTTCCCTGTACAGTTCCATAGAAACCGGTCTTGGCAAGGAATTTGACAGGGCGTTTGATTCCCTGCTGCATAAGAACGGAATAAAGACAGTCCGCTGTGCTTTTTCCGGGCAGAATTCCGCTCGTAAAATTGAATTTTCTGCGGAGGAAAATTCGTCCTGTGTGTGCGATGTTGTGATTCATGCCGCTGAAAATGAAAACTTGTCATATATTTTTGTGTACAGGAGCGCCGCCGGAATTCAGAATTCCCAGCTTGGAATCCGCATCCGTGTGTGCGCCGAGGAAAATTCCCGTGTGCATATTTCATGCGTAAATCTCCTTGGGGAAAATGTTGTCCACTTCAGTTCGCTCGGCTCAAGGTGCGCAGACAATTCTGTTATAGAAATCACGGAGCTTCAGCTTGGCTCTGGAAAATCCTTCAGCGGAACATTTTGCAGCCTGGATGGCTACAAAAGCCGTTTTTTGGGTGAGGCCGCGTACATTGCCAAAGGAAATTCATTCCTTGATATGAATCAGGTTGCGCACCAGAGCGGAAAATGCTCCGAAAGCCGCTTTTCTGTGGACGGTGTTCTTATGGACAGCGCGCAAAAGACATGGAGGGGCACAATCGATTTCAAGAAAGGCTGCGCGGATTCTGTGGGCGATGAGCAGGAGGATGTTCTTTTGCTCAGTCCGCGAACCGTGAACAAAAGCCTTCCTGTGATTTTATGCGATGAAGAGGCTGTTGAAGGGCGGCACGGATGTTCAATAGGAAAAATCGACACGGAAAAGCTCTTCTATATGCAGAGCCGCGGCATTGACGAAGCCACAGTCCGTTCTCTTCTGGCAAGGGCGAAGGTTTCTAAGGTGTGCAGGTTCATTCCTGACGAAAGCCTTGTGGAAGAGATAAATGAATTTGTTGAAAAATCTGTCCGGTAGAACGGGCATGGAAAAATAATTTGCGTTCAAGGAATGATTAGCAGTCAAAGCGGTCGGCAATCCCTTCCTTGAGTTCAGTGGAAAATTGAGGAAAATATGTTCAGTGCAGAGGAAGTCCGCAGGGATTTTAAAATATTCAGCCGCCCGGAAAACGCTGGGCTTGTATATCTGGATAATGCCGCCACCACTCACCGCCCGGATTGTGTTTTGCAGGCGGAATCTGACTTTTATCAGAAAGACAATGCAAATCCGCTGAGGGGGCTTTATGCGCTCAGTATCAGGGCAACGGATGACTATGAGAATTCCAGGGAAGTTGTGGCAAAATTCCTTAACGCCGCCTTTTCATCTGAAATAATCTTTACCAGAAATGCCAGCGAGAGCCTGAATCTGGTTGCCTATACCCTCGGCCTGTCTGAAGTTCAGGAGGGGGATGAAATTGTTGTGAGCTGCATGGAGCATCATTCAAACATTCTTCCGTGGCAGATGGTATGCTCTGCGAGGGGCGCAAAGCTTGTGTGGCTTGAATGTGATGACTCCGGGGAAATTTCAGAGCAGGAAATCAAGGACAAGATAAATTCCCGCACAAAAATTGTTGCTGTCACACACGTGAGCAATGTTTTCGGCATTACAAATCCTGTTGAGCTGATTGCTTCCTATGCGCACACTGTCGGAAACGGCGGAAAGGGTGCTTTTGTTGTTGTGGACGGCGCGCAGAGTGCTCCCCACAGAAAAATCGATGTTCAGGCTTTGGGCGCGGATTTCTTTGCGTTTTCTGGACACAAGCTCTGTGCTCCAATGGGAATCGGTGTTCTGTACGGAAAAAAGGAGCTGCTTGAAAAAATTCCTCCGTTTATGCGCGGCGGCGAGATGATTGACTACGTTACAAGGGATGGCGCGTCCTTTGCTGAAGTTCCCCATAAATTTGAAGCAGGCACTGTAAATGCAGCCGGAGCAGTAGGCCTTGCCAGGGCGATTCAGTATATTCAGGACATCGGGCTTGAAAACATAGCTGAAAATGATGACAGGCTTGCAAAGCTGATTCTTGAGGGAATGAAAAAAATTCCCAATCTGCACGTAATCGGCAGCGATGACTGCAGAAAGCACTGCGGAATTATCACTTTTGTGATTGACGGTGTTCATCCGCACGATATCGCTTCTATCCTTGATACTGAAAAAATTGCAGTCCGCGCAGGACATCATTGCGCACAGCCTCTTATGCAGAAGCTCGGTGTCGGTTCTACAGCCCGTGCCAGCTGTTATTTTTATAATACGCAGCAGGAGGCGGAAATTTTCCTTGAAAAGCTGAAGTCTGTCAGAAGCTGGATGGGATTTAAAGAGAAAGCCTCGGAAAACTGAATATTTCAGAAGATTCCCGAGATTGAAAATTGAGGTGTTGATATGGATTTGAAATCACTTTATCAGGAAATTCTTAACGAGCATAATCTGAATCCAACTCACAAAGGTGTCTTGGAAAATCCGACTTTTACATTGCGGGGCGTAAATCCAAGCTGCGGTGATACTATTTATCTTCAGCTTAAAATTGACAGCGATGGCATTATTACCGAGGGAACTTTTAACGGCTCCGGGTGCGCTGTAAGCCAGGCTTCAGTGGACATGATGCTTGATGATATAATCGGAAAGCCAAAGGATGAAGCGCTGCGTCTTTCTTCGCTGTTTGTGGACATGATTTACGGAAAAATCGAAGATGACAGTGTTCTTGAGCAGCTGGATGAGGCATCGGCCCTGAAAAATATCAGCAAAATGCCTGCACGTGTAAAATGCGCTGTTCTCGGCTGGCATACAATGGAAGAAATGCTGAAAAACGGAAAAACCGAGGGGCAGGGAACGGCGGAGCATTGTTCTGTCTAGCATTTTGCTATATTTTTTTGATAAAAATGGCTTTATGCTATTGACTTTTTTTTCTTGTCTGTGTATTTTATATGCACATTGCATTCCCCGATTGTGTAATGGTAGCACTTGAGATTCTGGTTCTCACTGTGGGGGTTCGAATCCTCCTTGGGGAATATAAGCTGGACTCTTTGTCTGGCTTTTTTTGTTTAGGTTCCTTCGTCTATCGGCTAGGACGTGACCCTCTCAAGGTCGAAAGACGGGTTCGATTCCCGTAGGAACCGCTTGCTCCTGTTTTTTCGCAGGAGCTTTTTTTATGCCTTTTTAGTGGAAATGCATGAAAAAAAATGATAATCTTCTTTGTAAAACCTGAATAAGACGGATCTGTCTTGTTTTGTGTTGACAATACGAAACCCTAGGGCTGTATTTTTTGTGGAGTGAAAAATGACATTTTTTGAGGAGCTTCAGTGGCGTGGACTTGTCAAGGACGTTGCCGGCGAAGATATTGCAGACAAGCTTAACAATGAGAAAATTACATTTTACTGGGGCACAGACCCTACGGCGGACAGCCTTCATCTGGGGCATTATTCTTCCCTGGTAACTGCAAAGCGACTTGCAAGGCAGGGGCATCATCCTATTCTTCTTGTGGGCGGCTCAACCGGGCTTATCGGAGATCCCCGTCCCACAGCTGAGCGCGAGATAATCAGCCACGAAACTCTGGAGCGGAATCTTTCGGGGATAAAAAGCCAGGTGGACAGGATTTTTGAAGGAAAGGCTGAAATTGTAAACAACTATGACTGGACAAAGGATTATACTTTTCTTGAATTTCTGCGCGACATCGGAAAATATATAAATGTAAGCTATATGCTTTCCAAGGATATTATTTCACGCCGCCTTGAAACAGGAATTACTTTTGCGGAATTTTCTTATACTCTTCTTCAGGGCTATGACTTTTTGTGGCTTTTCAAGAATAAGAACTGTATTCTTCAGGCAGAGGGCGCGGATCAGTGGGGAAACATAACAACCGGTCTTGAGCTTATACGCAAAATTGAAGGAAAGGAAGCTTATGGATTTACCATGCCGCTTGTTCTTGATAAGTACGGAAATAAATTCGGCAAGAGCGCGGGAAATGCACTGTGGCTTGACTTGAACAAAACTTCAAGCTATGAGCTTTACCAGTATCTTGTGAATGTTGATGATTCGATGGTCGTTGACTACCTGAAGATTTTTACATTTCTTTCGCCAGATGAAATAGAAGAGCTTGCCGCAAAGAACCGCGAGCGTCCTGAGCTTCGGGAAGCCCACAAGGCTCTTGCGCGAGAAATTATTACAGATCTGCATGGAGCGCAGGAATTTGAAAAGGCTGTTGGAATCAGCGCATCTCTTTTTTCCGGCGATGTGAAGTCCCTGAGCCTTAAGGATATTGAGATTGGCTTCAAGGATGTTCCTACTGTTTCTGTGTCAGAAGGGGAAAAGCTGATTGATGTGCTTGTGGGCAAGGGAATTTGCTCAAGCCGCCGAGAGGCCCGTGAATTTCTTTCGGCAGGTTCTATAACACTGAACGGTGAAAAGTTCAGCGATGAAAATATGCAGATTACACCAGAGCTTGCAATCGGGAACAAGGTAATTGTTCTAAGGCGCGGCAAAAAGAAGAATTATATTCTTAAATTTAATTGAGCATGCCATTGAAAATAACAACTTCCGGGTTTCCAATATTTTCTTGTTAATTTGGAAGTTCTGTTTTATAATGAAAATCTCTGAAAACTGAGTTTTTAGAGAACCTGGAATGTTGGGCAGTGTTTTCAGGAAAATCGAAGGGCTTTGGCTTTTTTTCTGCCTGAAGTTTGCGTTGCAAGCTTGCATATCAACTGTCGCTTCCGAGTTTATTTCATTGTGAAGCGGCTTAAAAAGTCAGTTTGAAAATTTATATTTTCCATTGGCTTTTTTAGGAGAAAAGATGAATTTTATTTTTTTAGGTCCTCCGGGTGCTGGAAAGGGTACCCTGGCATCACAGGTTTCTGAGGAATATGGAATTCCGCAGATTTCAACAGGAGATATTTTCCGCGAGAATATCAAGAACCAGACAGAGCTTGGAAAAAAAGTCAAGGCTATTCTTGATTCCGGCGGGCTTGTGAGCGATGATGTTGTTCTTGAGATTGTTGAAGACAGGCTTAAAAAGGATGACTGCAAAAACGGATTCATTCTGGATGGCTTTCCGCGGACTATTCCCCAGGCAGAGGCTTTTGAAAAGCTTGGAATTGATGTAAAGGTTGTCAATTTTGAAGTTGACAATGACCTTATTATTGCCCGCCTTTCAAACCGCCGTGTCTGCAAGAGCTGCAAGGCCAACTATAATGTAAAATTCATGCCTCCGAAAGTTGAAGGCAAATGCGACAAGTGCGGCGGCGAGCTTTTTACACGCGAGGATGACAAGCTTGAGTCTATAACTCACCGCCTTGAGGTCTACAGAAAAGAAACAGAGCCGCTTATTGAATTTTACAAGAAGCTTGGAAAAATCACTGACATTGACAGCGCAAGGGATTCCAGCCTTGTTCTTGTTGATTTCAAAAAGCTTTTTCCGAACAAATAAAGTATCTTGGAAACCTCTAGAAATTCATTTTCAGTGATTTTTAGAGGTTTCTGCTGTTTTAAGCTGCCAATGGTGCGGCTTGAAGCTTTGCGTTTTTCGAGGTTCCCTTCAGTTTTTCTTAAGGAAAATATGTCAGTAGAAACCGGTTGCGCCTGAGGCAGCCGGGGGCGTTTGAATTAAGTTTTCAGCTGCCCAGTATTTCAAATTTTTTTCATGCAGAGAAAAGTTACTGTTTCGCTTTTTATTGTGATTGTGGCGGCGGGCGTTGTTGCGCTGATTGCAAAGAATTATATTTACAAGCCTGATAAGAACAAGGCCTCGGCGTCTGTTGTGGTGCCTATGCTGGCTTCTGCTGAGGAAAAAAAGGATGCTTCTTTTTCTTCCGAGGAGGAGGATTCCGCCCTTGTTTCCCTTGTTCCGCTGAATGACGATGAAACTCTGATCAGCATTGTGAGCATGGATTTTGACGGAGACGGATTTGACGACCAGGTGAATGTCATAAAAACAATGGACAGCCCTTATCTTGCCATTCTTGTGGGGCTTTATAATCCGCAGAAAAATTCCTATGAGCGCAAGGCTGTCATTGCAACTGAAATTTCACAGGCGCAGACTTTTTCGTATACCGGAATGGATTTGACCGGCGAACACAGAATCGCGCTGGTTTATCAGGGATTTGCGGATAACGGGGATTCCATTCTCCAGGCGTTTTTTATTTCAAATGAAGGCGGAAAATTTTCTCTTTCAATGATTGCTGATCTTCGCGGCGACGGAACTGTTTTTATTCAGCAGATTGACCGCTATGATGCCTATGAGCGTTCCAAGGCTAACGGAGCGCGGTTTCCTATATGGGTTTATTCTTCCGACACCGAGAATCCCGGCAGCGCGGATCAGCTTCAGATTCAGTATGAGTGGAGTCATTCAGAGGGAAAATATGTCAAGACACGGACGATTCGCGTTGCAGGAAGCCGGATAGCAGAAAAGGAGCTTGCGAAAATTCAGGACGGAACGGTTGCGACATTCGCGGCATTTTTGAACGGTGTCTGGTTTATGCCCGAGGCTGACGGCAGTGTGCGGTGCGTTTTTTTTGACTATGATGCAAGGGAGATTATTTTTTTCAAGGATGATACTGAAGAGGTTTACAAGTGGGCGCACAGCAATATCCGGCGCAATGGAATTTATCTTTCAACTATAAATCAGGAAATTGAAAATCTTCAGCGCAGAATTGACATAAGCCTGAAAAGCACAGAGGAAATTCAGATTCGAATTCAGGACGATGTGCGCATGCTTATAAACGAAAATGCATTCTGGGATGGAAATTACAAGAAAACAGGCAAAAATATATTTTTAAAGCAGGGTTCAGAACCGGCAGGAGTCAGTTCTGCTGTTCTTGCAAAAGACGGTATATGGAAAATTCCCGACGGCTCCACAGTGAAGCTGGAAAACGGAAAGTACCTTATTGAAAATGAAAGCTTTACGGAAAGCGGATTCTTCAGCTGTTTTGAGGCAGCCGGAGATTCTTATATTCAGTTCAGGTCGCCCACCGCTGAAAATGCAAGGTTTTCCGGGATTTACAGGATTTCCATTGAGGATTTGCCTTCCGACAAGAAAAAATGCATTCTTCAGCCGTGCAGGGCTACGGGCTACGGAATTATTCCCCTGGAGTCTCGCCCTGTTGTTCTTATGGTTCAGTCGGATTAGGGAGCTTGAGGCGCTTTTGCTTTTTATAAAAATTCAGCTTCCGGCTTTAGCGCACAAGATTTATGTTGTCTATAAAAAGCTCCCCGGAAGCGCTTTTTCCCTTTAGCCTGAAAACAAGGCTGTTGATTTCGCCGGCATATTCTTTGTCTGTTATCAGTTCAAAGCGCACATTTATGTTTTCTCCGATTGCAAGCGTGATTTTTTCTGTAGTGAAAATTATTTGCTGATGGGCGGACTGTATTTCAACAAAGACAGAGAGCGGATTTTGCGAAGTGTTGTTTATGTCTGCGGTTATGGCTTTTGCGCCTGTCAAGTCGGTTTGCGGCGGCAAATCCAGTGCAAAGGAAGCAAGCCCGTTCTGGGGGATGCGCATAAAGCTCCACTGCCCGCAGAAATCGCCCTGGGTGCTCCATTCTTCCGAAGTGTCGGTTCCTGTTGAATAGTCGTGCGGCTCTGAAGTTCCTGCGGCATACCAGTTGTTTTCCTCCTCAAAACTGTCGATAAGCTCCGCTGTTCCTCGCAATGGGGCTGGAGTGATTTTTCTGCTGGCTGTGGCGCACGAAGCTAAGATGATTGCTGCCGGAAAAATAAAAATTCTTTTTACTGCTTTTTTCATTTTTTTTCTCCATGAAAATTCAATGATAAAAGGCTGCACGCAGACCTGTGAGCGGCAATCCTTCCGAATATAATATTTCTTTTTTTTTCAAAAAAATGCTGTTTTTTGGTGCTTGTATTGCATTTTTCTAGGTTTTCTTGATTTTTTTATTCTTTCTCTGTAAAATCAATTACAGAATTTGAGCTAGATGAATACTGAACAAGTTGTTCAAAACAGTTAAAATAATCCGCTGAAATTGCGTGCTTGTTTTAACTTGAACTGTCCGTTTGCTCGGACTAATTTCAATTTTAAAGAACCTCATAGCTGGGGTGACTTTATCTTTTTTTTCTATATCTCGGAGGCTTTAAGTGAAAAAGGTTGTTTTGGGAACTGTAGCTGCGCTTCTTTTGAGTGCAACTGCTGGTGCGCAGGTTTTGGGAAAAGCCCAGATTAAGAATACTTTGTGGACAGGCTTCGGCAATCCGTTTGACGGGGACACAATGTTTTACGGCGTTACAGATTTGTTTCAGGCGCGCTTTGACCAGGGAAAATTCACCATGGACGGAATGCTCAACATGGGCGCTTTGGCAAACTACAATAACGGCGGCGATGTTGACAACTTTGAAATCGGAACAACAAATCTGAATCCGCTTGCCCTTCATTACGGCCGCAATACTAGAGGCGGCAATCATACAAATACAAATGATGATGGATATAATAATTCAATCAACTCAAACAACACAATTACAGACGCTTTCTACCTGAATTTTATTTATCACATCAACCGCAATTTTGACTTTGGAATGGGAACAAAGCTGAACTGGAAAGTCGGATCTGCTCCCGGCTACGGTGACTGGGTTTGGGGACCTGATGCTCATGTAAGACAGGGCGGATTTTCCACAGCCTATGATGACCGCGCAGGCTCATTCTCTCCGAGCGAAACTTCATCCGATTCAAAAGGCTATTATAAATTCACTGTTGACAAGCCTGGTTCTGCTGATGTTGTCGGCTTTATTCCTTATGCGAATTCCTATGCAAGAAGAGCTCTCGGTGTAAGATATGTTTCCAAGGGAAAGGTTGACCTTGAGCTTGGCGCTGCTCTTCCGAATGGCTTTAACACAGATGATCCTGCCGTGAACTTTGGTGTTCAGGTTGCTCCTGTTGACTGGATTTCTGTGGGCGCAGTTCTTGAAGGCGCATTTGAGGATTCCGCGAATTTCTATGCTGGCTCTACAATCGGAACAAAGACTTTTTCTCTTGATCTTTATCTGTCTATGGTTTCTCTGTTTACAAGCGAAAAGGATGACGAAGCCTATGCTATTGGCGGCGCGATAACTTTTGCTGTTCCTGATACAAATCTTTCTCTCCGCCCTGAAATCGGACTGAATTTGTTTGAGAATGATGACTATACAATGGCATGGTTTACTGGAGTTTCCCTTATTCTTCCTGTAAACAAGGATTTCCTGTTCAATGTCTACGGCTCGCTTGCTTTCGGCTCAAAGGACAAGGACTGGGATGATGATGACTGGGACGGCGGACATATTATTACGTGCCGTCCTTCTATAAAGTATCACTTCTCTAAGAAGACTGATTTTGATGCTGCATTGAACCTTGAGCACAGAAAGGCCTTTGATGACAAGAAGCGCAATGCATGGTCATGCGGTTTCTATATAAGCCATATTCTTTAGTAAACGTTCCTGCTTTTTGTTTTTCAGAAGGCAGGCTGTTGATTAAGCTTTAAGAATTCATTTTCAATGTTTTTTTGAAGCTGACGGCGCATATTTCAATGGAATCAGGTGAAAAACCTGGGCTGGACGCTCAACGGTAAGCGGCCTGGAAGTGCCGAAAGGTTCTTGTTTTTCTGCAAAGATGTCACTGCGGATTTTCTGCGGGAAGGCTGTGGAAAAATGCTGTAAGCCCGGAAACTTTGGTATGCGCTGAATTCTTTTTTTGCTGGTGAAACGCTTATGCTGGACAAGCGTTTGAGTTTTCATCCGGCTGGAAGGAATTCAATGTGTCTTTGCATAAAGGCGCAAATAAAATACGGCAAAGGGCGCTCCTTTGCTTGGAGTTTTTTATGAAAAGCTTACGCTTCTCTTTTAGATGCGCGGCTGTGCGGTTTGCTGCGTTTTTTTTGTTTTGTTGTTTTTCCCTGTCTTTTTTTTCCTGTAGTTTAGATGATGACGATGATGATTATGTAGTGAGATCTGTTGGAAAGGCTGTTGCACTTTCAGAAGATGATCCTGTAAGCGGCGTGTATTCTACAAAAAATACACAAAGCTATGGTACAGAAGTCGCCTTTATATTTCGTCCGTCAATGGCCTATGCGACTGCATGTTCCTGTGAGGGAAAGAATGAACCATCTGAAGGCTGTGTAACTTTTACGTTTTGGGATTCTGTCAAAAAAGAATCCTTTTCTTTGTATTTTATTCCAGATAATACAAACCCGGTTTATGTCGTGTATAATGTCTATGCGGATGCGGACTGGTCTGACGGTATTCAGGATGAAGAAATCGACAAACATTCCGGTGTAATTATTTTCAAGGCAAAATGCTCTCCTTATAGAACTCCGACTGAAGGCTGCTATTACGGTGTAAAATTTCAGTTCCTTGACTCAGACGGAAATCTGCCTGTGATATCAAAAAAGAGTTCTTCTTTCAGCAGTGAAAAAATATTTATTGAGGGAGGCTTTAGCGAGGATGCTTCATACGATAATATTTCAAACCTTGCCGAGGCTGTGGAAAAATTTGCCTTTAACAACGAGGATTATTTTACATCCAGATATTGGACCAGCTCCTATTCCGGGGCGGAACAAACAGGTCGCTCAGTGTCTTTGCCTTATGATATGCAGCAGAATGTCTTTACAAAAACAGAGTAGGGCGTTTTGCGCGGCGGATTTTCTTGCTTGAAGATATTGTTCAGTGTTTTCTAGAAATCAACGGCTGTCTTTGTTTTTGCATGGACAGCTTTTTTTGACAATGAGAAAATTTTTTTTATTCTTTTTATTTTCGCTTAATTTTTGCTTTGCACAGGATCTGGAGCTTCCTGGAATAAGGACAAGCATCCGCAGAACACAGAATTCAGGCGGTATTTTTCTTGACGAAAAGCGGCTTTCTGATTTTTCTTCAGCGGAGCAGGCTTTGGAGGCTGTTGGTTTTTCCTTTAAAAAAGGAAACTGCGAGCTTACCTTTCACGGCTATTGGAATTCTTCTATAAAAGTTTACATCAACAATGTTTTGATGAACGACCCCAACACCGGAAAATTTGATTTTTCAACGCTTGATTTTAAAAGCATAAAGTCAATAAAAATCGACCCGGCTTCTGTCTACGGCTCTGTTTCTATCTACATAAGCACTGTTTCGCTTGATTACAGCGCATTTTCAGTGAATGCTGAAATTCGCTCCAAAAGCTATGCGGATTCACTGAATGACAGTCCCGGAGCTTCTGCGGAAATTTCTTTTCCGCTGCTGCTTGAAAACGGATCTGCGCTTTTTTTTCAGGACAGCTTTACTGCGGCGGAGCAGAAAAATCATTTTGGCTACCGCTCAAAAGAGGCAGTGTACAAGCCGGAGTTCAAGGATTCGTATTCCGGGTACAATAAAAAATATTCGGGGTATGAAAGAATTCTTTTTAACAACAGTTTTTTTGCCGAGTATTCATCGCAGAGTTTCCCGGGCGCATCGTTCGGATTTGCAAGCTATGCAAGTTTTTCAGATGCCAACTGCGGAAAGACAGGCGGATATTATTTCAGCGAGGAAAATCAAAAGGATGCTTCTGTTTCCTTTGCGCTGCCTGTTTTTCTTCCGTATGAAAACTTCAGCCTGAAAATTCTTCCGTCGTACAAGCACACCAGCCTTGAGTATTCAAAGAAAGCTCGTTTTTCTTCCGCGGAGGAAACTTGCAGGCTGGATAGTTTTTCGTTTCAGGCTGAAAGCTCCGCCCTGGGTTTTGTGAATTTGTATGCGCTTGCTTCCTATGATGTTTCTGCGGAAAAAAATGCCTCTGCTCAGGCACAGCGCGCTTCGCACAATCTTTTTACGGCGTTTTTCAGTCCGGGCGTGAATTTTTCTTTTTGTGACTGGGATTTTTCGGTTGCAGTTCCGCTGAATTATTTTGAGCCTGCATCGTCGGTGGATGTGCTTTTCAGTTTTTCCGCGGAGAAAACAGGAGAATCGTCTGCTGTGTTTTTTAAGGCGGCAAGAAATATTACAAATCCTGTTTTTCAGCAGCTTTATTATTCCGGCTCAGGGGGCAAGGGAAATCCTGACTTGAAATGCGAAACAGCATGGTCGTTTTATACAGGGGCTTCTTATTTTTCTTCAGTTGAAGCATCTGTAAAGCCGTTTTTGATTTTTTATCAGGATAAAATCGGCTGGAAAAGCGATTCGTCGGGCGTGTGGACTTGTGAGAACTGGGGCTCTTCCGTTAACTGGGGCGCGGATTTTTCTGTGTCGACAAAAAATCTTCTGGAGCCTTTTGTTTTGTGCGCTGGATATACATTCTGCAGGGCAATTCTCACTTCCGGCGGAAATACAGACGGCAATCAGATTATGCTGACTCCTGTTCACAGTGCGTCTGTTTCCGCAAGCTGGAGTTTTTGGAAAGGCTTTATGCTGCGGACTGTTTTTTCGTACAACTCGCGGAAATATCTGGACAACTCAAATTCCCTGTACATTCCGGACTACTATAATTTAGATGCAAGCCTGTCGTGGAGCGCAGAAAAAATACGGCTCAATGTTTTGTGGCAGAATGTATTTGATTTTCAGTATGTGCATGTTGACGGCTATCCGTCTCCCGGAACTTCGGTTGAACTTTCCGCCGGATTCAGGCTGTGAGTGTTCGCCTGGCTTCTGCCTTTACAGCTGAAGCGCAGGTTTTTGATTTTTGAGCATTTTTTGATGAAGGACTTTTATTTGTACATTTCATTTAAAAGACGGTAAACCATATTGATTTTTTCTTTTTTGGAAATATCGATATCAGCGTCCTTTGTGTCATCAATAAGTTTTTCAAGGGAAGAAAGGCTTTCGTTGAGCGCGGTGGAAAATCCTCTTGAAACCTTGAACCAGTATGTTCCCTTTCCGTCTGTGAACAGGCAGATAAAGCCCAGCTCCTTTGAGGCGGATTTTGCGACTGTAACCCGCATTACACAGCCTATGCTTTCTGTAAGCTTTGCAAGCCCTTTGTCCTCAAGCACATTTATGTTCAGCTTGCGCGGCCATGACTTTGCATCGAGCGGAGAAAGATTCAGGGTTTTTGCGGCTTTCATGATTGTTTCCATTTTTTCGCCTGAAAGAAGCCTGCTGCCTCCGTGCATGAGAATTTCTCCTTTCATGCCGGCGATGTTTTTTAAGAGGCTTTCGTTTTTTTCTTCTGCCAGCGCATTTTTGAATTCGCTCCATGGAAGCTGAAGAGTTTTTTTGCCCTTGATTTTTTTGTATTCAAAAATCTGGCCGCCGAACATAACGGAGTTTTCTGTTTTTTCGCGCTTGGCTGTCTTTGTCTTTTCCTTTTTTTCTGTTTCCCTTGAATCCTTTGAATTCTGCTTTTTGTCTTTTTCTTTTTCAGATTTTATCTTGCTGAGTTTTTCTTCCAGCCCCGGATTTATCTGCTCAAGAATTCTTTTGGTTAAAGGCGAAACGCTCATTGCAAACATTCGGCTTGTGCGGACAATTTCTCCTGCCACAATGTAGACAGGATTTATCTTGAACATTGATGAGCTTGGGTGTATGGAAATGTGATTCTGGGTGAGGCTCCTGTAGTTTTCCCTGCCTTCGCGTATGCACACAAACTGAATCATTCCAGAAGCAATGCAGCAGAGATAGTCCTCCATGTTTCCGCCGGACAGAATCGGAAGCTGAAGTTTTTGGGAAACAATTTCTTCAAGCTGAATTTTTATGTTTTGAATTTCAGCCATTATGCGCTCATCAAGATAATTTTTCTTGCAGAACGCTTCCTTGCTTTTTGCTTCTGCATAGCTTCTGAAAATTTTTACATACGCCACAAAATCTCCCTGCATATCGCGGAATGAATGGTGTGCCTGCCGAGCATCCATTTCTTCGCCGACAGGAAGAACAAAAGGCGACTGCGCGCTCAGAAATGACGAGGCAATCAAAACTTCGTCCATGACATTTGGATAGCGCATTATGCTTTCGACAATAATTCTGCTTACTCTCGGCTCAAGCGGAAACATAACCATCAGTTTTCCGGTGCTTGAAAGCGAGCCGTCATTTTCCAGAGCGCCGAGCATATTCAGAGTTTGAACTGCGCCCACAAGTCCTTCGTGTCCCGGCGGTGAAATAAAATCGAATTTTTCAAATTCCGTGATTCCAAGCTCCGCCATTCTCAGGACAACTTCGCTCAGGTCGGTTCGGTAAATTTCTTCAGTTGTATATTCCTGGCGGCTTTCAAAGTCCTTGCGTGAATAGAGCCTGTAGCATGTTCCCTCGCAGGTGCGGCCTGCTCTTCCTCTGCGCTGGTTGCAGCTTGCGCGGCTCACGGGAGTTTCCACGAGGCTTGAGGTAAAAGTTTTGGGGCTGTAGAAATTCAGTTTTGCAAGACCCGAGTCTATTACTGTTGTAATTCCGTTTATTGTTATGGAAGTTTCCGCGATGTTTGTGCTTAGGACAACTTTCTTTTTTCCGAATGGCGCGCTGTTGAACACTCGTTCCTGCTCTTCCTTGGGAAGCCGGCCATAAAGAGGAATGATGTGGATTTTGTTTTTAAAAGATGAATTGTAAAGCCGCTGCATGCAGTCCTTTATTATTTTTTCGCCGGGAAGAAATACAAGAATGTCTCCTGTTTCCTTGTTGTCCAGAACACGGTCGATTGTTTTTTCGATTTTTCCAAGAATTGCCTCAACGCCGGTTTCCGTAGTGGTTGTGGGCTTTGCTTCCGGGGGATCATAAATCATTGCGACAGGGAAAGTCTGGGTTTCAATATTTATTATAGGACAGTTTCCAAAGTACCTGCTGAAATTTTCCGCGTTCATTGTGGCAGAGCTTACAATCACCTTGAAATCGTGCCGCACTGCAAGAATTCTTTTTAAAAGTCCCAGCGCAAAATCTATGTTCAGGCTGCGCTCGTGGGCTTCGTCGACCATTATGACGGAATACTTGCTCATGTAGGGATCGAGCTTCATTTCCTGAAGAAGAATTCCGTCTGTCATGATTTTGATTTTTGTTACCGTGTCGGTTTTGTCTTCAAAGCGAACCTTGTAGCCTACAAGCCCCGGGTATTTTGTCTTGAGCTGCTTTGCAATGAATTCGCTTACGCTCAGAGCGGCAATTCTTCTTGGCTGGGTTACCGCGATGATTCCGTTCTGCGAATAGCCGGCCTCGTGCAGAATAACAGGGAGCTGGGTTGTCTTTCCCGATCCTGTCGGGCTTTGCACTATTATGACCTGGTTGTTTTTTAGAGCTTCAAGAATTCTGTCTTTCTGTTCATAGACAGGAAGTTTTTTGTAGTTTATTGACATCTGTTTTTTCCTTTTATTTTTTCCATAATTTTTTTACGCTCTGAAAGGTAGTTCTTCCACTTTGAATTGTCTTCCAGCGTATTTAAAAATTCATCATTTAATTTTCTTATGACGAAATAATTTTCGCTGTCAATCAGCGTTGTAACAAGAACCGGATTGACCCATGAAATTCTTGCGCCCGAGCTGTCCTTTTCAAATGCAACCTGGGCAACAAGACCGTCGCCGGTGTATTCCCTTATTCCCTGTGGATTTGAAAAATCAGGATTTCTTCTTTGACCGCTGATTGTGTTTCCCATGGAGTAGAATATAATTTTCCTCGGAATCTCCCCAGTGGACACAAGCTCCCATTCCTTTGAAACGTGCGGATGATTTATCCACAGAACATCAACGCCAGCTTCGATAAGGGAATGATAAAATTTTTTTTGATTTTCAGCAATGGTCAGGACATATTCTTCTTCCGCGCAGTGAAGGCTCAGAATTAAAAGATCACATTCGCTTTTTTTCTGCCTTACAAGCTCAAGAAACTGGGCGCGCTTTTTTTCTGTGGGGCTGATAAAATTCACATACTCAATTCCAGATGTCTGGTTTAGAATTTCCGTTACGGCGGCGAACATTATCTTCCAGCCTTTTTTTTCAATCAGGATAAATTCAACCGGGTCATTCTTTGTTTTTTTTATTCCAGAAAAATACAGCGGTCTGTTCTGCTGGCTGAGAAGCATTTGTTTTTTTTCAAAGTATTTCCGTGTCTGCTCAAGCCCCTGTTTTCCAAAATCATTTGAATGATTGTTTGCAAGGCTGAAAACTGAAAAGCCTGCGTTGATTGCGGCATCGGCATATTCTTCTTTCACATTGAAGCGCGGATAGGAAGAGTAGTCCTTGCTGTCATCAACTGAAGTTTCAAGATTGGCAAAGGAAAAATCCGCCTGGCGAACAAGATCCTGGATGTCAGCGTATATGCAGGAAAAATTTCCTCGGGTATTTTCTGAATGTGCCATTATGTCGCCTGCAAATGTGAGCAGAAGTTTTCCTTCAAGGAATGTCTGTGCGGTGGGCGGCTCTTCCCTGTAGACAGAAAGTCCCGGGCGGTCAAGGCTGGTTGTTCTGCAGGAAGCAAGCGTGAGAAGAACTGTGGCTGACAGCATGATGAAAGTGTTTTTTGTTTGCTTTAAAAATTGCACACTGAAAATTATACACATAACATTTGTGCGTTTCTAGATCGCTCTGAAAATCATTGCCTTTGGATTTTCCGCTGAAATTTCAGCCTTCTGTCTGTTCAAGCAGATTTTCTGTGCTGGCTTCTATGGCTTCTTCAATGCTGTCGTCAAGGGCGCTGAAAAAATCAAGACCTGTTCGTTTTTCCACTTCGTCAACCGCCACTGCGAAAGTTTCAAGCGGCTCGTCGCATTTTGTGTTCGGAATGATAAAACCCGTGCACTTGAATTTGTCTTGTCCGTAATTTGCAAGAATCACTTTATAAAAATATTCTGGAACACGGACTTTGCTTTCGCCTATGCTGCTGTATTCCTGCGCATCTTTTTCAAGCACAGGACCTGTTATAACTGTCACGCTTTCGGCGGTCTGCGCAAAGCTTCTGATTTTTGATTCAAGCTCTTTCCATATTCCCCGGTTGAACAAAGGAGCCTGCGGAGTAATGTTGCTCAGTAAAAAACTTTCGCTTTCAGTTTGCTCTCTCCATGACATATCGGCTGCCGGCGCAAGATGTCCTCTGTCGTAGCCGCTTGCCTTGTAGTCTGAAAGCTTTGCGCTGCCTGTTGAAATGGATTCGTCCTCGCGGAATTTATTTGTGCGCCTTACTTTTCTGACAAGCCTTTCCTTTGTGATTGTGTAGCCCACCCATTCTGCATCCTTGTAGCTGTCGCGGAAGCACAGTGCGAATCCTGAGTAGCGGTGGACTTCATGGTCATTGCATCCGGTTTCGCTGGCAGTTGCCGGGCATACAGGAATTTCAAGGGAATCGGAGGCTGTCTGTGAAAATACCGCTGCTGAAAGAAAAATAAAAACTGCGGAAAATAAAATTCTAGTCGTTTTTTTCATGCGGAAAATTGTATTTATAAAAGAAAAAAAATGCAATGCTTGAAACTGAGCAACTGTTTGCGCACACTGCAAAAAGCCAGTTTGACAGCCCGGGAAAATCATTTTAAAATCATGATATGAACATTTGCGAATCTATTAATTCCCTTGCAGGCTACGGGCTTGCATCTGGCCTTATTGAAGAGGATGATGTTGTTTATACAAAAAACCGTCTGCTTGAGCTTTTTAATCTTGACGGCTTTGAAAGCGCGGAGCAGGCATCTTTTGTTCCCGCGGATGAATCCTGCAAGTCCAGCCTTGAAAATATTCTCAAGGAAATGCTTGACTATGCGGTTGAAAAAAAATTCATCGAGGACAGCATTGTTTACCGTGATTTGTTCGACACAAAAATCATGGGCTGCCTTGTTCCCCGTCCTTCCGAAGTGCGCAGGACATTCTGGAATCTTTACAAAAATTCCTCGTGCCGCAAAGCAACCGACTGGTATTATAAATTCAGCCAGGACACTGACTACATACGTCGCTACAGAGTCTGCAAGGACTTGAAGTGGAAGTCTGCCACAGAATACGGCGACATCGATATTACAATAAATCTTTCAAAGCCTGAAAAAGATCCAAAGGCAATCGCCGCAGCAAGAAATGCGCGCCAGGGGGGCTATCCTGCCTGTCTTTTGTGCCGGGAAAACGAAGGATATGCAGGCCGCGTGAACCATGCAGCCCGCCAGACACACCGGATTATTCCAATTCAGCTTGGCGGCAGACAGTTTGGGCTTCAGTATTCTCCGTATGTTTATTACAACGAGCACTGCATTGTGTTCAGCTATGAGCATGAGCCTATGAAAATCAGCCCGGAAACATTCCGCTGCCTTTTTGATTTTATAAAGCTGTTTCCGCACTACATAATCGGAAGCAATGCCGATCTTCCTATTGTAGGCGGCTCGATTCTTTCGCACAATCATTTTCAGGGCGGAAATTATGAGTTCCCCATGGCAAAGGCTCCTGTTGAAAAAACTTTCAGTGTTCCGGGATTTGAATCTGTCAGCCTGGGAATAGTGAAGTGGCCGATGAGCGTGATTCGTCTTAGCGGAAAAAATTCCGATGATGTGTGTGTTCTTGCGGATAGAATTCTTGAAAAGTGGAAGGCATACACGGATGAGCAGGCCTTTATTTTTGCGGAAACTGACGGCGAAAAGCACAACACAATAACCCCGATTGCGCGCATGAACGGAAATCTTTTTGAGCTTGACCTTGTGCTTAGAAACAACATAACAACTGAGGAACACCCCCTGGGAGTATTCCATCCGCATGCAGAGCTTCACCACATAAAAAAAGAAAATATCGGGCTGATTGAAGTCATGGGGCTTGCGGTTCTTCCTTCCAGATTGAAAACAGAGTTGTCCGGTCTGGAGGATGCGATTTTGGCCGGCGCGGATTTCAGCTCAGACGAAACGCTCGGAAAGCATTATGAGTGGGTTCAGTCTTTCCTTCCGAAGTACAGCGGCATAACAAGAGAGTCTGTGGGAAAAATTCTCAAGGATGAAGTGGGCATTGTGTTTGCAAAGGTTCTTGAGGATGCCGGTGTCTACAAGCGGACTTCTGAAGGCAAAAAAGCATTTGAAAAATTTATAAAATCGTTGTAGTATGTGGTTCGGCATTTTTTAATTCATTTTCGTTGTATTTAAAAAATGCCCTTCTGCTGCTTTATTCGTGCGGAGGATTTAGAAGTCCCTGTGAGCTCTGTTTGTACTGCGGCTTGCATCGGCTTTGTTGATTTACGGAGATAAAATAATGTCTGGTTTGTATATTCCCGAAAACTATAAACCTCTGCTGTCTGTAAAGGAAACTGAAAAGGCTATTGTTCTGCTCAAGGATTTTTTTCAGCTTGCGCTTTCCACAGAGCTTGGTCTGACACGTGTTACGGCTCCGCTGTTTGTAAAGTCCGGCACTGGAATAAATGATGACTTGAACGGTGTCGAGCGGCCGGTGTCTTTTCCTGTAAAGGACATGGAAGAAGCCCGCATGGAAATTGTTCATTCCCTTGCAAAATGGAAGCGGCTGAAAGTTTCCGAGCTGAATCTTGACTGCGGATTTGGAATTTATACAGACATGAATGCAATCCGCGCTGATGAAACGCTGGACAATCTTCATTCGCTTTATGTTGACCAGTGGGACTGGGAGATGCGCATTGATGAGGATGACAGAAATGTTATGTTCCTGCGTGAGTCCGTTGAGCGCATTTACAGGGTTCTCAAGCAGACTGAATTTTTTGTCTATGACAGATACGAGCAGATTTCGCCTTTGCTTCCTCCGAAAATCACCTTTGTTTATTCTGATGATTTGTACCGCATGTATCCTGGACTGAGTGCCAAGCAGCGCGAAAATGAATTCTGCAAAAAGCATGGAGCTGTTTTTATTATTGGAATCGGAGGAAAGCTTCCGGACGGCTCAATTCATGACGGGCGCGCGCCTGACTATGATGACTGGATTACAGAAAGCGGCGATGGACATACAGGACTTAACGGCGATCTTATGGTTTGGAATCCTGTTTTGAATCAGGCTATGGAGCTTTCTTCAATGGGAATCCGGGTTTCAAAGGATTCTCTTCTTGAGCAGCTGAATGAGCGCGGCTGTCCTGAGCGTGCGGAGCTTGATTTTCATAAAAAGCTTTTGAACGGCTCGCTTGTTCAGACTATGGGCGGCGGAATCGGACAGTCAAGGCTTTGCATGTATTTTTTGCGGAAAGCCCATATCGGGGAAACTCAGGTAAGCATCTGGCCGGATTCAATGATAGCAGAATGTGAAAAACATGGAATCGCAATTCTCTAGCAAGCCTGAATCTGTCTTTTCCATAGAAAAAATTTTCAAGACTCTTCCTTCGTTCCAGAGCATGGGAATTACAGAGCTTTCTGTTTCTGACCAGAATTTTTCCCATGACAAGGCAGGAATTTTAAAGCTTGCGGCGATGATAAAAAATCACTGCCCCGAGCTGTTTGTTTCACTTCTTGCCGCCCCTGAGGTTTTGGACAGGACTGTTGTGCAGGAGCTACAGGAGCTTTACTGTTCACTTGAAATTCCATTGTGCGGCGAAGAGAAAAACGGAAATCTTCTGTTTGACAAGAAATTGTATTCGCAGAAAGCCAGGCTCTTGAATGACGCGGGGCTTGTGTTTGGCTTTAACATGGACTGGGGAATGAAAAGGGGCGACACATTCAAAAATTTCCGCGCCCGTCTTGACTTTGCAGTTTCCCTGTATCCGAATCATATTGATTTTCCGCAGCTTGAGCAGAAGCCTTATGCGGAGCCGAAGCCCACAGGTGTGTACTCTTCAAAGGATCTGGATTTTTCCCGCGGAATGGCTTTTGCCTGCAAGACCTTTTACTCTGAGGGAAGGGCTGTGCCGTGGTTTTGCTCTGTCATCGATGCCCTGAAAATTGACGCCTCTTCTTTTTTTGCGGACTTTGAGGAATTCCAGCTGTGCAGCAACTGCTCCTTTGAAACCGGTTTTGACCCGGAATCCGCCGGCCACAAAAATATAGAAAAACTCCAGCTGCTTTTTCTGCGCCAGAAATTTGAGGAAAAAAACAAGCTTCAGCTTTTTGAGGCTGTAAGGGACATTGTGTGCCTTAACGGGGCTTTCAGCAGAGTTGTGAGCGGAGAAGGGGAATCCGTTGTGGAAACTTCGTATAATCCTGACGACTTGCTTTCTCCTTATGCGCTTGACATTTCAGGCTTCTGCGATAACGTTACAATGGAAAACTGCTCTGTGAAAGTGCTTGATTCCCCTGACGGTCCTGTGTACAGGCTTGTGTAAAATTGATGTGGCGGTTCCGGAATTTGGGTTCCGCTTTTTCCTATAAGATTCCGAGGTGATTTAAAAGCAGCTTGGCGCCGATCAGAATCAGTATTATTCCTCCTGTGATTTCTGCTTTTTTTTCGTACCTGTTTCCGAAGATGCTTCCTATTTTTACTCCGGCGGCTGAGAAAGTGAATGTGACGGCGCAGATAAAAAGGCAAGCAAAAATTATTTGCTGTAGGCTGTCGAGCAGAAATCCGAATGTTATTCCCACAGCGAGCGCATCTATGCTGGTTGCAACGGCCATTGTGAGCATCGGCTTGAATTTGAATGAACTGTCAGCGGCTTCCGTTTCCTCTGAAAATGCTTCCCGGAGCATGTTTATTCCGATTCCTGCAAGAAGAAAAAATGCAATCCAGTGATCGAAATTTTCTATGTAGTATTTGAATCTTGAACCTAAAATCCAGCCCAAAAACGGCATCAGCGCCTGAAAACCGCCGAACCAAAATCCTACGATGCACATTTCCTTAAGGGATACTTTTTTTGCTCCAAGGCCCTTGCATACTGAAACTGCAAAGGCATCCATGCTTAGTCCCGTTGCTAAAAAAAACAGTTCAAGAATTGACATGCGCACAATTATACTTGCGGATGGATATTGTGTAAAGTGAATCTGGCAGTCGCAGAAAAATTCAGACTGAAAAACAGAGTCCGTTTTCTTTGCGACATAAAAAAAATGCAGAAGATGCAAAAAAAAATTCATTGCGCACTTTTTTTTGTTTCAATAAATTGAAAAAATGGAAATAAGCGGAGCAATTTTTGACCTTGACGGAACGCTGGTTGATTCCATGCCTTTATATGGAAAAATCGGAAGACAGTATCTGAAGAAAATCGGGCTTCAGGATAAAAAGGAACTTGAAAAGCTTTTCTTCACTCATACTTCAGTTGAGATTGCGGATTATTTGACTCAGGTTTTACATCTGGCTCAGGATAAAAAGCAGATTGTGCAGACTTTGAACCAGTGCTTTTTGGACTGCTACAGAAATCAGGTGGAAGCAAAAAAGGGCGCGGTTTTTTTTCTGCGGCTGCTGAAGTCGCGGGGAATTCCGACTGCTCTTCTTACAGCCTCTGACAGGCCGCTTGCAATTCCCTGCCTCAGGCGGACTGGGCTTTTTCCTCTCATTGATGAGCTTGTGTTCTGCTCCGAGCATAATGCTTCAAAGCGCAATCCTGAAATTTTTTTTTACACGGCGCAGAAAATAAATGCAGCTCCTGAAACCACTTATGTTTTTGAGGATGCCCTTTATTCCGCTTCAACTGCAAAAAAAGCTGGATTTAAAGTGTGCGCCCTGTACGATGCCTGGTGCAGCCATGACTGGGATGAGCTGAAAAATATTTCTGACATCAGCGGAATTGATTTTGATGAAGTATACGCTAAATTTCTTATGCAAAATTCCGGAAAGTGAAGTTTTCCGGATGGTAAAAAAAATGCGATGTTTTAAATTTGCTGCTCTTTTCAGACCTAAAAATTTGACATAAAAATCTAAATATTTTACACTGTAAAAAAAATTTTTTAACGGTATACTTTTGAGTGCAAAGAGGCATGACGGGAGCATTTCTGTTTCCGCTGTGCCTTTTTTTTATGGGCAAACTTAAAAGTTTGTTTTTCTTGAGATGGTTTTATGCTTTTTAAGCTATGAAAACGGCGGTTCAGGGCTGTCTTGTTCCGGCGAATTTTATATTTTGTGAGGTTTGCTATGAAAAAGCTTGAAGGCAAGGTCTGTCTTATAACAGGTGCATCAAAGGGAATCGGAGAGGGCATTGCGGAAGTCTACGCTAAATACGGAGCAAAGTGCGTTCTTGCTGCCCGCGGAGAAAAAGTGCTTGAGCTTGCTGCAAGACTCAGGAGCAGCGGATTCGAAGCAGTCGGAGTATGCACGGATGTTTCTGATTATAAGAGCGTTGAGCATCTTGTTGAAACTGCGGAGGACACTTATGGAAAAATCGATGTCCTTGTGAGCAATGCGGGAATCTGTGTTTTAAAGCCGTTTCTTGAAGATGATGATTTTTCAAACAGGGACAGCCATCTTGATATAAACCTGAAGGGCGCGTGGAATGTCTGCAAGGCTGTGCTTCCGGGAATGATTTCAAATGGAGGCGGCTCTGTTGTCATCATGAGCTCTGTAACAGGAGATATGGTTGCTGACCCGGGTGAAGTCGCCTATGCAACATCCAAGGCGGCTCTTGTTGGATTTACAAAAGCCATGGCGCGTGAATTCGCTGAAAAAAATATAAGGGTAAATGCAATATGCCCCGGATACGTGCGGACTCCTCTTGTGGATGGAATGGCGGCGCAGTCAGATCCCCAGAATCCTGAAAGAGCGATTCAGGCCATTGCTGATGCAGTTCCCATGAAGCGTCTTGCAACTCCACAGGAAGTAGGCGAGCTTGCCGCATTCCTTGGCTCAAGCGAATCCAGCTACATAACAGGAGCGCAGATAGTCATTGACGGAGGAAGCACTCTGCCTGAAACTATCTCAATGGGGCAGTAAAATGCGGACTGTCTTTTTCTTTGACAAAAGCCGTGCAAAGGCAGAAAAACTCATGAAATTTTCATTCTGGAAAAAAGCCTCTGGGTTTGAGCTTGATTCAGCGATTCTGCTTAATTCAGATGCACTCAGGGAAAAACTTTCAGGAAGAAAAAATGATGTGCTTATTGCTTTTTCTGATGGAGCTGATATTTTCAGTCCGGAATGTTTTCCCGAGACAAAAAAATATTTTCCGCAGATGCTGATAATTGTCATTGGAAAAGACGGAACTTACAGCGCGGCAAGAACTTATTTTATCAGCGGAGTTTTTGACTATTTGATTTATCCCTTTGAAGAATCCGTGCTTGAACAGGCTGTGTATAGAATCTATGAAGCCCAGGGCGAAGATTATATCTCGGTGCTGAAACTCAAGGCGGATGCACTTATCGACAATATTTTTCTTGGCGGCGGACAGGAAAAATTCATCATCAGGGAAATCTTTGACCAGATTTACAGGGACTGGAACAACGACCACGTGAACTGCCAGATTGTTTCAGAAAAAGCAAAAAGTTATATATATGAAACGCTTGTTGAAAGAAAGCCATGGCTTGAAAAATTTCTTTACAAGCCTGATTTTTATCATCATTCAGGATTTTCGCTCAAGAACAGGGATGAGCTTATAAACCAGTGGGTGATAAATTTCAGGGATGCAAGCGTAATGGTAAAAAAGTATCAGATGATAGATGACAAGCTTGTATACCGGATTGGAAAATACGTTGTGGTTCATGTGGACGAAAGGCTTTCGCTTGACGATGTTTCCGCAGGCGTGTTTTTGAATCCAAGCTACATAAGTCATATTTTCAAGAAGGTTGTCGGAATGAGCTTTGTGAATTTTATGACAGAAGTAAAAATCGACAGGGCAAAAGTTCTTCTTAAAAATCCTGATACAAGAATAAATGAAGTTGCCTATACACTCGGATATTCAAATCAGGAATATTTTACGCGCACCTTCAAAAAGAAAACTTCTCTTACTCCGCTTGAATATCAGAAAATGCTTATAGCGCGCGGCTGGAACATTCATTAAAAAAATTTCGCTGAACTGAAATTCTGTTTGGCCGCTTCAAGTGCCGGATATATTCCTGCATGAACCTAAAAATTTTACGGTACAAAGTAAATTTTTTTCATGGTCAAAAAAAATCTTTTTTCTATAATTGAATCCATAAAGTGAATACAAAGGCGTACATGATTTTATAGGCAGACTGTCTATGAATGAAATGTGCGCTTTTTTTTTAGAGGTTGGAATTATGGAAAGCAAATCAAGTATTTTGGACTGCAATAGATTCAATGCCGAAGATGAGCTGTCATTGCCGCCGGAAGATCTGGAGCTTGTAAGAAGACGTACAAAGGTTCTCGGAAGTTCCTATAGGCTTTTTTACCGCCGTCCGCTGAATCTTATAAAGGGAAAGGATGAATATGTGTGGAATGTCCAGGGCGAAAAATACCTTGACATGTATAACAATATTCCGAGCGTGGGGCACTGCAATCAGGCTGTTATAGAAGCCGTGAACGAGCAGATGAAAAAAATAAATACCCATACCCGGTATCTGCACGAAAATATCATCAGGTACAGTGAAAATCTTCTTGCCCTTATGCCAGCGGAAATTGACCGGGTTATGTATATGTGCTCAGGCTCTGAAGCAAATGATCTTGCGCTCAGAATCTGCATGGAATACACAGGCGGAACAGGCGTGCTGATTTCGCAGGAGGCTTATCACGGAAACACTTTTCTTGTCAGTTCCATTTCGCCTTCTATCGGCGGAGAGCAGAAGCTGCTTGAAAGCTCCCGTCTGATTCCCACTCCTGATTTTTACAGGTCAGGAAAAAGCGATAGTGAATTCACGGAATGGTACTGCAAGAAAATTCAGGAAGCATTCGACAGCATGAAAGCCTGCGGAATAAAGCCTGCCTGTTTTATTGCAGATTCGATTTTTTCTTCTGACGGCGTTCATCCTGAGCCAAGAGGATTTTTAAAGGCTGCTGTTGAAGTTGTGCATAAAAACGGCGCATTGTTCATTGCGGACGAAGTGCAGCCGGGATTCTGCAGAACGGGAGATTCATTCTGGGGATTTTTGCGACACGGAATAATTCCTGATTTAGTGACAATGGGAAAACCAATGGCAAACGGAATTCCGTGCTCAGGTCTTGCAGGAAAGCATGAAATTCTTGAGTCGTTCAGCGCGAAGTTTCCGTATTTCAATACATTCGCAGGCAATCCGGTTTCAATGGCGGCGGCTCAGGCTGTTCTTGATTTCATACAGCAGGAAAATCTTCTGGAGCATACAAAGACTGTCGGAGCGGAACTGTTAAAGTCGCTGAGGGAAATTCAGGGAAGGCATCCTATGTCAGTCGGAGATGTCCGCGGTGCAGGACTGTTTATCGGCTTTGAGCTTGTGAAGGATGCTGAAAAAAAAACGCCCGACCAGAAGCTTACGATTGATCTTATAGATGGGCTTTATAAACGGAAAATTCTTTCTTCAAATGCCGGGCCGTATGGAAATGTTCTGAAAATCCGTCCGCCGCTTGTATTCAAATCTGAAGATATCGACTGGTTTGCCTCAGCTGTGGATGAAACTCTTACAGAGCTGGGCAGATAGAACAATGGAGGTTTGTTATGGAATTTGATCTTGGTGTGTTTGAAAAAGTTGCGGTGTCTGCGCTCGAAAAATACGGATGGCAGAATACCGATAAACCGGAGCTTATTGTCCTCTCTGAAAATGCAACATATATGGTGAAAAACACGGAGACCGGAAAAAAAGACGGCGTAATGCGTGTGAGCCGCCCTTTTTATCATACGCTGGACGAGCTGAATTCTGAAATGAAATGGCTTCGGCAGATAAATGAATATACGCCGCTGATTGTTGCAAATCCGATTGCAGGGCTTGACGGAAATCCTGTTCAGCAAGTTGCGGGACCTGACGGAAATACATATTTTGTGGTGATTTGCGAATTTCTCACAGGAAAAAGTCCTGATGAAAACAACGAAGAGCAGATGGTAAGACAGTTCAGGTATCTGGGCGAAACCACGGCATATCTTCACCGCCAGACAGAAATTTGGAACGGCACAAAGAAGCTGGATCGCATTGAATGGACTTTTGACAATATCATCGGAAAAACACCCAAGTGGGGCGACTGGAGAAAATTTCCTGCCATGACATCTGAAGCCTGCTCATTGCTTGAAAAAATAGCCGGCATAATAGAAAAGCGTCTTGACAGATACGGAAAGAACGAAAACAACTACGGGCTTATCCACGCGGACCTTAGGCTTGCGAATCTTCTGATTGAGGGAGAGCAGATAAAGGTGATTGACTTTGATGACTGCGGCTTTGGCTGGCATCTTCATGACCTGGCTTCTGCATTGAGCTTTATAGAGGAAAAGCCTATTGTCCCGAATCTTGTGAACGCATGGCTTTCCGGCTACAAAAAAGTCCTTCCGTTTACTGACACTGACTTTGAGGAAATTGACACATTTATAATGATGCGAAGACTTCAGCTCACCGCATGGCTCGGCTCTCACCAGCAGTCAGGCCCTGTGGCGCAGCTGAGCGTGGGCTGGATGGATGGAACAATGGAGCTTGCGGAAAGATACAAGCGTCTTTTCGGCTGAAATTGCGCACGGAGCTTTTAAGATTTCTTGTTGTATTTTGCAGTATTTCAATGAAATACGAAAAATAGCCGGGAAGTGATATTTTTTCGCTTCCCTGGGAGAGTCCGTTTTTCTGTCTGCGATGCGGATAGAATTTTTAGAAAAATCCATGGAGGTTCAAAATGGAAGAAAAGAAAGGCGGCTTGGCAAAGTCAATGCGGCTTATGTATGTGTATGCGATGGCAACAGGAGCCATCTTTACATTCATGTGCTACTGGGACGGAATTTTCATGTCATATACAGGGCCGGGAACATTTCTGGCGTTTGCTCTGATGACTGTGGCGATTCTTCCTACAGCATTTGTGTATTCGGAGTTTTCTACTATGCTTCCGCAGGCCGGTTCGTGCCTGGTGTTCAACACTGTCGGTCTGAACAAGCATGCGGGTTTCTGGTCGGCGTGGCTCATCATGTGCGCATGGATTGCTGTTCCTGCTGCCGGAGTGCTTGGCATTCTTGAGTGGATAAATTTTCAGTTCGGAACGAATTTTTCAGCTGCCCAGGCTACCGCTATCGGCTCTGTGATGCTGTGCTTCTGGTGCGCCCTGAGCTTGTATAAGAATGTTGTCGCCGGAAAAATACAGTCATTCATGCTCATTGCAGGAATCTGCGGAATTCTTGTTTGCTCTGTAATGTTCTTTTTGAGCGGCCACTGGTCAATCGAAAATTTCTCTAACTTTTTCACAAGCAGCAATATGCAGAAATACGGCGGAGCATTTTCAAGCACTGGAATCGCATGGATGGTCGGCTGCGCATTTATGATAACTCCGTACTTCGGCTTCGAGACAGTTCCTGCAATGGTTGAAGAGGGAACTTTCCCGATAACTGACCAGAAAAAGGCTATCCTTGGCTCTGTTGTAACCTGCGGCGTGATATATGTTATTTTCTACTTTGCAATGGCTGGTGCTATGCCGTGGAATGAACTTACAAACAGCGGCGACTGCCATCCGTTTGTGACTTTTGATGCGCTCAAGTACTGCTTTGGCGACAAGATTGCATGGTTCGTGCTTATAATGGGAATAGTAGGAATTGTTTTCCCGATTGGAACTTCTGTTCTTGGATTCTGGTATTCAGGAGTTCGCATGATTTATGCGATGGGAAAGCAGAATTTCCTTCCGAAGTCATTTGCTGTAACAAACCGCTTCAGCCAGCCTATTGTTCCGAATATTCTTATTCTTGTTGTCAGCATCGGATTTATTGCAATGCAGGAAATAAGAGCGTTCTTTGATCTTATGGCATTTGCCTGCACGCTCTGCTATTCTCTTACTTCAATTTCTTCCCTTGTTCTTGAAAGCAAGCATCCTGAATGGCCGCGCCCGTATAAGTGTCTGCGGATCATAAAGGTTCTTTCCCTTGTCATAATGCTGATGTTCGCTTTCTTTACCACAATCGGCATCGGAAGAATGACATGGTACGGATTTATCGGCTATATGGCGGTCGGCGCGCTTCTGTGGCTGTATATGATTCTGTACAAGTGGCGTCATCAAAAAGTTGTGATGAACACTCCAGAGGGTCAGAAGGAATTCTAGCAAAGCGCTGTTATGGCTGTCCTGTAGGCGGTGGAAATTTTCTTTGCTGCCTCAGGACAGTTTTTCATTTTACAGTTATCGGATTTTAGCATTTTTGTTTTTGGAGAATTTATGAAGGAACTTGAAATTGTAATAAAGCCTGAAAAAATGGAAAACCTGAAAAGAATACTTGACCGTGAGGGAGCGCGCGGTGTGATGATAAATACAATATTCGGCTACGGAAGACAGAAAGGCGCCGGGCAGGTATATACACGCGAGGAAACTCCCGGAATCAATCTTCTGCCGAAGCTGAGCGTGCGTACAGTTGTGCGGGATGATATTGTTGAAAAAATCATTTCCCGTGTTTTTGAAGAGCTGAATACAAACAGCTTTGGAGACGGAAAAATATTTATAAAGAATATCGAGGACGCTGTAAAAATCAGGACAGGGGAGCGTGGTGAAGAAGCGCTGTGAATTCCGCGGCATAAAAAACAGGCTTCAGCACCCGCTGAAGCCTGAAAAAAGGAGTTCTTATGAAGAAAGAATAGTCTTGCCTTCTATAAGAAAATAACAAAATCCCTTCTGTTTGGTTACAGAAAATTTTAAGCTGCCTTTATTTTCCTATTTCATAGATATTGGTTTTTACTATGTGGCCGCTGCTGTACACATCGTACCAGATTTCCTTCTTTGAATTTGCGCCCAGGGCTGCATAGAATTCCTCAAGGCTGGAAACCTTTTTGCCGTTTACAGCGCAGATTATATTTCCTTCCTGAAGCCTTAGAGCCGCCGCCGGAGATTTTTCAAAGACTCTTGCCACAACAATGCCTTCAACTTTTTCGTCTTCTATATTGAGCTTCTTTTTTATTTCGGGAGTGAGCGGGGATGCTATAAATCCGGGCCAGAGTTTTGTGTCGTTGGCGGAAACATCCTCCTTGCGCTCATCTATTTTCACTGAAATTTCCTTTGCGGTTTTTCCGCGCAGGATTTTTATAGTTGTTGTTTTTCCTGCTGGGATTCCGCCTATTTCCCTGATAAGCTGATCCACTGACTTTATGTCATGACCATTGAGCCCTGTGATAAAGTCGCCCGGCAGAATTCCTCCCTTGTATGCAGGACCGTCAATGAACACCTGGCTTGCGAGCGCGCCCTGCTGCTTTTTGTCAATTCCAAGCTGCTCTTTGTATTCATCGGTGATTTCAACAAGGCTTATTCCGATCCAGCCATAGGTTATTTTTCCCTTTGAGATAAACTGGTTTATGGATTCCTTTATGTTGTTTATAGGAATTGAAAATCCCAGTCCCTGCGAGCCGCCTGAATTTGAAGCTATCCATGTGTTTATTCCGATTACTTCTCCGTAAATATTCACAAGCGGGCCGCCGGAATTTCCCTGGTTGATTGCGGCGTCTGTTTGTATAAAGTCGCTGATAGATCCGATTTGACCTCCGCTTCTTCCTGTCGCGCTTACAATTCCCTGGGTTACAGAAGCAAAATAGCCGAGCGGACTTCCAAGAGCAAGAACAATATCGCCCTGGTGTATCGCATCGCTGTCTCCGAGCTTTGCAACTGTAATTGATTTGTCGCTGCTTTCAAAGGAAACAAGGGCTATGTCCATTCTGTCATCTTTGCCCACGAGTTTTCCTTCAAATTCGCGCTCGTCATTCAGCTTCACTTTTATTGAAGTTGCATTTCCTATGACATGGTTGTTTGTCAGAACATAGATTGTGTTTCCGGTTCTTCTTACTATTACGCCCGAGCCAAGCGCAGACTGCTCAAGCTCCTTTGTGCCGTCCCCGTTTTCCTGTGGAATGCCAAAGAAAAACGGAAGATCCTTGAACGGATTAAAAGTCTTTACCTTTGTTGTTTCCTTTACATCAACTTCCACGACTGCCGGAAGAACCTGCGAAGTTATGGCGCGGAATGAATTCTGAAGCGCCTGTGTCACTGCAAACGAATCCTGGGGAATTTGAGATGCCGGTGTTTCTGCAAATGCAACGGCCGCAGAGCCTTTGTTTACCTTGCACGAAAGCGTGAAAATTCCCAGCGCAAGAACAGCCGCTGCGGACACATAGACGAATTTTTTCAAAGAATTTTTCATACTGGATTAAAACCTCCACTGTTCTTTATTGGGCATCTTGAAAACTTTCTGCGAGGATTTTTCTTGATGCCTGCAAGTTCTAAGCGTCGTCATGGCAGATGCGCCTAGAGCATCGCATTTTTTTACTGTTTGCCGTGCCTCTGAAAATTTGAATTTTAAAAGCCGATGATGTCAGCCTGAAAAATTTCAGTTTTCCGAAGCTACTTAATAAGATAATAAATAATTTTGAAAAAGAGTTACATAGTTTACAGAAAAATATCGCATTTAAATTGAAAAAAATCACTGCATAAACTAAAATAAAGGCATGAATTTGGAAGATTACAGAATCAGAGCCTACATGGAAAAAAGCGGCGCTCCAAAAAAAAATATCCGCCGTCCGGTTTTTGAGAATGTCAATGCAGAAATTGATAAAATTGTAAAAAAACAGGCGCTTCAGTCTGAAAAGGAAAATCTTGAGCAGGCAAAGATTGCCGCAAAAGTCGGAACCTGGTTTGAAAAGAAAAAATCCGTAACAACAGAGGATGTAAAAAAAGCCGCAGAAAATCTTACAAGCGGCGGTCTGGTAAAAATCCCTGCTTCCTCGGATGAAAAGGACAATATTTACCGGCGCGTTGCAAAATTTCTTGTGATAATCGGCGTGAACGAGGCTGCAAAAATTCTTCCGCATTTGACAGAAGAGCAGACTGAAAAAATAATTCCCGAGATAGCATCAATCAGAAATATAGCTCCCGAAGAATCCGCCGCAATCCTTGAGGAATTTGAGTCGCTTGTTGTAAGGGCAAGGGAAGAGGGCGGCATTGAAACTGCTCGGAATATACTTATAAAAGCGTACGGCTCGGACAAGGCTGAGGATATGCTCAAAAAATCCGTAAAATATCCTGAAGGCAAGCCGTTTGAATATCTTTCAGATGCCGATGCCGAGCGCATAAAGGTTCTTATTGAAGGCGAGTCGCTTTCTGTGAAAACCCTTGTTCTTTCTCAGCTTGAACCTAAAAAATCCGCAATGATTATAAATCTCATGGATGATGAGGACAAAAAAAATATAGTTCTCCGCCTTGCAAAGATGAAGCCCGTTGCCCCTGAAGTTCTTTCTGAAATTGACAGGAGCCTGCACGAAAAGCTTCTTACCCAGAATACAGAAAATTCGCAGAACATGGACGGCCGCGGAGTTCTTGCGCAGATTTTGAAGAGAATGGATCCCGGCGCTGAAAATTCAATCATCAACACTTTGAGCGAGCAGGATCCGGAGCTTGGAGAGGATTTGCGCCGGCGTCTTTTCACGGAGGAAGATGTCATCGGCTCGGACAACAGGTTTATCCAGAATTACCTTCACGACATGGAAGACAGGGATATCGCTGTTTTGATTCATGGAAAAAACGCAGCTTTCCGGGAAAAAATACTTTCAAATGTTTCAAAGAACCGCAGCCAGATTATTCTTGATGAAGAAAGCATGATCCGCCGCCTGACAAAAGCCGACAGCGAAAAAATGACATCTTTGTTTTATGCCGTTCTAAGGCGTGCCTGGGAAAGCGGAGATCTGCGTGTTGAAGGCAGAGATGATGGAGAGGTGTATGTATGAAAAAAAACGATCTGTACAAGGGCTTTGAAGTTCTGGATGTGTTCGACATTGACTATTTTGACTCAAAGGGAATTTTTCTGCGCCACAGGAATTCCGGGCTTGAAGTTTTCCATGTGCTTAATCAGGATGAAGAAAATCTTTTTGCCTTTGCATTCAGGACTCCGTGCAGGGACAGCACCGGGGCGGCTCACATTGTTGAACACAGCGTGCTTTGCGGCTCCAGAAAATTTCCCATGAAAGATCCTTTCCTTCAGCTGAAAAAACAGAGCATAAACACTTATCTCAATGCATACACTGCCCGCGACAGAACTGTTTTTCCTGCAAGCTCCCTGATAAGGCAGGATTACTTTAACCTGATGTCAGTCTATGCCGATGCGGTGTTTTTTCCTTCACTGAGCGAGGAAGTTTTTCTGCAGGAAGGCTGGCGGCTCGAGCTGGACAATGAAGGCAGCCCGGCGATTCAGGGAGTTGTTTACAATGAGATGAAGGGAAGCTATTCATCGTTCAATTCCGTTGTCTCCGATGCTGTGTTTAACGCCTCTGTTGCCGGCACGTACTACGAAAATGATTCCGGCGGAGATCCTCTGCAAATTCCACTTCTTTCCTACGAGCAGTTCAGGGAGTTCCACAAAAAATATTACTGCGCCGCAAACTGTCTTGTTTTTCTTTATGGAAATATTCCCACAGAAGAGCAGCTGGATTTTCTTGATGAAAATGTCCTGAAGAATATAAAGTCCCCGGGCAAAAAAATTCTTTTTGAAAGTGAAATTCTTCCTGTGAAAATGAAGCGCCGCCTTGAACTGTCCGGGCCTGCACAGGGAACTGACAGCGCTACAGCCGTTGTGTGGAACATCGGGGATTCCGCGGAAAAAAAGAATTCAGATTTTTTGCCCATGGAGATAAGGTTCCTGACCGAGCTTCTTTTGGGAAACGATTCCGCACCTGTGTCAAAATTTCTTCTGAATAAATTCAAGGGCTGTGATATTTCTCCGCAGAGCGGATGTGATACAAGCTCCCGTTTTTTTGCCATCGCAATCGGAATGAGCGGGCTGAAAACCAGCCAGGCTGAAGAATTCCGCATATCCCTTCTTGATTTCCTTGAATCCCTCGCGGAAAACGGCGTTGAAAAAGATGAGCTTGAAAGAAGTTTTATGGGCTTTGATTTTTCAATGAGGGAAGTCAAGCGCTCGCCGACACATGGGCCTTATTCTATTGTGCTGTTAAAAAGGCTTCTCTGCTGCTGGACTTACGGAAAGCCTCTGGGAGATGCTTTTTCGTACATAGATATCATTGAAGGAATAAAAGCAAAGTGCGAGGCCGAGCCTGATTATATAAAAAATCTTATCAGAAAATTCCTTGTTGAAAATAAAAAACAGACACTGGTTACTGTTTCGCCGTCAGAAGACTGGAGTTCCGCCAGAAACGAAAAAGAAAAAAAACTTGCCGCGGGCCTTTACAGAAAAATCGGAAAAAAATCTGTTCTGCTTGCCCTTGAAAAACTCCGCGCTTTTCAGAATGCTTCAGAAAATGAGCTTATTCCTGCCGTTCAGCCTTCAGAACTGAAAAATCCCGCTGAAAGAATAATGACACGCAAGACAATGTGCTCGGGGCTTCCGCTTTATATAAACAGGGAGTCGTGCAACGGAATTGTGTACGCTTCTGTTCTGTTCCCTGTTGACCGTCTTGCTCCCGAGGACTATAAATTTCTTCCGCTGTTCACGTCCTGCATTTTGGGGCTTGGAGCCGGAAACCGCACATGGGAGGAAACAGTTTCCCTTGCAAGTAAAATTCTGGGCGGTTTTTCTGCAAATATTCAGACTGCTTCAGTTCCTGCCTGTGCAAAAAAAATTGCTGATGAAAATCCCCTGATTGTGGGGCGTGACTGGCTTGTGCTGCGGTTCAAGTTTATAGAAGAAAAATCCAGCGAGGTTTTTAACTTTGCCCGGGAAATCATTACTTCCCTTGATTTTTCAGATACAGCGCGGATCAAGACAATTTTGAACGGGCTTTGCACTGCCTTGAACGATGCAGTGGTTCCGGGCGGACATTATTTTTCACAGGTAAGAGCCTGCTGCCTTTTGAACCATGCCTGCGCCGTCAGTGAAATAAAGGGCGGCATAACTTCAGTTTTTGCATTCAGCGAAATAAAAAAAATGAAGCTCGCTGACATTTCAAAAAAACTTGAGTCTATGTACAAAACTGTTGTTTCAAGCGGTGCCTTGCTTCATGTTACAGCCGGAAAAACTGGAATTGCAGCTGCAAAAAAAGGGTTTGCCGCTCTTGCTGAACAGTGCGCCCTTGTGTTCCCCAAGCCAAAGCGAAAGGTTTCGGACCGCCGCTTTTTTATGCAGACCGAGCTTCCCGGAAAAATCTGCTGCATGAAAAATCCTGTTGCCGATGAAGTTTTTGTTGTTCCCGGAAACACAGGCTTTGCTTCCGCTGCGGTTGCTTCAAGTGAAAACACAAAAATGGTTATGGCGGACACTGTTTTTACGCATCTTCTTGAAAATTCTGACTTGTGGAAACAGGTGCGGATGTCTGGCGGTGCCTACGGTGTTTTTCTTTCTGTGCGCAGTTCAAGCGGCATAACTACTTTTACAACTTACCGCGACCCGAATCCGCTTGATTCCCTGAAGTATTTTTCAGACAGGCTTTCCCGGCTTGAAAAAACTGACTTTACTCTGGACGACATCAAAAAAGCCGTTTCCGGGGTGTATTCAGGCGAAATCGACCCTTACACTCCTGAAGGCCGCGGCGCAAGCGGACTTATGAGGTGCCTTTACGGAATTTCGCTTTCGCTTGACAGGAGCCGAATCAGCAGCCTGCTTGGACTTGCACAGCGCGACATTGAAAAATCCCTCTGCCGCTATAAAAAGGCTTCTTTCCGCGGAAAAAAAGTTGTAATATGCGGAAAAGAGATGATTTCTGATAAAATTAAAAAAATAAGTGGAAAAATAATAAAACTTCCATTATAATAATGTAATCTTTGACGAGCGTTTTAGGCCGCTGAAAAAATGGCAAAGAAATTTATTTGCTTTTTGCAAAGTGCTTGAAGGAAAAAAATGACTAGCAAAAATGTAGAAGAATTGACAAGATTAATGAGACAGCTTGTTTCTGATATTCAGGGTGCGCCTTTCCCTGGCAAGGAGCTTGAGCCTGAACTTTATTCAATCTGGTATGAGCATGTCCAGCGCGGGGCACAGAGCTGCTTTGAATATCTTGAGGAGCATTTTCCACTTGACAATGCGGAATTCAAGGATTCTCTGAAGAAAATGTTCAAATAAACATATCGTTCTGCCGAAATATATTAAAGATAGTTTCTGATTTTTTACGCTTCTGAAAATTTCAGTTTTTAGAGGCAGTTTTTCAGATTATGCTTGAAAAACACTGTTTTTTCAGAACACTGATTTATTATTTTTGGTGGGAAGATATAATGGCTGTAAAAAAAATTCGCCGCAATGAAAAGTTACAATTAAAAGGTTCCCTTAAAAAAAACGGCTTTGACAGATGGCGGCTTGTTACAAATGCTGTAAGTTCTGTATCTGGCGAAGAAAAAACTTTTTTTATTGAATTTTACGCTGTGAATCCTGCTTTGTCGCCAAAGGAATGTGTCCTGGGGTTTAAAAATCGTTTCAATAAATCAGCTGAAGATTTTCAGTATGTTCTTGCAGGCTCCGAGACCGCAAAAAATTTCACCTCGCAGGTTTTTGTGCCTCCTTCATTTTTTATGGTAAAAGCCGGAATCCTTTCCGTGAGCGCAACCCATATAAATTCATATTTTCCATCTGAGATTTTAAGCCAAAAAAAAAGTGAGTTCATAGTCTGCGCGCCGCAGGAGGATTTGGCTGACTGCATTTTGTCCCGCGACAGTACATCAGGCTCTATTGCGATGACAGATGAAGAGCTTCGTCAGCACCCTGAGTACATGGGAAATGCCGGCACGATGTCATGGAATCTTAATTTTACGCGGAGCATTTCTTTTAATTCGGATTACAGGGCAAAGGACATGAACTGGACAGTGCTTGGCGGAAAGACAGATTTTTCAGGCACTATAACTTTAAACGGCGAGGAATTTGCTGTAAATCCAAGGAATTCATTCGGCTACTATGACAAAATATGGGGCCGGGATTTTTCCTCTCCGTATTTTCATTTAAGCTCTTCAAATTTTATAAGTGAAATTTCAGGCGGGCTTCTGGAATCCTCGGCGTTTGCAGTTCAGGGTGAGCACAAGGGCAAGGTTTCTGTTCTTGTTTCTATTGAAGGAAAGAATATTGAATTTTATGCCGGGCGCATGAAAAAAAATCAGGTAAGCTACGACTGCCAGGAGATGAACGGGCAGGAAGGGCAGGGGCTGGTTCTTCACTGGTCGGTCAGCGTTCACAACAGAAAATACGTGATAGACATTGATATTTTCTGCGGCACAAAGGAAATGTCGCTCAGGGATTTTGAAAGTCCTGCCGGCGGAAGAAAAGTCATGCGTATTCTTGCAAGCGGCTCCGGCACAGGAAAATTCAAGCTGTATAAAAAAATGGGAAAAAACCTGGAGCTTCTGGAGCAGGCTGATATCTCAAAGTGCATTTGCGAATACGGCAATCTTGAAACCGCTGAAAAATAAACTTTCGCCTGAAAATTGATTTGCGCGGAAGGCTTCATATCCTGCACTTGCATCGAGGCTCATTCATTTTTTCAATCTTTTTTATTTCTTCTCTCATTTTGAAAAACATTGATTTTTGGAAAAAAAATTCGTATCTTTTTTTTTAGAGGAAAGCTATGGATTACGAACATTTTACCTTAAAAACGCAGGACGCATTGCAGAACGCAAGCGCCCTTGCACAGAAAAACGATCACAGCGAAATAGGATTGGAGCATCTTCTTTCATCGTTGCTTAGTCAGCAGGACGGCATTGTTCCTCCGATTGTTGAGCGTGTAGGAGTAAACGTTCAGAGTTTGCAGAAACAAGTTGATGATTTGTTGGGCTCGTATCCAAAAGTAACCGGAAATACGCAGATGCGCCTTTCAGATGGCGTTCAGAAAGTTCTTGCAAAGGCAGAAAATGAAATGTCAAAGTTGAAAGATCAGTATCTTTCGTGCGAGCATCTGCTTCTTGCAATGACAAAATCAGACAGCGCGGTCGGTGATTTGCTGCGTAAAAACGGAATTACCTATGAGGCGGTTCTTGAAGCCTTAAAATCAGTGCGCGGAAACCAGAGCGTAGACTCGCAGGACCCTGAAAGCAAAATGCGCTCTCTTGAAAAATACTGTACGGATTTAACGGCGCGCGCACGTCAGGATAAAATCGACCCTGTTATCGGGCGTGACGAAGAAATCCGCCGTGTAATGCAGGTTCTGTGCCGCAGGACAAAGAACAATCCTGTCCTTATCGGCGAGCCGGGCGTTGGAAAAACGGCGATTGTTGAAGGACTTGCGCGGCGCATTGCAGGCGGTGATGTGCCTGAAAGCCTAAGGAACAAGAGGCTTCTTTCACTTGATATGGGAAGCCTTGTTGCAGGCGCAAAATTCCGCGGCGAATTTGAGGAGCGCCTTAAAGCCGTCATCACAGAAGTTACAAAGTCAGAAGGGCAGATAATCCTTTTTATTGACGAACTTCATACGATTGTAGGGGCAGGCGCAAGCGAAGGCTCTATGGATGCGTCAAATCTTCTTAAGCCGGCGCTTAGCCGCGGAGAAATCCACGTTATAGGCGCGACTACCCTTGACGAATACCGCAAGTATATAGAAAAAGACGCCGCGCTTGAACGAAGGTTTCAGCAGGTATACTGTGCCGAGCCTAGTGTTGAAGACACGATTGCCATTCTGCGCGGACTTCGCGATAAATATGAAATTCATCACGGCGTGCGCATAAACGACGAGGCTCTTGTGAGCGCGGCAATTCTTTCAAACCGCTACATTACAAACCGTTTTATGCCGGACAAGGCGATTGACCTTGTTGACGAAGCGGCTAGCCGCCTTAAGATGGAAATTGAAAGCCAGCCGACAGAACTTGATCAGATTGAACGGAAAATCCTTCAGCTTTCTATAGAAAAGCAGTCCCTGAGCAAGGAAGAGGATGCGGCTTCTAAAGAGCGGCTTGTAAAACTGGAAAAGGAACTTTCTGAACTGACTGCAAGGCGCGATGCGATGAAAATGCAGTGGCAGAACGAAAAAAACAGCATAGACAAAAGCCGTAAACTTAAGGAACAGCTGGAAGAGGCGCGCTTTAACGAGGAAAAATTTACCCGCGAGGGAAATCTTGAAAAAGCCGCCGAACTGAAATACAGCGTAATTCCGTCGCTTGAAAAGCAGCTTGCGGAAGCAGCCGCGCACGATAAGCAGATTGAAGAAAATCCGGAGCGCGAATCGCTTTTGCGTCAGGAAGTTACGGAAGAGGATATTGCGCGCGTTGTAAGTACCTGGACTGGAATTCCTGTTGCAAAAATGCTTTCCAGCGAAAAACAGAAATATTTGCAGCTGGAGGAAGTTCTGCATAAGCGCGTAATCGGGCAGAATGAGGCCGTTCAGGTTGTAAGCGATGCAATCCGCCGTAACCGTTCCGGCTTGAGCGACCCGAACAGACCGCTCGGAAGTTTTCTTTTTATCGGTCCTACCGGCGTGGGAAAAACGGAACTTGCAAAAACGCTCGCGGACTTTCTGTTCAATGACGAAAAGGCTCTTACCCGCATAGATATGTCCGAATATATGGAAAAATTCAGCGTGAGCCGTCTTATCGGTGCGCCACCGGGATACGTCGGCTATGATGAAGGCGGACAGCTTACCGAAGCAGTGCGCCGCAGACCGTACAGCGTAGTTCTTTTTGACGAAGTTGAAAAGGCTCATCCGGACGTGTTCAACGTTCTGCTTCAGGTTCTTGACGACGGAAGGCTTACTGACGGACAAGGGCGCGTTGTAGACTTTAAAAATACGATTATCATTATGACAAGCAATCTTGGAAGCGAGCTTATTCTTGATGCTGATACGTCAGAAAAAATGGAAGCTGCAAAAGGACAGATTGACTCGCTTTTGAAATCGCATTTCCGCCCGGAATTCCTGAACCGTATAGACGAAATAGTAATGTTCCAGCGGCTTGACAAGTCCTGCATAGGCGGAATCGTAAGAATTCAGCTTGAGCGCGTGGCAAAACGGCTTATGGACAGGCGCATAACGATTGAGTTTGACGATTCTGCGGTGAACTTTATTTCGGAAAAAGGATACGATCCTGCGTTCGGTGCGCGCCCTGTAAAGCGTGCCGTTCAGACCTGGGTGGAAAATCCTCTTTCAAAGGAACTGCTTGAAGGAAAATTCGGCGAAGGAAGCACTATTTCAGTTTCTACCGGCAACGGAATGCTTGAATTCAGGTAGATTTACAGGATAAATATATGGCATTCTCTGAAATTCATATTTTGGAGGTGCCTTTTTTGTAGAAAAAAATAGACCTGTCTAAAATGCATAATTATCGCTGAATTCTAAAAACTGCAAGTTGCCATGTAAAATGCTGCGGAGAAATTTGGTTTTCGCTTATTCATAAAAAAGATTGAGTTTTACAGTGTCCGTTACGTGTGATTTTGCAGGGATAATATCATTTTAAGAATAGAGTCAGTCTGTTTTTCCGTAAGTTTTGACATCACCTGATACAGTTCTGTTTTTACTGCCGGCAGAATTTCGTTTTCTGATGTGCCTGCATCCTCTGAAACTGTAAAAAAATCCGCCGGTGATATATCAAGACAGTCGCATATAGAAAAAAATCCCTGAAGTGACGGAAACCTTCGTCCGTTTTCAATAAGATTTATATAGTTTACGTTCTGACCAAGTGCAAGGCTCATTTCCCTTGCGGAGATTTTCTTCCTGTTCCGCAGAAAACGCAGCCTGTCTGAAAATTCCTTTCCATATTTTTCGCACTGCTCATCATCATTTGCCATACCTGCATACTATAAGATGTTATTTTTCTTGACATGCAATCTTTAAGATTATATTATGTTTGTAATACAATCTGTACGATTGTATATCTTAATGGAGCTTATCGAATTTTGACACGCTATGCCGTTCTTGCAGGAAGTTCCTCAAAAGAGGGATTCAGACAGAAATCACTTTCCTGCATATATACATTTCTTACTAGTACTGCCGGCGGTGCCTGGGCGGAAAAGGAAATCCTTATTCTTCCTGACGGCGTTGACATTGCAGTTCTAAAGCGTGTTTTACACGGTGTTGCAGAAAGCGGTATAGATTTTCTGTTCCTGTATTTCTGCGGAAATGAGCGTGACAGTCTGACTTCGGACGGATTTACAGTCAGAGGAACGGAGATTAAGCGCATATATATAGAAGAAACTTGCAAAAAACAGGTTGTTGTATACGATGCATGCAAAGCCCTTGTTTCGGATGAGGAATTCTATTCTGAAGTGGACGGCGATGTTCCGGATGAACGTCAGTATGCTGCGGCGCGGCTTTTAAGCGATGATTCGCTTGCTTCGGCAGACGGCGGATTGTGGCTGAACTGCTGCGGAGAGGGCGGAAACAGTCCTGTACTTGCAGAAGACGGTAACGGCATATACACCGCGGCGCTGGTTGAATACCTGTGCGGTTCTGAGAAAATGCTTGATTTTGCGGCGGCAGACAGAAATGCGCGGTTTTCGTGCGGTGTGGTACGGGAGCGCAGGAATCTTTTATGAAGTTTTACTGCATTTCTGTGCGTACCGGCGCGGAAGATAAGTTTAAGGAAAGCGTCCTTTCGTTTGTAGAAGGCGAAGAACGCGTGATTTGCGGACGGCTTCACGTTTTGAAGAAACGTATGCGGCTGAAAAAAGGCAAGGAATACATTGAATGCATTTTTCCGGGATATGTTTTCCTTGAAACGGATGAAACTGATGCGGCAAAACTGATGTGCTTTTCAGAAGGAAAAGGATTTTTGCGTTTTCTGCCGTCATCAAAAGATCTGAATCCGCTTGCACAAAATGATTCTGATATTGTGCAGGCGCTCCTGCAGTTTGGAAGTACAGTCGGGATTGTTCCCGTTACTTTTGACAAGGGTGACAGGATTGTAATTATGGACGGACCTTTTAAGGATTTTTCCGGACGTGTTGTTGCAGTAAACCGCCGCAATAAGCGGCTTAATATAGAAATTGACTTTATGAACGGAGTCAAAGTCGTCGGTCTGACGTACGAAGAAGTGCAGAGGCAGGGCGGCAGTATTTAAAGACAGCTGATTCAGGAGCGGAGCTTGGTTCAAGCACGCATACCGTTCAGTGACCATTTTTTATATTCAGGTAACGGAAGCGCAAGTGTTCTATACGGAAATTTTTCCTTTTGTGCAGAAAAAAACGCTTTTGCGTGCTTTTGATGCGCGACGCTGCCAATGGAGAAGGTGTCTTTAAATCTTTTTATCAATTATTCCAGTAATAGAGTTGCAATTACTTAAGTAATGCCGGCACAATTGTTCTAGTAATAGTGACGTAATTACTTAAGTAATTAAGGCGATATTGCTCTAGTAATAGCGTTGAGATTGCTTGAATAATGTCTTTGTAACATTAGCAAAATCTTTTTGTACTGTCAGTAAAATCTTTTTGTACTGTCAGTAAAATCTTTTTGTATTGTCAGGAAAATGTTTTTGGACTATCAGGAAAATGTTTTTGGGCGATTCAGAAAGTTCCGGACGTACAATGTCATTGTTTGGAAAACAAATTGACTTTATGTAGTTTTGACTATATATTTGTATTTAACAGGAGGTGAATTATGCATGCTATGAATGTCCGGGCTATCATATTTAAAGGCAAAGAAGGAAAGCAATTACGCAGATTTTGAATGCCAAGCCTGTAAAAAATGAATATACGACAACTATAGCAGAAAGATCCAAGTCCTTTATTTCACCGGTTGTACCTGCTTTTGATTACAAGGCAAAATGAATATGGAAGAGAAGTTATCTGTAGAACTGAAGAATTTAATTTCAATTTTCAGTTCTGATCCAAATAATGAGAATTTTTATCAAGTTCCAAATTATCAGCGGCCTTATTCCTGGAATAAGGAAAATATATCAGAACTTTTGGATGATTTATTTACCGCTTATGTGAATTCCAGAGAAGAAGAATATTTTTGCGGTTCGATAGTTCTTGTTGAAAACAAAAATGATGAACGGAATGATATTATTGACGGTCAGCAGCGTTTTACTACTTTTACAATATTTATTTGCTTTATAAAGAGCCTTTATTTTAATCAGCTGTCTAACAAAAACAAGGACATTATAAATGAAGCAATTCATGACAGATATGAAAATTCTAAATTTCGTCTTCGTTTTAGAACTGATGATAAGAATGAAAATGATTATGAGCAGTCGATTGTCTTGAAAGACAGAATTCAATTTGATGAATCAATAAAAGAAAATCAGATTGAAAAGAAAATCAAAAATAACAGATATTTGCAAAATGCTTATTTTATAAAGTGTTTTTTTGAAAACCTAAGTTCCCGTCCTGAAAATCTTGATATAAACGACTTTGTTGATTTTTTAATGAATAAAGTTGTGTTTACTGTCATAAAAAGTAAAGATACTTCAAATGCAATCAGAATATTTAATGTCCTTAATGACCGTGGAATGCCGCTGAGTTCAATCGATATTTTAAAGTCAAATTTAATGACAAGCCTTAATATTGAAGACAGAAAAACTTTTAAGGCTAAATGGGACAGCATTAATGAAAAGGTAAATCACAGATTTGATTTTGAAGATATGCTTCAGTCTTATCTGTACTACAAAATTGCTTCAAATCCTCATAAGAGAATAGATGAAGAACTGCTGGAAATTTACAAAAAAGAAAAAGTAGATTCTCTTTCTGCAATAAATGAAATTTCAAAGTTTGCGGACAGTTATTTAGACATTATGGAAGCGGCAGATAAATATATTTATATCTTAAAATATTTACGCCATTCCATTTATTGGACAACGATTTTGTCTACAGCAAGGTTCTTGAATTATTCTGATTTTGAACAGCTGAAAAAAATTCTTGCTGCATATTATTTTCAAAACTGGATTGCCGGTGCAACAATTGCCCGAATAAAGCAAACTTCTTTAAATATAATTTCTGAAATAAAAAAGAAAAGTCCAGTGGAAAAAATCAGGAATTTATTGAAGTCTAATCTTGAAAAATATAAAACAACACAGGATTACAGGTCAAATCTGGAATCTGAAAATGTCTATCACTTCAACTGGTGCAAGAGCGTGCTGTTTGTATGCGAATATTTTTCAACGGACAATGATAATTTTAATTTTTTGCCGCTTGATAAAAATATCTGGATTGAACACATCCTGCCGGAAACTGTAAATTCTGATTCTCCGTGGCGGAAAGACTTTACCCAGGAAGAAATAGATGAACTTACTCATTGTATCGGAAATTTGACACCGCTTTCACTGCGGAAAAACATTCAGGCTCAGAATTATTCTTTTGAAAAAAAGAAAGAAGCATACGGCAAAAAAGACAATATAGCAACTTCTTTTTATATAACACAGCAAGTATTGGCAGAAGAGTCGTGGACACCAGATAAGGTAAGAATGCGCAAATCGGCTGTTGTCAGCAAATTGAGCAAAATTTTTGAGTTGTGAATAAAAGTTTAATATAAAAGAAATGGTGAATTAATTATATGAAATCTGAAATAATTGAAAATCAATTTCCACAAAGTAGCAGGGAAACTGCGATTATAGATTTAACTATAGATTCTAAAGATTTTACTGAACAGAATGTTATTCATAAATCCGAATTTAACAAAGTAAAAGACTTTGTAAAAAATCAGATAGAATCTCTTAAAAAAAGTAGTGACAAGGAAAAAGATTTTGAAGGATTCTATAAATCTATTCTTGTTGAAGGCGGCAGGGGAACTGGTAAAACAACATTTTTAAAAAATTTCTTTAATGAAAATATTCAGAAGGAATTGAGCGAAGTTGAAATACTTTCTTTCCTTGATCCTACAAGAATCGAAGACAAGTCGTCAATTTTTCTTACAGTTATTGCGCTAATCAAAGAAACTGTACGCAATAAGTTTAATGAGAAAGCAAATGAAGCTGGAATTGAATGTAAGAAAAAATGTTGGCGTGACAAATTAGAAAAGCTTGCTAAGGGTTTGCCATCGATTAACGAAAGTCCAAAAACACCATATTATTGGGATGATGACTTTATGATTATGGAAAAAGGACTTTCTTCAACGATTTCAGCGTTCAATCTTCGGGAAAACTTCAAACTGCTTGTAAAAGATTCTCTTGAACTTCTTGGTAAAAAGGCATTCCTGTTAATTGTCGATGATGTAGATACAGACTGCAATAAAGCATGGAAACTTTTAGAAACAATAAGAAAGTATCTTTGCATACAGGAATTTATTACAATAGTAAGCGGAAATATTGAACTTTTTTCTTTGGAAGTAAAGCAGGAGCAAAGAAAACGCTTTGATGATGCCGCAAAAATTAATCAGGAAAATGCAGAGAAGCAAGTAACAGAACTTACTGACCAGTATATACGGAAAGTTTTTCCTCCAGAGTATAGAGTTTCATTGTCAAATTTAAGCTATGTTAAAAATGAAAAAGATATTTTTAATTATAATAGACCGCATATTGAAATAAAATATGATAAAAGTCTTTATAGCAAGCCTTTAAAAGAGTTTATAGCGGAGATTCTTCGAATATTAGGTATACAGAATAAATATCAGACGACTGCTTATCTTGACTTTATTTTAACTTTACCGATTCGAAGCCAGATTAATTTTTATAAAAGTTTCAGTAAGATTTTAATTAATTATGAAAAAAGAGAAACTAAAGATAGTAAATTTTTCCCTTTAGAAGTAAAAGAAATCACAAATTTGTTTACAGAAGATTTGATTAAGTACAATATTAATGATGAGCTTCTTGATGAACGGCCTTATATTGTAAATTCAGTTATTCTGAAATTTTTAACTGAAAATGAAAGAAATACAAACTGGCTTAATGATTATTATCAGCTTCAGCCTGTTACATTGGATAAAAATTTAAACAGTGCTTTGATTACACTTGGAATGGTTTTATCAACAAGAATCTACAGAAGACCTGAACTTATTTTTAACTATATGATAAAAATAGGATTAGTTAGAAATGTTGCTCAGATAGTTTACAATGCACAAAGAAACAATAATAAATATAATTTTTCTTTGGCAGATATGCTTAGATATTCTTCTATGACCGATGACATTGATTTGCGACATTCAATGTGTGTAATGACTGCGTATTTACGTTCAATAACAGAGAAAACTCCGGGCATATTTGAAATAAATAAAGACGCAAAAAACAAGCTTTTTTCAGAAAAAAACAAACTTTCTGCAGGACTTTATCTTGCACAGTTGCCTTACTCATGCAGTCGAGATTCATTAAATAATAAAGATTACTATGAGTATTCAATTCATGCATTGATAGCAACTGTTTATGACATAGTACTTGCATACGATTCAGGAGATGATTTTGAAAATATTCTACGTAAAAATGCACAGCCTAGAGAATACTTGATGGTTTCTGCCTCTTCTGAAAATGAAAGTAATACAGATGATAATACTGAAGAAAAGTTTTTAGAAATACAAAATTCTGTAGATGTAGAAAAGTTTCGTTCTGAGTTGCAAAACTGGCTTGAGTTTTCAAAAAATCTGGGAAAATTCATTCCGCCTTATGTTTTGGCAAAAGTTTGCACAAGAATGTATTATGCGTACAGCAATGTAAAATTAAAAGATGGAAGAAGCAATAAAGATGTTTGTGATTTAATGCAGGAATACATTTTATTAATGTTCAATTCTATTATAATTGAAGAGCTTTCCGAAATTAGTTCTGAAAAAATTATGTATGGAAAGCCATCATTTAAAATTAACAGGGAAAATTCTATTGATGCCTTTAATGAAAATATAAAAGAGCTTATAGAAAAGGTAGGGGTTCAGGATACTCCTCTTTGTGAAATTATCATTACCTGTCCTTTCTTTTTGTTTTTTATTGATTTTTCAAGTGATAAAAATATTGAAGAATTTTGTAAAAAAGTTGCTACTCATGAAGGGGGTGCATCTAGGTTTGCTTTTGGAAAATTTGACACTGAATTTTATAGTAACAACTCATTTAAGTTGTTAAAGAATTTGAAAATAAAAATAACAAAGGGAACAGGAAATAATACGAAATCATCAATAGAAGAAAAACAAACAGATAATGAAAATGAATAAGGTAAGTAAATGAATTTAAATCCACTTTCCTTTATCCAAAAAGATTTTCTGTCTCTTAAATTTTATCTTTATAAAAATCATGATGATAATGATGAGGATGATGAGAATGAGGATAGGGATACTCATGATGATGAATCGAAGATAGTAAAAGAACTTAGACGTCATCTTCTTATAAAAATGCATCATCTAAACAATGAAATTGCAGACCATTTTTATAAGCAAGAAATCGCTAGTCAGTTTGATTATAGGAAAAATGAAGATAATGATTATGATAAAATAGAAACTCTTTCTGATTTATTCATAAAAGGAATTTGTAATGGGCTTGCAGATGAATTTTTAGAATTTGGATCGAACAAACGAGTATATGTAAAGGAAAATAAGTTTCTTGGATGGCAAAACATTATTGCAAATATGTCGCCGGCTTTTTTAATTGCGGCTTTTCTTGCTTCTGACAAAGGAATTAGACATAAATCAGACTTAAGCATCGAAAATATAAGAGCTGTTTTTTCTGATTATATTCTTCCAAATTGTAAATATACAACTTTGCTTTCTCCTGAAATAAAGCCTGTTAAAGATTTGTTTGGGACTAATAACGGTTTTAATGATTTGCATATCCATTTGAATGGTGTTACAGAAATGGATGGGGTTTGGCAGAATCTGTTGTATGAGCGAGATAAAAACCTTCTAGAGATTACAGAAAAAATATCTGAAGATTCTTGTAAACAACAACTTGAGCAAATCAATATTTTTGATAAAAATGACAGATCTTCAATCAAATCTTTGATTGATAGGGCTTTGATTATCCGTGATGATTTTTTTGATATAATTTTTGGAAAGAATGTTCCTAAAAATAAAAACGCAGACTCAATAAGCGTAAGGCATCCATTCAGAAATATATTTGCAGACAGTGATTTAGAAATCGAGCTTCCTAATAAAGAGATTCGATACGAAGTTTTAATGTTTTATGTTGTTCTTATGAATATCAGAAAGGGAATTGCTTCTGAAAAACTTTCGTCATTATTGCATGAATATCTTTTGATATATGGATTCTTTTCTGAAATATTGATTCATAATCAGGAAGAATTTGGATTTGAGCAGTTTCAGAATATAACTAAAAATAACATACGTGACAAAGTTGATGATTTTCAGTTAAATAAGTTTTATCAGCTAAGCGGAAATGACAATATTTTTTTGAATTTTATAGAATTTAGATTTTCGCCTAAAGACAATATTGACAAGCAAGTTGAACTTCTGAATAAAATTGGTGCTGACTGGAATAAATTTCTAGTTAATAAGAATGATTCAAGTCAGAGCGATTTGAAAAATACAGATTACAAGTTAATTGCACATTTTATAAAAAGAATTGATAAATATCAAAATAATAACAAATCTGAAGATTCAATAGAAAATGACATCAGATATTATGAATTGCGGAATGAACTTGAAATTAAATGTGATAAACTTATTTCAACAATACATAACTTTGGTGTTAAAAACAGAATTACGGGAGTTGATGCTGCCGCAAGTGAATTTGACACACCTCCAGAAGTGTTTGCACCAGTTTTCAGAAAACTAAGAGACTCAAATTATGTAAGACATTTTACTTATCATGCTGGGGAAGATTTCTATCATGTTCTTGACGGTTTGCGTGCAATTTACGAAGCAATAATTTTTCTTGACTTGCAGCATGGAGACAGAATAGGTCATGCAAGTGCTTGTGGAACAGATGTAGATACTTGGGCAGATATTCTTATGAGAAAAGTTACAATACCACAAGGAGTATATCTTGATGATTTAATTTTTGTGCATTACTTTATTCTTGAGCAGAAAATCGAAAGCCTGTATGCAAAGCTTCCAATGATAGAAATAAAAATCTATGAGATTGCTAGAAAAATTTATAATAAATCCTATGGAATGGAAGATTTGATTTCTGCCTGGAAAAAACGCTATTTAGACCCAAGGTATATAAAAGAGAATAACACAAATAAAACTTTATTTGGCGAAGCAGACGACAAATACAAATCTGTGGACAAGACAGACTTTGAAATTATTTCGTTGTACAATAGAAAAGAAACATATAAGAAATATAGGCAACCTATTGAAGTGGAATGTTTTGAGTGCTTCGATTCTACTGAACTCACACTACTGCAAAAATCAATGCTTGCATTTATGCATAAAAGAGAAATTGTAATTGAAGCATTGCCGACAAGTAATTTAAGAATCGGGTATCACAGAAATTTAAAGAGTTATCAGCTGTTTAATTGGTATCAGTGGAAGCTAAATGGAAATTCCATGCCGCCTATAGTTTTAGGAACGGATGATCCTGGAATATTTCAGACAAATATCTACAATGAATATGCAATGATTTATTGCTATCTTGTTTACGAAATAGGTTTAGCTCGTAGTGATGTAATAAAATTCATGCAAGATATTCATGACGCTAGTAGAATTTATGCGTTTAGATAAGAGAAAGAACTTAGAAGTAATAACCCATCTAAAATACAAAAAAAAATCAAAATGCAACATCTGATTAAATACCGAGCTTATTTATCAAGAGATAAAATAAGGTTTGTAGTTTTATGAAAGTAAACAAAATCTTGGTTGCAGGAACCGGCTATGTTGGCTTGTCCCTTGCTACATTGCTGGCACAACGAAATTGTGTTGTGGCGGTGAACTATGAGTAACAGTACCCGAATAGCCAAAAATACAATAGCCCTCTACTTCCGGCAGATTCTCATAATGCTCGTGGGCCTTTACACGGTGCGCGTGGTTCTTGCGACATTGGGTGCGGAGGATTATGGTATTTATAACGTTGTGGCTGGCGTCGTCACAATGTTAAGTTTTTTAAGCGGCAGTATGGCGACGGCATCTCAAAGATATTTCAGTTATGATATAGGCAAAAATGATACTGAAAAACTAAAGAGAACATTTTCGACGACATTTGAGATATATGTGCTCTTAGGGATCATAATAATAATTCTTGCGGAAACTCTAGGCCTATGGTTTGTTTGCAATAAATTAGTAATTCCTGATGATCGCATGAATGCCGTAAAGTGGGGTTACCAATTTGCCCTTTTAAATTTTTTATTGACACTTATTACTACACCGTATATGGCAGGCATTATTGCCCATGAAAAAATGAATATCTATGCCTATATGAGCATAGTCGAAATTTTCTTAAAACTTGCAATAGTTTATTTTTTGAAAATATTCAAATTTGACAAACTTATATCATACGCTTTTTTGCTATGTGTTGCACAACTGATAAGCACATCTTTCTATATATTGTACTGCCGACGACATTATGAGGAATTCAAAGTAGAAATTATTTGGGATAAATCTCTTTTTACTGAAATTCTTTCTTACAGTGTATGGAATCTTTTTGGTAGCGTTGCTAATGTGGTAAAAAATCAGTTTAAAAGCATTTTGCTTAACTTGTTTTTTTGTCCAATTGTAAATGCTGCAAGAGCGATTGCTTCGCAAGTGAACGCCGCTGTTAATAGTTTTGCGCAAAATTTCAGCACTGCTCTAAGACCTCAGCTTGTAAAAAGTTTTGCACTCGGAAACACAGAAGAAACTTATAAGCTTGTATATTCAGGATGCAAATTTGCTTTTTTTTTGATGTATATTTTTACATTGCCACTGACTTTAGAAATGAACTATATTTTTACATTGTGGCTGAAAAACCCTCCTGAATACTCGGTATGGTTTACGCGGCTTGTTCTTTTTGATGTATGTCTGGATTGTCTTAATTACCAGATAATGACATTGGTTCAGGCGACTGGAAAAATAAAACTTTATCAAGGATTAGTCGGAGGACTTATAATTTTAAATCTTCCAGTTTCATATTTATGCTTAAATATATATACAAATCCTTACATTGTTGAATTTGTAAGCATTGCAATCACTTTGATTGCAGGTGTTGTAAGACTGTTTATTGTAAAAAGGCTTTTGCCGTTTTCTATTATTGATTTCTTGAAAAAAGTTATTTTGCGCTCTTATCTTGCAGCACTGATAGCAGCAATTGTTCCATTTTTTGTTGTTAGAAGAATTAACGAAAGTTTTGGAAGGCTTTGCCTGACTGTTGTTGTTTCTGTTGTATGTTCAGGCATAAGCATTTATTTTATTGGTCTTGTTAGATCAGAAAGACAGAAAATCAAAGAATTCATTTTGTACAAACTTGGAAAAATGTAATGAGTTGTATTGTAAAAGAAGAACTATGTACTGGCTGCTTTGCTTGCGTGTCTGCTTGTCCTTTTGATGCTATTAAAAAAGTACAGAATTCAGAAGGGTTTTATTATCCTGATAAAGATTTAGATAAATGCAAAAATTGCGGTAAATGTGAAAAATCCTGTCCAGTTCTAAATCCAATAAGCACAAAAAACAAAATACTTTCTGCTTTTGCTGGAATGGCAGATGATGATGTCAGGCTCGAAAGTTCGTCTGGCGGTATTTTTTATCCTCTTGCTCAAAAGATTTTAAGTCTTGGCGGATATGTCTGTGCTGCGGTATGGGATTATGAAAATCAGAATGTAAAGCATATTGTTTCAAATAAAGAAGAAGACATTTTTTTTATGCAGAAATCAAAATATGTTCAAAGTGATCTCTGTAATGTTTTTAATGAAATAAAAAATATTCTAAAAGATGAAAAATATGTGCTTTTTGTGGGAACCCCGTGCCAGGTTGCAGGCTTAAAGAATTTTCTTTCTAAAGACTATGAAAAACTTTTTACAGTAGATTTAATTTGTTTCGGTGTGCCGAGTGAAAAGGTATTGAAAAAGTTTTTAAGCGAAGAAAATATAAGAAATTTAAAAGAAATCAACATGAGATCTATGAAATCGGGATGGAATCCCGATTTCAATTTTGAAATAAACAATTCCAAAATTGTAATATCTTCTCATAACTATTTTTTTAAAGCATTTACTTCAAACCTTTCAAAAAGAAAATCTTGTGCAACATGCCAATTTACTAATAAAAACCGTATGGGCGATTTAACACTTGCTGACTATTGGTGGATAAAGAACAGAAATAAAAATCTTGATGATTCACTCGGAACATCGCTTATTCTTGTAAATAATAAAAAAGGAAAAATTCTATTAAACTCAATAAAAAAGAATTTAAAAATTTTAAAAAGAACGCCTGAAAATAAAAAATGGATAACAAATACTGGATTATATAGGCCGGCAGGAAAAAATAAAAACAGGGAACAATTTTTCGCCAACATTGATTCAAAAACTCTTAAGCAGAATGTTCTTGATTGTCTTAATGATAAAGTTGATGTATGCATTATAAATATGTGGTGGGCAGTTTCAAATTATGGCGCGCTTTTGACAGGATATGCTCTGCAACAACTATTAAAGCAATTGGGCTATACATCAATGCTTATAAATAACATTTCAATGTGCCCTGACCAGCTCAAGATATATCATGGTACATTCAATCAGAAATTCAAGGATAAGTATTTAAATACAACTGATATTTGCTGGAATGACCTTGATTTTCAAATGCTGAATAATAAAGCGGATATTTTTATTACAGGCTCGGATCAGGTTTTTGCACCAAAGTGGATGCAGTCGCAGCTAAAGTATTATATGCTTGATTTTGCCGACATAAGCAAAAAGAAAATCGCATTTTCTGCAAGTTTTGGAATAGATGAAGATGAGTTCAGACTGTATGACAATTCAATAATTGAAAAAATGAATAAAAGCCTGCAAACTTTTGATTATATTTCTACGCGTGAGATTTCAGGCAAACAGGTTGCAAAAAATATATTCAACAAAGATGTTGATTTTACGCTTGATCCGGTTTTCTTAATTGATAAATCAAAATATGAAACGTTGGCATTTCAAAGTGAAAGAGATTTTTCAAATAAAATAGTTTCATATGTCCTTGATGACAACGAAGAGTATGACAAGGTTTATGATTACCTTTCTAAGAAATACAATTTTAATGTTATAAAGATATATAATTCAAATATTGATGTTGAAGAATGGCTGGCATCAATTAAAAATTGTTCTTATTTCATAACTGATTCATTCCATGGTTTTTGTTTTGCACTTATTTTTAATAAGCCTTTTATTCTTGTAAAAAACAGATATCGTGGTGCCGAGCGTTTCAATTCAATTTTTTCAGAGCTTGAAATAGAAGATTCCAGCGTGTCAAAAATAAATGAAGTTTTGGAAAAGAATATTTCATTTACGGAACTTGACTATGCAAAAGTGAACAAAAAAATTGAAGAACTAAAAATTGACGCTATCAATAAACTAAAGATTGTTCTTGAAACAAAGAAAAATGTTGATTTTCATTCTGTCATAGCAAATTTAGAACTTAATAAATTCAATGCGGCTTATTATGCGAACATCAGAAGACTGAGTTTGCAGCGTAGAGCAATTAACAAATTAAAACGCATCTATCACAGAATATTTGGATAAAGAAATTTGATTATGGTTCTTATTTACAGAGCAAAAAGATTTTTAAAAAGATATTTTATTCCATGCTTGGATAGAATTCACAGGACAAATTTATCTTCGTTGAATCAAAAAATATTTAAACTGATATCTAACAATACGTATGATTTTGTAAGTTTTGATATTTTTGATACTTTGCTTGTCCGCCCATGCATACAGCCTTGTGATATTTTCTCTTTGATTGCCGCTAGGGTAGATGTCAAATTCAATATAGATTTCTATAATATGAGGATAAATGCAGAATCAGAACTAAATAATAAATATGCAACTATTGATGACATATACAATCATATCAGTAAAATTTATAATCTTGATTCTTTAATTATAAATGAATTAAAGCAAGAAGAACTGAATGTAGAGAGTGAACTACTGACAGTACGAAAAGATTTTTACCCAATTTATGAATGTGCTAAAAAATCAGGCAAAAAAATAATTGCAATGTCTGATATGTATCTTTCTGCGGAATTTTTAAGGAAACTGCTTAAAGAAAAAGGATTTGAGTTTGATGATGTTTTTATTTCTTGCAATGAACACGCCCGCAAAGATGAAGGTGAACTCTATAAAAATGTAATACAAAAATACGGAACAAAAAAAATAATTCATATTGGAGATAATTATAATTCTGATTTTAAGATAGCAAAAAAGAACGGAATAAAAGCTGTTTATTATCCATCAGTGATGAAAATTTTAGGATGGGATAAAAACTTAAGAATACTAGTTTATAGACTTTCCAAAAATTGGAATGTTGAAAACTATTTAAGAAATATTTTTATTGGCTTCACTTTAAATAGGCTTTGGTTTGAAAATTACAAAAACTATAAAGTAAATATAAAAAATCCGAAATTCATAGCTGATTTTTTTGTTGGACCGTACCTTGTTTTTATATCTAGGCTTATCCAGACTAATAAAAATATTCAGGAAAATTATAAAAAAATATATTTTGTTGCACGTGATGGTTATCTGCCGCAGAAAATTTATGATGTTTTGAATAAAAACAATAAATACTTGCCAACTGAATATATCTATGGCTCAAGAAGAGCTTATTGGCCGGGTGTTTATTCGGATTTTAACTCACTGTTCGCATATACATCACAACATGTTTCGAGAACTTATACATTTGAGAATTTCATAAACGCATATATTGTAGAACCAGACCAGAATAAAAAGATAAAGCTTCTTTTTTCGAATAAAGAACTTGGATATTATATAGCATATCAAAAAAATGAATGTATTGCGTTGCTTAAAAAAGAAAAAAAAGCTTTTGATGAGATTTATGATGCATTAATCAAACAAGTGAAAGATTACTATTCAAGAAAATTTGAAAATCAAACTTCTGAAGATAATAGGGTTGTAGTATTTGATATTGGCTATGGAGGCACGGTTTCCTTAGGATTATCCAAACTTCTAGGCATTAGTGTTGATAAAATATATATAAGCCAGACATCTCAGAATCTGAACCGTGATTATTACAATGGCACAAAAACTTATATACTTATGAACGGCATATTTTCAACAAAAAATCGATGGGCAGATCTTTTATGGGAAGAAGTGTTTTCTCCATTAGAAGGCAGTTGCTTAGGTTTTGCGAAAAACGGAGATGAGATAAAACCTATTTTAGAAACTTTTAATCCATCAGAGTTAATGATTGAGGTAAAAGAAAATATTGAAAAGTTTACAATTGAATTTGCTAAAGATTTTGAGAAATATTTTTCATCTTTTATTGATGATCTTTATATAGCAGATGTAAATCCATTATTTGAAGTTATGAAAAAATTGATTTTAAAAAACAAATATATAAAGCAGAATTTTAGCAAGATTCAATATGATGATAAAGCAGCACGTGCAAAACAAATAAGTCTAGGTGAAAAAGTAAAAATTAAAATAAAGAAAGATATTGATAATGTATTTAGAATTTAATGGTGTTGTGATAAAAGAAGAAGAACAATGTGTAATATTTCGGTAAAAGTTTCATTTAATTGGTGCAAGATATCATTCCATTGTTTTTGCTATTAACAATGAAGTTCCTTTTGTCTCTTTAAGCTATGAACATAAGATGAAAGGACTTCTTGAGACGCTGGGCATGACAAGCAGAATGGTTGAAATCCAGGACATTTTTGATGAAAAAATAGGTGATTATAGAAGGGTACTTAATAAAGTGGAAACCCTTGTCTGTGAAAAACAGGAAAAGCCTTCTGTGCAATAGGCAAGACAGATTGTTCAGAATGGGTTTGAGAGATTTTGTGAGGAAATGATTTAAATATTATATCATGAAAAAAATTATGAAAAATATAGATAATATAGAATTAATAATTGAAGGAATAAGACAAGGACGGTATTCTTTGTTTTTAGGAGCTGGTGTATCACGTGATAGTTATGATTCAAAAGGAAATCTATTACCTGATGGCGATAAATTTAGAAGACAACTTTGTTCAATAAATAATTTGCCTGAATCTACACCTCTTACCCAAGCAACACAATTGCTTTCTGATGAAGATAAAGATAATTATATAACTAAAGTTTTTTCTAATACCCTTCCTGGAAAAACGTATGATAATTTTTGTGATTTTATTTGGAAAAATATCTATACCTTAAATGTTGATGATTGTATAGAAAATAGTTATAGAAAATGTCAATCTTGTAAACAGAAAATTTTTTCAAAAAATTATAAAGATGTGTATGAACAAAATGAGAATCTTGGTCATGTTCAAATAGTTCATTTGCATGGATTTTCAAAAGAGCCTGAAAAAGGATATGTTTTTGATCTAAATGAGTATATAAATAACATACGAGAACCAAATTCTTGGTATAAAGTCTTTGCCAATAGTTTTGCATCGAGTCCTTATATAGTTTCCGGAATTTCGTTTAATGAGCCAGATTTTATTTTTTATGTAAATCAAAGAAATAATATAATTAGAGATGGTTTTTGTCCTTCGATTCTAATAGAGCCTAATCCAAATAAATTAACCCAGAAATTATGTGAAAAACATGGTCTTCAACTAATAAAAATGACATTTGGAGAATTTCTAGCTATTATAAAACAATCTCTTCCTGAGCCTCCAGATGTTTTTGCATTGAGTATTGAAAAGAATCAAAGTTTATTAGGAATAAAGAATCTAACAAAAGACAATATTGTAGCATTTTACAAAGATTTTACTGAGATAAAAAAGTCTGATAGTTTTAATCATGTTATTGATTCTTTAAAATTTGATTTAGGTGCAGAACCTACAATAGGTGATATAGAAAATCATGCTGATGTACATCGTGAGGTAACAATATCAATTTATAAAAAAATAAAAGAAGAACTTCAGCATTATGGAAAATCATTCGTTTTAATAACTGGAAAATTTTATAGTGGAAAAACTACTTCTGTTTTAAGTGCTATTTATCAGTTGTCATTAGAGAAATATCCAGTTTTTAGATTGAAATCAGTAAATGGTTTTAATGTAATTAATACCATAGAATGTTTGAATTCTTTAGATAAAAAAGCAATTGTTTTTATAGATAATCTTTCTGACTATATAGAACAAGTTGAGCTTTTATTTAAGAAACTGAAAAATTTAGTTCTTATAGGTGCAGAAAGAAATTATAGAAGAACGCACATAGAAAATGTTTTAAGTTCTAAATATATAGAACTAAATAGTGATAAACTGAATTTATCAGAAATAAAAGACTTGTTTAATAAGTATCGCTTGAAAGGAATTAATACTCAAAAAGATGCTATATCTAATCCTGATAAATTTATAAAAAAATATTCTAAACAAACTATAGGGGAATATGCTTGTCTTCTAGTGAATAATTTTAAACCAATAGAAGATTGCATTCCTCAATTATACAACGAATTAACTGATTATGATAAAGAAATTTATGTTACAGTTGTTCTTGCATATCATTCTTACAGGGTAGGTATACACTATGAGGTTTTAGAGAGTATGTTGCCACGTAATTATAATTTATGGAACTATTTTAAAAAGAATTATCCTTTAAAACTAATATTTAATAATTTTAATGATGAAGAAGAGAAAAATTATATTATACCAGAAAATAAAGTTCTTGCAGATTGCACATTTCAGTATTTATTAAATAATGACATTGCTGTCTTGCAACAAACCTATAAAAATTTATTAAATTCTTTATCATATTATGTAAACCGCATTACTTTAAAACAACATACAGCAGAAGCAAGATTAGCAGGTAGATTATTTGATATTGATAATACACTAGAAAAACTTTTTAAAGATAATCCTGAAAAAGTATTGGAAGAAGTCCAGGAAAAATGGGAATGGAATTCTAGATATTGGGAACAAAGAGCTCTTGCTACATATAATAAAGATATTGATAAAGCTTTGCTTCATGCTGAACAAGCAGTAGCTATTGAATTGCATCCTAATACACTTACAACTTTAGCAAAAATTCAGTTTAAAATAATGGAAAATACTCAAAATAATGAATTTATTGAAAAATTTAAGATTGCTTGTGATACAGCATTAAAAGCAATGAATTTAGAGATAACTCGGACATATATAACAATTCATCCATTTATTGTGTTAAAAAATGGCATTGATTCTTTTTTACATAAACGAAAAGTTTCAGAAATTGATAGCTCTTTACGAGAGAATATAAAAATTGCATTAACTTCATATATAACAACAAGACATTTTCCATATATAGAAAAACAAAGTATAGAAATGCTGATTGAGGAGTTTTCAAGATGAAAGTTTCTATCGCCCTTGCCACTTACAATGGAGAAAAATACCTCCGAGAGCAGTTAAATTCAATTCTTTCTCAGTCAATTCAAGATTTTGAACTGATTGCCTGTGACGACTGTTCAACAGATTCTACTTTGCAGATTTTAAATGAATATGTGGAGAAAGATATTCGTATAAAAGTCTTTGCGAATGAAAAAAATCTTGGTTTTAAAAAAAATTTTGAGAAAGCGATTTTATTATGTTCTGGTGATTATATTGCGCTGAGTGATCAGGATGATATCTGGACTGAAAAACACCTTCAAGTTTTGCTGGAAAATATCGGCAAAAATGATTTGGTTGGTGCCAATGCTTTTCTGTGTGATGAAAAAGCAAAATCAACGGGAATAGATTTGCTCTCATGTTCAAGAATTGATTTCTTGCCAAAAACAAAAGATGAATGGTTCTTTTTCCTTTTACATTCAAATATTTTTCAAGGCTCGGCGTGTTTATTCAGAAAATAACTTACTCAAAAAGCCTTGCCGATTCCTGAAAATGAAAAGTATGATTTAGGGAACAGTAATAGGATAAAGCTTGTATATATTGGAACTATAACAGAATGGTTTGACTTTGAAATGTTGGAAAAGATAGACTCAACAAAATATGAATTTCATCTATTTGGATCAATATACAATATTGAACAAAGTTTTCCCGCGAATTTTTTTATTCATGGGACTGTACAACGCGAGAAAATTTTCTCAATTATGCAAGCTGCTGATATTCTAATTATGCCATTCCATGTTACAGAATTGATAAAATCTGTAAATCCTGTAAAGCTTTATGAATATATATATTCTTGTAAACCAATTATAACAGTAAAATATGGAGAATCTGAAAAGTTTTCTGATTTTGTATATTTATATGAGAATAGCGATGTAAATAATTTTTACACATGTATTGATGAAATTATAATGAATAAAATGGCAGCCAAAAATTCAATTGATAATTGTAAGCAGTTTGTTGAAAATAATACATGGAATAAACGAGCTAAAGATATTTTGGCATTCATAACCAAATAAAATAGGATAGAAATTATATGTTTATATTTTATACATTAACATATATTGTACTAACTTATATAGCCTATGGTCTCTCTGTAATAGGAATTACATCATCATATTTTTCTCTTATTCGAGAAGCATATTTCATTTATTTATTGTTTCTTGTATTTTATAAGTTTCTTTTTAAGGATAAATGTGTTTTTAAAGTTACAGAGTATTCTAAACTTTTATTATTATGTTTATTTTTAGCGCTTCCATATATATTTATTTCTCACTATTTAAGTGAATCCGTAATTACATTTACACTTTATTTTACAGGTCCCATACTTTTTCTACTTATTTCTTCATTAAGTATATCAGAAAAAACACGTATTAAATTTGAATTTTATTTTCTTCTTGTTATGGGTATTATATGCATTCTAAATATGTTCTTTTATTTTATTCAAGATACTGTTGTACAATACTTGCCAGCTTATGACCTTAGGAATTTTTCAAGAACTGAAAAAATGCGATTTTTAGGTATAGCAATACACCCTACAAGTACAGGTTTTTATTTTATATATTTTGTTAGTTACCTTTTATTATTTAAAAAAGATAAAATTTCTTCGGTTATTTCTGGAGTTTTTTTCGTACTAACAGGAACTCGCTCTGCAATTTTAGGTACCCCCTTCTATTTGTTCTTGAAATTTAAAAAAATGCTAAAAGTTTTGTCGTTGTTTTTTTGCATTACTTTGCTTACCGTTATTTATTTTATCTTGATTAATGGTTCTCTTAATGCTCATCTAGATGGGTCTGCATTAAAGCATTTAATGGATTTCTTTGTACTTGGTCCTGAGTATATGTTGAAATATCCGTTTGGGGCAGGATTGGGAACTGTTTCTCCTTACAACCAAGAAAATGCAATTATACATATTGAATCGGAGATGTATCTATATATGATACAACTTGGAATATTTGCATTTATTATAAAAATGATATTTTATTATTATGTAATCAAGAAACTTTTATTAGTTAATACACGTAAAGCAAATTGGTTGCTATTTATACTTCTAACTTTTTTAGTTGGTTGTATGTTTTTTCCATTGAATGATATCCGTTTTATATCAAATTTTATTTGGATAATGTTAGGCATTGAATTCTCAAAACCTGAATATAGGCAATTCCCACGAAATAAAAAGCATAGATTATTAAAATATATGCTTACAGTAGGTAAATATGAATAATAATCTTTCAAACAGAAACCCTATAATTGATATAATAAAAGGGCTGGGAATTATACTGATGGTTGCAGGACATTGAGTTATAATCAAAAGTTGTGGATGAGTTAATTTAAAAATAGAAAAAGAGACTG
>NZ_JBJETK010000029.1:0-4599 GCF_051883275.1 Treponema sp. | reverse complement strand
TGTTTTTGTTCATAAAATCAGTATTTATCACATTGCGGTGCGGATTGCAAGGGGGGGGGATTCATAAAAATAGAAATGAATTTTTTATGGTGAAGCAAAAAGAAGTTTGGGAAAAGATGGGTGGTGATTTTTATTGTATTTATGAAAATACTTCTAGTACCTTAAATTTTATTGACTATCTGCTTGTTTTTCTGTTATATTTTTTTTATTAAGGTTTATGAAGGTTTATGAAGAATTTACAGAATCTTATGACAATAGCACAAGCTGCTGACTATGTCGGTGTTACTCCACTCACACTCAGAAATTGGGATAAAGCAGGAAAGTTAAAAGCTATTCGAAATCCATTGAACGGTTACAGAATGTATGACAAAGAGGAGTTGGATAAATTCCTTTCCCAATTACAGTTAGGAGAGAAAAATGGCTGATTGTCTTGAATTTGAATTAGAAAATCCTTTACCTCTCGATACAATTATCAAAGGTGATTGTATTACTGAAATGAAGAAACTTCCTGCAAATTCATTTGATGTTGCAATTATTGACCCACCTTATAATTTAAGTACAGGCGGAAACTGGTATTGGGATAACTCTGAAAAACTTGCTGGTTTTGGTGGGAATTGGTCTAAAGTTATGGAAAATTGGGATAATATGCCATTGATTGAGTATTTCAATTTTTGTTCGGCATGGATTAGCGAAGTGAAAAGACTTGTAAAACCAACAGGCTCTTTTTGGATTCATGGTACTTATCACAACATTGGAATCATAAATTTTATTCTACAGTTGCAGAACATTGAAATCATTAACGAAGTTGTATGGTACAAACGAAATAGTTTTCCAAATCTTTCTGGCAGAAGGTTGACTGCAAGCCATGAAACTATTTTATGGGGGCATACAGGAACTGCGAAAAAACGTGAGTATTATTTTGACTATGAAAAATCAAAGTCGCTTTCTTTTCCAGAGGATAACTTAAAACAGTCAGGAAAGCAAATGCGTACCGTTTGGGATGTACCAAACAACAAATCAAAAGAAGAACTTGCTTATGGAAAGCACCCAACGCAAAAACCAATCAGGCTTATTAATCGTATGCTTGATATTTCTGCAAAATTAGGCGACACAGTTTTAGTTCCTTTCGTTGGTTCTGGCACTGATTGCGTTGCTGCAAAAATGAAAGGCTTACACTATGTAGGATTTGAACTTGAAGATGAATATATCAAGATTGCAAATGAAAGATTAAAGCACTGTAACGATAATTTATCACTTTTTTCAGAAAGCGAAGGAGCATAAAAATGTGTATGCCGTCTACAGACAAAACAATACCATCTCTCATAAAGTGGACAGGAAGCAAGCGAAAACAAGCACCTCTCATTGCTCGTGAAGCAAAATCGTACAACCGTTACTTCGAACCTTTTTTGGGTGGCGGAGCATTGCTTTTTCTTTTTGCACACGAAGGTGCTGTCGCATCTGATATTTACAAACCGCTGATTGAGCTCTGGAAACTTATTCAAAGTAAACCGGAAGAAGTAATTTCTGATTATACAGAAAAGTGGAATGCTTTAAATATTGAATACAAAGATCTTCAATTAAATCATGTGAAAAATGTTGATGGTTTACCGAAAGTTTTCTATGATTGTCGATCTCGATTTAATAAAACTCATAATCCGCTTGATTTGAATTTCATAATGCGAACTTGTGTAAACGGAATTGTCCGCTTTAACGCTGAGGGGGAATTTAACAATTCTTTTCATCTTTCAAGACAGGGAATGAAGCCTGATATGTTCGCAAAAAATGTTCGCATATGGCACGAAAGAATTAAAGGTGTTGAATTTGAATGCCAAAGTTATGAGGAAACTCTAGCACAAGCAAGGGAAGGCGATTTTGTGTATTTTGACCCGCCTTATGCAGATAGTCATAACCGTTACATAAAAGATTTGGACTTGCAAACGTTCTTTACTGAACTTGACAAGCTTAACTCAAAAAATATCTCATGGGCGTTATCTTTTGACGGTTCTCGAGCAGGAACAAATTATTTTTCTGACATGCCAAAAGAACTCTACAAGCGGAAACTTTTACTTTCCAACGGCAATTCTGCGGTAAGCAAAATTCTTAATGCAAAGCAGGAAGAAGTGACAGAATCGCTTTATTTAAACTATAACTAACGAAAGGTTATCGAGCGGACATTTTGCATTACAGATTGCTTCCATTATTTTTTTCCCAAGTTCTGAATATGAGGAAATTTTTATTGTACATTTTCCGTCATCACTAAAGAAATACGAGAAAATAACATCACAAGCGACTTTGTTTTCTACAAGTTCAAAATCTTCGTCTCTCATACAGATATATGCGGCGGCAGAAGCGAACAAAAAATCATCTTTTGAAAGCTGAAAATCTGAGTATTTCCAGTTTTCAGACTTTTCTTCTCGTTCTGCGTTTACAGGAGTTTTTAATAAATCGTACAAATATCGGTTTAGGCGTTCGCCAATTCCTGTTTCAAGTTCTCTTGCACCTTCCTTCGATTCAATAGAGAATAAAATAGGCTTTTCTGCAAGGCTAAAGATTTGGAAAACATGGTCAGGTCTTTTTGCTTCTGTCTGACTAACACGTGGTAAAGAAAGCCATCTGTATTCTATTTTGTTTTTCTTATTCAAAACGGAAATACCGCTCCAGTCTCCACCTGGTGGGTTGCACATACCTTCAAAGATTTCTATACCTTTGCTTTGTGTCAAAAGTGTATGAAGAATTGTATCAACATCGTTTTCACCTATTTTTGTAGGTATCGGCAATATGGAAATTTTTTTGTCGATAGGCTTGAAATCTTTGTTTTGAAATTCTTCTTTCAAGATGTTCAATTTCTTTTTGCTTGTCGCAGAATCAACCAAAACGGCATCGCTTGCTGAGAAAATTGCCTCCCATAAACCATTCGTGGTTCCAAGTTTGACAGGATTATCTTCAAAGACTTTCCAAGTGGCAGCAGGAGCAGGTCCGTAAACAAAGGTTAAAATCTCGGCATTCTTTCCTGTAAGCATACGAGTAAATGGGGCAAGTCCACGGTCTGGTCGGGCATCATCTCCACGAGGTTTGAATCCCATAATCCAAGCTATAACAAGATTGTCCTTTTTTGAAAGCCATTTTTTAAAGGTATCAGTCAAATTTGGATAGAGTATGTTCACTTCTTCAACAAATTTTCTTTTGTTTAAGTTTGGAATTATACACATAGGAAGTTTTGATGAAGTGATGCCAATAGCGTATTTGCTTGCAATATTCATAAATTTTTGAGCTGTTTCCGTTAGCCCTTCAATATATGCGGTCTTTTTCCAATTTATAGGATTATTCTTGCACAAGAAGGTGATAAGCGATTCATTATTGCAAATAACATTATAAGCCTGTTTCCATTGCTCTTCTGAAAGAGTTACAGTTCCTTTGGATGTTGCAGCCTTTATCTGAATGAATTTTAAGATTTTGTTTTCAAGTTCTTTTTCTGCTTCTGTATATTCTTTTCCATGCAAAATACATTCGACAATTACAAGTAACTGCTCTTCTGAAAATACATCTTGATACAATCTTTCAGATTCTTCATCACAGCCAGGACTTTTTTCATAAATTGGAAGAACAGTAGAATATTCTTTTGTGTAAGCTATATAACTGAATGGAATTGCTGGGTTTGGAGACCTTGCAGCTTTGCGGTTTCTGTTTGAATCAAGTTCATATCCACCAAGTTCCGCAATATATAAATATGGAATTTTTGATTTTCCTGTAGAATAACCACGACCACTTCTTTGCCACGCTTGATTTCCAGCAGGCAACGCACCGCAGTATTCTATTGCCAAAAGAGGTCTTTCAATTTCATTTTCGATTTTAGTAATAACAACATCAGGAGCTTCTCTCAAAGAATATTTTTCTGTATGTAAAAGGCTTAATATATCTTTATTCCAACGACCATAGCCAGGAAAGAACGTAAAAATATAGGCGTCTGTTTCTGTTGAAGCATTATAAGAAGGCGAAAATACGGTAGATTCCTTTATGATAGAAGAACTCTTAATATTCAAGGCTTTTTTACACAGGTTAAATGCTCTTTCACATTCCACAATATTGTCACCATGAATATTTAACTTTTTAATCATTTCTCCTTACCTCTGATTTTATCATCGGTAAGTTTATTATTTTTCTAAAATATAAGCACATTAGGTAATATTCGTTTGAGAAAATTTGTAAAAAAAATTCATTTTTCCCTTGACCTGGTATTTGCTACCGGGCTTATACATTATTGCAGGTACCTAAAAAAATCAAAAAACGCAAACGAGGTGAAAAAATGAATGGAATTGTCAGAATGAAAAAAAATTGCTTTTTTATCGGCTTTGATTGCGGGGCTTGTGTCCGATTGCCACTTGATAGTTGCAACAAAAGCACGTCTGCCGCTGACATTTTCGCGTTCGTATAAAATGCTGGAATTTCAGTCATAAGTCCTTGCAAAATAGAATAATCAGCGGTGAGCAAATCTTTGTTGTTTAAGTATTAGAGGAAATTAAGGGAAATTAGCGGAAAATTTCCTCTAATTTTATTGAAAAATTGAATAATCAATGTTACACTGCTTATATGATTGAAGAA
>NZ_JBJETK010000028.1:0-69331 GCF_051883275.1 Treponema sp. | reverse complement strand
TGTAAAACTCTTTACCGCACCACAGGCATAGCCTGTGGATTTCTTATGGTATTAAAATCAAAGAAGTATAACTGAGGTAAAACTATGGCTTATACAAAACCACAGGTAGTAGCACAGAACGCTTCTACAGGTTCTTATGCAGCAGGATGCCCGGCTAATATATATGGCTGGGAAGAAGAATGCAAAAGTTGTTACCGCTCTGAGTAGTTTACAACCTGCTTAACATAGTAGGTAATGCCCCGCTATGTAAAATAATGAGGGCAGTCTTTTTATTGACAAGGAAAAAAATGAAGAATATACAATTTTGGGTTTATGAAAATTTTAGAAAACTTCATGCCCGAGTTCATCTTAGGAATTGTTCATGTTGTAATGATGGCGCAGGTACGAATAAAATAAAAGGTAAAGAAAATGGTAAATGGGTAGATCCTTTTAATACTTATAACGAGGCAGAAAACGAGGCAAAACGTTTTATAAAAGAAAAGAATTGCGAAGATAAAAAAATTAATTGTTCTTTTTGTGAACCACAGTCATAAATTACAAAAAAAATCAGGTATATAGCACGAGGTATACAAATGCTTTATAGACAAAAAAAAGACACCTATATCCGCAACTACGACGGTGCAGGCTACATCACTTCCACAGGAATTTTTAACGACCGCATGGTAAACGAAAGCGGCACTGTTTTTTTGTGCGCACTTAGCCGTAAGCCGCAGTCGCTTGAGCAGCTTGCAGACAAAATCATGCCGGCTTTTGCAGACGACAATGTAAGCCGCCAGACAATTCTTGCCGATGCAAAGGAATTTTACGACACGCTCGTAGAAGACGGCTTTATCATAAAAGGCGAAACTCCTGAAGAACTTGACGCACAGGACACAGGCTTTACATATAACCAGATTCAGCCAAAGACAATCCGCGAGGACTTTACGCCGGCAATTCAGAGGGCAGACACAGACACGCAGGAATTTCTTGAAAAGCACTTTAAGGACAAACCGCATTTGACGTCGTTTCAGATTGAGCTTACTTCAAGATGCAACGAGCGGTGCGTTCACTGCTACATTCCGCACGACTTAAAGCTTTACGACATCACAGAAAAAATGTATTACAGCACGCTTGAACAGCTTAGCAAAATGGGCGTGCTTTCCGTAACGCTTTCCGGCGGAGAGCCGATGTGCCACCCTAAGTTTAAAGAATTCCTGCGCGCCGCAAAACACTACGACTTTTACGTAAACATTCTTTCAAACCTTACGCTCCTTGACGACGAAACAGTGCAGATTATAAAAGAAGGCAACGTTTCTTCCGTTCAGGTTTCGCTCTACTCGATGATACCGGAACATCACGATGCAATTACAACGGTAAAGGGAAGTTTTGAAAAAACAAAGAACGCAATTTTAAAACTTATAGAAAACGACATTCCTCTTCATGTTTCCTGCCCTACGATGAAAGGCAACAAGGACGACTTTAAGGACGTGCTTGCCTGGTGTCACGAACATAAAATCCGCGCGCAGACAGACTACATAATGATGGCAGAATTTAACCACGAAACTTCAAACCTTGCAAACCGCCTTTCTGTAGAAGAAGCCGGCAATGTAATTTCAAGCATAATGCAGGGCGATGATGACTATCAGAAAGCAATCCTTGAGCCTGACTTTGTAGAAAAGTGCAATCAGAACTGCTTTAACCCGGAGCGCCGTCTTTGCGGTGTAGGCATTTCTGCCTGCTGTATGGTTGCAAACGGAAACGTATATCCGTGCGCCGGCTGGCAGGAAATGGTACTCGGCAACTTAAACGATACTCCATTGCAGGAAATCTGGGATAATTCAGAAAAAATAAAATGGCTTCGCAGTCTAAAAATGAAAGACCTTGGAAACGGCGAATGTTGCAAATGCGACAAGGCGGCTTTCTGCGCGCCGTGCATGGTTCGTAACGCAAACGAAAGCCCTACAGGAAATCCGCTTGAAATAAACCGTCACTTCTGCGCAGTTGCCGCAAAGAACAAGCAGATTGTCCTTGACTGGCGCGAGGCAAAATTAAAGGAAATCGGTTCACATTAATCTGGATTTTTTCAGCGGTTGGAGGAAAAATGCACGATATTCACACGCATATTGGTCAGTTCAATCAGACATATTATGAGTTCCACGATGTTTTTAATGCCTTAAAAAATAATGGCATTGTAGAAACAACTTTTGCATATCTTACTCCATTATTCACAGAATCTGCACCTGCACTTAGATTTTATAAAATAATGACAGAGAATACAAAAGCTGCTTTGAATTATGCAAAAGAAATAAATCTGAAAGCGAATGCCCTTTACTGGATTGACCCGATGATTCTATTTGCTGGAATGACGCTTGAATCAATCATGCAGGATTTGGATTACAAAGGGCTTGTCGTTCATCCATTTTTGAATGACTGGAATCCAGCAGACTTTAAACGGGCAGAACTTTTAACAAAACTTTTTGAATATGCAAGCAGAGAAAATAAAGAAATCTATTTTCATACGGGGTGTTCAGAAACAGATAATCCAATGTTATTTGAACGCTGGTTTATGAAATTTTCAGATGTAAAAGTTCATCTTGCGCATTGCAAAGATCCAGAGCCAATAATCAAACTTTTTTCAAAATATGCAAACCTTGTAGGAGACACAGCGTTTTGTCCGCAAGATTCTTATAAAGCTATTTGCCAAGCCGGTTTTAAAGAAAGAATGTTCTTTGGAACAGATTTTCCGATTAGTCATTGGTATCAACATTATAGGAAAGAAAACTTTCCTGCAGATGAAAAATCACTTACGGAAAGTTATTCACAAACATTAATTGAATATAAAAAATTTATTGATTCTTAAATAAAAGAAGAGGAGAAAAGAATTATGTTAAATAAAATTTTCAGAACATTACTTTTATTGTGTGTTCTTGGATTAGGTGTTTTATTTTTTCTTGATTTTTTTAAAGAAAAAAATATCTTACATGCTGTATTAATAGGATTTGTCTGTTTGTTTACTATTATAAATATTATTAGAATTTTTAGTGATTACTTCGGCGTTTACACTGAAAAATCTGTTTTACTTATTTTAGGAACTCTGTATTTTTTAGTAGAAGACGGGAGATTCGTTTTAATTCTCATGATTATTCTACAGTTAGTAGAGTCGATTAGTAATGATGATAGCTATGAATCTTTCATGCATTTCCTAGGTTTCATTGTTTGCTATGGTTCTTTAATTGCTTGTATATTTAAAATTTTCGATATCGGAATATTTGGTCCTATTAATATTGGAATTTTAATAACCTGTTGTATTCCTTTGGTTGTTCTATTTTTATTTATTATTGGCAGTTCATTTAATATGCTAGACCACTCGGATTTATATCAGGTTGAAAGTATAATCATTATTATAAGTTGTATTACACAAATTCTACTTTCAATTCTATTAAAAACTATGGGAAACGACATCTCTTTTGGAAATTCTCTTTTCTTTGGCGTAATGGCAGTTTTAGCTATGATAGGAAGATTACTCTGCATAAAAAACTAATAGTATATGTTTTAATGTTTTCTTCCAACACCTCGACATTCATGGTAATTACCAACATACAATATTTTTCGCAAAAAAAATATTCCGGCTCTACTTGATATTGCACCGCTCTTTCTATACTATTTAAATATGACAGGAATAACAGAAATTCACTATTCGTCAACTTCATCCTGCCGGGACGATGCAGAACTTTCAAAAGTGGAAGAAGAAATTGCCTATGCACAGGCTTTCAAATCAAAAAAAATAGTCGTAAAGCCATATCTCTGGTATATTCCAAAATATGCAGAAGAAAACATCAGCGTAAAATCCGCATTAAAGGCTTTTGATTACTGCGGCATAAAACTTCATCCTTTTGCACAAAAATGGAATTTTGAAAATCCCTGTCATAAAAAAGCACTTGAAGAAATTTTTGAATGCTGTACAAAAAATAAATCAGTTTTAATTCACTGCGGAAAAAGTCCCGAAACGTTACCTTCACGGTTTGAGCCGTTTTTCAAAGCTTTCCCGGATGCGAATGTAACTCTTGCACATTCAAATCCAGTTGACGTTACAATTCAAATGCTGAAAAATATAAAAACGTAAAATCTGACACTGCATATTCAGACGAAAAAGACATAATTGCACTTATGAAAAGTGAAGTCAAAGAAAAAGTTTTGTTCGGAACAGATTTTCCGCTTACGCATTATTTTGACAGAGTGCTTTTCGGCAAAAAACGCACGATGAACGAACAATATATAGAAGATTGCAGGAAAATCAGACTGTTCGATTAGCGTATATTGTTTGATAAGTAAAAATTTCTGTTTCCTGCGGTAAAAAAATCATTGTCCTTTTTTCTTCTGTTCCTTTTTTATCATTTCAAGAGCGGTCTTTTCGTAATCAGATGCAATTTTTTGAAGTTTTTCTACATTTGCTTGTCCTTCAAGGGGAAGTTTTCTTCCAGCTTTTTGATTGTCTTCTGTTCGGGCGGTCAACTTTGATGTAGAATGTCTTTTTTATCCTGTTAAAAAACAGCGGCCCCGGGGCAAGTGTTGAAGTTGCTGTTTTGCAGCGCAGGCTCCGGAGCCGGATTGTTCCGCTCAAACCACGGAAAGGAATTTTTAAAAGATGGCTAAAAAACGTAAAGGAAAAAAATCAGCTACTCTCCGAATCTCAGCTGGGCAGCATGGAAAATAAGCTCAACTGCATTGTCCACGGAAAACTGCTGCATATCAATCATGAGATTTCTTCCATGGCGGTCGCCGCGGTTTTTGCCCGTTATGAATTTATAATAGCGGTGCCGCTTTCTGTCTATTTTTGCAATGAGCCTTGCCGCGCTTTCAGCAGACAGGCCGTAGGCGGTGCTTACATGCGCTGTTCTGAATTCAAGCGGCGCATACAAAAACACATTCAGTGTAAAACCGAATTCAGAAAGAAAATAATCCGCGCACCGTCCGAACATAACGCAGCTTTCACGGTTGGCAATCTGCCTGATGACATCGCCCTGCGCTTCCACGGCACTTTCAGTAAAAAACTGGCTTGATACACCGTAGCCAAATTCATTTATATACTGCTCAAAGAACTGGCTTCCGCCGCCGCTTCTGGAAGATTTTCTGTCTATATTGATAATTGCGCTTTCATCTATGCCGGCTATTTTCGCAGCTTCGTCAACAAGCTCTTTTTCGTAAAATTTCACACCGAGCCTTGAAGCAAGGCTTCTTCCGACTCCGCTTGCATTGCAGCCAAATTCGCGTCCGATAGTTATAACAAATTTCTTCATGGATTCATTCTCCCTTTATTTTATATCTCTGATTGCCCGGTGCGAAATCCAAAGCAAAAGTGTGTTCACTCCAAAATAGACAAACGCAATAACGGCATACAGCGCAATTATGTACGAAGACTTCACATATCTGCCCATAACAATCTGCCCGGAATACATGAGCTCATGGACTGCAATCACAGCGCACAGGGAAGTGTCCTTGATTATCGTAATGAACTGCCCCATGAGCGGCTTGCGGATTCTCTTTACAGTCTGCGGAATGACCACATGAACCAGCGTTCCCACATAGCTGAATCCCTGGGAGCTTGCGGCTTCCCACTGCCCTTTTGGAACAGCCTTCATTCCTCCGCGTATGATTTCCGCAACAAGCGCGCAGTTCAAGAATGTAAGCGCAACAACAGCACTCGCCACAGGAGGAAGAGGAAGCGTAAAGCGAAACGCAATAATCATCAGCAGAAGAGGAAGGTTCCGCGCAATGTCAATGTACACAGCAGAAATGCGGGCGGCCGGCCCTGTTCCTGTGAACTTTGCAACTCCAAGAACAGTTCCGATGATAAAACTCGCCGCAATCGTCAGCACGGCAATAAGCATCGTCACAGCAAGTCCGCGCAGCAGAAACAGCGCTGTTGTAACTGAAAGAAAATCGCTCATATCATGCCGCCTTTTTTTCAAGAGCTTCCGCCGCTTTTGAAAGAGGCAGACACAAAATAAGATACAGCACAGCGGATACAATAAAAGCCTGTGTGTAGCATCCATACTCCGCCGCCCAGCCATCCGAGCGGTACATCAGTTCACCGGCTGTAACAACCGTGAGCGTGGAAGAATTCTTTATCATGTTCACGCATTGATTTGTCATCGGAGGAAGCGCAATCTTTATAGCCTGCGGAATAACAATGCAAAAAAGCGACTGCATATAGCTCATTCCCTGGCTCAGTGCGGCCTCTGTCTGCCCCTTTGGAACGGCCTTCACCGCGGATTCAACTACGCTCGCTCCGAATGCGCCGGTATAAAGAGAAAGCCCCAGACAGCCGCATAAAAACGGACTCATCATAATTCCAATACGCGGAAGAACATTGTACATAAAAAGCAGCTGCACAAGCAGAGGCGTATTCTGAAAAAAATTCACATATCCAAGGCAGATCGCCTTAGCAGTCCTGTTCTGGGAGCAGCGGACTAATCCCACAACAAGGCTGATAAGCAGAGTGCCGGCAAGGCTAACCGCAGAAACCAAAATTGTAATAAGAAATCCGCCGGCAAACACCTGCCAGTCAGTAAAAAGCAGCGCCCATCTTCCAGCGTTAAACATAGATTTCTCCCATAGAAAAAGCAAAAAAAATTCGGCTTTTCAATAACTCTAAAAATTTGCAGGCTTCCCCGGCCATTCAAAAGACCAGGGAATTTTTTGTGCTATTTGTCAAGATTGTATTTTGCCTTCAGCCTTGACATTTCTCCTGAAGCCTCAAGCTCAGCGATTGTTTCGTTAATCACATTGAGAAGAGCAGTGTTTCCTTTTTTGACTGCGACACCGTAGCTCTGCGGAGAATATTTTTCAGGAAGAAGCATTACAGAATCCTCGATATATCCTGCAAGAATAGAAGAGTCTACGCCGAATGCCTGGATTCTTCCTGAGTCAAGCGCGGTTTTGATTTCTGGATATGTCGAATACTCATTGAATTTCAATGTTATTCCGGCTTCAGCCGCAGCGGCCTCAAAAATCTTTTTTGAAGTAGCTGACTGTGCAACTCCAACCGTCAATCCGTTTAAATCTTTGAACGAAGCAATTCCAGACGCTTTTTTTACCATGAGCGCAACAGGATCCTGCATATAGATTTCAGAAAAATCCCAGAGCTTGCGTCTTGCCTCTGTAACAGTGAAAGTGGCCGCAACCATATCGATTTCACCTGTATCAACAAGCGGGCCGCGTGTCTTTGCAGACACTCCTGTAAACTTTACGCTTTCCTTTCCGAAGATTTTCTTTGACACGGCTTTTGCAATGTCGATTTCAAGACCTTCGTGCACATTTGTAGCCGGGTTCAGATAACCGTAGCCCGGAACATCTTCCTTGCAGCCGACTTTTAAAACACCGGCTTTCTTTATCTTGTCGATTTCAGTTTTTTTTGCAGCAAAAAGCTGTCCAGCAGACAAAAGAAGAATCATTCCTGCAAGCACTGATTTTACAAAAGTTTTTTTCATACATACCTCCGCCTGAAACTTTTTTGTTTCAGAAAAAATTTAGGAAGAAACGCTGAGCAGCACTGGAGCGGACAACTGCGCCCGGATTACCCTGTGTTTTTCAGAACGCCTCAAATTCCCTTTATAGCCAGGCAGCGGAAAACAGACTTGCTTCTGATGACGTCATTCAGAAACATCGGGTGCCCGCCGCCGCAGATGCTAGTTTGATTTCAGAATCTTACTGAAGAACTGCTTTGTCCTTTCGTTCTTCGGATTTTCAATTACATCCTCAGGAGTTCCGTCTTCCATAATGTGACCGCCTTCAAGGAACAAAAGCCTGTCAGCGATATGGCGCGCAAATCCCATCTCGTGGGTCACAAACACCATCGTAATATTTTCGCGGGCAACGTCCTCCATGATTTTCAGAACCTCGCTTATCATCTCCGGGTCAAGGGCTGAAGTCGGCTCGTCAAAAAGAATCACCTTGGGCCGCATAGTCAAAGCGCGCGCTATTGCAACACGCTGCTGCTGGCCGCCTGAAAGCTGCGACGGATAAGAATTCATCTTGGAAGAAAGCCCGACTTTTTCGAGGTTCTCCATGGCGCGGTCTATTACTTCATCTTTATTTTCATGCTTGAGAAGAATCGGCGCAAACGTCAGGTTTTCAAGGACAGTCTTATGGGTGTACAGATTGAAGCTCTGAAACACCATTCCGATTTCCTGCCGTGCCTTATAAAGCACCTTGCTCTTCTGTCCGGTAAGTTCCTGCCCGTTTACAGTGACAGTGCCCGAGTACGGCTTTTCAAAGAGATTCATGCAGCGAAGCAAAGTGGACTTTCCCGCCCCACTCGGCCCGATGATACAAGTCTTGCTTCCCTCCGAAATCTCAAGCGAAATATCATCCAGCACTGTAAGCTCACCATACCGCATCGTAATATGCTGCATGTCAATCATAGCCCTGCTTTCTGTGTGCGCCATTATGAAACCTCCGAAAAAAAAAGAGACCAGAAAACCGCTGATGCAGTATTCTGGCCTCTTTGCCTGTTGATGAAAAACTATACCATAAATAAACAAATGTCAATCAGTCGCAAAAAAAATTCTGCGCACAAACTTTCACCTGAAAAAAATCCATGTGAATTTTTTTTGCGGGGTATTGCCAAGGGGGGGGGAATGTTATCATAACATGTGTTATAATGATATATTCAGTCTTTGGACTGTGCAAGGAGGATGATTTTTATGGAACACTGCAAACTTCAAATAGGCTGTCTTGTTGTGGTTTTATACATATTGATTTCATACACACGGCAGTACAAATCATACAAGATGAATTTACACGAAACATTTTTTGACGAGCTTTCGATTCTTGGACTTCTGTGTCTTTCGTTTGACTGCGCGACTGCCTACACCGTGAACCGCCTTGATAGTGTGAATCCGCTCCTGAATCTTTTTCTTCACCTTATGTTTTTGCTCTGCATTGATTCTGTGGTATTCGGACTTTTTCTTTACATGCTTAATATAACAGACGTGCACCCCAGGCGGCGCATTGCAAAGCTGGCTGTGTATTTTCCGTATATAGCGAATATTATTGTGGTTGTGGCGAACATAGGCACGCTCAATTATATTTACGGAGAGCATACAAATTATTCCATGGGAATTTCCGTGTACACCTGTTTTTCTATGGTGATTGTCTATACTCTCATGACAGTTATTGTGTTCTTTACGCGCATAAGGCACATTGAAAGCCACAAGCGAAGATGCATTATAATCTACGTTCTGGTTTCTCTCACAGGAATGACGATACAGTTTTTCAACCCGGAATATCTTATCACCAGCATAGTCGTTACCGTGATGATTCTTGGAATTTATCTCAGCTACGAAGATCCGGCGCTGAAGGAACTTTCTGAATATTATTCGGAAACTGTTATGAGCTTTGCAAATCTTGTTGAAAACAGGGACAGCAGTACAGGCGGTCACATCAAGCGGACGACGAAGTATGTGCGGCTGATTGCGCAGAACCTTCAGAACCGCGGTTATCACAAGGACATTCTTACAAAAGACTACATTTCCAATGTGGAAAAAGCGGCGCCTCTTCACGACATCGGTAAAATTTCTGTGCGGATGCCGTTCTTCAAAAACCGGGAAAACTCACGGACGAAGAATTTGCTGTTATGAAAAAGCACGCGGAAAACGGAGGAAAGATAATCCGTGAAACGTTCGGAAAACTGGGGAACGATGAATATACGGAGATGGCGTATGAAGTGGCGCGCTATCATCACGAAAAGTGGAACGGCAGGGGCTACCCGGAAGGGCTTTCCGGGGAAAAAATTCCGCTTTGTGCGCGGATTATGGCCGTTGCCGACGTATTCGACGCTGTTTCTGAAAAACGGTGCTATCGTGATGCAATGCCCCTTGAACAGTGCTTTGACATTATCCGCAAGGGCGCAGGAGAAGATTTTGATCCGCTGATTGCAAACGTGTTCCTTGAAATAAAAGATGCGGTGGAAGAAGTCCACCGCAGTTTTGCACAGAATAAATGAGGTAATTTGTTGTGGGGGGGGCAGTATAATTCGTTTATCCTGTTTCTTATATCCGTCCGCCGGTAAGCAGGGAAAATAATTTAGGGCAGATTTTGCGGATGAATGAGCCAATGCAGACAAGAAGCACGATGCACAAAAGCGATGTTCCTAAAAACTGAACGAGTATCAGCGCGCCGTGCATCGGAAAAAATCGTATGCTCAGTTTTTTTACTACGGCACTGATAAACGGAGCGTGAGCGGCATAAATCCAGAAGGAATATGCAGAAAGTTCTGACAGGAGAGAATATGCTTTTTCGTTTTTGCAGGCACTTCCTGCGGCTTTTACTGCAAGAAGAATTGTAAGGATTGTGTTTAGAAAACCTGTTATTCCGGCAGCAGGATTTTCTGAGAAGAACAAATACATACAGATGGCGGTAAAAAACGTATATCCCGAAAGGGCATCGCGCCACCGCAAAGAGTCAAGGGCATTCAGAACTCCTTGAATGTGGCGGACGGCGTAAAACCCCAGCGAAAAGTAAAACAGCGCAGGGAAAATCCAGAACGGGTCGGGGAAAATTCCTGCAAGCCGCAAAATCGTTGCGCCAAGAATTAAAGCAAGATAGAAAAAAGGCGTTTTCTGTACGGCGATTTTTATAAGCGGTGAGATGCAGAAAAATACAAGTAGATTTCTAAGATACCAGAACTGATAAACAAGAGGATGATAATAATCAGTATTCGGCTGGCTTCTTCCGAAAAACGCTTTTATTACGTCAACTGCTTTCCAGGAACGTATAATGTTCTGTTCCTGCGTAAAATATGGACGCGTGAACGAAAAAGACTGGGCTGTAAAAAACAGTGTTACTGTAATCAGAGTCCATAAAATGTACGGAACGGCAATTCCCTGAAATTTAGATTTTACTGTTACTGCGACAGGCTTTGACTTTGCGGTAAAAAGGTAGCCGGATATGATAAAAAACAGCGGAACTGCTATTCCGCCCCATACTTGCGCAATAAGATGTCTGATAATTTCGACCCATAAAGGTGCTTCTACAGACATCGTTTCTCCAACAAAATTGACTTCTGTTACATTGAAATGAATGAAAATTACAAGGCAGGCAAGCGGAAATCTGAGGGCTGTAATTCTTTGTGAAAAATCCTGATTGATTTTGTTCGGCTGAAAATTCTCCATATATTAAATCTGCTCCAAAAAGATTTTAAAAGTGATTAGATATAATCAATTTTGTGTAATTTAACGTCTTATAAGATTAAATTCAAGTGAATTTCAGTCTGATTAGATTACATTTAGCAAATGAGCTTTAAGGAAAATCTGCGGGATGAAATGGAGTTTCAGGATATAAAGCCGAAGGAACTTTCGGACAAAACCGGACTTAGCGTGAATACTATCCGCAATTACATAAACGGACACAATGCGCTTCCGAATGTGGAGGCGGCAGTAAAAATTGCGAGGGCGCTGGATGTTTCGGTGGAATATCTTGTGGAACGTCAGAATGTGCGGACAAAAAATAAATCTCCGAAGATTTTTACAATAGAAAAAATGCTTGCAGATTTCTCTGAGGAAGATATTTCCGCTGTGCTTGGAATAATAAAAGCAATCAGCGGAAAATATAATGAATTGACATGAAAAGTTTGTATTTTGTGCAAGCCGCCGCTACCGCTCTTCCCTGCCCACTGTAAACCTTCAAAAGTTCAGTTTTCTAAGTTCACTTAATTGACAAAATCCGCTTAGAATGTTACATATAGTAGCGAAAAAAAACACGTGTTATTTTATTACATGGAGAGTTTACAACTATCGATGCTTATGCTGCTGATTAAGAAAATTCAAAATGCTGAAGTTTTTCGAGATGTCTTTAAGCCGCGTTATATGCGGACTCGAACAACCGCAGGGAATCTATAATTCTAAAATTTTATTTTTGAATAAATTTGAAAATCGCCTTTTGGCACTTTTGGGGAGTTAAGTATTTTATGAAAAAAATCATTCTATGTCTGTTTTTTGCAGCTATAATTCCACTGGCTGTGTTTTCCGAGGAGCTGACTTTCAGCAAGATGGGATTCACCATTGTAAATGATGATGACGAGGAAACTGAATACGACAGCTTTTCAGGGCTTCTTTTCGATATTCTTTTTTCAACGAATTTCAACGCGTACTATAATAAATATCCGTGGTACAACGGGGAGCTTTATATAAAGTACGAAGACGATTCGCCGGAAAAAGAAAATAAGCAGGGAAAGAAAAAATCCAAGCCAGGAAGATCATGGAGAATGGAAGCGGAAACAGGAGGCTTTTGTTTTCCTGCAAGAAAAATTATAGGCAGCGAAACCCGCATTGAGGGAATTATATTTCATGTTCTGGGGCCTGTAATTGAATACCAGCACATGCTCAAGGCAAACAACGACAAGTCAATGGGAAATCTTAAAATCGGAGGACAGTGTTTCCTGTTCCAGTCAAATGCTCTCAGTATGTCCGTTATTTTTCAATGGAATAAAATATACAACATTGAGCCTGTATACAAAAAAGCCTACGGGCCGTCGGTGGGAATGACTTTAAGATCCTACATGATACCTAAATGTGTATTTGAATGGAGAGCTTCGCTTGCTCTTATTTCAGACGACAGGATTATTTCAGAATCGCACCTTGAGCTGGGCTACATGATAAAAGGTCCGCTTGAAATATACGGCGCATGGAAACGTCAGGAAAATGAAGTCCTTAATTTTACATCGGATGCATTCGCCATTGGAGCAAAATTCCACTTTTAAAGCGCAGACTGTAAAATCAGCAACCCTCTACGCATGAATACGTCGGGTCAAGGCACGCAGTTTCTTAAAGCCTTGACTTCGCCGTTTTCAAGATTTGTATTAAACCTGAAATAAAAAGGATATGTTTAAATATCAGTTAACTATGTATGATAAAGTTAACAGAAGAGTTTTTTAAGAACGAAAAACGGACAAGTCGTAGCATTGGCAAACGATTTTTCTAAAACAAGGTTTAATGACGGATTTTAGGATTATTCTTAACAGAATCTTCGATTGACTTTTCAAAATAGAACTTTCGTTCCGGGCGTTCTTATATGTATGCAAGAGCTTCTAAAAAGGAAGTTCATCTTCAAATGTTCCGTCGCCTTAGGACATGTCTTTTTCATAAACATCTTTACTTACAGTTTCAATAACACATCCAGTTTTTTCCCAAGGTATAAGAGCAATAAGATTTTCAAAGGGATTACCATTTTCTTTATTTTTAAGAATCATGCCGGCCCCCGTTTTCCGTTTAATTGAATTAAAAAGAAAGAATAGCATTTACATATTTGGACAGGATCTTTCGACTTTTTTGACGTATTTATTATATTCAAAAAATGAATATGTCAAACAGTGATGTGGCTTTTTGACAAAATATTGAAGCAAGGACGTATACGTGTTTCATTTTATTTTCCATTCTGAAGGGTTACGCTCTTTTGTTGAAAAAGAGGCTCCGATTTTTATGATGTTTTTTCCGCATGCAAGATACGGTTCTGCATATTTTGATTCTTCGATTTGATTTAAGGCTTCGTCTGCGGATTTGTCGCGCTTAAATTCAAAGATGAAGATGTTGTTTCCGTTTTGAAGAACGCAGTCGGCTCTTCCAAAAGATAAAGTTTCTTCTACTGCTGACCATTGCCCCAAAAGAGTGAACACAAGGTAAAATACATTATGGAAATTCTGCTCGACTATGCTGTCTTCCTTTTCTTTTTTGCATGTCGTGTACGGAAGTTTTGCAAAGAGTGCTTTAAATTTTAGCATTACGCTTTCTATGTCGCCTTTTTTTATGTCGCGGGCAAAGGAAACGATGTCCAGTTCGCTTGTACTCTGGATATTTAATACAGAAGGAACAAGAGAATTAATGAAAGCATATTTTACTTCGTCATTTGGATATTTTAAAAGGTATACCCCGAATTCCTTGTCGTAGCTTTTTATCGTAATGTAGCCTGTCTGGTAAAAAAGCGGAATCGGATTTGGATTATCGTTTCTGTAGTCCTGAATTTCCTGTGCAGTTGCTTCAGTTCCGTTTGAAAGATCCATGTAGTTCATGGTGCTTTGAGAAAGTTTCTTGATTAAAAATGTCGGTGTTCCTGTTGCAAACCAGTAATATGAAAACTCTTTTACATAAAGTGCATTTATCAGGCTGAACGGATTGTAAACGCCTTTGCAATTATGATGAAAATGGTAGCCGTCATATATCTGTTCAAGTTTTTTGATACATTCCTGTTCAGTAAGTTCGTTCTTTTCTGCCATTGCTTTTATTTCCGGCTCAAAAGTTGAAAGCATTTCGTCTTTCGTAATTCCACAAATGCCGGCATAGTTTTCTGAAATGGAAATATCGTTCAATTGATTTAAATCACTGAAAATGCTGACATTGCTGAATTTTGTAACTCCAGTTAGAAAAACGAATTTTAAATTTTCATCCAATGCTTTTAATGTTATGTAAAGGGCTCTTAAAGTCTGACGGTTATCTTCTGTAAGTTCTTCGTTATTCTGTGTGTCTAAAAGAGGCTTGTCGTATTCATCAATCAAAACAACAGCCTGTAAACCGGTTTGCTCTCTGGCTGTTTTTACGATGTTTATAAAACGCCCTGCAAAATGAACAGGATTTAAATTATCTGAATATTTTTTTTCTATGCCGTATTTTTTTTCATATTCTTCAAGCTGAAGGTTTATACATTCGTTTAAGAAATTTTCTTTTGAAAAATTGTTCTGGGCAAAATTCAAATAGATTACGGGATAACATTTCCAGGCATCAGGATTATCTCTTTCAAGTTCTTCAATTTTCAGTCCTGAAAAAAGCTCTTTCTTCCCTTCAAAATATGCTTTAAAGGTAGAAATAAAAAGACTCTTCCCAAAACGGCGCGGGCGGTTCAAAAAATAAACCTTTCCTGTGTGCACCAGACTGTACACAAATTCCGTCTTGTCTACATAGAGATAGTTATTCTTCCTTAAATTTTCAAAACTCTGAATGCCTATTGGCAGTTTTCTGATATTCTGCATGGATAAAGTATAACATAAAAACGTGTAAAGTAATATACTGGAAAATTAAACGAAAACTCACTTTTATTCAACGATTTTTTCAAACGCAATCGTTTTATTTTTCATAGAAATTTTCTTAACACTCCAGCCAAAATCTAAGAGCTCTTTTTTGTAAGTTAAAAATGAATGGTCAAGAGGAACACCGGCAATTTTTTCAATTTCAGCATAAGTAAGCATAATTTTTTGAGAGGCTTGAGTTTTAAGATACATCCAGAGTTTTTCGTATTTGCTCATTTTTTTATTCTATCTGATATTTTGCAGATTGTCTGCCTTCAGCAAAGTGACTGGAACAGATGACTGTTTTTTTCCTGAAGAGTCTTTTTTTTTATTTTCCTTTTACCGCATATACAAGGCACGAAACAATGCCGAAAGCGGAGGCAACAATCAGATTAAGTTCAGGGCAGACAAGCCAGAGTGCACCGCCCAAAAAAACACCGAGCGTTACAAAAATATCGCGGTATAAATAAAACGCACCAAAGTACAGCGCCTTTTGACCTTCCGGCGCAAAATCCATAATCTGCGCTTTTCGTGCCGGTTCACCAAATTCCTTAAAACCGCGAATGACGAAAGCCGCAATCAAAATAGGAAACGACCGCGCACCCAAAAGCACAATCGGAAAAAGCGCATACAAAATGAACGTCGTCAAAACGAAACTTTTTTTCTTAAACCGGTCTCCCAAAAAAGCGATTATCACATAAGACGAAATCGCGCAGACCATTTCTATCGTCGTAAGCGTTCCAAAAAGCGTCGCACTGATTTTAGCTCCCTTTGAATATTCCATCGCCCAGATTGCAATATACGCATACGGAATCTGCGAACAGAACTTTGCAAGAATGTCAGAAACAAGTATTACCTGCATATCGCGCGGAAACTGCCAGGGAAGAATTCGCGGAAAGCCCGGCTCTGATTTTTTTTCAATCACAGAATTCTTCATCGCCGACTGCTGAACAAAAATTCCTGCAACACTGCACGCCGTCGCAATTACAAACGCAATGCGGATTCCGTTTTGAATTCCAAATTTATCAACAAGAACGCCGCCCAAAAGCGGACCTAATGCCATGGGAACTCTTTTTATAAGTGAATGAACCGAAATTCCGAACACCTGTTTGTTTTTTGGAATTTCATTTCTGATTAAATCCATATAGGCCGGCATCGAAAGGCTTGACCAGGACAAAAAAAACACCGAGCCGACAATAACTGCAATCCAGCCCGGAAAAATAATCACGATAAGATAACCGATAATCGCAAAAATATTAAAATAAAGCAGCGCCTTTTTGTAGCCCACCTTACTCGAAATCCAGCCGCCCGGAAAAGAATACACCGCTGACAAAAAATTATCGAGCGCATTAAGAACAGACGGCGCAAAAAGAGAAGCCCCCGTTGCAACAAGATACACCGGCAAAAACCGCTCCCCGATGCGCTCTCCAAGCCCCACCAGAACAACCGTAATAATCAGCCCCGACACCCCCGAAACAGAAGATGCCATCACATTCACTTTCCTGCCTTCAGACATACAGCAACTATATACCCTGCCACTACAATGTACAATAGGGTTTTAAATTGATATTGAGGAAGAGAGGGGGGGGGAATAAAAAAATGCCACGAATTTGACGATACTATTCCACAAAAATGCCGCGAATTTGACGATATTTCACTTTTTCAAAGTTCCCCTTAATCTTCGTAATGACCGCGGCACGCTTTTACTGTAATTTTATCTTCTGAAAATTCGTAGACAAGGCGGTTTTCTTTATCGATACGACGGCTGTATTCTCCGTCCTTGTGCTTCAGTTTTTCAGGCTTGCCCTCGCCTTCAAGCGCGCCGTCACGGGAAATACTTTTTAAAAGCCTGTTGATTTTCTGGAGAGTCTTTTTATCCTGAGCCTGCCAGTAAACATAATGTTCAAAACCTGTTTCTGTAAAAGTAATATCGCTCATTCAGCCGCCATCGCCTCAAGTTCTTCCATTGTCTTTACGACAACTTTACCCTGACGAAGCTGCTCATCGCTTTTATCAAGCATTTTAAGATATGCCGCATTGTTTTTTGCTTTTTCAAGTTCTTTATAGTCTTTTTCCGAAACAATTACGACGTTCTTGTTTTCTTTGCGCGGAACGATTACCGGCTCGCCGTTAAAAGCCATATCAAAGTATTTTTTTATGTTTGCGCGAATGTCAATCTGTTTTGCCACTGTCATATTATACCTCCAAAAAAAGTCAATGAAGAAATATCAATTTCAGTACCATTTTCCGTACTAAAAACCGTACTAGATTAAGTACCAGAAAGCGTACGCTTTTACAATTTAAAGATAATCCCTTTTACCCCTGATGTCAACAGTTTTTGCCCGTAAATACAAAAAAACTGTCTGATAAAAAGAAAAACATATTTTCTTTTTATCAGACAGCTTTAAAAAATTACGCAATTAAAACTATTGCCTTTTATTTATCCTGTTCAACTTCGGTAAAATTCAAATGAAGTTCATCGAGCTGGCTTTGATCTACAAAACTCGGGCAGTTGTCCATCGGGCTCATTGCAAGATTGTTCTTAGGGAATGCAATAACCTCGTGGATTGACTCTTCGTGCCTCATAAGCATTACAAGGCGGTCAAGCCCCGGAGCAATTCCACCATGCGGCGGCGCACCAAATTTAAACGCCTGAACCAGAAAGCCGAATGCCCGAAGATTGAAAAAGATGCGTTCTGCATTGCCGGCGAAATGAACGAGGAGTCCGTGCAGAAAAAACTTCTTGATGCCGGCTGTACGGATGTTCTTGATATTGTCCGGAACGCATCACTTTCTTTTTGATTTCATCCGGAGTTTTTTATGGAATATTACTGCATAATGGTACGCACCGGAGAAGAAGAATCCTTCAAGAAAAATGCCATGGCATGCCTTGAAAATGATTTTCCTGACGTGCAGTTTTTCTTTTTTCAGCAGATTAAGGAAATGTTTTTGGACGTACAGGATTTTACGGATGGGCGTAGAAGAAAATGTTTTTGGGCGTGCAGTATTTTGCTGAATCTCCGGGAATAACAGGGAGAGTTCTGTTCCGTTATGGAAGGCTTTTTTGTTGAATGTACGGCTTGCCAGAAAGGGAGAAGGTGGGCGGCTGAATATTATCGGATCGTTTTCAATAATTATAAAATATCTTTTACAGCTTGTTCTTTGTTATAAGGGATGAATGATTTAAATTCATGGTAAATAATTTTATAAAATCTCGATACTGTCCAAAATAAATTAAGTATTTTTTAAAGTCTGTAATCCGGATAACCTTCCGCTGCTTTAACCTGCAAAACTATCTATTCAAACAAAAATCTCCGTCTATTTAACATAGTGCGAATTTTCTAATTGTCAGCTAAAAAGCAACATTTTTTACGGACATAGCCATAAAAAAAACAGCACTGAATAATTTTCAGTGCCGCTGTAAAAATGACCTGCGCTCCGCCAAGCATGACGGAACTTTTTCAGCAGTATTTTCAGTTTGAAATTTTCTTTCCGCTCATCTCGCCCGGAACAGAAATCGGATATTCGCCTGTAAAGCATCCCTTGCAGAATCCGTACTGCTCAGGGTTACATTCCCGGCAGGATTCCAACATTCCTTCCGCGCTGATAAACGCCAGAGTGTCGGCTCCTATTTCCTGGCAGATTTCCTCCTCGCTGTGAATACTTGAAATCAGCTCGCCCCTTGTAGGCGTGTTTATTCCAAAATAGCAGGGGAATTTTACAGGCGGACTTGAAATTCTAAAATGAACTTCCTTGGCGCCGGCTCTCCTCAAAATCTGAACAAGGCGGCGGCTTGTTGTTCCGCGCACAATAGAATCGTCAATAACCACAACGCGCTTTCCGTCAACAACCGACTTCACGGCGTTCAGCTTTACAAACACCATGTTTTCACGCTCACGCTGGGTAGGAGCAATAAACGTGCGCCCGATATATTTGTTCTTTATGATTCCGCTGGCATAGGGAATTCCGGCTTCTCTCGCATATCCCTGGGCCGCGCTGATTCCAGAGTCAGGAACTCCGATAACAACATCAGCTGGAACACCGCTTTCCCTTGCAAGACAGGCTCCCATTTTTTCGCGTGCCTGTGTAACCGGAATTCCGTCAATCACACTGTCAGGGCGCGCAAAGTAAACATACTCAAACACACATGTCCGCTTTGAAGTGCGCTCTCCGAATTCAAAAGAAAGAACACCGTCTTCGTTTATTATAACAATTTCGCCGGGCTGAATATCACGAACATAGGTTCCGTTCACAGAATCAATCGCACAGGTTTCGCTTGCAAGAATCCAGCCGTTTTCAACTTTTCCAAGGCAGAGCGGACGAATTCCATTCGGGTCGCGCGCTCCAATCAGGCATTTTTCAGTTGAAACAACAAGCGCAAATGAGCCTTTTATCATCTGAATGGTATCTGTAAGCGCACGCTCAAGCCCCTTTTTATATGACTTTGCAATGAGCTTTAAAATAACTTCCGTGTCGCTTGTGGAAGAAAATGTGCTTCCCGAATCCTCGAGCATTTCACGGAGCTGCACGTAGTTTATGAGCTGACCGTTATGGGCAACTGCAACCGCTCCGAGCTTTGACTTTAAAAGAAGCGGCTGGGCATTTTCAAGCGTGGCGCTTCCTGCTGTGGCATAGCGGACATGGCCGCACGCAATGTTTCCCTTGAGCGACTCAAGATCTTCCGGCCTGAAAACATCAGCGGTTGTTCCCATCGCCTTGTGGATGGAAATATCTTCGCCGTTGCTGACTGCAATTCCGACACTGTCCTGCCCGCGGTGCTGCAAAGCATAAAGCGCATAATACGCCTGTGTCGCAGCATTGAAATCACTGGCAGAATAAGCCACATATTCCTTTTTTTCAGGCTCCACCTGCTTTGGAGGATTCAAAAAAATTCCGACAACACCGCACTCATCGCGCAGCTTGTCTTCCTCTTCTTCAACAAGAAATTCACAGCACTTCATTTTTTCTACCATAATAAAAATAAATTATTCTCTAAAAATTGTCTGCTTTTACAAATCAATTTTCGGGCCGCCGCCAGACTGCGCATCCTCAGCCATTTTTGCGCGGAAGGCAAGCAGGGCAGCTTTTATTTCAGGATATTTTATTCCAAGAATTTCAAGCGCAAGATAGGCCGCATTTTTTGCATTGCCGATTCCAACTGTTGCAACAGGAATCTGCGGAGGCATCTGCACAATAGAAAGAAGAGAATCAATTCCGGCAAGACCATTTGATTTTCCAGGATTAATACATTCAAGCGGAACGCCGACAACCGGAAGAACAGTGCGGCTTGCAATAACTCCAGGAAGAGCTGCGCTAAGACCTGCGCCGGCAATGATGACCTCGCAGCCTTCTTTTTCAACAGCTGCAATAGTCTTTACTAACAGTTCACCGGCTCTGTGGGCAGAAATAACATAAGCACTGTATTCAACGCCAAATTCCTTCAGAACATCGGCTGTTTTTTTCATAGTATCCAAATCGGATTTTGAACCTAAAAAGATAGCAACTTTCATACCGTAAAATATCACAATGAAAAAAAGAAATCAACAACTTTGATGCAAACGCCGCGGCATGAAAATTCCGCACAAACCACACACTTCAGAAAACTTCAAGAGCGCGGATTATTCATTGCCAGGCACGGCACTCCGAAGTTTCCTAAAATGCTATTTTTTCAAGGCTTGAGAATATTTTTTCTATTTCATTTGAAAGCAGAGATGAAAGCTGTTCGTCCTGAATAAATTTTACAAGCTCGCGCATGGTGCTGACAACTTTCATAAGAAGCCTCAGGCCGGTTTCAGTTTCCTGCTCAAGCAAAGGAAGGTCGAGTTCGCTCCTTACATCCTCCGCCGAAACCAAAAGCCCCTTTCTTCCGCACAGGCGTGAAATTATATATTCAAGCTGAAGATTTGTCTTGCTTTCAAGGAAGCTTCTTTTCTGCTCTTCGGGAAGATAGTTGCACAAAGACTTTAGCTTTAAAAACAGCTGGGCCTGAATATTCTGCACGCTCTCTTCAGTCTGCGTGTCTGGCTCCAAAGGCTCAAGTTCCAAAAGCTCGCCCTCGGATTCCATCGGCTCAGCAACATCCAAAACCGGCTCAGGCTCGCTGTCTTCGTTTTCCATAAAAAATTCCTGGGCAGCGATTTTTTCTCTGTCAGATTCCCCGTCAGCCTCTTCAGGAAGCTCTGAATCTGAATCAAGAATTTCATCTTCAAAGAATGACGGATTTTCCTCGCAGGATTCCGGCTCACTTTCAAATTCGGGTTCGGCTTCAACTTCAGGCTCGGAAGAAAAATCATCAAACGGCTCAGGGGCTAAAGGAAGCTCCTCCTCTTCCGGCTCGGAAACAGGCGGATTAACGGGAGCAGGCTCGTGTCTGGAATTTTCCTGCGCAGGAGTTTTGTCCCGAACCGGAGCCTGTGGCTGAACGGGAACAAAAGAATTCGGCGCATCTTCAGGCGGCAGGTCAATCGCATCAGCTTCAAAGGACGGCTCAAAATTATTTTCCTTTGGAACAGCCGCTGTGTCCCCGGAAGAAAACGGATTCTGCTCAAAGAAATCCTCCGCAGAAGTTTCATCCTCTTCAAGACCGGCGGCATTTTCTTCCAGAAAGTCATTGTCAGGAACAAGGTCGTCGAGCGTTCCGGAATTTTTTTCCGCGGCATTTTCTGCTTCCGAATCAAGCTTTCCATCTGAAAGAACATCTGAAACGGGAACTTCGCTGTCATTCAGTTCGCCCAGAGTAAATTCAGGTTCAGGCACCGGCACAGGCTCGAAAGAATTTTCTGTTTGCGGCGAAGATGAAATTGCCTCAGGCTGCGGCTCCGCAGGAGTTTCAATTTTTATTCCAAAATCCTCATCAGCATTCAAAAATTCATTATCCAAGTCAATGTCGGTATTTTTTTCTTCGGAAGTGAAGTCAAGCAGTTTTCTGTTTATGCGCTCAATGCCGTTTTTCCAGGCTTTGTTTTCAGAGTCAAATTGTTCAATCTGCCTGTAGCTGCTCATCGCCTTGGTAAGATTTCCCTGAGCCTCATAGTTTTTTGCAATGGACTCCAAGCCTTCAATATTTTCAGGATTTCTGCTTATATACTTCAGGAAAAAATCCTCTGCCTTTTTCAGCTCGCCTTTCTGGCTGTAGCGCGAACCGCCGTCTTTATAGAACTCGGAAAAATCAGGCGCAATTCTTCTTATTTTTTTAAAGCACCCCAATGCCTTGCGCTCATCTCCGATACAAATATAATACTGTCCGAGAAGGTTCAGCGTGTGAATGTCATCGGGATTCTTTTTATATGCCTCGTGGATTTTTTTCCATGCCTCTTCAACGCGGTCTGCGCTCAAAAGGATGTGGGCATACTGGTGAAGCATGGAAGAATCCTCAGGGGATGCGATTTCCATTCTTTCCATTATTTCAATCGCATCTTCATTTCTTCCGCTTGACTCATAAGTATTTGCAAGCCCCGAAAGAGCCTTTGGAAATTCAGGGCGGATTTTCAGAGCCTCATTGTATTCAAATTCCGCATTGTCAAAATCGCTCTGCCTTGTATAAACATCGCCGAGCTTTACGTGCATATCGGCGTTCTTTGGATTCAGATTCAGAGCGTGCGATACAATTTCTCCGGCGGTGCGTGTTTTGTTTTTCTTTAAAAGAAGTTCCGCATAGTTTTCAATCGCCTCGAACCAGCCGGGCTTTGTCTTGAGCGCAGATTCATATTCGCTCTGGGATTTTTCAAATTCACCGAGCGCGTCATAGCTCTTTGCAAGATTCAGGTGAAGCACAGGATGATTCGGGTCAACCTTCAAACCGCGCATATATGAAGACACTGCATTGCGGTGCTGATTTTTCAATGCATAAATAGAGCCAATATGATTAAACGCAAGAACGTCCTCGGGATTTTCCTCCACAACTTTGTTGAAGCACTGGAGAGCATCGTCATATTTTTCCATCAGCTTGAATGTGAAACCGAGGTTGTAGAAAGTCTGGACATCAGTTTCGTCCACAATGACAGCGCGCTCAAGCACTGAAATGGACTCATCGTATTTTTTCAGGCGGCGGTATATTCCGCCAAGGGCATTCAGAGCCGCCGCATTATTCTGGTCAAGCCGGACAACTTCATTAAAATAGGAAAGCGCCTTGTCGTCCTCTCCGCTCTTGATGTAAAGATTTCCGAGAGAAGAAAGAAGCTCTGTGTTCTGCGGGTCGCTTTTTAAAAGTCCCTTGTAAATTCTTGCCGCCTGCTCATAATCCCGTGAAAGAATCGCCGCATTTGCCCTGTCTAAAATTCCGCTGTTCTGATTGCTCTCGTTATACATATACTACCCTTTATTTTCTTGAAGGCCGGGCAAAGATCTCCCTTGAAAGCTCCCCCATAATCCTTGAATCATATTTTGAATATGAAGCCACCGCAAAGTAATAGATTTTTCCATTCTTCAAGCCATTCAATTTTATAGAAACTGAATTCCCTACGTCAATAGGAGACTGTCCCTCAAGCGCTTCTTTCCCAAGATATTCTCCGGGCCGGTCGCCGTAAAAAATGTAGTATCCGCCCACGCTGTTGTCCACGGAATACGGCCAAGTCAGGACAACCGCTCCATCTTCGGCAGTGGCAGTCACCCTGAACGGAGCAAGCGGCAAGGGAATTTCCTTATAGTTTATTCCAAGCTGCGTAACAGCAGGAGAGCGTGTTCCGTTTCCATCGGGGTAAAGCTCTGCGGCAACCTGAACATAAAGCCCCGAAACATCCTTGATTTTTTCCCCGGGCTTTACAGAAATCCACTCGGGAAAATTTTCAGTCCAGTTGCAGCAGTTGTCACCGGAGCGCACAAAAAATTCAACGGCGGTTTCAGATGGTGTGTCCACAATGCCGTCTATGCTGACAAGAGATGCGCCCTGGCTCAAAAGAAGCGGCTCTGTTTCAAAACGTCCGCCCGAAACTGTATATTTGTCAATTCTAAGGTCTTCGGAAACTTCAGTCTTTGAGCTGCGCTGAATTCTAAAATCGTCAATCAGCCCCGTGTACTGCGGACAGATATCTATGTCGGCTGGAACTCCGAGAACCGGCGGAAAAACAGAACCGTCTGATTCATGCCCGGACGACGTAACAAATTTCACATCCTCCAGCAGACCGTTTATCCTGTACTCAAACAAGCCTGTCTCCTGGTCAAAATGAATCGCATGGTGCATCCAGACTTCGGGAATTATAGTAGTCCGGCTTGAAAGCGAAATTTCACCGCCGTTTGCAATATATCCGTTAAACACATTTGTAAAAGACCACTCGAGATGGTTCCCCGAAAATCCAGCGGTTATCATCTGGTAAAGCGGATAACCCGCCACAGTCCTTGAAGACCGCCACGAAAAAACAACCTCGCCGTTTTCAGCAATCGAAGGCTTGAGCCAGAATTCAATAGTCAGAGAGCCGCCCTGCCCCTGCTTGCCGAATATCGTATTTTTTCCGCCGCGGAGCCGAAGTCCGCCGATTCCATGCGAAAGCCCGGCATATTTTCCCATAAACGAATTTTCAGAGGGAACAAGGGAATTTTTTGAAACAGAATATTTTCCTGCAATATCAGCAACTTTTCCGTTTTCAAAATCAACCAAGAGATCCGTGTCAGAATCCAAAGCCCTGCTGTTTGTGGCAAGAACCATCGCGTCGTAGCCGAACCTGCCCCTGCCCTGGACAATTCCGTCCATCCTTGAAAGAAGAGGCCAGCCGTCCTTTCCGCCGAGGATAATTGATTTTTCCTGCGCAGAAACGCTATTCAAAACAGAGAAAAAAAGTGCTATAATTGCATACAAAATATTTTTATTCATACTATGAACGACCATAACATAAATTCCGAGCCGGCGATTTCGCACAGGGAAATTCTCCATCAGACCGCGCTTAAAGCTCCCCAGAAAAGCGGAGTCTATCTGTGGCGGAACGAAGAACAGACCGTGCTTTATGTCGGCAAGGCAAAAAATTTAAAGAACCGTCTCACTTCATATTTCAGCGGAAGCAAGGACATAAAAACAAGGCTGCTCATAAGCCGCGCCCGTTCGATTGAGTATATTACAACGGACAATGAATATGAAGCATTTCTCCTTGAAAACAACCTCATAAAAAAATACTCTCCGCGCTATAACATCAATCTAAAAGACGGAAAATCCTACCCGGTAATAAAAATCACAAAGGAAAAATTCCCGCGCCTTTTTAAAACCCGAAACATAGCACACGACGGCTCAATGTACTTCGGTCCCTTTCCTGATGCCTCCGCGCTCGATTCATTCCTGGAAACGCTCCACGAAATATATCCTCTGCGCAGATGCAAAAAATTCAGGGAAAAGCAATTTCCATGCATGTACTATCACATAGGAAGATGCCAGGCTCCATGCTGCAAAAAAATAAATGAGTCCACCTATAGTGAATTTATCGAAGAAATATGCGCGCTACTTGAGGGCAAAGGCGCGGAAACTGAAAAAAAACTTCAGGCGCAGATGAAGGAAGCGGCGGCAAGCTTGAATTTTGAAAAAGCGGCCAGGCTCCGGGATGGAATCAAGGCGATGGGAATTCTCCAGCACAGAAACATTGTCGAAACTTTTGAAGGCGGCGACAGGGACTATATCGCATCATGGCGCGAAGGGGAAAGCGTGAGCTTCACTGTTTTAAAAATGCGTGGCGGAAAACTCCTGGGCAGGGACAACTACAGAACAATGAGCCTGAACGAAGATAGCGAGATTATCCCGGAATTCATGGCTTCGTATTACACTGAAAAGGATCTTATTCCGCCTGAAATTTTTATCATGCAGAGCAGCGGAACAGAATTCATGAAGAGGTGGATTTTAGAAAACTACGGAATTTCAACAGCGATAATTGCCGTGAACGAAAATTCACCAAGCATACATAAAGCCGCGCTGGGAATGGCACAGCAAAATGCAAGGGAAGACATTGTGCGCAGAATCCGTGAGCGCGGAGATTTCCCGGCAATGGAGGAGCTGAAAAAAATCCTCGGCCTTCCCGCCCTTCCCGTAAGAATAGAAGGATTTGACATTGCACATATCGGGGGAAAATTTCCGGTTGCAAGCCTGATACATTTTTACAACGGAAACCCCGACAAAAAAAAGTACAGATATTTCAGGCTCAAAACCACAGACGGAATAATAGATGACTTTGCTTCGATGAAGGAAGCGGTTTCCAGGCGGTACACAAGGCTGATGAACGAAAAGCAGGAGCTTCCCGACCTTATTTTAATCGACGGAGGAATTGGCCAGGTAAATGCGGTTGAATCTATTTTAAACGCGCTCGGCCTTGATATTCCTGTGGCTGGCCTTGCAAAAAGGGACGAGGAAATTTACCGCCCCGGAAACAGTGTTCCCATACAACTTCCAAAGCGCAGCGATGCACTCAGGCTGCTCCAGCGTGTCCGGGATGAAACCCACAGATTCGCCACCAGCCGCAACCAGGAGCTGCGCACAAAGGAAAACACAGTTTCGCCGTTTATAAAAATCCGCGGCATAGGAAAAAAACGGAGTGCGCTTTTGACCAGTGAATTTGGAACGCTTCAAAAGCTTTCCCAGGCCGCAGAAAGCGATGTCATGGAAGCAATAAAAATTCCGCAGGAAGCAGCGCGCAGCATCATCATGCAGGCAAAGCAGCTTGCACAGGAGCAGTCCGCCATGGTGGAAAAACAAAAGCTTTCGCTCAGCACGCCCGGCACAACAAAAGAAAAGGCTGCCAGAAGCAAAATCAACGAAGACCTTGCATCAGCAGCCCTTGAAGTCGCAAGCCCTGATAAAATCTAGGGAAGCGAGCGGATTATCTAGAACGGCTTAACAGAAACGCCAAGCGCAAGCATTATTACATCCTTTGAAAGGCGCATATTATATCCAGAAGCCTTGTAGTCATCGCTGAAGTAATTGCAGTACATTGCAGAACCGGAAAGCGTGAGCATTTTTATAGGCGAATACTCAACACCGGCGCCAAGAACAAAAGTATCAAGAACAGGGCTGAACACATTGTTCACATCGCTCTTATTGCCCTGGCGGCCATAGGAAAATCCTGTTCCAAAGCTGAGCTTTTCATTCAAGCGGTAATCCATACCGAGCGCAATTTCCCATGAATCATCATAGTCGTATTCCTTGCGGTCAAGAGGACTTTCAATAGTAGCCTGCTTGTTGAAGTAATAATTGAAGCTCATGCTTGCATTAAGGCTGTCAAAGAAAGTGTAGCCGACTCCAAGGTTGAGCACAGCCGGCAAATCATTTTTAAACTTATCGCCTTCATCAGCATTCAAAAATGAACTGGCATAGCTGCCTTTCAAATCATCGTATTTATAGCTGAGCTTTGTAATTGTCTGATACTGAATTCCCACATCAAGTGTGTTCCACGGCTTGATATGCACACCGAAAATTCCGCCGAAACCGTAGCCGTTTGATTCATAGCCAATCTTTGAGCTTCCGCCGTTTGCAGTCCGGAGACCATCGCATTTAAGTGTGATATTCTGCTCTCCGTGCATGAACCTTCCGGCCGCCGCAACAGAAACAATATCATTTACCTTGTATGAAACTCCAAGAATTTCTCCGAGCTGAACTGAATAAACTTCAAGTGAATGCTGAGAAAGTTTATCAACAAGAGCTGCCACCTGTGCCGGTGGATAGCCCGCTCCCGATAAACTGGCAGACAATCCTTTCTTAATGGCAAGAGAAGTAAGGGCAGTTCCGTCCTCGTAGTCAAGAGTTCCGCCGCCGCCAAAAACGCCGAATCCAAAAAATGCAGCCCATTTATCTTTCTTGTAAACAACTTCCGCATTTGGATAAAAGAAAACATTCTCGTTGTCTTCAAATGTCTGTCCGTTGAGCTTATTTGCATATTTTTTCAAGACAAACTGATTTCCAATGTCAAAATAAAGTCCGTCTTCCATAAAACCTGTTCCGCCGATATTGTACATCACAGCCTCAGGGCGCGAACATTCAGTATTGCGGCTCGGATTCCTCATGTAGCCGGCATTCATGTTAGTCTTGTTGTCAACGCCTCCCGCAAAGGCAAATCCAAATCCAGCAACCAAAACCAAAAGCAGTGTTTTTCTAACCATAAATTCACTCCAATAACAGCTCCGCATAAAACAAAGCCGCTGTTTTCATAAGTTTTACAGCCAGGGCCAAGCCCTCCGCACGAATAAAAATTCGTTAATTGAAGCAAACCTAGCATAAAATATACAGATTATCAAGACATTTTTCACAAAAATGTCATAATAACAAAAAGCTGATTTTTGTCAAACAAAATCAAAATACAGCAGTTTTGAAAACAAACGAGGGATTTATATTTAGAATTTTAGTTTTCATAAAAGCAAGTGTTTTGTTTTAGAAACTGTGTCGTGATAATGCGGTGATGGTGGAAGAATAAAATCTCCGTACAAAAAAAAGCTGTCCGTTTGGAAGAATAATTCTTCTTTCGGACAGCCGATTTTTTTTACATTTTCCACTCTGCTGACTGCGACTGGAGTTCTGTCATACGTTTGTAAATTCCGTTCTGTTTTATAAGCTCGGCAGGTTTTCCCTGCTCGGCAATTTTACCGCCGTCAAGGACGACAAGTTTGTCTGCGCCTGCAACTGTCCTCATTCTGTGGGCGATAATCAGAACAGTTTTATTTTTGACAAGGTGCGAAATTGCATTCTGGACAAGCGTTTCGTTTTCTGCATCAAGAGAAGCCGTTGCCTCGTCAAGCAGAATTACAGGCGCATCTTTTAAAAGCGCGCGTGCAATCGAAATGCGCTGGCGTTCACCGCCCGAAAGCAGATAGCCGTTTTCGCCGATTTCCGTTTCGTAGCCGGCAGGCAGTTTCTGAATGAACTCATCGCACTGTGCTTCTTTTGCCGCCTGCATTACTTCTTCGTCAGTCGCGCCCTGTCTTCCAATCCTGATGTTTTCCATCACTGTGTTGTTAAAAAGCGTTACGTCCTGAAACACGATTGAAAAACATTCCAGAAGTTTTTCAGGGTCAACCTGCTTTACGTCAATTCCGCCGAGCAAAACCGCACCCTTGTCAACGTCCCAGAACCGCGAAGCAAGCCGGGCAGCCGTAGACTTTCCTCCGCCTGAAGAACCTATAAGAGCCGTAACTTCCCCCTGCTTTGCGACAAACGAAACGTCAGACAAAACAGTTTCGCCAGAATTATACGAAAAGCAGACATTTTTAAATTCAATGTCATATCCGTCAGGCTTAAATTCTTTACCGCCTGTAAGTTCAGGAATATTCTGCATATCGTTTATTCTGTCAATGTTCACCTGCAAAGAATTCATCGCCGCAAGATTTTGGAGTGCAGCCGTAAGCGGTTCGTAAATACGTGACACCACAAGCAGGAACATAAAAAAAGTTACGAGCGGAATTTCACCCTGTGCAAGCAGAGTTCCGCCGGCAATCGCAACAGTCGCAATGCCGAGCTTTAAAATCATCGAACACGGAGTTACGAACATCGCCGCCCCAAGTTCGCTTTTAATCTGCCTGTTTTCAAGCACCTCGATTTTTTTATTCAGAGCCTGCAAATATTTTTTTTCGGCATTGCTGCTTTTCAATTCCCTTATACATTCAAGACATTCCTGAACGCCGCTTTCAACTTCAACCTGTGCGTTTACCTGCCTTCGCGTAAAATAGTTCTGCGCCTTTTTGGAAACCGCAACGATGAAAAGCGTTACGGGCAGAACCCACAAAGCCGCAATCGCCATCCGCCAGTCAAAAACGAACATACTCACCGCAATCAGACAGGTCGAAATTATCGAACCCCAGAACTGCGGAACATAATGCGACATCATCTGTTCCGTCGTCGCACAGTCGCCCATAATCGTATTCGTAAGGTCAGCCAGATCCTTTTTGCCAAAGAACGACAGCGGAAGCTTTCGCAATTTTTCAGCAAGCGAAACTCTCTTTATTCCAGATTCGCGGTAAGTCGTAAAATACGTTGCATCATACTGCCACCACGCCATAAAATAAATCAAAGCCAGCGCGCCAACAGAGCCAAAGGCAAACAGGGCATAATGCCCGGCAGGAACGGCAGAACCGCTCATAAAATCCTGCACAAGAAAATAAAGCAGGCTCACAGGAACAATCAAAGCCAAATCCTGTGCAACGCAGGCAATCACCGCCGTTAAAAATCCCTTTGCACCTTCCCTTGAAAGTGCAAATTTTTTCATAATGATGTTTATCATTTTTCACCTCCAACTTTCCAGCTGATAGAAGTCTGATAGTCATTCCACATTTTTGAATAAAGCCGTCCGTTTTTCAAAAGTTCATCGTGCGTTCCGTTTTCTTCGATTTGTCCGTCTTTCAAAACAAAAATTCTGTCCGCATTTTTTACGGTAGTAAGCCTGTGCGCTATCATTATTACAGTTTTGTTTTTTGAAAGTTCGCAGAATGCCTTTTGAACAAGAACTTCGTTTTCCGGGTCTGCAAATGCCGTCGCCTCGTCAAGAATTACGACAGGCGCATTTTTCAAGATGACTCTTGCAATGGCAATTCTCTGCTGTTCACCGCCTGAAAGATAAACTCCCTTTGTTCCGATTACAGTGTGAATTCCGTCCGGCATTTTTGCGATTATGTCGTCACACTGAGCCTTGTGGAGTGCATTCAAAACTTCGCTTTCGCCTGCATCAGGTTTACCGAGCCTTACGTTTTCAAAAATCGAAGTTTTAAGCAGTTTGCTGTCCTGAAAAACGTAGCCCACTTCATTCATCAAATCTTCGTTGCGGATATTTTTTACATCTACTCCGCCGATTTTTACAGAACCGCCCGTAACGTCCCAGAACCGAGAAACAAGCCCTGCCACTGTAGTTTTTCCGCCGCCGCTCGGGCCGACAAGCGCAATCATCTGCCCTGCATTCACCTTGAACGAAACGCCGCAAAGTGCATCACTATTTGCATTTGAATATCTGAAAGTCACTTTTTCAAATTCAACTGAATTGTCTTTCGGAACTTCGCTTTTTTCAACCTGTGCAAGCGGCTTTAAGTCCAGTATAGACTGAATGCGCGCAAGGGCATCAGAAACAATCATTCCGTTTTCGCTCATATACATAACTTTTGTAAGCGAAGTCGTAATGACCGCAGAAAGAATGATGTAAAAAATGAAATTCAAAAGAACGTCCTGCATAACCGCCTGTCCGCCTGTAAGAATAAAAGCAAGCGCAATCAAAAACGCAAAAGTGCTGTTTACAAACATCGTGTACCAGAGCATAGGCTGACGGCATTTTTTGCAATACGAAACGCAGAATTTGTAATAATTGTCTATCGCACCCTGAAACTTTTTAAACGAATGAACAGTCTGCCCGAACGTCTTTACGACAGGAATTCCGCGCACATATTCAACAGCCTGATTGTTCATCTGTTCAAGCGCATCGTTGTAATTTTTCATATCCGCCGCCATTTGAGGGCCGACCATCTTGAACATACACAAAAAACCGAGGATTATAGGAATAAGGCTTGCAATTCCAAAACGCCAGTCGAACACAAAAAGCATTACAATCAATGCAAAAGGAGTAGCAATCGCTCCTGCCATATCGGGAAGCTGGTGCGCAAGATAAGTTTCCGTCGCCTTACTGCTGTCGTTTACAATGCGCCTGATTTTTCCGCTTCCCTCTTCCGAAATAAAGCCAAGCGGAAGTTTTGAAATATGCGCCATAGTGTTTTTGCGGATATTCCCAGCAATCCTGAAAGCCGATAAATGCGAACACATCAAAGCACCAAAATAAATGACGATTGTCGCAACGGCAAAAATTACGGCAAGCCACCCGTACTGAACAATGTGCACCGCCTTTGAAAAATCAGGCACAACTTCCACCGCTTCTTTTATGATAAAGAAAATAAGGACAAAAGGCGCAAGACCGCAAATTGTACTTACCACAGACAAGACCCAGGACGCATACGTTAAAAACCTGTGTTTTCCTGCATACGCCATCAAAGAAGAAATATTTGATTTCTTCATATTATAGAACCTCCATAATATAACTATAATTAGCAATCGCTAACTTACACGGTAAAAAATAATGCAGGAATTTTTCCCTGCACATTTTCCAATTACAAAGCCAATCTTTACACGCCCAAAATCTTATCCCACCCGGCATTAAAAAAATACTGAAGCTGCTTGATGTAAGACAGTGCATCCTCTTTTGGCAAATCGTGAGCCACAACTTCAAACATTCCGTTAAAAAGCGCGCTCGCAAGAATATGATTTAAATCCGCGCGGACTTCGTTTATTTTAATTCCCTCGTTCTGAAGCATCTTGATGAACCGCACGGTATTTTTCGTTTCAACGTCAATCATCTTGTCAATGTAGTATTCGTAACTTGAACCGGCGGACTTGCACACAATCAGCTTGAACGCATCAAAATTCTCGTAGATTATGTCGACCATCCTGTCGACCTTTCCGTCAACATAAGAGTGCATTTCCGTTTTCTGCCGTTGTGCCGGAAAAGAAGCAAACTCGTCCTGCATAAAACAAAAATAATCGTAAAGCTCGTTCGCGCCCTTTTCTACAAGCTCGCGGAAAAGCTCGTTTTTGTCAGAAAACCGGCTGTAAAGAATTCCCGTCGTGTACCCGGCCTTTTCTGCAATCGTACGCATAGAAGCATCGGCAAAACCCTTTTCCATAAATTCAGCCTTTGCACATTCAAGAATTTTCTCTACCGCAAGATTGTCCTTAGTCCGCATACCGACCTCTCATTTAATAACAGCGTTATAATAACAATGTTATCAAATACTGTCAAGCGATGACAAAATAAAAACGAAAATCCCCCACACAAACACGCCCGCCCCACGCCACCGCCCACAAAACCCAACCGCGAAAAAAAACTACCTGTTCCCCTTCGCCCTGTTGTGGCTCTTGCAAAGCATCTGACAGTTTGAAATATCAGTCGCCCCGCCCCTGCTCCAGGCAGTCACGTGGTCAGCGTCCATTTCCGCAAGTTTATAAATCCTGCTCTTATTGCCGTCTGCCCCCATTGCACAAAGCGGACAATTTGAAATCCCCTTGCTTTCTGCATCAGCGGTCTGCTTTGTATAAACAGTCTTTTTTGTAGGCTCATCAAACATCCTGATATCAAGAAGCTGAGGCTGCTGACACCCATTCAAAATATATTCATAAATACCCTTTTTGTTCTTTACAAAAAAATCTGAATACAGTTCTTTGAGCTTCTTTGATACTTCTGCAGGATTGTACGAATTTTTATGATAAAGCTCGTAGAACTTTCCCCACTCCAGCCCCTTCATTTCTGATTCGACATCCAGAAACACAGACGAAATCCAGTCTATTACGCTGTTAAAATAAGAACCCAATTCCGTAATCTCTGTATCGTGTCGGTGCTTACTCATATAATCGCTGACATTTCCTTTTGAAACCCACTCAAGCGCCGTATGAAGAAAATCCTGCCGGTTCACATTGCCGGAAATATAAGCACTCCACTTCTGAACATTTGCATTTTGAGAATTACTGAACGTTTCCTTTGCCTTAGTTACAAACTCACCTGAATGAATAGCGTTCAATAACTCCTGCTCATTCAAAGGAACTCCGGCAATATTGATAGTCTTAAACCACTCTTTTATTTCACTTTCCGTTCCCTCACACTCATAAACCAGAAGCTTCGTTTCCATAATTTTCTTCTGCAAATCTTCTGCAAGACCAGAAAAATACTGCTCCATTCCGTGACAATCTTTTATTGCAAACTTATCAGTAACAAACCGCCCGAAACTCGTTATCCTCTGCTGCCCGTCTAAAACCTCCAGCCTGTCCCCTACCTTATTAAAATAAATAAGACCAAGCGGATACCCCTTTAGAATTGACTCCACAACCGCAACATCTTTCTTTCCGTCCGCATAAATATAATTACGCTGATATTCCGGCTGAATAGTCAGCTTGCCGGCAAGCCCAAAAAGCCCCTTTCCCTCATATTCGTTATAAGTGAACCCCTCGCAAATGTCCTTGACCGTTAAATCAGTCCTAAGTTCCGTAGTCATAAATTTTCTCCAGTAAATAGATTTTTATTTTTTCGGGCGGTTGCCTGACAGGCAGGCACCGGGCTTTTCAGGGTTCCGCTTCCGCTTCATTCCTGCGCTCCGCTCCGGAACGCTTCGCGCCCTTACAATCCCTACCGCGTTCACCAGCCCTTTATCCTTTCCGCCGAATGAAAATTCTCATATAAAGCGATGTAACTTGATTTCCTTCGCCATTTTGATAATAAGTTTTTCCTGCCATTCTCCCCTGTATAATCGGGGCTTCGTCAATTTTTCTGCCGTTAGAACCTTCAACAGTTCCGTTAGCGTTCATCTGCACATAATCACTGTATTTCTTTGTATCAGGCAATTCATCGTGACAGCTCCTTTGTGCCATTCCGATAATCTCAAACTGCTCCGGGCAGTACTTGTCAAGAAACGAAATCGGCACGCCCATAACGTCGTCATAATCGCCGGGAATAGCGTCAGTAAACGGAACTTCAATGGCATCATAATTATCATAGTGCGCATACCCCGTGCCCTTGATTTCCTTGTGCTTGGAAAACTTTACGTTGTCGTCCATAGACATAAGCGAAAGAGGCTGATGCCGGCGACCGTGCTGAATGTTTGTAAACCATCTCACACCCTTTACCCTGATATATTTCTTTCCGTTTTCATCAATCCGCCACCCTGCCGCTTCCAGCGGATAATTATCTGGAACACCGAATTCTCTATCGCCACTGCTTATACTGCACCCCAACCAAATTTTATTTTCCTTAATCAGCGGAAAAACCTCTTTGTAAGTAATCGCGTTCATATTCCCGATAATCGCAAACTTTTTTTTAGCCTCAATAATCCAGGCAAGAAATTCCCTGAACAGACTGAACGGCGGATTTGTGATGATAACGTCCGCCTCATCTCGCAGGCGCTTTACCTCATCGCTCCTGAAATCGCCATCGCCCTCAAGATAATTCCACTGCAGGTCGTCAATGTTCAGCTTGCCGTCAAGATTAGTGTCCGTCGTAAGCGTAAAAATCTTCCCCCTTGAACGCGACTTCTGCACGTCAAAGCGCGGATCAACAGTTTCAAAAAGCGTCGGCTGATAATTTATGTCAACCGGCTTTGAATCCGCCGCATAAGAAGTAGAAATCAGCTTTTTCAATCCGAGCCGTTCAAAATTCTGCGCAAAAAACTTAGTAAAATTGCTCCATTCCGGGTCATCGCACGGCAAAAGCACCGTTTTCCCCCGAAACACATCCGCATTAAACTCGATGTACGCATTCATCTCTTTCTGAATATCCGCAAACTGCGTATAAAATTCATCATTCTTCGCCGACTTCGCCTTAGAAAGATTTGCATTAGCCATTTTTTTGACACACTCCATTTACTTAGCAACAGTATCAAGATAATTACTATTGATTAGCAATACTAAGTGTATCATAAAAAACGATTAGTTTCACTAAAAACAGAAAAGTATTTCTTAGTTAGAGTAATTACACTATGGAAGATTATTATGAAACTTTTAAAATGAATTTAAAATATTACAGAGAACAGCAAAATCTTTCGCAAAGTCAGCTGGCAATTCAGGCTGACTGCACAAATGGAGCAATAGGACAAATAGAAGCCGGCATTTCAAAACCATCTTTTGATATGATTATAAAACTTTCCGCCGCCCTGAAAATTCACCCAGCCGACCTGTTCCTGCGCAACGCCTCGCAAACCGTAAACAACACGCGCAAAATTCTCCAGACCGAACTCATCACCAACATTCAGGACTTCATCCTGCGAAAGTTCTAGAAAAAAGAAAAATTACAATTTATTTGTGCATCAAAGAAGAATAATTCAGATGGTTTTCCCTCGCAAACGCAATAAACTCCTTTTCTTCCTTCGTTACCCGGATTTGAAATTTCAGCGGAGAACCAAACTTCTGCTTGCGCCCGGCATTTTCGCGCGCTCCCCCGTGACCAAACTTTTTTTCATACATCGCAAGCCCTGATTTTCGCCTGTATTCCTTTTCAGAAATTATCTTCTCATCACAAGAAACCTCATTTTCCGGCTTCTTAAAAACATACCCTTCGGAGTCTTTCACAAATACATATTTCATAAGTCATACCATATCCGTTTTTTTGAAATTGTCAACATATTCAAATACCGAAAAATAAAGCCGCGACAGGCGCGGCTCATAACGGCTTAAAAACTCAATTGTTTTTCAAAGTATACTTTGAAAAACAACCTTTTATCCAAACTTTTCAAAATGTACTTTGAAAAAAAGTCTGTTCCTCTCCCCAAAACAGACCTGTTCATTGAAGAAATCCCACGCTCTACTTACTCTTCGCCGTGCCTGCGGAAAATCGCCTTGAACAGAGTGCGCACAAGCGGCTGGATAAAGAAAAGCTGCGTAAAGAACGCAAACGGAAAGTTGTAACACACAAGCTTGAGCCAGTTTGCAAGGAGCGTAAGGACGTTAAACGGAAGTTCTGCGTACGGATAGTACAAGGCGGCGGCAATCAGGCTCATCGCGGGGCACATAAGACCGACGGTTGCGCAGATAATCGACGTTTCAAACAAGACAGGGTTCGTTTCTTCCGGGCGCCACACACGGCACGCAAGGCGGAACGATGCAGGACTTCCCATAACACATTCAAGCAGATAGGCAAAAGCAAATTCAATCAGAATTACCGCGTAAATCGGAAGCCGCCGCCCGAACATTTCAATTCCGCCCATCGCACGGATTGCGCCCAGAACGGAACTTTCGCCCGTAATCTGCATAAAAAAACTGCCGTTCACAACGTACAGGCTGTAAAAAACATACGCGTGGACAGTAATCACAACGGTAATCAAAGCGAACATCATCCGCTCAAACTGGTTTTTCGGCATAAAGCACCTCGCATAAATAATAGAAAAATTGAAAACGCCGCAACGCAAAAAAAAATCACGGACGCACCGCCCAAAAAGGCAATGTTCCGTGATCAGATTTATATGAGGCGAACCTCAATACGTGTGTCGTTTACATTGAAAATAAATTGTAGGAGTAATATACCAAAAGAGAAAAAAAAGCGCAAGAATTAGAGTTCACACTATTTTTTCAATTTCATCCAGCAAAGATTCAACTGCGCCCTGTCTTTCCGGGGAATAATGTTCAGCCTCGTAATTTAGCTTCAGCGCAAATTCCTTGAACAGCGAAAGCCTTTCTACAGAAAGTTTTTCCGGGTCGTATTCAATAAGAACGCTTCCTGTAACGGGGTTATGAGTGACGGAAGTTACCGCGCCTTTGTCGTCAATTTTTTTTATAATTGCAAGCGCCTTTTCGTAAAGGTGCACATTTTTAAAAACTGCGGCTCTAAGACGGATTCTTCCGGGGAAAAAACTTGTTACAATCATAAAAACTCCTGTTTTTCTTCAAGAACCGGCTTCATCGCCTGCATACACATTGCCACTGTCATTGAATTATGCAGGACTGCCGCAACCTGCGGAGAAATCAGCCCGAATATTCCGCATAGAAGAAGCGCAGAATTCACGCAGATAATCGACGCATTGTTTTCGTTTATTTTTTGAATTAAGCCGGAACCGAGTTTCCGCACGACAACAAGATTTTCAAGTCCGTTTTTCGTAAGCTCTATGTCAGCCGTATCTCCTGCTATAGACGAACAGCCGTCAACTGCGACTCCTACATCTGCCGCAGAAAGCGCCGGCGCATCGTTAATTCCGTCACCAAGCATAATGACTTTATGACCGGCAGACTTTTGTTTTTCAATAAAGCGGACTTTATCTTCCGGCAATGCCTGCGCAATGTATTCGTCCAGTCCGGCTTCTTCCGCTATTTTTTTTGCGGCATTTTCCGTGTCGCCTGTTATCATAATGCACTTAGATATTCCGGCTGAATGAAGTTCCTGTATTATCTGCCCTGCCTGCGGACGAACAGGATCACCCACGGCGATAATTCCTGCAAGTTTTCCGTCGTAAGCAAGATACAAGAGCGAGTCGCCTGAATCAGAGGCTGTACTGCGGATTTTTTTCACTTCTTCCGTAACGGGGATTTTTTCGTCGTCAAAAATAAAGTGCGCGCTTCCCACCCGGATTTTTTTTCCGCCGTAAGAAGAGGCAATTCCGTGCGCCACTATGTAATCAACTTTTGTATGTTCTTCAGGATGTTTGAGCCCCAGATTTTCTGCCGCCTTTACAACAGCCCGACCGAGCGGATGCGGATAGTGTTCTTCAAGACACGCTGCCCATTTTAAAACTTCGTCCTTAGAAAAGCCGTTCAAGGCATAAACTTCGGACAAAACTGGTTCTGCAAAAGTGAGCGTTCCGGTTTTGTCAAATACGGCAATGTCGGCAAATGCGGCTTCTTCAAGATATTTTCCACCCTTCACAGAAATTCCGTAGTCGGCAGCTTCTTTCATTGCAGACAGTACGGAAATCGGAGCGGCAAGTTTCATTGCGCAGGAATAATCTACCATCAGCGTTGAAAGCGTGCGCGTAATGTTGCGCGTAAAAAAATACGTCAGCGCAGTAAGCAGAAAATTAAACGGAACGATTTTTTCTGCGACCATTTCAGAACGTTTCTGCGCGGAAGCCTTCAAATTCTGCGACGAGTCAATCATATCTATTATATTCTGGACTTTCGTGTTTTTTCCTGACGAAACGACACGCACGTAAAGTTCGCCCTCAGCAAGAAGCGTTCCTGCAAAAACTGTGGAAAGCGGCTGTTTTTCAACCGGAAGCGGCTCGCCTGTTATTCCTGCCTGATTTACAAGTCCCTCGCCTTTTTCTACTGTCCCGTCCGCCGGTATCAAAGAATTCTGCCGCACAACAAGCAAGTCGCCGGGACGGACTGCATTCAGCGGAACAGTTCGCTCCTCATCTCCGTCAATAATGCGGACTTCATCACTGCCTGCAAGAAGCGTTCTGGAAAGATTTCCATAGGACTGCCGCCGCGTAATAAGTTCAATGTCCTCTCCCATTGAAAGAAGCGTTGATATTGACGAAGCCGTGTCCCGGTTTCCTGTTGCCAAAGCAGCCGTAAGCGCCGCCGCATCAAGAAGCTCCGTGCTGAATACAGTTCCCTCAGAAATCCGCTGCAATGCACTGCACACACGCGGCACTAAATCTTTTACAAGAAGAATTGTCCTTAGCGGAAGCGGCAGAAGTTTCTTTGCAAAATAAATAATGAAAGTCTGTATAAAAACACCGAAAATGCTTTCCATCACAGGAACTTCCGCAACGGCATTCAAAAGAGAGTCGTCTTCAAGATATTTTTCCGTAAGGGCAAGGAACAAACTGACAATCTGTTTTTCCGACAGTTTTTCTTCATCATATAAAATCAAAAATGAGCCGACGGTCGTATTAACGCTTATATCAGTTATTCCGTCCTGAACGGCGATGAGTGTCTGGGTAAGAAGCGCCTGTCGCGGAAAAACAGTGTCCAAATCATAACGGACGCGAATACGTCCGGGCAAAGAATGATGTATCTTGATTTTCATAAAAATTCCAAAAAAGAAAATGCCCGGCGTTCTCCTAAAAATACGGAAAAATGCCGGACATTTTCAGCAGGCTGGATTCGGTTATTTTGCAGCCGCTTTGCTCTGAAGTTTTGCCTCAGCAAGAATATCCTGTGCATCTTCTTTCACAGTTTCTGCAAATGCCGCCGCCTCTTCCTTCAGCTGCAAACCCTTTCCAATGACGCTTGCACACGCCTTTTTAAAAGCCGGTGTCTTCATCAGATTATAAGCCGCAACACCGCACGCAGCGCCTATAAAGAAAGTTCCCAATTTTGTCATACAATCACCTCTTGGTTTTAATTAGCAACCGCTAATGCATATTAGCATATACTAACATAAAAACAAATGCAATAGTTTTCTCTTATGGAAACTTTAAAAAAATTCAGTTTTTAAAGACAAATTTTTCACCTGTGAAAAACTATTGAAATCATTGCGGACTTCAACAATCATATCCCAGTGCTCAAGAACAGAAGCGGCAATATCATAGTCATACATAGTTCCGACATTGCGTTCGATTTCTTCCCTGCACCGCTGTGCGCTCATTCCCTGCCTGTATGTGCGCGAACTCATCATTGCATCAATCGAATCCGCCAGTGCTATAATCCGAGAGCCAAGGGGAATTTCTATTCCGCAAAGACCGTCGGGGTAACCTTTGCCGTCCCAGCGTTCGTGATGATGAAGGACAATCTCCGCAATTTCAGAAAATCCGCTCACCTTGCTCAAGATTGAATATCCGATGACAGGATGCTTTTTCATTTCCTGCCATTCACTGTCACTGAGCCTGCCTGTTTTTAAAAGAACGCTGTCGCTTATTCCGATTTTGCCGATGTCGTGGACGTGAGCCGCAATGTGTACAATTTCAGAAAAAACACTGTCTATTCCCAGAAAAGCGCATATCTGCTGGCTCATATCGGCAACGCGCATGGAATGAAATTCGGTGTATAAATCGCGTGACTCAAGCGCAGTTACGATTGCGGTTATAAAATCATGGTAGCCGAGCAGCTTTTGGCTTACCATACCATTCAAATCAAAACCAAGCTTTTCTTCTGTCAAAATCTCCTCCTTGATTTTTCAAAAACACAGCCAGCTGTATCATAGGGAGCTGACACAACCGGCTGTGACAAAAAAGAAATCTCTTGCATGAAATCTTTTTTATGAATGGAGCAGTTCCGATGAGGGCAATCATCAGAACCATTTGGTATATGTAAGGTTATCTGCAAGCAGGAGCCGTTTTATGCGGTCTTTCCAAGCGATTCACACAGCGCGGTACATTCAGCATCGGGAGCAAGATGACCTGCAAGTCCATTCATGTCCGCTACAGCTGCGCCGGCTGCTGCAATGCGCTCTGTCCAGGAACGAAGCCACTGTCCGTCGCCCCAGTCATAGGAACCGAACACCGCAACTTTTTTGCCGGAAAGACCAGCCTCAATAGAAGTGTAGAAGCCTTCCATTTCTTCCTCCACTTCCTCATCGCCCATTGCCGGGCTTCCAAGAATAATGACGTCGCATGAAAGAACATCCTCTGCGCTGACTGTGTCTGGAGTTCCAAACACCAGCTCTGCGCCGGACGACTTAACACCGGCCGCAACAGCATTCGCCATCGCTTCTGTGTTACCGGTTGTTGATGTATAAACCACCGCTTTTTTCATAAAAACCTCCAAAATCCAAAGCTCTATGCACAGCAGTTTCTGTACGTTTCTGCAATCTCCGGCACGCTCATTCCCATTTCAAGAAATTCAAGGCACCGGCAGCAGCACGTTTTATATTCATTCATCTGCGCAACGGCTCTGTTTTTATTTTTATACACTTTCCAGTATCCGTTGTAGCAGAAGCCTTTTCCGTTCCGCTTTTCAAACTGAACCACGTCTTCCAGCGGATAGCCCAGAAAAATTCCGATTTCGTGCGGAAATTCCCCGAACTTTCTCAGCCGGAAAACAAGCTCATACATAACAGAATCAAATCCCTTCTCCACAGGATATCCTTTTTTTGCAAGATAGCGCCTTACATTTTTCTGAGCGAATCTTGCCTTTATAAGCTCCGGGTTGTACACGAAAAGCAGCATAAAATCGTCTCTCCGCTGAATCGGAAGAATGACAGTTCCGTTCTGCCTGAAAATTCTGTTCCACCCGGAAATTTTTTCGCAGCCGTCCGCATACAAATCCATCCGCATAGAAAACAAACTCGCTGTCTTTATTCCGCACAATGCGGGCGCGCCGCACTGCACTACAACCCTGTCAAAACTCATCGCCTTTTTCCGCCGCTAGAAATAATACTTCCAGTAAACCGGAAAGCAGATTGAGTCAAAGTCATCATTTGTAAAGGCAAAGTCCGCCTCTATGCAGATTTCGTTGCGCTCATTCGGGAAGAATGTAATTGCCGGCTTAATGCACCAAAGCTGCTCGGGCGCCTCAGCTTCCTCTGCATCGTCCTTGTCGTAGAAAGCGTTGAGTGTTCCTGTGGCGGACACTTCCACAATTTCCTTGACAGAAACAGCCGCTTTTGCCGCCGCATAAAACATTTTGTCAGAAGTGAGATAATCCGCGGCAAGTGAAAAAGAATCAGCTTCATACAAAACGCTCACGTTCACAAGATTGTCGCCTGAAACATCGCACAGTCCGTCGTCGTCTTCAGTTGTGTAGCCTGCAAAAATCGACAGCCCTTCAACCGGGAAAATTCCTGCGTAAACACCGAATGTAAAATCATCGGAATTGCAGACATCCTTGAAAGTCGCGCCAAGGGAAATAACATCCCTGAACATATATTCCGCTCCGAATCCAATATTGAAATGGCGGGTTTCAGTTTTTCCGTCATCGTCCGTAATGTCCTCGTCAATCCAGTTAGTTTCATCGAATCCGAACGGCACCGTTGCGGCAAGAGTAAGCCCTTCAATTCCTGTAAATGCAACTGTAAATCCGTCACTTCCGAGAGCGCCCTTTGAAAGGTTGTCGTCCTCAATTACAAGATACGAGCCGGCTGTAAAAAAATCCGTGCTCAAGCCGAGCGTAATCATGTCCACCGGGCGGAAAGCAGCGAACCAGTCAAAGTCAATCTCATCGTCTTCGTCGCGCAGAGAAATCGCCTCGGGCTTTCCGTCTTCGTCAGTTGTTAGATAGAATTTTGCACGCACTCCGACATCAACGCGCTCAGAATACATTTCCGCTGTAAGCTCATTGTACATTCCAGCAAATGTTGTGTCGTCCTCCGTTATGTTCACCACATCGCTTCCCAGTTCGTTTGAAAAGGTAACTGAAAATCCGTTGTCTGCCTCGCCTTCCTGGGCAAACGCTGTTCCGCAAATCACAGCCGCACTGAGCACGGCGCCTAACACTAATGATTTTTTCATAATACAACCCTTTATTTTTTTTCTCTCTCAATTAGTCATCGCTAACTCAGTTAGTTTATGCTAACGAAAAATTTTTGTCAATAGTTTTCAAACTCAATTTTGAAGAATAAAAAATTTTATAGTATAATAATGCAAACAACAAAAGCTCATTGCAGAATTGCGGCTGCGACCGGCTGCAAGCAAACAGGGCAAACTGAAATTTATTTTTGCAGAGGTATTTTTATGAACATTTTGATTTTAAACGGCAGTCCGCGCGCAAACGGAAAAATTTCGCAGATTCTTCACTGCATTGAAAAGGAAGCCTGCGGCAACGGACATTCTGTTACTTTTATAGATGCACATTCGCTTTCATTTTTGTCATGCAAAGGCTGTATGGCATGCCGAAGCAAAACACAGTGCATTCTTCCTGCTGACGATGCGCACAAAATCGCAGACCTCATACAGAAATGCGATGCGATTGTTGTAGGCTCGCCTGTTTACTGGGGAAATATTTCCGGCGAATTGAAGCGGCTGTTTGACCGGCTCGTGGGCGTCATGATGGGCGAAAGCAAAATGGGACTTCCGCTTCCGCTCCACAAAGGAAAAAATGCGGTGATTGTTACAGCCTGCACAACGCCGTTTCCATTCAATGTGCTTGCCGAGCAGACAACAAAAGCAGTCAAGGCGCTCAGGGAAATTCTTTCGTACTCAGGATTTAAAATCAAGGCGAAAATTATTCTTCCCGGAACAAAGGGCATGAAAGAACTTCCGCCTAAAATCGAAAAAAAATCACGCAGAGCTGCAAGGCACATTTTTCCGTGCTGAAAAAAAAGCATGGCTGCCTGAAACGACATCCATGCTTTTACAAAACCGCACTCCAAAAAATTTTAGTTTTTCAAGCCGGATTTATTTTACAGCCAGAATTGCGCCAAGAATAATAAGGTGCTGTGCGAATCTATAAATCCACTCAAGGAAATTTCTAGTTCCGCCGTTAATAATTCCCTTTGCGCCAAGCACATCAGAAAGTACAATAGCCGCAATCCAGACAACAGTAGCAATCAGCACAAGAACACTTCCAAAGCTACCAAAGCGGTCGCCGATTAAAAGTTTCAGAATCATAAAGATTCCAACAAGCAGCTCAATCACACCAAAGACAATCACAAGGATTCCCTCAAGGTCGCCTTCAACAAGATCCTTGATTGCACTTGCGGCAAAATCTCCGCCGCCCTGAAGCGCCCATATTCCTCCCACTGCAAGCATAACGCCTACTGCAATCTGCAAAATAAAAAGCGTCGCATTCCATCCTCTTTTCTCAGATACCATATAATCCTCCATTTTTAACCTTGCCATATTCACATGGAAAGTTTATATACCGCTGTAGCCTCAAAAAATTTGCTCAGCAGAATTTTTTTCTCAAGCCTATTTACTATAATTCAGTTTTCCCCGAAAATCCAGTGCTGATTAATTTCTCCCCTGAATTTTAAAATTCCGATTTTTTTTCATCGAAAGGATTTTTTTTCAGAATTTCAAAAACTCCCTTGTCAGCCCCAAATGGAACAATGCTCGGCTGCTCATAGACAGGGCTTGCCACAATTCCAAGTTCAAGACAATGAATCAGAAAAGCTTTGTAATGCTCCCTTGGAATTTTCGGATAAAGGTAAGGGCCTTTCCGCTGCCAGTATTTTGCAAGAAAAAGATCGTAAATAAACCAGTCCTTTTCCTGCCGTGTTTTCAATGCAGAAATCAAATTGTAAACAGAACGTGTAACTCCGGCTTCAATCGGCGACGGAAGCTTTATGCTTTCTGAAACTGAATCCAAAAGAACTGTCTCCGGAATATTTTTCTTTGCGGCAAGAATAAAAATTCCGCTTGTCCATGGAAACGGCGGCTCAAAGACAATGCAGTCTGCGCTGGAAAAATCAAATTCCGCATCGCTCCACGGCTTCCAGAAAAAAGTATTGCGCGGACTGATTTTTACAGCGGCGGAAAGGCTTTCTGATTTTTTTGCAAAGATAAAAATTCTCCGCGCTTCTCCCGGAAAAAGTTCGTTCACAGATTTTTCAAGGCGACCTGAAAAAGAAGTCCTGAAGCTCCCGGTTGCGCCGCGGTCAAGAACATTTTTCATCACAGTAAAAGCAGAAGCTCCGCCCCAGCCCAAAACAGCGCGTCCGTTTTCCTGATACAAATCTGTAAGACGTTTTCCGCTTTCTGTATAAAGAAAAGGCCCGCGCGCACGCTTTATATTTCCATAGCGTAAAAAAATTTCTTCTGTCAAAAAATCAACTTCGTTCATTGCAATCTAATTATAGCTGAAAAAATATGCATTGTCATTTGCCAACGCAAAAGCGGCTGAAAATATTTTCAAGAACATCATCCGGCGTAACTTCTCCTGCAACCTCTCCAAGGCTTTCAAGAGAATCCTCCAGATCCTGAACAACAGCATCAAGCCCGTAACTGGAATTCCTGGAAATCTCAAGGGCATGCTCAATCCGCTCCAAAGCTTCCTGAACAGATTTTTTCTGGCGCGCAGAGCCAAGTCCGCACTGCTCTCTGGATGAAACTTCACCGTTGAGCAGAATGTCCTTTACTTTTAAAACAAGCTCTTCTATTCCGCTGCTGTGCCTTGCCGAAATTTTTACAGAATCATTCCAGACTTTTTCTGTTCCATTCAGATTAAAATCACAGACATCAGATTTATTTAAAACCAGCAAAACAGGAACAGACTGACTTTTCATAAATTCCATGTCGTCTTCAGAAATTCCACTGGAGCTATCCACCAGGTACAAAATGATATCGGAATCTCCGCTTAAATTTTTTGCAAGCTCCACGCCGCGCTCTTCAATCGCATCATCTGTTTTTCTAAGACCTGCTGTGTCAAAAAGCCGGACTGGAATTCCTGCAAAGTCGCTCCAGCACTCAATCCAGTCGCGAGTTGTTCCCTCAATGCTGCTTACAATAGAACGCTCTTCTTTTAAAAGCGAATTGAACAGGCTTGATTTTCCGGCATTTGTTTTTCCGCACAGAACAATTTTTGCTCCATCCTGATAAAGTTTTTCAGCCTTCCACGAAGCTTCCAAGTCCGACAGTTTTTTTCGGGCGGCTTCCAAAAGCGAAGAATCGAACGAGCCTGAAATATTTTCTTCGTCCTCCGGGTATTCAATTTCAACTTCTATATTTCCGATTGTGTCAAGAATCATTTTTTTGATTGAATCAATCTGCTCAAGAAGATTTCCGCTCAGCCGTTCTGCTGCATGAGTCCTTGAAATATTTGTGCGGCTGTCAATTATTTCCTTTACAGCCTCTGCCCTTGTAAGATCAAGCTTGCCGTTTATATAAGCCCTGAATGTAAATTCTCCGCGCTCCGCTTTTCTGAATCCGTTTTCAAGAAGAAGCGAAAAAACCGAAGTGACAACATTCACACCGCCGTGACAAAAAATTTCAATCATGTCTTCGCCGGTAAAAGATTTAGGAGCTTTATAAACACCGATTACAACTTCGTCGATTTTTTTGCAGCCTGAATCCAGCCGGGGATTTTCAATCCAGCCGTGCACAAGAGTATTTCCCGGCGCATGCAAAAGCTTTTCTTTTCTTGAAAAAATTCCACACGCAAGCTCAATGCAGTTTTTTCCGCTTGCCCGGACAATTCCAATTGCGGAGGGAACAAGCGCAGTTGCAATAGCAGCAATCGGCTCTTCTGGAGTATACCTGTTCATCTTCTTCCGCCAAATCCCGGTTTTACGTGCAGGAAATTTCCTGAAGCTGAAGCTCCGCCCTCATATTCAATTTCGCGCTCCATTACAGAATTCCAGATTGAAATCATATCAATTTCCTTTTCGCGGTTTAAATTTTCAATATTCAAATCAAATTTTTTTTCACCCTTGCTGAAAGCAGGAATGCGCTTCTGCAAGTCACATTCGTTTGCATGCCACGGAGAAATTTCAGTGTCCAGCGGATCCGGGCTTATGTCCTCATAATATCCGCCGGAATTATTCCAGTGCATATAGCCTCTGTCAAGTCCGTCGCGCACACCGAAAATTTCGCGCAGAACATAATTCTTGTCATAGTATTTTTTGTCATGCCGCACACCCATATAAAATGCCTGAACCCATGGGCGCACGATGATTCTGTTTCTTCCAATCACTGTATTCCTGAACGAGCCGTAAAAATAAATCCGGTAAGCCCTTTCTTCATTCGGAGGATATTCAAGAAAGTCCTGCTCAAAATGCGAAGGATAAAACATCGGGCACACAACATCCACATACTCGCTCATAAGCTCAACATCCTGGCCGGTTCTTGTTCCGCTTCTGTACCATCCGTTTGCGCCGTAAATATCAATTCCAATCGGAGCATTTATATTTTTCCGCGCGTAGGACAAAAATGAAACAAGCGCGCCTTCCTTTACCATTCCATTATCCTTCCAGCGGTAAACAGCGGAATTCAAATTTGTTCCGTCAGTCGGAAATCTTATATAGTCAAATTGAATTTCATCAAACCCACGCGAAACCAGCTCGCGCGCAATTTCCACATTGTACTCCCAAACTTCCTCGCTGTAGGGGTCGACCCAGTTTTCGTCATAGTAAACAGTTTTTGTTCCCTGCCCTGAACCGTCATTTGCGGATTCTGTTCCGCGGATTCCAACCCATGGCTTGTTTGTCGCTGAATTCCAGACGGCATATTTTCCATTGTTGTAGGCAGCAAGATTTCTGTCTTTAAAAACAACAATGCGCGCAATCAAATAAACTCCGTCTTTTTTGAATTCGTCCACAACCTGCTTGACATCAATTTTGTACTGCGTAACTTTTCCCTTCTGCTTTAAAAGCTCGCTCTCAGGCTCAAAGCGCAAAAGTCCGTAATCATCTTTCATGTCAATCACAACAGAATTCAGCCTGTTGTCTGAAATAATTTTTTTGTACTTTTCTATTCCCTGTGAATTTCTGAGCTGATAGACTGAAGCATAGACCGCCTTTTTTTTATTTGCAGAAGCGGCCCACGGAGAAAGAACTGTGTCGGGATTCAAAAGCCACAGCTCGTTTAAAATCACGCTTGCATCCAGCCCGGAAATGTGGCTTGGAACATAAGCAGAATTTACAGTATCTCCGGCGGCAGTAAGAAATTCGCGCCACGTTTCAAATGACGGAATTTCTGAAACAGTTTTTTCAGACAAAGAAAGCGAAAGAATTTTTCCAAGCGTTGAAAAAACAAGGCTGCTTCCGTTTTGAAAAAGCCCGTCAATCGCATCGCAGGGATTTTCACCCTGAAACACTTTGACACCTTTTTTGCTCTTCCAGTCAAAGCGATAAATGTTGGGAATAAAAGACTGCGAAAGATAAATTTCAGTGTAGACACTTCCGTACGAATCCCTGCAAAGGACAGGAAGAATGTCAGAAATTTCGTCCACCTGCGTAAGGCTCGGCATTGCAGAAAATCCTGCGCTCACGTCAACCCACTTTGGATTTTTTTCATCCACACGGCAGTAGCTCAGACCATAAATCGGATGCGACATAAAAACAACAAGCTCTGTGCCTGTAATCTCATTGCTTTTTCCATAAACAGGCATGTGCGAAACAGCCACAGCCTTCATGCCGGAAGTATAACGGCTCGCAGAACCAATGGAAGTCCAGGATGCGCCTCCGTTTCTCGTCAAGAAAACTTCATCCTTTGTAGCCGTAACAAGAATATCAGGATCGAACGGATCTGCGCAGATGTCCTTTAAAAGAGGAATTCTCTGGACAAGTTTTTTTTCGCCGCCTTCAAACTGCTTTACAACAAGCGAAGGAAGCCCTGTATTGCACTGCGTAAATTCCTTTAAATCAGCGGAAGAAAAAATTCCCTTTTCTGTAACAAAAAACCACTTTGCGGGAGTCTTTAAAATGCGCTCAACTTTTCCTTCTGTCCACAGAGGATCTGCAATTCCACTCGGAAGTATTTTAAAAAGCCCTGTGTCTGTTCCAATCAGAAACACTTCTGAGCTTACAGGAGAAGTTCTTTCAAGGTATTCTTCTGGAAGCCTGTACAAGGGATTTGTCTGTGAAAATGCTACGGAAAAACAAGAAACAAACAATGCTGAAATGCACAATTTTAAAAAGAATATACGCATGTTCTTTTTATCGGCATCTCAGCAGTAAATTTTAGCGCTGATTAATCGACAAATAAAATCCCGTATCAAACAGCGCTTTATTCACGAATTTCACTGAAGCTTAAGATCCCCGTTTTTTATCCATTCCATTCGCCTTAAAGGAAGAGAAAAAAGCCATGAAAAAAGTCCGGGAAGAACAAAGCAAATCAGGACAAGCCCGAGCCAGTCAAATGCGCCGGGACAAACTGCGAAAGCTCCGTGTGCAACCGCGCTTTCGGAAGGCTCGAACCAGCCGGTTATAACTCCAATCTGCCCTACAAGTCCGCACGTTCCCATTCCGCTTGAAACAGCCGCACCGTTCATCTGCATTTTAAACAGACAGGTTGCAACCGGGCCTGTGATTGCAGAAGCAAGAATCGGGGGAATCCAAATCCGCGGATTTTTTACAATGTTAGGCATCTGGAGCATTGAAGTTCCAAGCCCCTGTGACAAAATTCCGCTCCAGCCATTTTCCCTGAAGCTCATCACCGCAAAGCCCACCATCTGGGCACAGCATCCGGCAACGGCGGCTCCTCCTGCAAGCCCCGTAAGTCCGAGCGCAGCGCAAACAGCAGCCGAGCTTACAGGAAGAGTCAGGAGAATTCCAACAATAACAGAAATAAAAATTCCCATCAGGAACGGCCTTAAAGTAGTCGCCCACATAATGAGATTTCCAAAAGCATAAGCGGCCTTTCCGATATGCCCGGCAAAAATCAAAGTAAAAAACACGCCGGCAGAAATTGTAACAAGCGGCGTAACAATAATATCAACTTTTGTTTTTCTGCTTACGAACATTCCACATTCGCAGGAAAGAACCGCAATCACAAGAACAGCCAGAGGTCCGCCCGCGCCGCCTGAAATATTCGCAGCCGCACCTACAGCCACAAGCGTAAACAGAACAAGCGAAGATGCGCCCATTGCATATCCGATTCCAACCGCCATCGCCGCGCCCACAACATGAGGCTCGCACGCAAAGCCGCCCGCAGAAATAAGAAATTCAAAAACAGGATTTGAGCCGAGCCTGACAAGCTGCTGACCCAAAGTCCTGATAATCGTTCCAATTAAGAGAGAAGCAAAAAGCCCCTGCGCCATTCCGCCCATCGCATCGATTAAGTAGCGTTTTACATACTTATTCATAAAGAGTCCTTAAAAAAAATTTTGATTGCTTACTTGGAAATGCAGTGATAGGAGCGTTCGTAGGCTCGTTAGGTTGTGGAATTCAACCGACAGTCATCACAACGTAATTGCGTTTGATTTTATCAAAGCGAAGAGAAAAATACAATCCGGTGACGTTTTTTTTCTTTTATGATATTATATCAAAATGTTGCACTTTATAGTAAATCCAGTTTCACGTTCTGGAAAAGGTCTCAGGCTGTGGAAAAGAAAAATAGAGCCTGTTTTGATTTCAAAGGAAATTCCGTACACTGTTGAATTTTCACAGGAACACGGAGATGTCACAAGAATATGCGCAAAGATAAGCTCCATGAACACAGCCAATGAAAAATGCACAATCGTAATAATCGGCGGAGATGGAACACTCAACGATGCAGTGCAGGGAATCAGCGATTTTGATTCAACCACAGTCGCATACATTCCAACCGGGTCGAGCAATGATTTTGCAAGGGACATGAAAATTTCAGGCTCCGCAAAAAAATGCCTAAAAAAAATTCTTTCAGACTCTGCGCCCGTAGAGCTGGATTTGGGCGAAGTGATTTCAAACGGAAAAAGCAGAAAATTTGTTGTAAGCTGCGGACTTGGATTTGATGCCGCTGTCTGCCAGAAATCCTCTCATTCATTCATCAAAAAAAATTTAAACAAAGTCGGACTAGGAAAATGCACATACCTTGCAATCGCCCTGCAACAGCTTATCCACGCGCCCAAGTCAGACTGCACTGCGGAATTTGACGACGGAAGAAAAATTGAATTTCCAAAATTTCTTTTTGCAACTTCCATGATTCACCGCTACGAAGGCGGCGGATTCAAATTCTGCCCGAAAGCAAATCCCACAGACGGAAAAATAAATTTATGCATCGCAAACAACAAAACGCTCCCGGGAATTCTTTTTGCGCTTCCAACAGCTTTTCTGGGGCTGCACGGAATTTTCAGCGGAGTAACCATAACTGAATTTTCAAGCGCAACATTCAGAACAACAATTCCGCTGTGGATGCACACCGACGGCGAAGTTTATCAAAAAGCAAGTGAAATCACAGTGCGCGCCTTTGAAAAAAAACTGAAAATGAAAGGCATATAAAAATGACAAGGACAGGGGCAAGCGTATGTTTTTTTATTATTCAGCAACAAAAGACAGCGGCGGTATCGCTGGAATTACAAAGGACTATTCAACGATGAGCAAGCTTTGCCATCTGCTTTTTAAATTATTTACCATCGGACTGGAGTTTGTATTCTAATGAATTATTATGCAGAACTTGAAAAACATCTGGCACAGCTAAAGGAAAACGCGCCGCTCACTGCAAGACCAACGCTTCTTCTTCATGCCTGCTGCGCCCCCTGCTCTTCTCATGTAATGGAATTGATTTCATCTTTTTTTGACACAACACTTTATTTTTACAATCCAAATATTTTCCCTGAAGATGAATACACCAGAAGACGAGATGAGCTGAAACACTTTCTGTGCGTGTTTCCCCCGGCAATAAAAAATTCCGTAAAGCTTGTGGAAGATTGTTATATCCCTGAAGAATTCTACAAGGCAATAAAGCTCAAGGAAAATCCTGCTATTGCCAACGAGCCTGAAAAAGGAGAACGCTGCAAAAGATGCTATGCGTTCCGGCTTCAGCGCGCATTTGACTTTGCCTGCAAAAATAATTTTGACTATTTCTGCACAACGCTCTCAATAAGTCCGTTCAAGGACGCAGAGGCAATAAACCAGCTTGCAGAAGAAATTTGCGCCCAGAGCAAAAAAACAAAATGGCTGCCTTCTGATTTCAAAAAGAAAAACGGATTTTTAAGAAGCCTTGAATTGAGCAAAGAATTTTCTCTTTACCGGCAGCAATACTGCGGCTGTGTTTTTTCAATGGAAAACGCTAACAGGATTCGCGCACAACAATCGAAGACGGAAGCATAATTCTCATTGCCTGCTCGTCTTTCCCGGCAGTTCCGCTGACAATCATTTTTACAGCCTGTTCGCCCATTGCTTTTTTCTGCACATTCATTGTTGTAAGCGGCGGACAGGTGTACTCTGAAATTTCTATGTTGTCCATGCTGATAACGGCGACTTCCTGCGGAACAGAAATTTTTCTTTTGCTCAGGCCGCTGAGAACTCCTATCGCAACTTCATCCGAACCGCAGACAACAGCGCGCGGCATTTTTCCGCTGGCAAACAGAGAGTCCACAGCCCTGAAACCGCCGTTCATGTCAAAAGTTTCAAAAAGATAAAACTTCTCCCTTCCGGCCTCAAGTTTTCCCTCGGACAGCGCAAGCTGAACTCCGTGAACGCGCTCATCATTTTCGCCGATATAGCCGATGCTTGAAAATCCGCGCTCAATCAGATATTCAGCAGCTCGGCGTGCGGTTTCCTGCCTGTCAAACATAACGCTGCTCAGCCCTTCATACTGAAATTCAACGCATACAATTCGGGAAAGCCGCTCCTTGATTTTTTCAACAATTTTTTTGTCCTCATCTGTTTTTATGCACTGATCCACGGCAACAAGAATCAGTCCGCCGATTTCCTCCTCGTGAATCAGAGTGTTGAACAAAACCGGATTTTTCAATTCTTCAAAAAAACGAATAAAGCTAACCTGGCAATTCTGCTCATGGGCTTCAAGGTGAATCCCTGAAATTATTTCCGCATAATACGGACGCAAAAACATTTCCGAAGTGCAAAGAACAACGCCTATTTTATTTGAAGCAAAAGCAATATCCCCCTGCTGTAGAGCCTGCGCGGCCTTGTTGGGTCTGTAGCCAAGCCTTTCGATTGCATCAAGAATTCTTTTCCGGGTTTCAGGGGCAACAGAGCGGTCTGAATTTCCGCTGATAACATAGCTTACCATGCTCCGTGTTACACCGGCTTCTCTTGCAACATCATTTTGAGTAACAGAAGATTTTGTTTTTTTCACCTCAGCAGCACCTCGCAATTTTTTTTTGAGCAGACAATAATTCCGCCTTTATTATAGACAAGTTGCAAAAATATTGGAAGAGTTGTTTTCGCCTGTATAGTTGCACATCAGGGGCAAAAATATTAGCATAGGACAACACAGTCAGAGGTGCAACATGAAAAAACATTTTCTTTTGGGCGTTTTGGCGCTCTCGGTATTTTTTGTTTCCGCACAGAATTTCAAACTTTCAGGGCATGTGCGCTCTGGGGTTTCAGCAACGATAGACGGCGGAAAAGACGACAGCGGAGATGACATAAATTCATTTTCCGTTAAGAAATGGCTTCCCGGAGATTATTTCGGGGATGACGAGCTTTCACGCATAAGGCTTGACGGCGAAATAATCGGCGAGGAAAACAAGTACGGAGCAAGCGCGCGCTTTCAGTATGCCGGGGAATTTGACAAGATTGAATTCAGCAGCAAGCAGATTATCTATGCAAACGCGTGGGGAAAATTCCAGGATCAGAGGCTCTTTGTTTCCGGCGGAAGAATCAAGGATATGTTCTTCACTTCAACAGGATTCGAGCAGTTCACTTTTATCACAAAGAAAACCGGAGTTTACGCGGTGTACTCGCTTCTTCCGAATTTGAAGCTCGGCGGCGCAGTTGTCCAGGAATATCTGTATTCATATTCAAACGGCAGCAAGCTTTATCCGCGCATGGACGAATATGACAAGGGCACAAAGGAATTCGGAAAGAATGCATTTATCGGCGGAATAAATTTCACAAAGGATTTTTTCAGTCTGAGAGGAGCGGTGGCAGGCGCAGGCGCAGGATATGCAAACGCAAATTTAAAGTTCAGCAACGGACTTAAATTCACCACAGAAGCGATTTACCAGACACAGAAAACCCGCAACGAATGCAGAATGGGAAAAGCCGAAATTGCAAAAATGATTCCGGCGCAGATTGTGCTTGTTGAAAACATTGAATACACAGGAATTGAAAACCTGCTTTTGGGAATCGCAAGCTACCAGCACTTCAAGGACGAAAATTACCTTGACAGCGACGGAAGCACCCTGAATTTTGTTTCAGTTATTCCTGCTGTAAAATACACCTTCACGGAAAATTTTTCAGCCGGCATCGAAAGCACCATCAGATTTTTTGACAGCAGATACAAGGGGGACACAGACACTTACGCAAACATAATTCCCCGTGTTGACTTTGAAATCATGAAGGGATTTACGGCGACAGTCTACGGCGATATTTCCACAGACACCGACAGAAGAAAAAATTCTATTGGAGCCGGAGCCTGCATGGTGTTTTAATCCGCGCTGTTTCTACTGCGGTTTGCATTGCAAAAAAAAGGGCGGCTCGAAAAACATTTTTCAAGCTGCCCTTATGATTTATCTGCCTAAAAGCTAAAAGTCGCTCTAGTCGATTTTTGTCATGTCGGAAATGTCCTTTTCGTAATCGACACCTTCAACATCAAAACCGTTTATAATAAGGAAATCGTGGCGGATTCCAGCAAGATCAACAAGCTCGTTTACATTCTCCTCTGTAACAGAAGGCATGACCTTGTCGACTTCAGCCTGAACCTTCGGATCCATTTCCCAGTCATCCATGCGGATTCTGTTTTCTGAATCCACAGGAACTTTTCCGTCCGCAGTATAAAGCCGCTCGGCAAACAGACGCTCCATCTGTTCAATGCAGCCTTCGTGAGTTCCCTGGTTTTTCATAATTCTAAACAGAACACCAAGATACTGTGTGATAATCGGAATAACAGAAGAAGAGCGTGTAATAAGCCCCTTGTTGACACTGACATAGGCGGCTCCGTTGCATGACTTGAGCGCTGTGTCAATGCTGTGCGCTCTCTTTTCCAAATCCTTTTTTGCCTCGCCGATTGTTCCGTCGCGGTAAATCGGATGTGAAAGTGACGGCCCGATGTATGAATATGCAAGTGTGCGGCAGCCTTCAGCAAGCACATCAGCGGCAAGAAGCTGTGTAATCCATCTTTCCCAGTCTTCGCCGCCCATTACTTTTACAGTGTTTGAAATCTCATCGCCTTCAGCCGGCTGGGTTGAAGCCTGTGTGATTTTTCCTGTCATCATATCGAGGGAAGCTCCTGAATAAACCTGATTGATCGGCTTTATCACAGAGCGGTACATCACCTTTGTGTCCGGGTCTGTGCGGACAGGGCTTGCCAATGAATATATAACAAGGTCAGCCTTTGCGCCCCATGCCTTGAGCTGCGCAATAACCTCGGCGCGACATTCATCGCTGTAGGCATCCGCATTGAAAGTTTTTGTTTTAAGGCCGGATTTTTCAGCCGCCCTGTCAAACGCCATATTGTTGTACCAGCCGGGAGTTCCGCCCTTCACCTGGGTAGGCTCTTTTTCAAATGAAACTCCGATTGTGTCGGCTCCATATTCAAAGGCCGCTGAAATTCTGCTTGCAAGTCCGTAGCCTGTAGAGCATCCCAGAACAAGAACAGTCTTAGGCGCATTTCCACCTTCAGCGCGGGTTTTTACTCCACGCCTGGCTTTCTGGGCTATAACATAGTTAATCTGATTCTCTGTTTCCTTTGCGCAGCCAATCGGATGGGCATTGATACACATATTGCTGCGAATCATTGGTTTAATAATCATCTGAAGTCTCCTGTAAAAATAAAAATTCCCTTAAATGGAATCGGCATTTTTAGAGCATCTCGAAAATTCAGTTTTTCCGAGGCTTCCTTAAAGTCTATCTACTTTGACATTTTACGTCAATATGTCAGCCGGATTCAATTTTATAAACACTGCAATGCAAATGAACATCCAAAGACATTATTTATCGTGTGCACGAAAATTTTTTTGAATCCATAAGCGGCCGCTTTTTTCACCAGCTACCATCCCATGAACGGCGAAACCCATTCTCCCTTGCTGCACCTTACCCTGTATTCAAGTTCAAGCGTTCTTTCTTCCTCATCGTCAAAACTGTATGTGCAGCTCATTTTAAATGTAAAACTGTCGCCGGCTTTTTTTCCTCTGAATATCTTTTCAAAATTCACTTTGGGTAATGATTTATGCACCGGCTTCATAAAAATATCTGCTGTCCAATAGTACTCCCCGTTTGCAATCCAGCAGGGGAAAATTTGCTTTTCGTCTATTCTGCAGACATTTTCCGGCAGAATGAATTCCGCATTTTTCAGAAAACAACCTTTCTTTCCTTCAAAAACATATGAAATATCTTTTACCAAAAGCCTTGTATGTACTTTTTTTGAAAATATATATACTTCAATATCATATTTAAAGTTATTGCCTTCAACATCCATAAAAAACTGCAATTCCTGCGGAAACCTTTCTCCGGCTTCAAGCCTTTTCCTGGCAGAAACAGGAGGCTCATTTATTTGCGAAAAGTCAAATGCAACTTTAGGATATAAAATTCCTGCTCCAAAAGCATTGGCAGAAAATGCGGAAGATAAAATAAGCAGAATTACAGCGATGCATGCGCTTTTTTTCAGCATCCATTTTCTCCTTTTCGTTGCCAGACATAAGTATTATCTCGTTGTGTAAAAAAAGGAACTGCTAAATTTCTCTTATAAAAACTATCATTGTTTTCATTAGTTCCCATACAAGTCTCCAAATAAGTAACTGTTTGATTTACACAGTAAATTTATTTCTGCTATACAGGTATCTGAATATTTATCACCATTATATATTTTTTTCACTCCACTCACGATAGCAAATGGATGATTTGGAAAACAATCTGAAAAAATTTGATAACCCATTTTTCTGTCTTCGAGTGTAATTTTTTGTATGAAATCTTCTTTTCCGTTTGAATTATATTGAAAATCAGCAACTCTATTATTATTTAGGTAAAGCTTTTCACTAGCTGCATATCCATTTATAATTGCCAAACCTGTAACATTGTATTCTTCTATATGCTGGAATTCTATTTTCATCAAGTCATCCTCCGTGTTCTCCACGTAACTTGTCGCGGGGTTTCCGTCAAAGGCGTTCTGCAATGAATAATGAAGAGGATTTTTCTCATCCCACAGGAAATCCGAGAATCTGATTCTAATCGCATTTTCATAGCTAGCCTTAAAGTCACTCGTGATGCAGGTGTCGAGCAGACAATACCTTGCTTCACAGCCTCCATACACAGCTCCCTTCATTATCGCCTTAAATGTCATGTCATCGTTTAGTCCTGTAAAATGTTCATAGAAAACAACGCCTTTCGCTCCTTTCCGTCCCTTGATTATTTGAAAAGTGTCTGCCCTGTATTGGAGTCCCAGGTCTTCCGTACAGGTTGCGATAACCCTAATACAAAAGTCAGACAGGCATCCTCCAAAAAAAACAAGATGATTACCTTTCTTGTAGTACAGCCCAATGACTGCCGCCGGCAAGTTCGGAAAAGGATATTTTGTTTCTGGACAAGCAACCTGCCAATAGAATTCGTCCGCTCCCACGCTTTCCCTGTAGAACACGGAGCATGAGAGCAAGCCTTCCGCACTGTCATTCTTAAGATATTGGTTGCGACAGGAATCCTTGAGCCACTTGTATAATGCATCGGTCTCTCCGTCCGCCTTCAGGCTGCCCGCCTCTATACGCTCCATGTGCCGCCATTCGGTGGGGAGCTTTTGTTTCAGCTCCGGCGCTTCCGCGAATACCGATGTGCAAACTGCAAGTACGGTTACGGCGCACAGCATAATAATTGTCTTTTTCATCTTCTTGCTCCTAAATATTTACTGTCATCATTTTTTTCATATAACCAACCCCATTTTGCATTCTTTTTTTCACCTTCTTTAGGTTTAGAGAACACCTTTTCCAGCATCTGGTTTGGGGTTTCTTCTGTCAGACCCCAGTAATGTAATATCATGCAGAGACTTGTGATGTTGCAGGTTCTCCAGGCCATCGGGTATTTTGGACCTTCATTTCCATTTTTATCAACCCATACACTATCATCTTTTTCTCTCTGTTGCCAAACATAGGTATTGTCTCGCTGAGTAAAAAAAGGAACGGCTAAATTTCGTTTATAAAATTCTTCACTTTTATTACTCATTTATATCTCCAAACAGAAAACTATTATTTCTACAAATAATATTAATTTCAGCTAAACATGTATCGTTATATTTACTTCCATGATAAACTTTAGTTATGCCACTTGTTATTGTATGAGGATTATTTGGAAAACAATAATCAAAAACTTGATAATCAAGACAATTGTCTTTCAACTTAAGATTATTTATTATTCTTTCTTTTTCTTTTGAATTATATTGATAATCAGCAAGTCTATTATTTTCGTGATATAAATTTGTATTCTTAGCGTATCCATTTATTAACATTAATCCTATAACATTAAAATCCTTTAATCCTTGAATTTCTAAGTCAAACAAATCATCTTCCGTGTTCTCTACGTAGCTTGTCGCAGGGTTGCCATCAAAGGCGTTCTGGATGCTGTATTTCAGCGGACATCTGGAATCAAATAAATACTCAGATGCGTCTATCCTTATTCGTCTATTTGAATCGCTGAACACCTTATAAAAATCTTCCCGGTTGCCTGCCCTAAAAAAATCGCAGCTGTTTAAGCCTTCCATTTGATTTTTTGTTTTGGCATAACTATAGATAATTTTCTGGTCTTTGCTTGTAATCTGATAACCGATGCTTGCCTCTGTTATAAAAAAGCCTATTTCATCTTTGTTCAGTTCTTTTATAAGCAGGTCATTGAACACAAAATATTCGCAGCCGCCAGTTTCCATATTGCCTTCTGCAATGCCATGGTGCCTGTACTGTAATGCTACAATCTTATATATCTCTTTAGATTCCTGCTTTGCGTATACGGTCTGCTGTATCCTATGTAATTTAAAATTTTTATAGTCCTCATTTGCAACTGTTTTATCACAATATGTCGACTCAAGAAAATCTGCCATTTTTTGATTGCATGCAAGAACCCTGTAAAACTCAACATTATTTGCAATTTCTTTACGGAATTATCCCCTCATACGCAATAAATAATATCATATTTTGACATTTTCTGCACCGTTTCTCTTGACTTATAATATATAACGTTATATATTATATACAACAGGAGGCAGAAAATGACATTCTTTCAATTTATGAATAAGTTTTCAACAGAAGAAGCGGTAATGGATTACTTCATAAACATAAGATACGGAGAAACGGTTGTCTGCCCTCACTGCGGAAAAATCACAAAAGTATACCGCCGCAAGGACGCTCCAAAACTTTTTATCTGTGCAAACTGCGACAATCATTTTTCGATTTTCAAAAATACAATCTTTGAAAAATCATCAACAGATTTGCGTAAATGGTTTTATGCAGTTCACTTGTTCTTGAACTCAAAGAAAGGAATTTCCGGATTGCAGTTACAGCGTGAAATCGGCGTAACTTATAAAACAGCGTGGAGAATGCTCAAACAGATACGCTCTGCAATGGGAAACACCGATATGACAAAGGCATTTGAATCAATGGTCGAAATTGACGAAACATATATCGGCGGCAAACCTAGAAAAATGAACGGCAAAACAGAACCTTTAAAGCGTGGACGTGGAACTAAAAAAACTCCTGTCGTAGGCGTAAAAGAAAGAAGCTCAAGCCACGTATTTGCAAGGGTAGCACTTCCGAACGCAGAAGGAAAGAAACTTACAGGCAAGCAGCTTTTCAATATTCTTGACAGCGTATGCAAAAAAGACGCAACGGTTCTGACCGATGATTTTACAGGCTACAATTTTATGAACCATAAAAACACAAATAAAAACAACTACTACAGAATCAGCGTAAATCATTCAGAAAGCATTTACAGCCTCGGCAACGGACTTCATACAAACGGAATTGAATCATTCTGGGCATTGCTGAAGCGTGGAATTCTCGGAATTTATCATCACGTTTCTGTAAAATACTTGCAGGAATATGTAAATGAATTCTGCTTCCGGCAGAATAACGGTTCAAGCTCATTTGACGCACTGTTAAGGCAGGGAGTATTTGCGGCGTAATACTTGACACAAAATTTACTGTACAGTAAATTTTTATATTATGAATATCAAGGAAGATGTTATAGAAACCTCTATACATAAAACTGCGGGGGGGGGAATAAGAACCTTCATTCTTCACGAATTGCAAAACAAGATGAATTTTACACTTTATTTGAAACAATAAACGAAGAATTAAAGCATTACAAAGAACATTTCAAGAATAAAGTTGTATTTTGCAACTGCGATGATCCCGAATACAGTAATTTCTATAAATATTTCAAAATCAATTTTGCACATCTTGGATTAAAAAAACTCATAACAACACATTACGAAAATGACAAGCCTTCCTATAAACTTGTAATTACAGAATACACGGAAAAAGACCCTCCTAGAGAAACTTTATTGCAGAACGGCGATTTTCGCTCTGATGAATGTGTAAAACTGTTGAATGAATGTGATATAGTAGCAACCAATCCGCCTTTCTCTTTAATGAAAGAATATTTGCCTATGTTAATTTCAAGTGGAAAAAAGTTTATCATTCTTGGTAACTTAAATCACGCTACCTGGGCAGAAACATTCCCTTTGTTAATGGAACATAAATTTTGGCTAGGAGTAAATAGCGGACATTTTTGGTTTAAAGTTCCCGATTATTACGAAGAAAAGAAAACTGATTTTAAGATAGATAAAAATGGTCAGAAGTATAGAAGAATGGGGAATTGTTGCTGGTTTACAAATATTGATATTCCTCAAAGACACATTCCATTGATTTTATACAAAAAATATGACAAAGAGGAATATCCGAAATTTGACAACTTTGATGCTATTGAATGTAGCAAAGTTCAAGATATTCCCGAAGATACAGATAAAATAATCGGAGTACCTTTAACATATCTTGCAAAACATTGTGATGAACAATTTGAAATTATTGGAAAAATGCAATCGGATTCCGGGAATGATTATGATTTTGGATTTCCTAAAATAAATGGCAGCAATAAATATGTAAGAATTTTAATCCGGAGAAAAAAATGAACATAGAACTTCACGAAATTTCAGTTAAAGACCTTGTAGAGAATTATATAAACAGCGATGAAGAAGGAGTAGTTGGATATAACGGCAAGCTGAACATCCGTCCGCCTTATCAGAGAGAATTCGTATACAAGCCGGAACAGCGGGATAAAGTCATTGATACAGTAATGAAAAACTTTCCGCTCAATGTTATGTACTGGGTAAAAAGCGGGGACAATTCATTTGAACTTATGGACGGACAGCAAAGAACTATAAGCATTTGTGAATATTTCAAATGTAACTTTCCTGTTAATTTCCGCTATTTTTTCAACCTTACAGATACAGAAAAAGAAGAATTCTTGAATTATAAACTTATGGTTTATATCTGCGAGGGAAACGACAAGGAAAAAATCGAATGGTTCAAGACAATCAACATTGCAGGAGAAAAACTGTTTGACCAGGAACTGCTGAACGCAATGTATACAGGCGAATGGCTGACAAGTGCGAAACGATTTTTCAGCAAGACAAACTGCCCTGCATACAACATCGGAAAAGATTATCTTAACGGCTCTGCAATCCGGCAGGATTATTTAGAAACCATTTTGAAATGGAAAACAGATAATCAGATTCAGCAGTATATGGCACTTCATCAGCACGATCCGAACGCAAACGAACTGACGCTTTATTTTCAGAACATAATCAGCTGGGTAAAAACTGCATTCCCGAAATACCGCAAGGAAATGAAAGGCATTGAATGGGGATTTCTCTATAACAAATTCAAAGATTCTGCCATTGATTCAAAAGCCGTTGAAGAAAAAATCACCGCTTTAATGCAGGACGATGATGTAACAAACAAAAAAGGCATTTATGAATATGTCCTTGACGGTGAAGAAAAGCACCTTAATATCCGGGCATTTACACCAAATCAGAAAAGGGAAGCATACGAGCGGCAGAACGGAATTTGTGCGGTATGTGAAAAACATTTTGAAATTGACGAAATGGAAGGCGACCACATAACACCGTGGCATTCCGGCGGAAAAACAACCGCCGAAAACTGCCAGATGTTGTGCAAGGACTGCAACAGGCACAAATCGGGAAAATAACTATTCCGTTTTTCTAGGAACGCCTTTTTTCCATCCTTTGCCCTGCCTCTGCTCAAAGCGGCGGCAGTCGTCCTCCGTCCATTCAAACGGCATAATTCCATTGACCGGCTTTCCACGCTGAACACCGTTATTTTTTGCCCAGCGTGCAACAGCTGCAATGCAGACACCGTATTTTTCAGATACTTCTTTTGTAGTCATTCTATCACCTACTTTTTTCTTAAAAGTTTTATCACTCTCAGGATAATAGAAACAGAAAGAAGAACTATAAGCAGGATTCTTAAAACTGTTATCATACTTGACCTCCGTTTAGAAAAAGGCTATCCTAAAAGGCAGCAGGATTTCTCCTGCTACCGGCTTGCTATTTAAGCAAGTTTAGGATTTCAATTACTAGAAGTATCAACTCTGCCAAAAGTTTAACTACTTCTAGTATTGCCGAAGCAGTCTTTTTAAGACTGCTTTTTTTTGCTCGTCCCTTATGTTTTTTACTCATAAGCAACCTCCGTCTGATATATATAATATACAACGTTATATTATATTAGTCAAGAGGTTTTTGAAAAAAATGTCAAAAAATGCGATTATTTTTTATTTGCGTATGAGGGGATAATTCCGTTTCTTTATATACCCGTTTCTCTGTTACCGTATATTCTGTCGAGCTCCAGCTGTAAGATTTGAAATTTGCAATGTCTTCTGTTACTTGTTGTTGAGATAAAAACTCTTTTTCCTCATTCTCGGAAAGCCTCGTCAGCTTCCGCCAGCTGTTCGGCATCATGTTCCTGAGTTCCGGCGCTTCGGAAAATGATGCTTCTAAAATGCAGAATATTGCCGTGATGATAAACAGTTTTTTTTTCATTTATTCCCCCCCCCAAAAACATTGCCATATAATGCGGTCTCGTTATTTTCTTTCCATTTTTTCCCAAATTGCAGTTCATTATTTTATAGCCGAATTTCACTTCATTTTTTTTGAGCATAGAATCCAGAGAAGAAGTAGAGCCTTTGTGACTTTTTACTTCAACTGGAACAACAGATGTTTCCTTTTCAAGAAGAAATTCAATTTCAGAGCTAGAATCGTCGCGCTTAAAATAGAACAGGAGAATGTTTTTTTTGAGCAGAAAGTCAGCAATCAGGTTTTCGTAAATGCCGCCTTTTACAGTTCCTGTAAGCGTATCGTTTATAATTGCAGCCTTCATTTCAAAGCCGTACATTGCAACCAAAAGCCCAATGTCGTTAGCATAAATCCTGAACTGTTCCTGCCGTACATAAGCCACTAACGGGAAACTCGGAGGAACAACATTGTAGCAGTAGCGCACGATGTTTGAATCCCTTAACCAGTCAAGCGAGTTTGCATATTTTCGCGCAGTTCCGCCGTTTTCTACCAGACCATACACAAATTTCGTGTTTTCCTTGGAAAGCTGCCGAGGTATCGAAAGATAACAGTTTCTTGCCTTAGGTTTGTCTTTTGTCGGTGCGTACTTTGCAATGTCGTTAAGATAAGCATCCAGAATCATCATCTGAGTTTTGTGGACTTCGCCGTAATTATTTGTTTCAAGAAAAGAATTTACAACAGCCGGCATTCCGCCAATTACTATAAATTCGCGCACAAGGCTTTCCATTTTGTCGTTTACGGATTTTTCTACAGGAAGATTTTCATCAAAATGTTTTTTTAAATCCGAAATGACTTCATCAGAAATTCCGCGCGCCCATAAAAATTCCTCAAAATCAAGAGAGTGCATTTCCACCTGCCTCTCATAGCCGACAGGAAAAGACGACACTTCCTTGTAATTGATTCCAAGAAGTGAGCCGCTTGCAATCACGTCAAACCGTCCGTCCTCCGCCCAGAATTTAAGCGAAGTTCTTGCCTGCGGACAAGACTGAATTTCGTCAAAGAAAATCAATGTTTCCCCTGGCTTGAACTCAACATTTTCTATAAAAAGTGAAATTTTACGAATCAGCTCGGTAACATCAAGGCTTTCTTCAAAAATTTGTTTTAGTTCAGGTCTTTCCTCAAAATTGATTTCGATAAAATTTTTGTAATTGTCCAGTCCGAACCGCCGGATTATAAAGGACTTTCCTATCTGACGCGCTCCTTTTACCAAAAGGCATTCGTTTTTTTTTGAGAGTTTCCATTCTTCAAGAAATGAATAAAATTTTCTTCTGAGTATATCCAATTATTGCAGAATTTTAGAATAGTTTTCAAGAGGACAATGCATATTTTTAGAAGATTTTTAAACATAAAATACAGAATTTTAGAACAGTGTAGCATCACTGTAAAACTCAACATTATTTACAGCTGCTTAAGAAAAATACAAAATATTGCTGTGATGATAAATAGGCTGAAATTCAATTTCAGGCTAATAAGAAAATACCACTAGAATCGCTATTTGCTATAAAAACAGCTCTCCCATAAAAAAAAACAAAGGACGCCGCACAAGCAGACGCCCTTTGCCACAGAATCAGCATACATCAACGCATGCTGTTCTCTGAAAATATCGCAGCCAGAGATGAAACTCCGGACGAACCAGTTTCACCTCAACCGTGTTGCTGCTCTTCTCAAAATTGCACCAGGCACTGTGGGCCCTAAAGATGAATTTCGGATCTTTTTCCGGCGGCATCTCGCTCCGCTCTGCCCTGTAGCTCCACTTTGCGCTTACGCTTCCTCCCTTCACTGTCAGCGGAAACCTTGCCAGCGGAATGCTGTCTTCAGGGCCCTTGCCCTCCCGGAACACCTGCAGTGTTACCATGTTCCCGTCTGCTATATCCTGCACGTTTGCCGTAAGCTCTACTTCCCTGCCTTCTTCCGTGCTTGCTGATGACCACTTCACGCTTGAGAATCCGGGCTTCCTGTTTTCTTCATCTTCCCGCTTCCGTTCGTATTCTTCCGTATTCTTGGGATTTATGATTACAGGCATCGGCATGCTCGCTCCCATTGCTATTACCGTCGAGTTGTTCCGCATCCCCATGTCGTTGCACGTCGTCACCGTGCTCCCGATTACCGCCGCCTCCTTTCCCTCTATCTTTACCTTCCTGCTCGTTCCTCCTGTGACCTTTCCTTCGTTCTTCGGACTGTTCTGGAACTTTATCGTCCCCGGAAGCTGCATGTGCATCGAGTCATCATGCTTTGCCACGCTGTCCTTTACGGCACAGGGCTTGTCATTGATGCTTGCGTTTTTTGCAAGTCCGTCCTTCAGCTTCCCGATGAACGGATGCGGCAGCGGCACTGTCGTCGTTGTGTTGCCGGCTGGTACGACCATTATGTGCGTGTCCATTCCGACTACCCTGTCGTCCTGCACCGCGATTTGCTTTCCTTCCGCCGTAACTCCCTTGGAGCCGCTCATCTTTATTTTCTTCCCTTTTGCCTTGATTTCCTTATCGCTTGTGAGCGTTGCGTTCTTTTTTGTTTTTATGTTCATGCCGTCTTCAGATGTTAATTTCGTTCCTTTTTCTGATGCAATGTCTATGTTTCCTCCGCTTCCAATTGTCAGCTTGCGGCATTTGATTTTTACCTCGCCTAGTTCATTCGCTACTTCTATTCCTTTATCTTTGCTAAGTACGCAGCGGATTTTTCCTCTGGCTGTTTCTATGCAGATCCCTTCCTTTCCTTCTTCGTCTATTAATTCAAGCCGGTGAGACTTCGTCTGCCATATATAGTTTTCCCCTCTGTTTGCTGCCGTCCCCTCCGGAGGCCGATGCTTCTGATCATAAATGCACCCGAGTATTACTCCCTGCATACGGTTTCCGTACGGAAAGCACACTACCACCTGCGTTCCGATTTCTGGCAGCCACCACACTCCCTCTCCTTTTCCTCTCCACATATTCACCGTCTGATACCACGGGCTTATTGTTCCTCCTGCAAGCGGCAGCTGTACCCTCACTCTTCCCTGGCACTCTGGATCCCTGTTGTCTGCCACTATCCCGTATGTCGGCGGATATTTCCCCATATCCTTCCTGTTCTGAAAATCTGTCTCCCCTGCTGCCTCCTCAGGATTCGGATGCCGTTTGAGTAATTCTTCTGTCTTTTTTTCTAGCTGGGTCATGTTTGTCTAATCCTCTTTGTATTACGCCGACTCTACTACAATCCATTGTCTGAATTCTGTCTTTCCTTCCGCAACTTCCCGTAAATCTGAATTCCTTGAAAGCAATTCGTTTCTCTTTGATTTTATGTCAAGCATTTTTTCCCATTCGCGCTACGGAATTGCATGTTTAAATAATAATTCAAAACATATATATCCGTCAATTTCTGCTCTGTCTGTGCAAGTTTTTAATTCTGTAAATATTTAAGAACTTTGTTTTGTCAAACTCTATCTGTACGTTACTCCAGATATCCGCCGTAGCACCAGCCGACAGTACCGGCTTTAATTGCCTTTCCATCCTTATCTTTTGCACCGGACTGAACTTCAACCTTTACCTAGCTGGAACTGATGCCGTCTATTGTTTCTGCTTTGCCGAGTTCAAGGATTTTGACTTTTGTGCTGGCTGCCATTACTGCAAGCACCCGGTTTGAAGTTGCTTCGCCTGAGCGAAGCTTTAAGTTTTCTGCAACCTTCATTATTTTGTTTGGGGCAACTTTAAAAGAAGATGATTCTACATTTTGTAAAGCTGTTGTTTTTTTTACTGCCGTCATAATCGCAAGTGCCGTCTGCGTGGCGTGGCCAGGTAAGACCAGATAAATCTGCTTTTTTACCATTTGCTATTGCATTTAACTGTTTATCAATGGATGATGTAATTATTACATACACACCTATTACATTATCCTGTTTGTTCAGCGAAATTTTTACATAATCTCCATCGTACTCAAGATAAAAAATATTTTCATCATTTTTGTAAAGATCGACGAACTCATCTACAAAGTTTACTGTTGAATCATAACGGTCTTCCCGACAAAAAACTTTTACAGTATATAAATTATCATTAATCCGATTTCCATATTTTTTCCACCCTTATGGAATTCTACAGGAAAATAGAAGATTTAAATAGTACTTAAGTTAATGGCATTGGTAAAATATACTATAAATTTGATAAGTCGTTAATTGATTGATTTTATTCGTCGGGAGATTATTTCTTGCTATTAAAGACAATAGCTGCTATTACTCCAGGAATCCAACCTGCACAAGTCAAAATCAATGTTAGTAATATTGCACCACACCCTTTATCAAGCACAGCTAATGGTGGAAAAATTATACACAAAATTGCTCTTCCGCATCCCATTTCTATAACTCCTAATAATATGGATTTTCATATCCAACCATCTTTAGCATGAAGAATAAAATATTTACCACGATTTCCTATATCTAAACTCTTTGTACTCATTCCAGAATCAGAAAGTGATTTTGTTAATGAGTCTACTAAATCATTATCTCCGCATATTGCAAGTAGTTGATATGCATCGAGCATTGCTTTTGAATCAGCAGTATCGTTACCATATTTATTTGCCTGTACTTTTTCTGTAAATAAAGCTCCAAATGGAATGTGGGTTATAGCGAAGCCTTTTGCATTACCTTTTTGATACGAAGGATAATAAGTTATCAGCATACAAAATCCATATTCATCGGTGTATGTAAGTCTATCTGTAGCATATTTTCCATCAAAATCAAGCATAATCTTTTTATAGGCAAATAATCCAACGCAAACAATTAAGATCAAGCAGAGTAATGTATTAAAAAATCCTCCTCGCTTTACGACTTTCACTCTTTCTGTAGTTTTTTTACCATCCGTTTTGTTCACAGAATTTACTGATTCCTCCCCAAAATATGCGTCTTGTTGAAAAGAAGATTCTCTTTCTCTCTTTTCTTCCTCTCGTTTTAATTTATATTCAGCTTTTTTTTGTTTTATTTTCTCAATCTGTGTTTTTAATTTTTCTTTTAAGGAAAGATAATAAACTTTAAATTTTTTTAAGAAGGCAAAGAGTATTTTTTTTATTCTAGTTAGACTTTTTTTCATGAATTCCTTAATTTCATGACTTTTTATTCCCTTTTTTTCAAAGATCAAATAAACAATAATACAGATTAAAAATACAATAATAATTATTTGAAACATAGATTATTCCTTTAGAAATACATCACTATATATTTATAAGAACCAGATCCCTTTTCTGATAGAAAACTAAAAGGTAACTCAATACACCACATATCACCGACATCGTAAAAAGTAAGCGATTTTCCAACATAATTAGAATTTGTAATTGCAGCATTAGTCAAAGATGGAAGTATAGTTTTTCCAATATAAATTCTATGTTTCATTCCACTTAAAAATCCAGCAAATTCTCCTAATTCATCTGTTGAAGAACTTGTAAGATTTTCAGATAATTCCAATGTTAATGCATTTTTATATTTCTTTGGAATATAAACTCCAAAATCTTGTGCTGTATACGAATTTGCATATACACTTGCTTCATAATGAATGCCAACATCAGCATTTGTATCAACTTTAGATGTATATCCACTAGAAGGAAACATATTAGAATCTTTCAGGCTTTTATATAAATCGTTCACTTCTTTATTTAATTTTTGACTTTTAGAATTCATTGATTCGACCAATAAGTCACCAAACACATCCGCAAAATCATCTAAATCATCTAAATCATCTAAATCATCTAAATCATCAAATGAATTTGTATCTGAATCTCCAAGCGAAACTAATGTAGATATTAAATCTTTGGATATAGTAAATCTAGAAGTGATTATATACTGCCCATCTTTATATGAAACTGATTGCATCGAATCAACACAAGCAGTAAAAAAAAAGCTTATGAATATTAAAAATACAAAAACTGATTTTAGTTTCTTCATAAAATCTCCATTGATAATAATTATCAAATACACTTGCTAATAATTATATTATAATATGGTATTACCAAGTTGTAAAGTATAACTTTTACCGTAGAATTTAGATATGAATCAGACAGAACTACGGAAAAACTTATCCTTCAATATAAAACAGAAAAGAAAATTACGCGGTTTTACACAGGAGAAACTTGCAGAAGAAACAGAACTTTCCGCACAAACTATAAATGATATTGAAGGATGCAGAACTTGGGTAAGTGACAAGACCTTGGTAAAACTTGCAGAGGTTTTACATACAAGCCCTGCAGAATTGCTTTTACAGAATAAAGGAAAACAAACAGATACTCTAGATTTTGTTCGTTTTAAATCAGAATTACAAGATTCTGTTTGCCAGACAATTGAAAGAATGTTTGAAGAAAAACTGTAATGTAACAGGACAAAGCCAGACAGTCATTTACCACCACCAAAGGTGGTGGCTTGAATGTGAACCGCTCAAAGCGGTTTGTTTTTTTATT
>NZ_JBJETK010000027.1:0-74893 GCF_051883275.1 Treponema sp. | reverse complement strand
ATTTATTTCCGGTAAATGGATTTTTTGCATCAGAAATAACATCTTTCGTTGCCAATGCAGGTGTATCAGCATTCGTCATAAAAGTCATATATGGACGGTGAATATCGTTAACATAAACGTGGACCAAAGTGAGCAGTGTTCGCCTCTGGTTCTATGAAAGTTACATAAAGAAAAAGGTTGCTACCAGAATAGCCATAAACGAGGCTATGAAATACTTCATATAAAACAATCTTTTGAGAACGGTTATTTGTTTGAATAATTCCGTATATATGTAAAGTATAATAATACCGATGGTCACAGAACATTATATTTTATCAGAATACATCACAAACAAGTTGATCGAAGGAATACAAATTCCTTAAAATTGCGATATATTCATCATTTTTATATTCCTTTACATTCTCTTGGTTCAGTGCTAGTTCTTGAGAAGTTTTTATTTCATACGGCTCAGGAGAATAGAATAGAGAAAGAGGGGCTGCAACTACTTTTTTGCGATTGAGCAGCTGCATGAATTTCAACCAGATGTCGTCAGCTTTTAAGCAATACATTTTGATTGCCTCTGTATCAAAAGCTCTTTGTGGAAGGATTCCCGGCGGATAGAGAACACCACCAATACCTGTTGCAAACAAGTTATATGACGGTTTCCTGCAAGACGTATAATTGTTTATCCAATTATTATAGGAATACAATTCCTGTTCTTTACTATATATCATTTTATGTACACGGACGGCAGCAATACAATCCGGATATTTTTTATGAGTTCTATACAGCATTTTGACCAAATTTTTGCTGTAAATACTGTCGTCATCTACTGTAATAATGATGTCATTTGGAAAACTCTGCATGGCATAGAAATATTTTTTATGAGGCATCAAATTATCGTTTGTTCTGATAAATTCAATTCCATACTTCTCTAAAATCAAAAGCTCTTCAGGAATAGTAACTGTATCCGTGCCTAAATAGACACAAATTTTATCCGGTTTCATTGACTGCAAACATAATGACTTGAGACACAAAGGAAGTGTTTCAAATCGCTGGGGAAAAGATGTCAGGCTGACAATAATCTTTTTTTCTCTTGGCACGGTATTTAGCCCATACTGAAATTCTGAAGAAGATACGACTCTTTTTATATGATTCTTAAAAGGAGCATACACAATCTTTTTTATTTTCCGTAGAATCCTATGGTTGTAAAAAGTAAATAATTTATCACCAAAACTGGTGGAAACACAAATTTTTCTCATTTTAATTTTTAACCTCATTTTTCAACCGGGCCTTTTTTTAGCCGAAATTTCTCTTTAATGAAGCGAGGAAAAATCGGATAATAAAAGACATACTGTTTGGTTACAGCCAGAAGAATGATATATATTAAGACAAGAACACTCATTTTTATGCATAGCGACAAAAACAAGGTTTTAACTTGCAAAATACTGTTACATGCAATGCCTGCACAGAATAATACCATCAGTATAGAAATATCAGGAACGAGAGCCTTCAAAAACCGCAAAAATGATTCTCCCATTGAAATATGTATCAACATAAACATGGAAATGATAAAATTAAGGTTATAGGAAACAGAAACTGTAAATGATAAAACTTCTATTTTCCGGAGTGAAATTCCGATGCAGATAAAGAAAATTGTAATAGCGGTTGTAATGCAACAACTTAAAAAGCATCGTTTTGTGTCACCAAGTGCATTAAAAAGAGAACCTGATGTTCCTGTAATCATTTGAGCCCAAATTCCAAAACTCATATATGTGAAACAGTTTACCGCAGAATTCCATTGAGAACCGTATAGTAACAGAATTATTTCTCTGCTACAGCAAAAACATACTGCTGTTATAAAAATTCCTATAAGTGAAAGCAGCTTGACGACTTTCATGTATTGCTTGTAGATAAACGGCCTGTTGCCTTGATAATCTGAAAGAATAGGGTGCAGTACAGGCGTTATGATATTCGTCAGGTTTTGAACCGGATAAAGCATAAAATGATAAGCTTTGTTGTATTGGGCAAGTTCTTCATTTCCAAGTGATTTTCCTAAAAGCAGCTTGTCCAAATTCCGTGCAAAGTAATTGACAAAATTGAATAGAAAATTATATCCGCTATAGCCGCGGATTTTTTTTAACACTGACCAATTTATTTTCAATCGGAAATGAACGGACGCATTTTTCAAATTCCACAGGAAGATTAAAATACTGCTTGTGACGGACTGTATGACAAGTGCGTAGTATTTAAAATTCAGCAGGGCAAGAACTATCGTAACTCCGTACGTCAGGACTGAAACAACAATCAGCCTGATTCCTATAAGAAGGAATTTTTTTTCACGGCGCAAAATTCCGTCAGGAACAGCATTGATTGTATTAAAGAAAATTGACGAAGAAAGTATAATGCAGATTGGTATATAAACGGTATTCTTATAAAATATACTGACAGGATATGCAAGTGCAATAAAAACTATCATCAATCCTAATCCAAACCAGCATGAAAATGAAAACAGACTGTCAATATCATCTTGCGTGAAATCCTTGTTTTGAATAACTGCAATTCCAAGTCCGCAATTTGATAGGACAATAAAAAAAGATGTAAAAACTGTAACTATTGCAACAATTCCATAATCATTAGGTGTTAAAATTCTAGAAAGTAATGCAGAAAAGAGAATACAAAAAAAAATATTTATATATTTTGAAACAGCAGTTATAAGAGATGCTTTTTTCATTGATATTTCAGCCATATTCTCTGTAATTTTCCTAAATGTATTTTGTTTGCTCTTTGATTATAAATGATTTTAAACTTAATATAAAGAAAAAAACATGATTAAAAAATGAATTTCATTCTCAATGCAAGATTAACGTTCCATCTTTCTGTTAATTCTCCTTCATTTGTAAATAAAGGATTATGATCATATGAAGTAACAGCAGATATGCCTAATAAAAATGATTCATTCAGGTAATAATCCGCACCTAGTCCAGATGATAAAATAACTCGTATGCCATGCTGTCTTTCATTGCCAGACTGGTCTTTTGTTAAAAACCATGTATAATCAAGGTCAGGATTTACTCTTTGCAAGAACAAATTGAAGGCTCCTTTTGGATAGTATAGATTAAATCCAATATACTGGCTGTTTCCACCTGTCATGGAGGCACCTAGCCATTGTCCTTTATTTGTATATCCCTGAGTTATAATGTGATGGGCATAGAATGTTGTTGGCCAGAGTAATTCATAATCTCTAGAAGACTCAAGATTGGTACACTCTAATAATAATTCTCCTTTAATTGAGTTTGAAAATATAATTGTTTTCCGTATACCAGCAGTCCAGCCCTGTGTATGAAATGGATAACGAAGCATATAATCTATATTTGGACTGTAATCATTGCGTCCCCATTCAAGATATATCTCAAGTCCTACAGGTTCAAAAATCCAGTCTGCTGTAAATGAAAAACGCTGGTCATTATTATCATCACCACCGGAAGAATCAAAAGGAAGATATATATGAAATAGAGAATACTTGTTTATATCATCCCATTTGCTTAGCATGGTTCTGTTTAAGCCTAATGTAAGATCTGTAAATGGTAATTTCCATGCAAAAGAAAATCCTGAAATTAAATTATTGTTGTTATTATTATCATTATCAAAATACTCCGATTCAGAAAGTTTTCCCCACCAGGATCGTAACTCTATGTCTCCCATATACCAATTACAATAAGGAAAATAAATCGGTGTTTTTTTTAGTCCTATGTCGATTTTTGGATAGGAAGCAGCATTATTAGAGTGAATTATAGGATTGATTTGTGCTGGTCCAAGCCATGGAGTCTGAAATCCAAAACCGGCCGTAAGTGTATACCATGTATAGCGGACTTCTGTGTCTCCCCAGTCAAACGTAAAAAATGAATTGTTTCCAAATCTCTGGGGTGCATCGATATAAGTAACTCCATAATATCCATATTCAGATGCTTTGCCGTCATAAATTGTAGAATTGCCGTCATTGTCTTTTTCTGAATAATTTGGCTTGATATACTCAAATTCCTTGTTCTGGCTGTAGGTCATCTGCGGTTTGAATGTCAGTTCCAGGCCGAATGTTTCAATTCTTGCGCCTGCTGTGAAGCTTGCGTTATAGCCTTTTCCCTGCCACAGCGCGCCGTCGTTCTGTCCGTATGGGGCTTTTGTGTTGTAGCTGTTGAACCATTCAGGGCCGTATACTTTAAGCACAAGGTTCTGGTTTATTCCGCGTGAAAAAAAATCATCGTAAACTACATTTGGGGTGAACATAATCTGCTTTTTTCCGAGATTGTTATTCTCCCATAGATGCGAAGGCTCTTCTCCGTCTGTGGTTATAAAATTCCATTCATTGTCGCTGAGGGTGCGGTAGTTGAGTGTAGGGCGCTCTGTTATTCCCTGCAAGGAAAGAAAATTGTAGTATTCCTCTTCGGTTGATTTCAGGGCTTCCTGTGAAAAGACAAATGCAGGGAGCAGTATTAAAGTAGCTATAAAGTTGATTTTTTTCATGAATGAAGTTTATATTTTTGGTGTAAAATAATCAACAGACATCAATGCAGGTTTTCGGCTGGCCATGGAGGAGCAAAAAACACTTGTATTCGCAAAAGTAAAAAATACGCTGCATTTAAGGCATATCTATGGAAAGAGTTGTGTAATTTTTTCTGAAAGCTGAACTTCCAATCAAGAAGAATTTTTTTTGAAAAAAAAGCTCTTTTCTATTGACATTGTTTTTTTATGCTGATATAGTATTTTTACGCTTTGTAAAAAGCAATGCGGGGATGGTGGAATTGGTAGACACGCCAGCTTGAGGTGCTGGTGGCGCAAGCTGTGCCTGTTCAAGTCAGGTTCTCCGCAGCAAAAGGACTGTTCATGCAGTCCTTTTTTTTATTTTAAATTACTCTGTGCAAATTTCTTGTTTTCTCCCTGAAAATTGCGCTCGCATGCTTTAAGGAAATCCCTGAATTCATTTTATTCACAAGCTTTTTGACGGGCGGAAGAATTTGTAATTTTCAATCTTTTAGATTATATTATAGAGTATGAAAAAACAATCTAGCGAAAAAGATGTTCTGGGGCTTCCTGCTGAAACCCAGCTTCCTTTAAAATTGAATATTCTTCCTATTGGCGGCCGTCCGATTTTTCCGGGAATTTTTACGCCGCTTATGATAAACAGTCCTGAGGATATAAAGGTTATTGAAGAGTCCATGGCGGGAGACGGATTCATAGGAATTGTAATGCTCCGTGAAGACAAGGAAAATCCTTCTGCTGTTGACCTTCACAAAGTTGGAACAGTCGCGCGTATTATAAAGAAAATAAATCTTCCTGACGGCGGCGTGAATGCCTTTGTGTCCACGTTGCAGAGGTTCAAGATCCGCAAGGTTCTGAGCGGCTCCGGCCCTGTTGCGGCTGCGGTTGACTATCTTGACGACGAGGAGGACAACACTTTTGAAGTCAAGGCCCTTACCCGCGCGCTTATAAGCGAGATGAAGGAAATCAGCGAAAACAATCCCATGTTCAGCGAGGAGATGCGCCTCAACATGGTGAATATTGATCATCCTGGAAAAATTGCGGATTTTATTGTTTCCATTCTGAATATCGATAAAGAAGACCAGCAGAAGGTTCTGGAGATGACCAATGTCCGGAAGCGCATGGAGCAGGTTCTTGTCTACATAAAAAAAGAGCAGGAGATTTTCCGTGTCCAGAAGAAAATTCAGACTGAGCTGAACGAGAAGGTTGAAAAGAACCAGCGCGAGTATTTTCTGCGCGAGGAAATGAAGAGCATACAGGAGGAGCTTGGAATTGCAGGCGACTCAAAGACCGGAGACTATCAGAAGTTTAAGTCAAAGATTGACTCCTTTAATTTCACCGGGGAAGTGAAGGAAACCCTGGACAGTGAGCTTGAAAAATTCCGCCTGCTTGATCCGCATGACCCTGATTACAACATGAGCCGCAATTATCTTGAGACAGTCACCGCTCTTCCGTGGAATGACGAGCCTCTTGAAAGCTACAGCATTGAGAAGGCTTCAAAAATTCTTGAGGGCGACCATTACGGTCTTGAGGATGTCAAGAAGCGGATTATAGAGCACCTTGCAGTGCGCATGCTCAAGAATGACGGAAAAGGCTCCGTTCTGATTCTTGTGGGGCCTCCGGGCGTTGGAAAGACAAGCGTGGGGCGTTCCATTGCGAATGCCATGAACAAAAAATTCTTCAGGTTCAGCGTGGGCGGCGAGCATGATGAGTCCAAGATAAAGGGCTTCAGGCGCACTTACATCGGCTCTATGCCCGGACAGATTATCGAGGGGCTTAAAATCACAAAGTCGAAGGCTCCTGTTTTTATGATTGATGAGGTTGACAAGATGAATGCGAGCGCACAGGGAGATCCTTCCGCGGCGCTGCTTGAAGTTCTTGATCCGGAGCAGAACAGCTCATTCCGCGACAGCTACCTGAATCTTCCGTTTGACTTGAGCAAGGTTTTTTTTATTCTTACCGCGAATACGCTGGATACAATTCCTCGCCCTCTGCTTGACCGTGCGGAAATCATAGAGCTTTCAGGATACATTGATCAGGAAAAAATTGAGATTGCCCAGAAATATCTTGTTCCCAGAAATCTTGTTAAAAACGGATTTAAAAAGTCCCAGGTGAAATTTTCAAAGTCTGCGCTTGCACTTATTGCGACTGAATACGCAAGGGAAGCCGGTGTGCGGAATTTTGAAAAGTGCATTGATAAAATAAACAGGAAGCTTGCCGCTGAGGAAGTCTGCGAGCTGGAAAAGAAGGGCGTGTCTGATTCTCAGAAGATGGGGGCGGCTCTTTCAAAGAAATCGTACAGCATCGGAATTCCTGAAGTTAGAAAATATCTTGGAAAGGCTGTTTTTGATGAAAGCCAGATAAAGTCTGCGTCTGTTCCCGGCACTGCGGTTGGGCTTGCCTGGACGAGCATGGGCGGAGACACTCTGCTTTTGGAGTCCATTGCGATAAAGTCTTCAAAGGGCGGTCTTCAGCTTACAGGACAGATGGGCGATGTCATGAAGGAAAGCGCGCAGATTGCCATGAACTGGAGCCGTCAGCACGCAATAGAAGAAAAAATCAAGGACAGCAAGTGGTTTGATGAAAATACGGTTCACCTTCATATACCGGAGGGCGCAACTCCAAAGGACGGCCCGAGCGCGGGTATTACAATGGCGGTGGCGTTTACTTCGCTTTTAAAAGGCAGAAAGATACGTCCGCATATTGCGATGACAGGCGAGCTTAGCCTTACAGGGCAGGTGCTTCCGATAGGAGGTCTCAGGGAAAAAACAGTCGCCGCCAAGCGCAACAAGATAAAGACTGTTATAATTCCCAAGGCAAATGTGCGCGACCTTGACGAGATTCCGGAGCATGTGAAAACCGGAATGAAATTTATTCCTGTGTCGCATGTCCAGGAAGTCATAGACATTGTGTTTTGATTTATGAAATTCTCTGCTGTTTTTCTTGCCGGGCTTTTGATTTTTTCTTCTGCCGTGTCTGCTTTTCCATTTAATGAAAAACTTTCGGGGCAGGAGCTTGAGTCGGCGCTCAATGGAAATGTTCTTATCAGGAACATAAGTTCGTATAAGAATATTTGCCTTGACATTGACAACGATGAAGTGAATGAGTGTCTTCAGGAGCTCAGGGAGCTTAATCCGAGGTATTTTGTGGAGGTTCTTCAGATCCGCAAGGTCAAGCCGGATGATAGAATCATAGAAAAGCTTTCATCGATACTTTTGAATGTTGATTCATACACAAAAATTCCTTACTACTCTGAGCGGTACGGAACGACTACTCCTCTTTATTCATATTGCAGCGTGTTGTCCAGGCTGAATTCGGGCGGACTTTATAGTTTTACCGCGGATATGACAATGCCTCCTTTTGAGATGTATACAGCTGAAATTTCAATAAAAACAGACTATGAGAATTTTTTGCTATACAAGTCAAGAAATCTTAATGATATGAACTGTATTTCGTTTGTGCGTGTAAAGGAAAACTGTCTGCGCTCCGTGATTTTTGCATTCAGGGACGGCGACAGCTGGATTATATACGGGGTAGGGGCGGCAAAGGCTCCCAAGCTGAAGATTTTTACAAGCCGGATTGAAACTGCCTTTATCTCAAGAGTGAAGGCTTTCTGCTCCTACGCAACATCATTCCTTGATGCCGACTGATATCGGAATTCCCCTGCGCAAAAAAAAAGCCCTTCCAATTACGGAAGAGCCTTTTTTTATAAAAATCAGCTTAGAATGAACCGGCAACAGCTACTGCGCAGGCAACTGTACATTTCGCAACCTGCGGTTGCTTATCAGTTTTGTTTCCTTTCTTTTATCAAGGAAAACAAAACTGACCTACGGCTGCCCCGTTGCTAAAATTCTTTGTATGTAGAAAATTGCTTAGAAACTACCAGCAACTGCTACTGCACAGGCAACGGTGCATCCTACCATCGGGTTGTTTCCCATTCCCATAAAGCCCATCATTTCTACGTGAGCCGGAACTGAAGAAGAACCCGCAAACTGTGCGTCTGAGTGCATACGTCCCAGAGTATCAGTAAATCCGTAAGAAGCAGGACCTGCAGCCATATTATCCGGGTGGAGAGTACGTCCTGTACCGCCGCCAGAAGCTACAGAGAAGTAGTTTTTGCCTGCAAGGAAGCGTTCTTTCTTGTAAGTTCCTGCAACAGGGTGCTGGAAGCGAGTAGGGTTAGTTGAGTTTCCTGTGATTGAAACGTCTACGTCCTCGTGCCACATAATTGCAACGCCTTCGCGAACGTCGTCAGCACCGTAGCATTTTACGATAAGGCGGTCAGGATTGTTTCCGTAAGGAATTTCTTTTACGACTGTAAGAGCCTTGTCAGTTCCTTCGCCGTTGAAGTAGTCAAACTTAGTCTGAACATAAGTAAAACCGTTGATGCGGCTGATAATCTGAGCGGCATCTTTTCCAAGACCGTTCAAGATAACGCGGAGCTTGTTCTTGCGTACTTTGTTTGCGTTTGCAGCGATTTTGATTGCACCTTCTGCAGCGGCGAATGATTCGTGTCCTGCAAGGAATGCAAAGCACTGTGTATCTTCAGAAAGAAGGCGTGCGCCAAGGTTTCCGTGACCAAGACCTACTTTGCGGTCATCAGCTACAGAACCAGGAAGGCAGAATGCCTGAAGTCCTTTACCGATATTTGCAGCGGCAGTAGAACCAGTTTTGTCGCCTGTTTTTTCTGCTTCTTTGATTGCAATTGCAGAGCCAAGAACGTAAGCCCATTTTGCATCTTCAAAACAAATCTGCTGAGTTGACTGGCAGATTTCATACGGATCAAATCCGCGTGATTTGCAGAGGTCGCGTGCTTCCTGCAATCCTTTTTCGCCTTCTGCAAAACCATATTCTTTAAGAGCCTTATTTACCTGCGGGATACGGCCTTCGTAATCTTCAAATAATGACATATTGTTATCCTCCGTTCCTACAATTAGTTCTTTCTAGGGTCGATAAGTTTTACCATACCCTGATCTTCTGTTACGCGGCCATAATGTGTGCGCGCTCCGGCAATAGCTTCTTCAGCAGGTTTTCCGGCTTTAAGAGCATCCATCAGTTTTCCGAAGTTAATGCAGTTGTAACCGATAACCTGATTGTCCTTGTCAACAGCCATTGTTTCAACGTAGCCTTCTGTCATTTCAAGGTAGCGAGGGCCAGTCTTGCGTGTTGCAAACATAGTTCCGACCTGTGAACGAAGGTTCTTTCCGAGGTCTTCAAGAGAAGCACCTACTTTAAGACCGTCTTTAGAGTAAGCTGACTGAGTACGTCCGTAAACAATCTGCATAAAAAGTTCGCGCATTGCAGTGTTGATTGCATCGCATACAAGGTCAGTGTTAAGCGCTTCAAGAAGAGTTTTTCCGATAAGGATTTCTGAAGCCATAGCAGCCGAATGCGTCATTCCCGAACATCCGATTGTTTCTACAAGAGCTTCTTCAATAATGCCGTCTTTAACGTTCAAAGAAAGCTTGCAGGCACCCTGCTGCGGTGCACACCAGCCGATTCCGTGTGTAAATCCGGAAATATCTTCAATTTTTTTTGCCTGTACCCATTCGCCTTCTTCAGGAATCGGGGCAGGTCCGTGATATGCGCCTTTTGCCAAAGGACACATATGCTCTACTTCTGCAGTGTACTTCATACCATTTACCTCGAGATATGTATAAATATGAATCCGGCTGAAAATAAGAAACCGCCGAAATCTTGGGTCGGATTATACCATTTTGAGAATCTAAATTCAATCAGCGGAATAAGCGTTGTCAATCCATTGCATCCGCTTTGTTAAAAAGTCAGCCATGTAGTCAACTTCGCTCTTGTAGGTTTTACGCTTTTTCCATCCGGGCGCATGAGGCCACTGCCGCCGTCCTATATTCCGCCATACGGAGTCATTCAGCTCTACGTAGGGCTGTGTTTCCTTTGCCTTTTCTTCAAGCCATGAAAACGAAGAGTCCAGCAGGAGCCTGGTTTCGTGCCAGCGGGATTTTACAAGGGATTCGAAGTGCTCGTCTTCAAGCAGACGTTTGTACCAGTGCGATTTTCCTATCCAAAGCCCTTCCGGCTCCTGGCATTTGTCGTAGCTGATATTTCCGCATGAGATGTCCATGTCCCAGACCGGGCCCATGTAGAGCTTTTTTGTCTGCGAGTTGTAATAAAAATAGCACGAGGCCTGGAATCGCGCATCATGGTTCTTGGTGAATTCATTTATAAGATACCAGTCGACAAACGAGTCCGTGTCTATTACACTCTGCCAGCCTTTTTCATTCGATTTGAATTCATCTGAAAAAATGACGTCCTCCGCGTTTTGAATAATGTCTGCCATTGACTTGTATTCGGATTCGGACTTGTCCTTCATGCGTATGCTGACTTTTACGCCCCTTGTTGTGACGAAATTCCATTCCTTGTTCATTCTGGAATTTACATTTGCAAGAAATGACCCCTCTGGAAGATCAAACTTGTCGAATTCTATCTTTTCTGTGACGGCATAAAGCCCGTTGTATTTGCCGTTGAGAAAAAGCGCCGCAAAACGTGAGCTGGGAATCCATTTCATTCTGTTCCAGACTTTGCGCGAAAGAAAATATCCGTATTCGTTTCTGAGCGAAGTCTTGTCGGCAGTGTTTGCCATCAAAATCCATTTCCGGGAGCTTTCCATTCCAAGGAGGGGCTGCGGCTCGTTCAGCTTCAGAAGGTATGAGCGCTTGTAAAGCTCCCTTGTTACCCATGTTGTGTTTCCGTGGCCGCGGATTTTACATTCGCCTGTAAGGCCTTCAATTTCGTAGCGCGCCGGAATGTAGTCCGTCTTGGAATTGATTTTTTTTCCTGCCATTGTATCTATGAAAAGAACAGGGAGACCTTCTTCCATGCATTTTTCCGGTGAAATCTGCGTTTTTGAGGAAGTGAAAAACATCACAAGCAGAATTACGGACAACACCGCAGGGATAATGAAATTTTTGAACTTGGCAGACTTGAAATACATTTTTTTATTTATACCATTATTTTTTTTTTTCTTCAACTTGAGAATTTTATCAAATTACTGTTAATTTTTTGTTAATTATTTCCATTTTACCCCCCCCTTTACTATTGACAAGGAAAACAACAGGTTGTATTATGCTTGTACTGATGAACAAATGGTAACCAAATTCATTGTGGTGTTGGTATGAAAAAGTATAGGCATGAATACAAGTATATTTCTCCTGAGTATATTCTTCAGATGCAGCAGACTCGCCTGGCTTCTGTGATGGAGCTTGACGGGAACACCGGAGATGCCGGCTGCTATGCAATCAGAAGCATATATTTTGATGATATGTACAATACATGCTTTTCAGAAAATGAAAACGGAACAGACCCGCGCGAAAAATTCAGAATTAGAATTTACAACTGCTCCAAAAGCCGGATTTCGCTTGAGCTGAAGCAGAAGGTGAACGGAATGTGTCTTAAAACCTCATGCCCGGTTCCGCTTGAAACCCTTGAGCAGATAATGGCCGGCAGTGTTCCTGATTTTTCAGCTGAAACTCCCTATCTTTTGAAAAAGCTTATCTGCCAGATGAATTTCCGCATGCTCCGGCCTGTGGAAATCGTTGCCTATGAAAGAGTTCCTTTTATATACCGGGATGGCAATGTCCGCGTGACTTTTGACAGGAATTTGAGGAGCTCAAGCAACATTCAGGATTTTTTTGATGAAAATGCTCCGTTCCGCTCTGTTTTTCCTGATGGAACAAACATGATGGAAGTGAAATTTGATGAGCTGCTGCCGGATTTTATAAATGAAGTGTGCCAGTGCGGACAGCTACAGTGGTCGTCTTTTTCAAAGTATTATGTATGCAGGAAATTTGACCTGCACGGAATACGCTCTGTGTTTCCGGGCGCATAAAAGTAAAGGCGGTTTTTCCGCGTGCTTAAAATTGTAACAAGGGGGCTTCGGAAAGCTTTTTGCTTGAGAGGCTCTGAATAAAAAAGAGAGGTATTTTATGGGATTTAAGGATATTTTTAAGAAGTCGTTTATTCAGGGCTTTACACGCTATGATGCAACTCCTGAAAACATTATTGTTGTTTTTGTAATTGCTTCGTTTTTTGCGCTTTACATTTTCTTTGCCTACAGGCTTTTGACTAGAAGAACTTTTTATTCAAAGTCATTTAATATTGCCCTTCCTGCGCTTGTTCTGATTACAGCCGGAGTTATTCTTACCATACAGTCGAGCGTTGTGATTTCTCTTGGTATGGTCGGTGCGCTTTCTATTGTCCGCTTCAGGACTGCTGTAAAGGATCCGCTGGATTTGGTTTTTCTTTTCTGGGCGATTTCAACTGGAATTATCTGCGGCGCAGGGCTTGCTCAGATTTCCTGCCTGCTGGCGTTTGTGCTGACTTTTGCGCTCTTTGTGCTTGACAGGCTTCCTGTTGCAAAGGCTCCGAAAATTCTGATGGTGAGCGGCGGCCGCTATGACCTTGAGGGCGAAATAATGGCTCTTGTTGAAAAGCACTGCAAGTATTTCACTGTAAAGAGCCGCGCATTTTCAAACGGAAAAATAAATATGGTTGTGGAAATCCGCGCAAAAAATGATTCTGAACTGCTTCAGGAAGTTGCCGCATTGAGCGATGTGACTTCATCTACAATTCTTGCGCATGACGGCGAGGTTACTTACTAGAAAAGCGTTTTTAGAGTTGTCTAATAGGCACTCTTCAAAAATTTCTGCGGGCTTTGAAATCTGCGTGGCGTGGAGATGGAGCATCGCATTTTTAGCCGCCTCTAAAAGCTTTGGTTTTTAGGGGCGTTTTATTCGTGCCGAGGGTAAGCCCCGGATGCGATACACTGGGAAATATTCCCCGGTGCTTGGCTTGCGGGGAATGTTGATTCTTGCAGAAAATAAATTTTTCGGCGGTTTGGAGTTTTGGAGCATGAGACTTGTTAGCGGAATAAAGAGATATTCCTGTTTTTTTTATCTGGCACTGTTTTTGCTTGCGTCCAGTTCTTTTTTTGTTTTTCTTGTTTCTTCCAACAGCAAAGTGACTTTTGAGCAGTGCGAAAAGCTTGGTCTGCCGATTCTTGAGATTACCACGGAAAACTATAAGTCCGTGAAAAGCAAGGAAAAATATATTAACGCATCCTACGAATTTTCCGGGGCGGAAAATTTAGGCGGAAATCATTCCGGCAAGTGCAAAATCCGCGGACATGGAAATTCCACATGGAACACAACTTTCACCCAGAAAAGACCTTATCTTTTAAAGCTCAGTTCTCCTGCGGAGCTGCTGGGACTTCCTGCCGCGGCTAAATGGATTTTAATGGCAAACGCGTGCGACCGTGCAATGCTCAGAAATTACTACGCCGAATATCTTACCCACAATGTCTGGGACAGAATGAGATGGAATCCGTCTTCAAAATACATTACGCTTTTTTTAAACGGAAAATATCTGGGGCTTTACGGTCTTACAGAAAAAGTTGAAGTTGAGAAAAACAGAGTTGAATTTGAGGGCGAAGGTTTTCTTGCTGAAATTGACAGCCACGAAGGCCGCCCTTACAAGTTTATTTCAAATTCAGGAATTCGCTTCAATATACGTTCTCCGAAGTCGTCCCAGGAAAACTATGAAAAGTGGGCTGCAAAAATACAATCGCTTGAGGATGTCCTTTATTCTGAGGAATGGAAGGGCGGGGAAGGCTATAAAAAATATTTTGACATGGATTCGTTTGTTGACTGGTATCTGCTCGCGGAATTTTCAAAAAACTACGATGCGAAATTCTACAATTCAGTTTTTATGAACTATGACTATAAAACCGAAAAGCTTTATATGGGGCCTTCGTGGGATCATGACATTGCGTTTGGCAATTCCGCAAAGAGCTCGACTTTTTCAAGCGTATACGGCTCTCCCATGAGCAGCAACGCATGGATTAATCTTTTTTATTTTTTCGATCCTCTGAAGAATTCAACTGCGGCCGGAGATTATGACGGATTTTTGATAAACCAGAGCCACTGGTACAACCGCTTGTTCGCGGACGAAGAATTTGTTGCCCTTGTAAAAGACCGCTGGCAGGAAAAAAGAAAGGAGCTCTGGGATTCTATTGAATGGCTCAGAAAGCAGGGGGAAGCTCTTGATGCTGCGGCTGAGCTTAATGATTCTGTGTGGCACATACTTGGAAGCGCAGCCTGGCCTCGTGTTCCGGGGTACAGAAAAAGAAAAACCTATAAAAGCGAAGTTGATTTTCTTGTTGAGTGGTGCGAAAAAAGATTCCTGTGGCTTGATTTTATTTTGAGATAACAGTAAAAAACTCTGAAAATTCATTTTGAATGAATCTTCAGAGTTTTATGTGTTTTTAATCAGTTGTCAGAAGTTCCCTTTTTCATAAAATCCTTTATAAGGGCAACTACTTTTTCCATTGTTTCCTTTTTATCCAGTGTCACCCTCATTGCAAGCCTGCTGCCTTCAGTCCAGAGGCGCACCAGATATCCGTTCTTGGCAAGGCTGTCCTTGAGCGCCTGAACATCTGTGTTTTCAGGAAAATGCACAAATACAAAATTTGCAGCGGATTCAAATGCCCTTACTCCGGAAATAGAATTCATTTCTTTTATAAAGAAACTTCGGCTCTCTGTTATATCCTTTAAAAGCCCCTTATAGTATTCGCTGTCCTTTAAGGCTGCAATGGCCATTTTGCGGCTTATATTGTTTACCCTGAAAGGATTTACATCAAGCCTGAAAACCTGTTTTGCCATAGGGGCGCACAGTCCGTAGCCAACGCGGATTCCTGCAAGTCCATAAAGCTTGCTGAATGTTCTGCTGAAAACCACATTTGAATATGCCGCTAAGAAATGCCGCACATCGAATTTCTGCTCTGAAAAGCCAAGGTAAGCTTCGTCGACAATTACAAGCGAGGCAGGATTTTCCTTGATTACTTTTTCAAGGTCTGCGGCTGATATAACGGCTCCGGTTGGATTGTGGGGTGTTGTTATTATTATAATTCTCGGAGCAGCCGCACGGGCTTTTTCCATAAGCTCCTTGATGTCAAACTGATATGTTTTTTCCTGGTCATCAGGCACAATGTTGTAGTATTCTGCCTTTGCCATTTTCAGTTCGACAATAGATTTGTAATAGTTCCAAGACGGAGATGAAATGAGAACTGTATCGCCCTTGTTGAGCACAAGAGACATCACTGTTTTTATGACATCAGAAGAGCCGGAATGAATCAGAATATGGTCTGTTGAAATTTCTTCCTGCTTGCTGATTTCAACTGCAAGCTCATCTTCTCTGGTGAGATCATACAGGTAGACATCCTCGTAAGTTGCGTTGCGCAGAATGTCCATGACCTTTGGGCTTGGCTTGAAAAGATTTTCATTTACATGGAGCCGCCCTGTCAGCTGCTCTGTTGCAACAACGGAATAAGTTTTGGTGTCAGCATAGTTTGAAAGATAATTCAGCCGTGTGGAAGAATTCACAATCTCTTCTTCCGCAAAAAACTGCTCTATAAAATCCTTGAAGTTCGGGTAGAACTGAAGAATGTCTTCTGTTGTGTCGAATTCCTTACATTCGTCATCGCTGTAGCCTTTTACCTTGAGTTTCAAATCATCAATATGGCGAATCTGAAAGTCATCCCAGAGCATATACTTTACTTCCGGGTCGTAGTATTCTTTTACCATGTGATCCACAAATTTCTGTGAAAAGTCCCGGCTGAAAAATGCCTCGCCGATTGTGTACCAGCATTTTTCTCCGCCTTTTTTTACGGAAGTCATATAGCCTTCACTGTCAACAGACTTTACACAGTATTCATCAAGAAATTCATCTGTGTATTTGCAGGCATAATATGAGTCGTATACATAGTCACAGTAAACGTTATGCGCGAACCAGTTGTCGCTGCAGCAGATATAGGAATTCTTTAAATAATCCTTTGCGGCATACAGCGAGGAAATATTGTTTTTTTCCTGCCATTCTGTGTTGTCTATTACAATAAGATCCTTGTATTTTTTTGCCATCTCATAGTATTTTTCCTTTAAATATCCAACAACAAGAATAATCTGCTTTATTCCAGCATCATGGAGCTGCTTAATCTGGCGCTCAACCATTGTGTCGCCCTTTATTTCAAAAAGCCCCTTTGGAAGGTAGTTTGAAAGCGGCATGCAGCGGCGGCTTCTTCCTGCTGCCATTATAATAGCGTTGTCAACTTTATATGGCGCAAGGGCTTCGTAGCCTGAGTCTGTGATTTTCCCTGATTTAATCCATCCGTTTTTTTCGCACATAAAAACGGTGTCGCTTGGAAACTGTGAGATGTCTTTCTGTTTATGTACTGCATAAAGCAAATCGAATTCCTTTTCTGTCATTTTTTTCTCCTGATTGAGCGTTTCTGCATAAAATGGAGGAACGCAGATTACTGTATTTTTTCATGCCTCATATTTATCGGGCATGAAAGATTCCGCATGAATCAAATGCTAGTAACACTTGAACCGACTGTTTTCCCTGAACGCGTCGGAAAATTAAAATTCCCCGGCATTTACAAAGCTTTGCTTTTCAGCTTTTGCTTTTTTCTTGCAGGGAAGTATTGTTTTTTAGGGAAAGAAGCTCTTCCTCTTTTTTTACCATAAAATTATAGACTTCCTCGCCGGCAGTTCCCTGGTGCTCCCATGCCGCCGCCTTGTTTAAATCCCTCTGCTTTTTGAATTCCTCCGAATCGCCCGCTGCCTTTATAATCTGTGCGATGTTGTTGAATTCTTCTTCTTTCAGCTCAATCCCGAATTTGTGAACCGCAGTTTTCTGCCATGGGCTTCTGCCCGGAACATCGTAGGCATCGTAAGGCCCTAAATCCATGTCTGAATTTACATACATAACAGGCTTGTCGCAAAGGAAAGTGTAGTCATAGATAATTCCTGAAAAGTCAGAAATCATAATATCAGCTTTTTTCATTGAAAAAATATTTTCAGTATTGTAGTCCCATATTAAATTCTTTGTGTCCTTGTACTTTTCTGTGAGACGATCAAGCATCGCGCTTTCTGAAATTTTTGACTGCGGATGCGGACGGACAATAATATTCCAGCCTGTCTGCAAAAGCGGATCAAGGAGCTTTTCTCCGTAGCGTGTCAGAATTGCACTTGGTCCCCATGACGGAGAAACAAGAACTGTGAATATGTGTTTTTCTTCTGGCGGAATTTCTTCCATTTTTTCCTTGTACACGTCAAGATATGTGCAGCCTACGCTTACAATATCCTTGTGCTTTAGCCCTCTGGCGTCTTCAAGATAGCGGATGTCTTTTTCCTTGTATGAGCCTGTGACAAGCACTGAATCAAAATAATCGATTCCAAAAAGCCTGTACATGGTCGAGTCTCCTGTGGAATGTTCCAAGTGCGCGTAGTGCTTTACATTCTTGCTCCGCTTCATCTGATAGACATCAAGCCCCGGCGTGGTCATCAGAACAATGTCAGCGGAAAGAAGATTCAGCTTGGCAAAGGCTGTGTTCCCTGTGCCTATGTATTCGGGCTTTACAAATTTATATCCTGCGGAAAAAACATTGTCCTCTTTGTATGAGGTGAAATACGTTATTTCCGTGCCGTGTTTTTCAAAGGCATCAAGAACTGGCTTGAATACATTCCAGTACCGCTTGTCCTCATTGTATATCACATACTTGTGGGTTGAAGTGTCCGCCGCACCTTTCTTTCCTGTGAAAAGAAATTTAAGCTTTAGGATGGCCGCCCTCGCAAGAAAGTACAATGTGGCTGTGGCTCCTATAAGAATGGAAAAGAGCATGCTGCCTGTTCCGGGATCTATGTATAGAAGTGATGCTGTCATTTTTCAAATTCCTCCATTTTTGTCTGCTGCCAGTTTTGAGATTCAAATATGTTTCCGCTGACTAAATACCAGTCGTTTGGATCTACTGTAAAAATATTCTTGCTTGAAGAATGATGCGGCATAAAAAGATTGCTTGTTGAAACCAGCGCGCCGTTTTCCTTCATCTTTGAATTTACAGCCTTTCCTGTAAAAGGATTCACAGGGTTTTCGATGATTCCCTCGGTGAGAAGTGCAGGCGTGTCTGCGTTTGTCATGAATTCTTCGCTTGTCTTCAGTTCGCCTGTCTGGTTGAAATCCTTGAACATAAAAATCGGATGATATTTTCCAGGCGATATTGCGCTGAATTTTTCGTCCCAGACAAATGCGTTTTCCCTTGAGGTGCAGCTGTGATCGGACACTATAAGAATTCTTGAATTGTTGTATGCATCATTCTGCTTTAAGTAGTCAAGCCATTCTCCGAGCCTGTGCATTACACCAGCCATTGATGAGTAGGAGCTGTCATTGGCATATTCACTGGTTCCCTTGTTTGTAATATTCATTGAAGGAACATAGTCCGGAGCCTGGAGTTTGAATGATGTGTGGCACGCGTTGTTTGTAAAGCTGAAATATACGTTTTCTGTCTCCGCGGAAAAATCAGTGAGATCCTTCAGGTATTCCATTACAGCATAGTTCGAAATATACTTGTTCATGTCATCGTACTGTGAATTTGTAGACCAGTATCTTCCGTCTTCATAGATAACATGTCTTAGAATCAGCGGCGATGTTTTGAAAAACGAATACCATAAAATATTCCGCTTGAGTGTGTCGCTCGCTATGGTTAAATTTCCTATGTCCTGATGATCCTTGTACCACTGCGCAAGATAGGCGTTTTCAGTTAGAAATGCCTTTATGTTTGGGTAGGGCGAAAATATTGAAATGTCAGGAATCCAGCTGTAGTTTGCCCACGAGGCATCGCTTGAAATTGCAGAAAATCCGGTTCCTTGCTCTGTGAAAATTCTAGGCAGCATAAGAAGCGATTCGTTATGCTTTTCAACCAGTGTTTTTTCAGGGCGATTGTTGATTTCCGCCGGTGTGTATTCATAGCCGCCGTGGACTGGCGGTACTCCGATAAGCGTATGGGAATTATACGAAACTGTATTCTTGTAAAGCGTGAATCCTGTAAACTGCTGCCTTAGCTTTTCAGACTCCTCAAGCATAGGCTCCACAAAATTGTTCTGCGCCCGGTCAAGAAAAATCATTATGACATTTTTTCCGTTCTTTGAAAGATGGAAAATCGGCTTTACCAGTCCGCTGTCCTTTGACTCTGCATTGGCTGAAATTTTAAGATAGTCCCTGTAGCCGGCTTTTATTTTTCCAATCTGAATGCACGAAAGCATGACAAGGGAAATAATTGAAAGCATTGCTATTAGGCATACCGGCTTTGTTAGGTTGAATTTTATAACTGCTATGCAAGCCAGAATCAGGGCGAGCATAAATGCGAGATTGGCAAGTATATGTGTTGCAGGCGACTGTATGCTCGGCACTTCCGTGAAAATAAGCATTCTTGAAAGGTAGCCGTATTTTTCCTGAAAAAGAAATGCATTCACGGTTGAGGCGGCAAGCATAAAAAGAAAGCCCGCGGAAAGCAGTGTCTGAATGCGCTTGCTGAACAGAAAAAAAATCAGAGTAGGCCAGACAAAAAAAAGTCCCATTGCCTGAAAAAAGGTGTTCCTTAAAAAAAACATCGGGTTTGGATAGTTGTCTATTCCAGAAAATTCAATAGGAGAAGAAGCAATCAAAAGAGCAGGAATTACAAGCCCTATCAGAATTGCCGTGCCTGACGAGGACAAAAGAAAAAGAGCAGTTCTGAGGTTGCGTTTTTCATTCAGCGGCGCAAGCGGCTTGTCCGAGATAAAGGCTAAAAATTTTACGATAAACGGCGAAAATATCACAAGAAGACAGAGAAGACTGAAAAATCCTTTCTGCTCCATGTTGAATCTTTTGGTGAGAACCGTGAAAACAAGAGCCGCGGCAAAGATAATCGCCGAAATGATATAAAATGACTTTAACGGATTTTTCAGTTTGTAAAAGATATTTTTTATAAGGGAAAAAACATTGTTCATTGTCCAGTAAATAACAAGACCGGCTGGACTGTTGTAAAGCAGAACAACAAAAACAAGCGCAAGAATGTAAACCTGAAGCTTTTCTCTCAGCGGAAGCCCTTTTGTGTATATCGCCCCGGAAATACAGTTTATCGCTGTCATGATAAGCGGAAGCACATTTATAGTCAGCGGACCGACTGAAAAAAGCGCATCCGGCATGCCAAGGTCAGAGATAAAAAGCAGATGGTGGTTCTGGAGCGCAGCCATGTGCGAAAGGCATGTATACGCCGCTGTAAAAAACGGAATCTGTATAAGAATTCCAAAGGCGGAGCGCAGCGACATTATAGGATGGTAGTGATTCTGCCTGTAATAGGTGGAAAGAATCATGTACTGCTCATCGCCCTTGAAAAATTTTTTTATCCTGTTAACCTGCGGCTTCATCTTTGCCTGGAGGGCGCGTTCAGTTTCCTGCCATTTTTCCGCCACTGCATAAAGCGGAAGTGTAAGAAGGCTAACTGCAAGGCTCACTCCGATCAGTGAAAAGCCCGTATTTTTTAAAAGCTTATAGCTGAATGTAAAAGCCAGTTCTATAATCTGGGTCAGCGGATAGATGACAACTGTAAAAAAAAATGTGCCCATAGCGTTTCCTTTTTTACCATATTGAAATCAAATTATCAATAGATGTTTTCAATGCGGCAGAAAACATTGAAAATAAATTTACAGTCTGCTTCTATTTTTTTCTGCTGAAAATTCTGTAGTTGAGCCATGGAAACAGCGGATTTTTTCTTTCGCACGAAGTGAGCCATTCTGTGCTTACTGTATTGCTTGCCAGCGAGGCAAAAACCTTTGTGAATGAAAGAATCTCATCCTTGAAAAGGCTTTCCACATAATCAAGCATCTGCCCGTCATGAATCATAGCAGGCCAGTTTCCGCTCTGTGCAAGAAGAACCTGCTTTGCCGCCATGTTCAAAAGCCGCTCCTTCAATGATGACTCGGAGGGGAATCGCTCTGCAAGGTCGATTATTCTTTGGGTGGCCTTCCTTGTGTATCGGAGCATCCAGCTGTTTGAGTTGTCCAGAAGGTCTTCGCCGTAGCCCAGGCCGTTTGCCGAACACTGATACGGCTCTATTTTTTTGAGTGAAAACTGATTTTTAAGAAGGTTTCTGCAAAGATCAAATTCAAAGCCGCGCTTGCTTGCCTGACATCGGATTACGTTTTCAAGCCAGGCAACGCCTTCATGCCATTTTTGTCCGAGAAATTCCGCGGGGATTGTGCAGACCAGAACCGCATCCTTTTCGCCCATGCACTCTGAAGCCTGGCTCAGTTTTTCCGCCTTGGAACTGTAGAATGAAAACGCATCCTCGATTATCTGAAGCTCTGCTTTTTGTTCGTTGTATGGAACGGTGTCTCCGTCTTCGCTTTCGTTGCTCCAGTACTTGTAGCCTGTGGGAATTCGTGCGCCGCTTCCTCCAAAGTAGCCGCCCAGGGATTCCTGCGGAAGCTCAAAGCCTATGTCCCTTGTCTGGGAGCGGTAGACTTCGTTCTGGCAGAATCCCTCTTCGCCTGCTATCTGCTGAAAAGTGTCCGGGTCGTTTCCAAAAATAACAAGGGATCTTTTTGTCCTGACTGGGTGGAAAATTCCTTCGTCCGGGCACTGCTCGGAAAACAGTATTGAGCGAGCATCAAGCACCGTGTAGTTTATTCCGTAGGAGCGAAGCGGAATTTCCAGCGCCTTGTCCCAGCCCATGAACGGAAGCCAGAAACCGTCTCCTGTGCTTCCAAAGAAATTTCTCTGCGAATAAAGCCCGGTTTCAACCTGCGCGTTTATTGCCTCTGTAAAGTCGCTGTAGTGCGGAAGATAGGCTGAAGTTGCCGCTGTCGGAATAAGCTCAAGAAAGCCGAGCTTTTCATACCGCCTGATTTGCGCAAGAATATTTTTTCCGTACAGGTCAACAAAATCCGCCTTTGTCTTTTCTATTCTCTCAAGGCATTTTTGAGCCTGTTCGCGGCAGTCCATGGTGGAGCAGCGGCTGATCTCTGATTTTCCAAGCTCTATGAGGGCATCAAGGTATTCCACATACAAATCCTGTATGTGCGGATCTGACAGAAGCGCGCATATCGATGGAGAAACCGCAAGCCCCAGCTTGAACTGAATGTTCTCCTTTTCAAGCCTGGCGAACATATTTAAAAGCGGAATGTATGTTTCTGTTATTGCCGAGAAAATCTGGCTGTTCTGAAACTGAAAGCCTTCCCTGTCTTCTGCCTGGGGAAGATAGCCCTGTGATGCTTCTATTATTAAAACAAGTTTTTTTCCGGACATCCTGTGCTCCCATAAAAAGTCAATAAGGAAATTTGCAACGCAAACTTGTGAATAAAAACTTTTGCGGTGGTTCAGGCAAGGTTTTCATTGCACTCTCCCTTAGTTTGAAAATGACTGCCTGTGGTTCAGGAAGTTGTCATGAAGAATTTTCTTTATTCCTGAAAGCTGCACAAGCGGAGAAAAGTCGATTTTTTTACCGGGCTGCATGTCCTGGATTTTTTTGCTTTCCTCCGGGATTTCAATCATTCTTGTTGAAGCAAGCACTTCGGCTTTTCTGCCGGCAAAGGAGGCTGCCATATCTATCCGCGCGAATTTTTTTCTGCCCGGAATCATTATGTACTGCTCGCCCGGCCCTGCCTGAATTTTCACGTCAAAGAAATCGTAGGGAGTTTCCGATTCGTCATCATCAAAAAACGAAATGCGGAGAAATACGCTTTCAAACGAAGAATCCTGGGTCAGGGAAGAGATGTCGGATTCCTTTATGTCCCAGAATACAAAAAAGCATGCGGGGTTTCTTAAGATAGCATCGATGCAGGTGTTGTTGTATGTTGCAGGAAGCTCGTCAGGAACAGGCTCTTCGCTGTCTGAAATTTGAACTTCCGGCTTATCTTCCGCCGTTTCAAACTCTTCCTCTGCCTCAAGAAGCTCTCCGATTATAAAGTTGCGGTCAAGGCCGCCTGGAATGTCGATTCCATATTTATCAGCAAGGACAAGCAGCTCAGGTGTTGACATGGATTCAAGCTGCTGTCGGAAAACAAATTTCATAGCCTGCTAATAATCGCTAAAAACGAAACTTTTGTCAATTATTGCAGAACGCTGATTTTGCTATGAAAAATCTGCTGTTGAAAACGGAGGATTTTTTTTATAGAATGGCAGAATGATACAAGCTACAGGTTCCAGTATTATTTTAAAGCTTCTTGAAATGCAAGGCGTCAGGTTTGTTGCAGGAATTCCCGGCGGCCAGATTCTTCCTTTGTATGATGAGCTTAACAGGTCTTCTATAAAGCATATATTGGTTCGCCACGAGCAGGCGGCGGGATTTATAGCCCAGGGAATGGCGCGCTCAACAGGAATTCCGGCTGTGTGCATGGCGACTTCCGGGCCGGGCGCAATGAATCTTCTCACCGCCATTGCTGATGCCCGCTGCGATTCTATTCCGATTGTTGCCATTACAGGCCAGGTGAACACTTCGCTTATAGGAACGGATGCCTTTCAGGAGGCGGACACATTCGGGCTTTCTTTTCCGATAACAAAGCACAGCATGATGGTCAAGTCCCCGGAGGAGCTTTTGACTGCGGTGCCGCTTGCGTTTGAGATTGCGTGCGCGGGTCGTCCGGGCCCTGTCCTTATTGATGTTCCGAGGGATGTTCAGACGGGAATTGCAGAGTTTGAAAAATGGCCTGAAATCCGCTCCATGGAAAGCATAAAGAAATCGGTGTTTGCAAAACGCTTTTCCACGCCCGAGGAAAAAATTCCCTGCATTGTTGAAAAAATGTGCCGGGCTCTCATGAATGCCGAGCGGCCTGTCCTTTATATCGGCGGAGGCTGTAATTCCCCGGGGGCTGCTTCTGCCCTGAAGAGCCTGCTTGAAATATATGATGCGGCGGCGGTTACAAGCCTCATGGGCATCGGCTCTGTTCCGGGAAGCCTTAGAAACAACATGGGAATGGTTGGAATGCACGGTTCTTATGCGGCCAACAAGGCGATGCATGATGCGGATGTCGTGCTTGCAATGGGCGTGCGATTTGACGACAGGGCTACGGGAGCGGTCGCGCAGTTTTGTCCGGGAGCAACCGTGCTGCATATTGATATTGACGCTGCGGAAATAAACAAGATTCTTCCTTCGAGCTGTTCGCTTGTGTGCGATGTTGAAACCGCTCTTCCGGTTCTTGTTTCAAATATAAAGAATTCGCCCTGCAATGAGAAAGCTGAAAAGCGCAGGGAATGGCTTGATTCACTTTCTGAAATTTTTGCCAATACTGAAAGCATAGAGCTTGGCAGGGGAAAAAATGCGGCTTCTGTGAATCCACGGAAATTTATAAGCGACCTTCCGTCTGCCGCAGAGAGCGCAGGTCTTTCCCCGGATGACATAATTGTTACTACGGATGTAGGACAGCACCAGATGTGGGCGGCTCAGTATTATCCTGTTGAGCATCCTCGCCAGTTTTTAACCAGCGGCTCGCTTGGCACAATGGGCTTCGGGCTTCCGGCTGCAATAGGAGCTGCACTTGCAAACCCGTCCAAGAAGATTGTATGCATATCAGGAGACGGAAGTATTCTGATGAATCTTCAGGAGCTTGCGACACTCAGCGAGATGGGCTTGAACGTAACAGTCATTGTTCTTGAAAACGGAGTGCTTGGAATGGTTCACCAGCAGCAGGAATATCTTTTTAACAAGAACTACAGCGCAAGTGAATTTATACGCAACCCTGACCTGCTGAAAATCGCCGAGGGCTTTGGAATTGAGCCTGTTGACGTGAACACAGATTCAAAATGGGCTGAAAAAGCCTTTGCGGAAGGTCCGCGCATGGTTCGCCTGAAAATTGAAAGCGACGAAACGGTGCTTCCGTTTGTAAAGGCTGGATGCGCCAACATTGATGCGCTTAGAAACTGATAGTTTATAAATGCTGGTTAACTGAGATTGTTAGCCAGCATTTTTTTTGCGCTCTTACAGTCTTACAGTTCAGATACAGTTTCTGAAAGTTCTTTTCTCAGTGAATGTCGCTCGCTTGGCTCGCTGTCTTCCGCTGGATAGCCTATGTCAAGGAGGCATACAAGCTCAAGGCCGCTTATTTCAGGAAAGGCGTCGTAGATTGTCTGGCTGTCGTAGCCCCTTGCCCACAGTGTTCCAAGCCCAAGGTCAGTGGCTTCCATCATCATTGCAGCTGTGACAATAGCCGCATCTGTTTCTCCGCCGTCATATCCTGGAAAATGCCTGTCCGCATTGTTCTTGTAGCTTGCCTTGCTGTCGTAGCACACCATAAGAACAACCGGAGCGTTGTATGTCATGGGCGTTGCCTTATGAATTCTTTCGAGGGCTTCCCGGCTTTTTATGACGAAGATTTTCTGCGGCTGGCTGTTTTTTGCAGTGGGCGCAAGTCGTCCTGCTTCAAGAACCGATGCGATTTTTTCCGCCTCAACAGGGCGCGCGGAAAATTTCCTCACTGAGTATCTTTTTCGTGAAAGTTCAATAAAATCCATTTTTCCTCCTGGGTATGCATTGAGATTACTAAAAACCGAGGTTTTATTCAATTTTTTCCCGGAAATCTTTTTATTTATGAAAAAAAGTATTACTATATATGTATGGGATTTTCAAGAGAAGATTTGGCGGAAAAATTTCTTAGAACATATTTAAAGCCTTTTACAGCTAAGGAGATGAAAAAAATCTTGAATACCCTTGGTGTCGCAGCTTCAGTGGATGAAACCGAGGATTTTCTTTACTCAAGTCCGAATGTCCTGGAGCTTGCCGACGGAAGGTTTATTACGCATGCCGGCGCTTTTACCGGTGAAATTTTCAGCATTGTTCCGACTGCGGCAGAGGCTGAGCAGGGGGTTTTTGTTCCGGGCGACAGATGCATGCCGTTTGTGGAGTCGGACAGAATTTCTTCCACTCTGCGCTTTTATGTCAAGGGAAAAAAGGTTCCCTCGAAGATCGGAACTTTTGACAGCGACGATGCGATTGATATGTTCATGCTTTACGGCGAAGAGTATGCTCCGCAGTACATAGCGGCTGACCCTGCGAACAGCGGGATGGACATGATTTCTAGCGACTTTGAGCTTTCGAATACCGTCAGGCTTACGGGGCTTGACCTGAATTATCTTTCTGAAAAGCACGGCTACAGAAAGGGCGACAGAATTCTGTGCTGTGTTACTGACTGGAATGCCGGCAAGCTGAACATGATGGTGCTTCACAGCGATGAAACACGGTTCGACAAGGGCGAGGTCGGAGAGCGGCGCATAGAGTGGTTTGCGGAGCTTGAAAAAAAATTCCTTGAGTCCTTTGAGCGGTGCGGTCCCATGACTTCCATAGAGGAGCAGCTGATGACAGTGTTCTTTGAAAACCGGAAGACACTGTGTGTTCCTTACTGCGGCTCAATGGAGGAATTTCTTTTCAGGCACACAAAGAAAATTTCTTTCCAGCATTACGGGGTTGAAACCAGAATATGGCGGAAGGGCGAGGATGTGCCGGCGTTTGGCGCGTGGAACACCGGCCTTGCAGTTTTGAACAATGAGCTCAAGCGGAAAATTTCGTTTGCGAATTATACGCTTGCTTCCATTCCAGAATTTGTGTACGACCAGATACTCCTGAATTCCCTGTACCAGCATAAAACCGATTTCCTTAAATTCACGCTGGATTTTATCTGCCGCGATGATTTTGTGCTTGAGGATTTTGAAGTTCAGGCTCTTGCCTTGTCGCTGAAGGAAAGATATGCTATTCTGCAGAAGGACTATAATTGGTTTGCTGACCAGACTCTTGGAAATGTCCGCAGGAAGGCTCTTGAGCTTTACGGGGCTGTTTCGTCGCTTGTGAGGAAAATCGATTTTCTTGGCGAGCTGATTTTGAATTTTCCAAGCCAGGAAGTTGTGATTCTTGCTCAGCTGCACGGGCATGTTCTGCGGATGATTGAAAGCATTTCTTCAGACCCTGCCGTGGAGGAAAATGCCGATGCGCTTCTTCTTTCGCTTGACGGAATGGAGTGGAATTTTGAGGATATAAAAGGCGTGCTTGAGGCTTCGCTTGAAAAACAGAAACTGAGCCAGTTCAAAGTTATAAAAGCTTCTGCAAAAGGAAGTGCCTTGAAAATACAAAAAGACAGGGAGGTGTGAGATTTATGGAAAATGTCAACATGAAGGCTCTTTTTGAGCGCGGCGAATTTTTGGAGAGCGTGCCGGGAAATTCATATCAGGAAATTTACAAATATATATGCGGCCATATCTGTATGCCCACAGGAGTTGAGGCGGCCGAGCTTGAAAAATTCCTTGTGGACAGGGAGCAGATTCTGAGCACTGCAATCGGAAACGGAATTGCGATTCCCCATCCGAGATGTCCGATTGTAAAAAACAGCTCTGAAAGCAAGATTGTCGTTGTATATCTTCGTGAGCCTGTTGACATGAAGGCACCTGATGTGCGCAAGGTTTTTGCCATGTTTGTGCTTCTTTCTGACTCATCGCTTTTTCATGTAAAGGTTCTTTCAAATCTTGCCTCTTTGTTTAAAAATGAAACGTTTCAAAAGCGGATAAAAACGCTTCCCTCAAAGGCTGAATTTCTGGACATGATTGAAGGGATTTTTCCAGAGCTTTCAGTTTGAGCCTGTTTTTTTGAAATAAGATTTGCTTTCGTGATTGAAAAAACGTCCGCATAGTTGTAAAATGCGTTTTCATAAAGCCGCCGTGAAGCCTCTGTGCTTTGAGACGGCCCCCATGAAAGCGTGAATTCCGCGGGGAATTTTTTATTTTGCCGCCGGTGTTTCCGCAGATTTTCCTTGATTTTGGAGTATAACAACTATGGACACAAAAGCTATTGAAGCTGTCGCTTTGTCAATCAGAAGTCTTTCGATGGACGCTATTCAGAAAGCAAATTCCGGACATCCTGGGCTTCCTCTTGGAGCTGCTGAAGTTGCCGCTGTGCTTTACGGCGAGCTTTTAAAGCATAATCCTGCCGATTCAAAATGGGTGGACAGGGATCGCTTTGTTCTTTCTGCTGGACACGGCTCGATGTTGCTTTACTCTGTTCTTCATCTTGCAGGCTACAAGGTTTCGCTTGACGATATAAAATCATTCCGCCAGATTGGCTCAAAGTGCCCGGGACATCCTGAGTACGGCGAAACTGACGGCGTAGAATGTACTTCAGGACCTTTGGGGCAGGGAATTGCCGCCGCGGTTGGAATGGCTGTTGCGGAAACCATGCTTGCTTCACGCTTCAATACTTCCAAGCATACAATCGTTGACCACTATACTTATGCTCTTGTCGGTGAAGGCTGTCTTGAGGAAGGTGTTTCTTCCGAGGCATCTTCTCTTGCCGGAAACCTGGGGCTTGGAAAGCTTATTGTTTTTTATGATGAAAACAAGATTTCAATAGATGGCTGCACTGAAATAACTTTTACGGATGATATCGAAAAGCGTTATCTTTCCTATGGATGGCAGGTTCTCCGCGGCTCTATGTACAATATCGGAGAAATCGCTGACCTTGTTGAAATTGCAAAGCGCGACAATTCCAAGCCTACTTTGATAATACTGAAATCTGTGATTGGAAAAGGCGCTCCTAAGCAGGGAACAGCTGATGTCCACGGCGCTCCGCTTGGTGAGGAAGGCTGCAAGGCTGCAAAATCTGCGCTCGGAATTCCTTCAGACGGACAGTTCTATGTTGCTCCTGAAGCTTATTCGTATTTTGAGGCAAAGAGAGCTGAATGGGCAAAGGCTGAGGAAAACTGGAACAAGACTTTCAGCGAGTGGGCGAAGGAAAATCCTGAGCTTGCCGAAAAATGGGATGCATACTGGAACTGCAAGCCTACAGGCGAATGTGAGAGCCCTGTGTTCAAGGCAGGAGATAAGCTTGCCACACGCGATGCCAGCGGAAAAACACTTAACTGTATGGCAAAACGCTATGAGTGGCTTGTAGGAGGCTCCGCCGATTTGCAGGGGCCTAATAAGACAAAGGTTGCTGACGATGACGGTGTGTACAGCAAGACAAACAGAAAAGGCCGCACTATAGAATACGGAATCCGTGAATTTGCAATGAGCCAGGTTATGAGCGGAATCAATCTTCATGGCGGCTTGAGGGCATTTGGCGCGACCTTCCTTGTGTTCAGCGATTATCTGCGTCCTTCTTTGCGTGTGGCGGCGCTCAGCAAGCTTCCGAATATTTATATTTTTACACATGATTCCATTTATGTCGGTGAAGACGGCCCGACCCATCAGCCTGTTGAAACAAATGCGGCTCTGCGCTGTATTCCGAATGTGCAGTTCCTTCGTCCCGGAGATGCAGAGGAATCTGTTGCGGCATGGGAAATGGCAATGGAAAGCACAGACCATCCTGTGTGCATGGCTTTTACACGCCAGGGGATTGGAGTTTATGAAAAGTCTGACAAGGACTGGAAAAACACTGTGAAAAAAGGCGCATATATTGTCCAGGACTGCGCTGGTGTTCCTGATATAACAGTGCTTGCTACAGGCTCTGAGGTTGAAATGTCTTTGAACGCTGCCAAGCTTGTTTCTGGAAAGGCAATACGCGTTGTTTCTGTTATGGACAAGAATTTGTTTGAAAAGCAGGATGCGGATTTCCAGAAGAAAATTATCGGCGGCGCGAAGCGTGTTGTTGTCGCGGAGGCTGGCGTGAGCTTCGGCTGGGAAAAATATGTTTCAGACAAAAAGGATCTGTTCACCATTGACCGCTTTGGAGAATCAGGTCCTGCTGCAAAAGTTGCGGAAGACCTTGGATTTACTTCAGCTGATTTGGCAGAGCTTCTGAAAAACTAGGAAATCAGGTGTTAATTTGAATCCTTGAGTTTTGTGATATAAATAAAAAATGCAGAGCCTCTAAAAATTCATTTAAATGTTTTTTTGGAGGCTCATTTTATTTTGCTCGTATATTTTAAGCTGCTCAAGAATTTCTTCACTGGGAATTTCATTGCCTTCATTTATTCCGGGACAGGCTTTTTTTTCATTATCCCAGGATTCTCTGGATTCGAGTATTCTTGTCCAGAATGGGTAGGTTCTGCACTGGACAGGCCGAGCGCTGTATGCCTTGCAGCCGTTTTTTTCATTCCAGAAAATACACTCTCTTTTATTTTTGTCTTTAAGGCACAGATATGTTTTTCCGTCTGCGTTTTCCAGTCTGCGGCAGTAAACCTGTATAAACTGCTCGGGAGAAAGTTCCGCCCATTCTGCAAGCATTTCCAAATCGCTTTGGCTCAACAGCACAACTCCGCCTTCGAGGCAGCAGCAGTTTTTGCATTGCATGCACTTGAATTTTAGATTTCCCGGAAAACTCATTTTTCCTCCGTAAGCAATGAGAAAATTTACAGCGCAAACTGTAAGCTAAAATGAAATTATTTCTTCGTAAACTCTGATTGCGTACTGGTCTGTCATTCCGCTTATATATTCAACAACGCATTTTTCCCAGCTTTCATTGTCGTTCACATCGAACACTTCTTTTGTCTTGCAGTGCATTATCTGCTTTTTTGCAGGGTTGTAGTTTGAGTATTTTGCAAGCCATTCTGAAAATGTTTTTTGAAGCTCCGGTGTGTAGCGGAGCACGCTTTCAGCTCTTCTGTTCTGGGCGTAAACCTGAATTTTCATGAGCGTTCTGTAAATGCACGAAAGAACGTTTTCCGCATACCGCTGGAATTCCAGAAGCCGCCAGTTGCTGTAAATATTCCGCAGGCTGAACTGCTTCAGCTCATGTATGAATTTGAAGTAAGGCTCGCTGAAGCATATTCCCTTTTCTGGAGAGCTTTGGGCGCAAAGGTCTACAATCATGTCGTTTATGAGCACTGTTGTGTTTACGGCTCTGCCTGATCTGAATGCTCCGTTTGTTGTGTGCAGGGAATATTTTTTGTTTGGTCCAAGACCCAGTGTTTCGCCGACAATTTCTCTTAGCTGCCTGTAAGCCGCCATGTCCAAAATATGGTATGCCCTTGCATCTTCTATGTCGCGCCCAAGAAAAGCTATTTTGTCGCTTGTTTTTACAATGCAGCCTTCCCACGTGAAGGGCTGTACAATTCCCGGACGCTTTATTGAATACAAGTCCAGAGCTTCTTCCCTGGGCATAAGACCCTGCTGGTCTATTTCACCGCAGTGGCAGACAAGACCGTCGCGGACTGCATAGGTCAAGTCAAGGTTTTTAGAAGTTCCCTCCGGATCCTGAAGTGTTTCTATAAAATCCGCAAAGAAAAGGCTGTTGCGCTCATGCCAGAATTTTTTTGGCGCATTTTTTCCTTCCTTCTGATTTTTGATAAGAGAATTCAAAATGTCTTCGCCCGTGTGTCCGAACGGAGCATGGCCGATATCGTGGCCGATTGCAATTGCCTCGGTAAGCTCTTCGTTCAGCCCCAGGTATTTTGCGATTGTTGCGCTTACGCTCGCCACATGGTTTACGTGCTCAATTCTGGTGCAGATATGGTCATTCTGGGGCGCGTAGAAAACCTGCGTTTTGTGCTTCAGTCTTCTGTATGCCTCGCAGTGCAAAAGCCTCGTGTAGTCCCGCTCAAATTCAGACCTTATGTCATTTCCACGGTTGTAAAGAGTGTTTTCCCTGTGTATGCATTGCTGCCATTTGGGATTTTTTTCGTCAGTGCGCACGGAAAAAAAAGAATTCTTCATGAAAAAAGTTTATCCTTTATTCGGGCATTTTACAATAAGAAAGCAGGGTTTTAATTCAGCTTTGCGTGGAAAACTGGACTTTTGCAGTAGAACAGGCTACTATCATTTTATGACAAAAGACGAGCTTAGAAAGCAAATGAAAATTTTGACCGGGAACGTGGACAGTGTTTTTAAAAATGAGGCTTCGCAAAAGGCATGCGGATTTTTTCTTGAATTTGAAAAAACAACAGGCTTCGATGTGCTTCTTTCTTATGTTGACATGAAAAATGAAATTTCTGCTGGCGGCATAACTTTTGAATTCATGCGGCGGAATAAAATTGTGGCAGTTCCAAGAACAGTTCCTGGCACACAGGACATGAATTTTTTTATTTTAGACAATAATTCTGAATTTTCTGCTCAGCTTGAAAAAGGAGCGTTTGGAATAAGAGAGCCTTTAGGAAAACAAGAAAGTCTTTTCTGCGCGGAAAATTTTCCAGGCAAAAAAATTTGTGCACTTGTTCCGGGAGTCGCTTTTGGAATGCAGGGACAGCGGCTTGGGCATGGAATGGGCTTTTATGATATTTACCTTTCCAGACTGAAATCAGAGTGCAAAAAAAATAACATCGCGCTTTTTATTGCCGGGCTGTGCTTTGATTTTCAGGTGTGCAAGGATGTTCCCCTTGAAAAAAAAGATGTGCTTATGGACTGCGTTTTTTCAGACAGGGCAGTCTATTCTTGCCTAAAAACCTTTTTTTGAGTCAGCGGAAAATACTTTCATTGGCGGCTCGGGCGGAAAATATTTTTCCAGGGCAGCAAGAAAATCCGCGGGCGAAGAATTTTCAATGCACAGATAGTTTGCAAGATATTCTTCTTTGCGCTTGGACAAGCCTATTATGCGCGCTGTGCCGCTGTTGGTTTGTGTAGGGAGCAATGCCTTTTTCTTCCATCTTATTTTTATTCTTCGGCAGACCCATTCCTGTGTTTCCTCGGATGAAAGGCTTTCCGAAAGTTTTCTTCTTTGCTCTTTGTATGCTTCAAAAAGTGTTCCTGCTTTTTTCAGAGTGTCCGCCTGTATCATTCCAACAGAAATGTCCGGGCTTGAATGTTCCGAGGTGCATTGAATTTTATTTCCGAGCTGCGCCTGAATTTCTTCACAGATTTCATCGAGGAGCGCATTGAAAATTTCTGTTTCCCAGGGACTGTCTTCAGGAGCCTTGAAATAAATCTGCGCGGGGTCTGCGAATTCCTTTGTTGGAACAAGCAGCGGAGATTCCTTCGGCGCGCTTTCGGCTGGCATGTCGCTTGTAAAAATGTGCCTGATTTGAACTTTACGTTCCTTGTTTTTGAATGAAGGGCTTGGCGCGCGGATTTCTTTTCGCTGCGACTGCTCCTTTAAAACGCCGAGTGTCTGCTGGCAGCTTTCGGTTGCTTTGGAAGCTTCAACATCTCCGCAGATTGTTATTGAATACAGCGAAGCATCGAGAAGCTTTGTGTATTCCAAAAGAAGTGTCTGGTATGATGCCGTGTCGCTTTTCTTTTCGTCTATTTTAAAAAGTTTGGCGAATGGTGTTGAGCGATAAAGATATGCAAGCGCGTTTGATTTCAGCTGAAATCCCGGGTCTGAATTTTTTATGCGCCTGTCAAAATCTTCTTCCCTGAAAAGCAAATCGGCCTGCACCGGTGAAACCGTTCCATAAATCAGCGCATTCATAAATTTCATGAGCGCGCTGTCCAACTCTTCGCTTGGAATTTCAAATGCAATGTGTGACTGCGTTTTTTCTGTTTCGCTTGAAATCTGATTTATCCCGGTGTTTTGTGCAAGCGCGGAAACGAGAATTGTCCTGAGATTTTTTTCTGATTCCGGGGAAGCTGCGGTTCCTCCCGAAATGGAAATGAAGACAGCCGCTGTTTTAGAGCCGGGGTTTTCCTTTACAGTGACGGGAATTCCGTTTTTCAGCTCGGCTGTGTGCAGTGAATTTTCGCTGTTGAAATAAAAGTAGTCAGCGGGTCTGATTTCGATTGTAGAGCTTTCGTTTGCCTTTGTCTGCTCAAGGGAAGCAAGCATTTCCTGCTTTGCCTGTTTCTTTAGAATTTCGTTTGTGTACCATGAGGCATTTTTCTTTGTGACAAGCTCATAGCCGTTTTCTTCCAGGGCTTTTTTATTTTTTTTATAAACGCTGCTGTTCAGAAGAAGAAAAACATAAGGCTCTTCGGATGCGGCTTCCTGTATTTTTTGCGGCGTTTCGTCCTGAAGCTGTTTCACTGAATTTTCAAAGCTTTTATAAAAATCTTCAGGGGTCTCAAAGCGGCTCGTTGTCCAGAATTCCGCAAGCTTTGAAATCAGGGCTGTGGAATTTCCTGTGAGCATTGTGTACTGCCTTAAGATTTCATTCTGCGCTGATTTGAATTCGCCTTCATCAAGAAGAAGACAATCTCTTGTTTCCTGTAAAAAAGATTCCGCCTGGTCAGCTGCGTTTTTTCCGGCAGGGGGCTGCTCCATGAGCGCCTGAAGAATAAGCCTTGCGCTTCCGTTTTTTACAGCCGATGCCGCCGCTATGTAATCTGCGCTCCTTATGCTGAGCTCCGGATTTTCAGGAAGACGTTTTTTGTATGCTGAGCTTTCGCTGTTGAAAGAGCAGGCAGTGAGGTCAGCCTGTGCGGACGAAAGAGAAGTGTACTGCACAACAATCTGTGCAAGCTCGGGAGAAAACTCGTCTGCGGCAAGCACAAATTTTTTTCCTGCGGATAATTCAGAAGGCGCTGCTGTTTCCCTTGATTGAATTCCTGCGGCTCTTGGGTTCCAAATTTTGAACGCATCCTGTGAAACTGCCAGCGCTTTTTTTTCTGTTATGTTTCCCGTGATAAAAAGAGAGCAGTTGTACGGTGTGTAAAATTCCCTGGCGACAAAATTGTACAGAATTGCTCTTGCCTGTTTTGCATTGTAGCCTGAAAAAAGAGCTGGATAAATTCCAGAGTCATGCTTCCACGGCTCGCTGTGGAACACCCTTGAGTCAATCGCGCTGTTTATAAATCCGGCTGTGCTTTTTGAGTACGCCAGGCTTTCGGCCTTCATCTGCGCAAGCTCGTTTTCTATGTCCTTGTCGTTGAAATCGGGAAAGGCGGCGCACTGTGCAAGCTGCTCAAGAAAAAGCTGAAGGTCTTCAGGCGGAACATCTGCCTTGAATCTGGAAGCATCGGCAGTACATTCTGCTTCCGGGGAAAATGCGCTGATAATTTCTTCTGCGTTTCCTGACTTGAAAAAAAGTCTTGTATGCAGTGGAAAAAATCCTGCTGTGGATGAAGTCTGGCTTGAAAATCCTGCCCTGCATACAAATTCAACATGCACAAGAGCATTGGTTTTGTCTGGAATCACAAAAAGTGTAAGTCCGTTTTGGAGTGTGGAAACGGCCGGTATATTTCCTGTGCTTTCGTGGGCAGCCTGGGAAAAAGCTGTTTCATAAAATAAAAAAACAAGTGCGCATAAAAAAATCCGTTTTGGCATGGAATTGATTATACCATTCCCGATGTATTTTTCCAATCCTGCTCTTGTCCTTGGCTTTTTGTCCTTATTCGTATATAATTGAATTCATGTTAAAAATAACACCTGCATCTGACTATAATGATTTTAAAAATATAAACTCTGAATTTATAAAGGGAAAAAGAAACCTTACCCCGGAGGAAATTATTGTCCTTGAGCGGAACGGAAATTCCTCGTCTGATCCTAGCTGGAAAAATATTTTTGTAAGCTCAGGCGAAGGAAAATTCAATCCCTTTCAGATACGGCAGAGTGATTTTTCCGGCCTGATTATTTTGGGCGATATTTATGACTGCGATATTTCATTTCATGACTTGAAGCTCCGCACTGGGATTTACAGTTCCATTCTCAGAAATGTGTACGTGGGCGACAACTGCGTGATTCAGAATGTGCGCTATCTTGACAATTACCGCATCGGCTCCCGTGTCATTCTTTTCAATATTATGGAAATGTCCTGCACCAAACATTCAAAATTCGGTGAGGGGCTTTTGAAGCAGGATGAGCCTGAGGAAAACCGAATATGGATTGGAGTCGGAAACGAAAACAACCGCCGCGCTGTTCTTCCTTTTGTGGACATGATTCCTGCTGATGCTTTTCTCTGGTCAAGGTTCCGCGATGACTCTGCTCTTATGCGCCGCTTTGTTGAGCTTACCGAGCATGGCAGAAAAAATTCCCTAGATACGTACGGAATTGTGGAGGATTATGTCGTCATAAAAAATTCAACGCTTTTAAAGGACGTGAAGGTCTGTTCCTGCGCCTATATAAAGGGAGCATTGAAGCTGAAAAATATCACCGTGCTTTCGTCGGAGGATGAGCCGAGCCAGATTGGAGAAGGTGTGGAGATGGTCAACGGCATAATGGGCTACGGAAGCCATGTTTTTTATCAGGCCATTGCAGTCAGGTTTGTTATAGGGCGGAATTGCCAGCTGAAGTACGGAGCGCGTCTTTTGAATTCAGTGCTGGGCGATAATTCAACTGTGTCATGCTGCGAGCTTTTGAACAATCTGATTTTTCCATTCCATGAGCAGCACCACAATTCTTCTTTCCTGATTGCTTCAACCGTGATGGGGCAGAGCAATATTGCTTCGGCTGCTACAATCGGCTCCAATCACAATTCTCGCAGTCCGGATTGCGAGATGATTGCTGGCCGCGGATTCTGGCCGGGACTTTGCACTGATTTCAAGTTTGATTCAAAATTCGCTTCGTTTGTTCTTGTCGCAAAGGGAAGCTATGTGAATGAGCTGAATGTAATCTATCCTTTTTCTTTGCTTGCTCCGAGCAACGATGACTGTACAGTTCATATTATTCCGGCATACTGGTTTCTTTATAATATGTTTGCGATTGTCAGGAACAAGTATAAGTTTCTGGCCAGGGACAAGAGGGCGGTCAAGGTTCAGCACATTGAAACAAATCCTCTTGCACCCGACACTGTACAGGAAATTATAATTGCCACAGAACGCATTGTGGAGCTGACTTCAAGATACCTGAGCCTTCCTTCCGAGGACTGCCGAAAAATGACAAAGGAAAATCCGCAGCCTGAGCTTCTTCAGAAATTCCGTCAGATGGAAAAGTCCGCAAAGGATGCAGAGGAACGCATGAAAATCGCCAGGGAATATCTTGAGCAGAATCCGAATTCAAAATTTCTCCTGACTGATGAGCGGTGCCAGAAAAAATACGGAGCGGTAATCTACAAGCCCGCCCAGGGATATAAGGAATACCGCCGCGTGCTGAAATATTTTGCCGCAGAGTGCCTGATGGACTATGTGTTAAAAAATAAGCGCGAAAGTTTGTGCCGCAGCGACTTTGAAAAAATTGCGCAGATTCCTCTTTATACAAAATGGCTTAATGTCGGCGGCCAGCTGATTCCAGAGGAAAAAATCAATGAGCTTCTCTGCATGATAAAATCCGGTCAGATTTCTTCTTGGCAGGAAGTTCACGGTTTTTATGATGAATGTCAGCGGCTTTATTCAGATTACAAGGCGCGCTATGCTGTGCATACAATGGAATTTTTGTACTCAAGGAAAATTCAGGATTTTTCCGCGCAGGACTTTGAGGATTTCCTTCAGGATGTGGCATTTGTTGCTCTGAATATGCTTGAGTCTTCTCTTGCGATACGCAGCAAGGATTTTACCGATTACTTCCGCTCTATAACTTTCAGAAACGAGGCGGAAAAAGATGCGGTGCTGGGTAATCTGAGCGATGACAGTTTTTTGAAGCAGCTTAAGGCTTCAACAGAAGAATTTACAAATTCTTTGAATAAGCTTTTTTCCAAAATCAGAACAGATTCATAGCATTTTATGGCTATAGGTTTGTCTTTGAAAGAAGTGTCTGAGCGTTCAAGTTAGGCTTCAGATATTTTTTCCAGCAGAATTTTCAAGAAGCCATGGATAAAATTTGCAATCAGTCTTTTTAGTTATGGCGTAATCTTTATGTTTTTTTATGCTGACAAAATTTAAATGATTTACGCCATTTTTCAAATTTTAAAACTCTGAATCGGAAAAAACTCTAAAGAACCTTTGCAAATTCCTTTAGAATCTGTGGGAGAAGTGTTTCTATTTTTCCCTCGGTGCTTGCTCCTGATGCATTTTTATGTCCGCCGCCGCCGAATTTTGCCGCAATTGCGCTTACATCGCATTTGTCCCTTGAGCGAAGTCCGAGCGTGCATGAAAATTCTGTTTCCTGCCGGATAAAAAGAACAGCCTCAACATTTTCGACTTCAAGCATAAGTGTGTAAAAGGCATCGCTGTCGCGTCCTTCCTGACCGAATTTTTTTGTGTCCTCCATTGTTTCAAATGTTGTAACAAGCTTTCCGTTGAAGTGTCTTTCTGCATGCTCAAGCATTATTCCTAGAAGTTTTCTTGTGTTCCACTGTTTTCCGCCTGTGATTTCCTGGTATATTTTGCGAGGATTCGCTCCTGACTCTACAAGTCTGGCTGTTCCCCTGAAAACTTCCGCGCTGTTTTCCGTGAGGTACTTGAAAAATCCAGTGTCTGTGGCCATTCCAAAAAACAAAATGCCGGCCTGTTCTCTGGTAGGTTTTCCCACGATGGCCTCAAAAAGCTGCTGCACAATACATGAGGCTGCCGGTGCGGAAGAATCTATGATGCAGTCAGGGGTTTTTACATCGGCTGTCTTGTGATGGTCTATGATAAATGTGGAAAGTCCCGTCAGGTCGCCGTCAATGTCACCGATTCTGGAAAGTTCCGAGCAGTCTGTAATTATAAGAGCGCATCTGTTCCGGTCGTCCTGTGCCATAAACGGAAGGCTGTTTTTGAACTTCGGCGCGAATTTTTTTATTTCGTTTCTTTTGAATGGACCTGCGTTTAGCATTATATATGGCTTTTTTAGCGCATCCAGAATAAATGAAAGTCCTATGCAGCTTGAAACGCAGTCGCCGTCCGGTTCCTTGTGTCCTGCGATTATAAATGTGTCATGTGAATCCAGAAAACTTCTGAATTTTGAAATCTGTTCCTGTGTGATGAGGTTCATTTTTTCCTGCCTGAAATTAAAAAAAGACCTGTCTCCGGTAAAATCCGGAAGACAAGCCTCCCTTTGTGTTCTTTTTTATTTCCTCAAAAAGCCTGTTGAACTGTCTGTTTGCCCAGACAAACTGAAAAACTATTTGAGGTTCTTTTTTTAGTAATCAAGTGTGAGTGTCTCTGCGTCTGTTCCTTCAATCTGCATTCCGCTTGGAGCGATTGCCCACAGGGAATTATATCTGTTTGTAGGAGCTGTGACCCAGACCTTCAGAAATTCGCCGTTCTGCTTGATTACAGTCATGTAAGGAGCAAGACCTTTAGGCGCAGTCCTGAAATTCAGCTTTCTGGCTCCGTTTTCATTTTTGAACCATTTTTTTGGAAGAACTGCCGTTCCGATATCTATTCCCTGCTTTTCATACAGAACAACATAGGAATCCTTCTGGTCATAAATTTTAAATATCCTCACATTCTGATAAGTAATGGAAGAAATGTTGTCTCCGTGATCCCAGACAGGCTGGGTTGCGCGTTTTTCTTCCTGTGAAAACAACGGTAAAACCATAGCAAGGGCAAGTGCTGCCGCAGCAAAAAATCTTTTCATGAATTCCTCCGAGGTGTTTCCTAAATAAGCGCGAGCATAATGGCTTTTATGGTGTGCTTTCTGTTTTCAGCCTGATCCCAGACTTTGCTTGCACTGCTTTCAAATACTTCCTCTGTTACTTCCTGCTCCTTTACCGCGGGAAGGCAGTGAAGAAATATTGTGCCAGGCTTTCCAGTAGCCTCCATAAGAGCCCTGTTCACTTGGTATGGCTGAAGCAATTTTATGCGTTCCTCTTTTAGCGATTCTTCACCCATGGAAACCCAAACATCAGTATAAAGGCAATCTGCGTTTTTGACAACTGAAATTTTATCTGAAACAGTTATTGCCGCCCCGGATTCCTTTGCGAACGGCTCGCAGATTTCTATAATCCTGCTGTCCGGAAAAAGCTCCTTTGGCGCATAAACGCTGAAGTTGATTCCGAATTTGGAGCAGATGAGCATGAGAGAGCGCGCCATGTTGTTTCGTCCGTCTCCGCAGTAGCACAGAGAAAGCCCTTTCAGATACCCGAAATTTTCCTTGAGTGTCATGATGTCGGCCAGCACTTGGGTAGGGTGAAAGTCGTCCGTGAGTCCGTTTATCACAGGAATTCCTGAGTATTTTGCAAGGTCTTCCACGTGATCCTGCCGGAATCCGCGGAATTCGATTGCGCTGAACATTCTTCCAAGAACACGCGCGGTGTCCTGCACGCTTTCCTTTCCGCCGAGCTGAATGTCATCAGTGGACATAAAAACAGGATGGCCGCCTTCTTCCCCAAACGAGGTTTCAAACGATGAGCGTGTACGGGTGGAGCGTTTTTCAAAGATAAGGGCGATTGTCTTTCCCAGAAATCTCTGATGTACTTCTCCGCGGTGGGCTTCTTTTTTTACCTGAAACGCCCAGTCAAGTATTTTGCTGATTTCCTCGGGCTTCCAGTCAATCCAATTTAAAAGGCTTCTTCCCTTGAACGGGCTTTTGAATTTTTCTGCCTTCATTTTTTATATCTCCCATAAAGGCATCCGTAGAAAACCTGTGCAAATTGATTTTTCATGAATGCCTGCGAATTCCAGCTTTTCCGCTGCTGTCAGAGCTGGAACACCGCATTTTAAAAGAACCCGTAAAAACTTCCGCTCTTGCAGGTTTCCTGAATACGTCGAGTCAAGTCTTGACTTCGCCGTTTTTAGAGTTTAGCGATTATAAACCCCAAATAAAAAAAGCACCTCAGTAAACTGAAGTGCTCCTTTTGGTAGTGGCAATAGGGATCGAACCTATGACACATGGAATATGAGTCCATTGCTCTACCAACTGGGCTATGCCACCACGAATATTCAGACTATAGCATGACTGGAAAAAACTGTCAAGCGGTTATGTTTTTTTTCTGCATTTTTCATAAAGAAAATAAAAGTGAAGTTTTTCAATTTTTTCCTTAAAAAAAAGTGTTTTTCTTCTGGAAAATGACGAAAATATAGAAAACAAGCAGATAGTTTTATTTGATTGTTTTTTTTAATAGGCAAGGTGGAATATGGCTGTAAATGGTATCTCAGGAACTGGAATCACGGGAACTCTGTCAAATGGAAGCGCTGCTCTTGATTCTGCGTCTTTTCAGAAAGATGCTGAAAAATTCTCTTCGCTTGTAAGAAGAATGCAGGATAAGGTCGCTCTTGAAATTTCAGAGGGAAAAACAGTGTCCGGAGTTTCGTCAAGCCAGATTGCCAAAAATCATCGCCTCAACGGAGATTACACCCAGGGCTTTCATGATGTCTTTACTTCAGAGGCGGACAAGACTGCAAAACCAAAGGGATTCGCTGCGGGAACAAAAACTTCTTCAGGAAAAACTCCCGTAATCGATAAAACTTCTGAGCTGTATGCGCAGTCTATGGAAATGGAAAATTATATGGTAAAAATAATGCTTTCCTCCATGCGGAGCACGATTCAGAAAAGCGGTCTTTCGGGAACTGAAAATGAATATGCCCGCCGCCTTTATGATGACATGATGTACGATAATATGGCTGAATCCATTACAAAAAACGCATCCCTCGGTCTTGCCGATCAAATCTATATAGAGCTTTCCGGTCAGAGATAATTCCCAGTTTTTCTTTTTTTTCTCTAAATAAAATTTCTTGTATTCCGATATTTAAACAGAAACTTTCTTTTGGAAGGAAAAGTGTATGGCGGAAGAAAAGGAAATTGAACTGATAAGCGTCCTCAATGAGCAGGAGCGGATTCTTGACTCTATGCTTGATGAGCAGAATAAAATTCATGAGTGCGTTGTAAAGCGCAGCTGGGCGGGGCTTGAGGAATATGTTTTGAATATAAACGAGCTTGGAAATGAATTTTCCAAGGCTGATGAATTCCGAGAGCAGATAGCTTCGGTTTCAGAAAGCATTTATTTTCATCCTGAAGTCAAGGATATTTTTCTCCGCGTAAAATCCAAGCTTTCAAGAAGCAAGGTTGAAAATGACGCGCTTGCAAAATATGTGAGCGCAACAAAGAAATTTATTTCTGAGGTAATGGATCAGTGCGCCTCGCAGCAGAGAAATGAAGTTTATTCTTCCAACGGCACGCTGAGAAAAAACTACGCACAGAGTATTGTGGTCAACAGAAGCATTTAGTGCGGTTCACGGGCGCAGCTTGGACTGTGCCTGGTACTCTTATCTTTTTTGGGAGCAGACAGTTATGGCGAATTCATTTGCGGGAATTGAGATTGGAAAAAGAAGCCTTATGGCTCACTCGACTCAGATACAGACTGCAGGACATAATATTTCTAATGCTGACACAGAAGGCTATTCCAGACAGCGTGTTATTGTAAAGGCGTTTGAGCCGATTTACAGGCCGGACTTGGAGCGCGCAATGGTTCCTGGACAGATAGGACAGGGTTGCGACGTGGAAAGCATTTCCAGAATAAAGGATGAGCTTCTGGAAGGGCGCATAGTTGAACAGCGGAATGTGGAAACATACTGGGAAACAAGAGACAAGTACTATTCAATGATTGAGTCTGTCTACAATGAGCCGAATGATGTTTCTGTGCGCACAAACATGGATAAATTCTGGCAGGGATGGCAGGAGCTTTCCGCGTATCCTGAAAGCGATGCTGCTAGGCTTGCAGTGGTTGTTCGCGGACAGAGTCTTACGAATTCTATACAGCAGCAGTATAAGAGTCTGCGCGGAATCGGAGATCAGATAAACGGAGACATAGAGTCTGTTGTAAAGCAGGTGAATGATCTTTCTCGCCAGATAGCCAGTGTCAACGGAGAAATTGTCAGAAGCAAGGGGCTTGGAGATAATCCGAATGATCTTATGGATCGCCGCGATCTTCTTGTTGAAAAACTTTCCGCGCTCATAAATGTTACGGTAACACAAAAAGATCCTGATGAATTTATGGTTCATACGGACGGCCAGATTATAGTCCAGGGAGATCTTGCAAGACAGATAGAAACTGTGGGGCAGATTGACAATAATGGATACGGAAAGCTTGTATGGTCGGACACAAAAATAGATGCCCAGTTCCACGGCGGAACACTTGGAGCTTTGGTTGAGCTTCGCGACAAGGATATCCGCAAGGAAATTCAGTCATTGAATACAATGGCTCTGAACTTTGCTGATCTTGTCAATGATGTTCACAGAAATGCCATTGGAAAGAATAATGTCACTGGACTTGATTTTTTTGTGCAGCATGATTTTGTTGAGAATGTAAATGGAAACTATGACCGCAACGGAGACGGTGTCGAGGATACTTCATATATTTTTAGAATGACTGGAACGAACACGCTCAAGCCTCAGGAGCAGATCGGTCTTTCCGGTGTGATGACAATAAACGGTCAGAGCGGAAATATAGCGGTTGAATATTTTTCCACTGACACTGTTGAAGATGTTGTCAACAGAATCAACGATTCAAACGGCGAGGTCAAGGCTTATCTTGACAGAAACAGCCGACTTGTTTTGAAGGCTACCGCAGCTGAAGGAATGGAAAACCCTGATTTTGTTATCCGCCATGTTGAAGATTCCGGGCTGTTCCTTGCAGGATATGCTGGAATTCTTCAGGGAAGCGGCGCAGAGAATGCCTATGATTTTAACCGCGCGGATGCTGTTGATGTTCTTGCAGGCGCGCAGTTTGCAGTTTCTCCTGTGCTGAATCCTTCTGCATATATTGAAGTCAACGGGCTTATTCAAAATGATGTTTCAAGTGTGGCCGCAGCTTTCAGTAATTCCAAGGGGTTTGCAGAACCGGGCGACGGAAGGGCTGCTGTTGAAATGGCCGCTGTCAGAAATACAAAGATAATGATTGGAAGCGAGCGCACGTTTGATGACTATTTTGCTGACACTATAACCAACGTTGGGTTAAAGGGCGAGCAGGCGCAGAATCAGCTTGCTACGCAGAATAAAATCATGGGCGACCTCAGGGATCTTCGGGACAGTATATCCGGAGTGAATATAGATGAGGAGCTTGCTGATATAATAAAGTTCCAGCATGGATATAATGTCGCCGCGAAATTTATCTCAGTGCAGGATGAACTTTTAGATACACTTATAAATCGTCTTGGTGTATGATTTTAATGGAAGCGAGGTGAAGTATGCATAGAATCAGCTCTCAGTTTAATAATACCGATACCCAGTATCAGCTTAGAAAACAGGAAGTCCGCCAGGCAGTAAAAAACCGCCAGATTGGAACTCAGAGCAGAATTGGAAATCTCCGCGATGATCCGATTGCGGCAGGACATCTTGTTCGCTACCAGTCATATCTTGGACGTGTGAATCAGTTTGAAAAAAACGCACAGACCATTGCAGATCAGCTCAGCGTAAGGGAAGGCTATGTAAACCAGAATCTTCAGATTATGCAGAGGGTAAGAGAGCTTGCTGTCACTGGTGCGAACGGAACCTATACCGGCGAGGATCTAAAGAATATGGCAGTTGAAGTCAACGAGCTTCTGAAGGAAATGATTCAGAATGCAAACGCTGTCGGTCCTGACGGAAACACTCTTTTTGCCGGAACACGAACAAAGGGAATTGCTTTTGATGTTGTCATGGGAAATGTTCCCGGCTCAAATGAAGCTCTTATTGAAAAGGTCAGCTACAAGGGAAATATCGATGTCAATAAAATTGAAGTTGACGAAAACGCATATCTTCAGATTGACAACAGCGGAAACAAAACTTTCTGGGCAGAACCGCAGCATCTCATCGGACAGCGTGATCTGACTTCATGGCAGGCTCTTGAGGATTCTGTGATAAGCATTGACGGCACAGAAATTTCTGTAAAGTCAGGCGACAATATTTATGCTGTTGTTGCAAAGATAAATGATTCTGGAGCTGCGGTAAAAGCTTCTGTTGATCCTGTTTCGCTGGGGCTTTCCCTTGCCACTACTGACTCGCATCAGGTTTGGCTGGAAGACAAAACAGGAAGCGCGCTGGCCGACATGGGAATGATTCAGGATTCCAGCCAGTTTCCTCCGTATAATATAAATACTTCCGCGGTGAAAGTTTCAGGAGGCTCTCTTTTTGATGCTGTCATTGCTCTTCGCGATTCAATGCTGAAAGGCGATCAGGAAACAATCGGCAGCCGTGTGCTTGGAACTCTGGATTATGGAATAAACAATCTTACAACCCGTCTTGCAAAATCCGGAAGCGACTATGAGCGCGCAATGAATAATGCCGAACGCTCAAGAACAGGCAATGTGAATATAACACAGCTTGTGAGCAGGGAAGGGGACATTGATTTGACAGAGGCCATTACGGATCTGAAAATGATGGAATATGTCAACCAGGCTACAATGAGCAATGCCGGAAAAATGTATTCAAGTACTCTTTTGAATTATATGCGCTGATGTAAAAATAAACTGCCTCTGAAGCCTTGTGGTTTTAGAGGTTCCCCATAATAGGAATTTTTTTATGACTGTGGAAACAAAAACAAAGGGATGTGTTGAAGTTCCTGACGATAGGTTTATTTCCCTTCCGTTCGGGCTTTTTGGATTTGAAGAATATACTGATTTTGCTCTTGTGGACAGTGAGTACGAGCCTCTTGTTTGGCTTCAGTCGCTTCAGGAAAAAAATCTTGCATTTCTTCTGATAGATCCTTTTTTGATTGCCGATGACTATGAAGCTGAAATCGATGATGCCGAACTTCTGAAAATCGGAATAAAGGATCCTTCGGATGTAACGGTGTTTACGATTGTGACTGTTCCGGATGATGGAAGCGCGGTGACTGCAAATTTCCAGGGACCTCTTATCATCAACAGAAAAAATCACCAGTGCATTCAGGCTGTGCTGGACGGCTCAAAATATACAACAAAGCATAATATTCTTGAAGCCTTAAGGCGGAAGGAGGCAAAATAATGCTTATTCTTTCCAGAAAAATAGATCAGAGAATCCGCATCGGCGATGATATTGTGCTTACAATAATTGACGTAAAGGGCGACCAGGTGAAAATCGGAGTGGAGGCACCTGGCAATGTAAAAGTCTACAGACAGGAAGTCTTTGATGCAATCCAGTCTGAAAATAAGGCCGCGGCATCTCAGGTTTCAATGGAGCGCCTTGGAAAGCTTTTGGGCTAACTTCTATTTTTTGCTTCCAGCACTATTTCAGCCTCGCTTTTTCTTACGTAAAGGGGGCCGTCATAATCCTTTAAAGGCTCCTTTTTTTCACTGATCATTTTTTCAGCTATTTCAAAAAGGCTGTTGCAGCAGTCTTCATCCGGTGAAAAGCTGTGCAGGGAATACAGCGGACTTATTTCCGCTGTTCTTTCGCAAAATATTTTTCCCGCAGGACCGCATGCAAGAACAGGACTTTCTGTGTCAAGCTGCTTTAGAATTTCTTCAATTCCAGCATCTTCCTCTGCCCTGAGTTTTTCTCCGCGGATAAAAAAACTGTAAAAGAATTCATCCTCTTTTGCTTCAATCACAGGAAGAACTGTTTCTATTGCTTTTCTGTAGGGCCATGCATAGGCGTCAAGCGAAGGTATTCCATAGAGCGGAATATTGCTTGAAAGTGTAAGTGCCTTGAGCGCGCTTAAACCGAGCCTTAGACCGGTGAATGTTCCGGGACCTGTTGTAACTGCGCTGTAGTCAAGTTCTTTTGCGCAAAGACCTGTTTCTTTCATTACATAATCTATTGCAGGAAGCAGCTTTTCTGACTGCTTTATTCCGATGTCAAGCACAATCTTTGCCGAGATATTTTCGTTTTTTGCGGCCACGGCAAGCCTTGAAACCGCACAGTCTATTGCAAGAGCCTTCATTTTACTTCCCCGTTCAAGTCGATTTTTCCATTGTTCCAGTTTTCAATTTTTATTTCACGCCCGCCGTCTTCCGTCGGCTTTATTTCAACAGAAATTGCTCTCTTGGGAATTTCTGTTTTTACTTTTTCACTCCATTCAATTACACAAACTCCATTGCCGTAAAGCATATCATCAACTCCCAGGTTCGCAAAGTCTTCAGCTCCGTCAAGCCTGTAAACATCCATGTGGTAAAGAGGAAGCCGTCCGCCATTGTATTCGCTCACAAGACAGAAAGTAGGGCTTGTGATATTGTCTGTTATGCCGAGCGCCTTGGCAATGCCTTTTGTTATTGTGGTTTTTCCTGCTGCAAGAGTTCCCGACATTGCGAGAATATCACCGGGCTTTAAAAGAGCGCCGATTTTTTCTCCCAGCAATATTGTTTCATCTGAAGAATGTGTATGGAAAAGCATTTTTTTCACCTGCTGATATTATTCACTGAATATTTTTATTTTCTAGACCTGTGGAAGAGAACCGTCCTGCGCCATCTTGTCTATCTTTAGTTTAAGAGCCTTTGCAATGGGAAGAACAGGATAGTCAATTTTATTTGGAAACGGATCAAGATCAACGGTTCTGATTCCAAGCGGATTTGTTTCCACTGTGAAACTTATCGGAATTGATATAACCGAAGTCAGAACTTCAATTTTTGCGACTGCCTTGTAATGGTGTATGTAGTAAATATATCCGTCTTCTTTTTGTATTGAACCTATCTCTAAAATTTTCATAGCAAATGTTTATTTCCATGTTTAAAGGTAATCATAAATCGCTGCATAAATGTCATTTCTTGCAGTTATATTAATATCGGTAAATTTTATATATAAAACAAATGTTTTTTCATCCATGGATTTCTTTGTCTTTATTATAAGCCCCTGCGCCTGGTGTTCTGTCAGCCCGGGAATTTTAAAATACAGCTGTATGTACTGATCCTTTGTAATAGGAAGCGAGCACGAAACCTTGCATCCGCCTGCGGAAATATCAATGACTCTTCCCGGAAATTTTTTCGGCAGAACCTTGAACTGCGTTTTCCGTCCTGTGCCAATCTGCTTGACAGCGGAAAAAAGGCATTCAAAGTTTGTTCCCTTGCGCTTGGTGGTTCTCTTCTGAATTACTTTCAAAGATGATGAATGTGTGGCAAGAAGCAGCTCCTTTCCGCTTGGAATTATTTCGTAGCGGACAGCGGTGAGCGCGCACTGATAAAGAATTCCTGTGGAAGAAGAAAAGTTGATCATGAATTTTGAAAGCTGCTTGGGCTTTATGTACTGAAGTTCAGGTGTGATTTCCACATAAAGACCTTCCGCCTGGTTCTTTTGAACAGTTGCATCATGAGGCATCCGCTGGCTGTCTATAATCCGGATCTGCTGGCCGGGGCGCAGGGATCTTGTTGATGTTATGGAATGTTTCTTGTTGTAAAGTTTTTCAAGCTTGTATCTGAGTGAAAATAAAAGCGAAGTTTTTTCTTCGTTCCTTATTCCGTTTGAATTCAGCCTGTGAAATTCATTTTTAAACAACGTGTGCATTTCTGCTTCTGAGCGGTATGAAAAAAGAATATTGCGGACTTTATTCCGCCTGCATATATGCCAAAGAAATTTTTTTTCAGAGCTGTCAAGGTTTGCATCCCTGGCTATTTTCCGTATATCTGAAATTCTTGTTTCCCGGTTTTTATTGGCTTCAATCCATTTTATTGAGCTTCTGTGTGATCTGTGCTTTATATAAAAAAGATATATAGCCGCCGAAGCAGCCGCCGCAAGAAAAAAAAGTGCGACAAAAGTATATACGAGTCCGCCTATAATAATTCTTGCTTCGATAGGAGAGCCTGTTTCCATTTTTACCTCTTGATGCCGTCTTCTATTGCCTTGACAATCAGCTCAAGCCGAGGCGCAATTTCATATTCGCATAAATCACCTGATGTCACAGTGTCTTTTGCCTCAAGCGATTGCTCAAAGTCCGCTGCGATCGGCGCAAATTCCTCGAAGAAGTCTGTTATGCTTTTTCCGTCGATTATAATGCTTTCATAGACTTCGGGGAAAAGAGCAGACAAGGCCGCTGTATGGCAGAAATTGTCGATTGCCTCTGCAAGCTGCGCTATCACTGTGTTTGCATCCTTGTCTTTTCCGCTCTGCAGCGCAACAGGAATTTCAGGGAGTTTTGAGGCAAGCTCTGAAAATGACTTTTTTGCTTCCTCAAGCGAATCCAGAACATCAGCCTTGCTTATGACCGTCAATTCAAGCACGGTGTCATCTGAAATCGGAGAGGCTGCCGCTTGCTCGAAATCCTCTGCAAGAATTTTTTTCCTATTGAGATGAATTCCTATTGTTGTGGCTTCGTTTTCTGATGCCTGCTTTTCAAAGGACTTTAAAACTTCGCCCACAGTTTTTTCATCTTCAAGCGTAATGTCTATTTTTTCTTTGTTTACAAAAAGTTCCATTTGATTTGCTCCTTATCTGTTTCTGCTGTTTTGGTTTGAAAAATTCTGCATTGAGGACTGCTGGCTTTCAAGACTGTTCAGCGTGCCTTCCATATTTGCATATTTTCTCTTCAGCTCCGCTTCCTTTCTGTCAAGCTGGGTCTGAAGCCGTGTAATCTTAGAGTTTGAATTCTTTATCTGTGTTTCAAGCGAATTTGTCTTTGCTGATATTATTCCGCCTGACTGAACCCACGAAGTAAGCTGCCTGTCTATCTTATATCCGATTCCATCATCTATAATCAGGTCTCCGTCAGAATCATAGCCAAAGAGATTTTTTATCTCATCAAGATGCGCCTTCAGATTTTCATCAAGCTTTTTCTCGTCAACTTCAAGATAGCCCCTCATCTGCGACGGACTGTAGCCGCGCGCTCCTCCTCCCGCGTTTGTTGAAACTCCAATCTGCGAAAGCATCGTGACTGCCGCATTGTCTGAAAAACGATAGCTCGATGCGACTGTCTGCTGAAGTGATGATTTTCCGTTTGTAAGCGAAAAATCCCCCTGGAACATTCCAAGCCGCTCATAGGCTTTGTCCTGCTCATCAGATGAAAGATAGTCAAGCTCGGAAACAATTTCAGGCTTGTTTATGGAAAGTATGTTCATTTCCGCAATGGCCTGGTTGTATTTTCCTACAAATGTAATAATCGCATCTTTTGCGGATTCTGTATCCGGCTCGATTTTTATATTTGCAGGCCTTTCTGTTTTTTCATGCACATGAATGGTCACGTGCGGAACGATATCGTCAATGTCATTTGTAGGACGGGTGATTGTAATTCCCTCATATTTGAGCTTTGCATCCTGCGCTGTGGAAATGGCATTTCTCGGCTCGAATCCAAGCGACTTTGTTTCATCAAAGCAGACAGGGGCCGTCATTTCTATGGTTTTCCCGGTGTTTGAATTTCTTACAACAAGCGACTGCGCTCCCGGAAAATCAGAGAGGCTCACAGATACTTTTGTTTTTCCGTCCGAATCCTTTGAAAAACTGCCTGTGCCAAGGGGATGCTCTTTTCCGCTGGAATCCTTTATAAAGAAAATCTGATCGTCGGGAATTTCAACTGGAGAAAGGAAAGCCTGCTGTTCCTGCGCCGGCGGAAGGGTGGAGTCGCTCGGATTGTTGAATATGCTGATTCCCTCGTAGGTAACACTGAGCGGAATCGGAAGCTCCAGAGTTTCTTTTGGCGAATCTGCTGCGGACTCTGTTATGTCGCCGGTTTTTTTTCCGCTGAAGGAAAACTGAATTTTCCCTGCGCTGGATGAAGCTATCTCTGATGGAATCTTCTGCTCAAATCCGCCTCTTGGCTCTATTTTTATTATTCCCTTGCTTTCGCTGACTTTGCTTTTTGAAATCGGCGGAAGCTTTTCCTGTGGAATTTTGTCCTTTGTTTCAGGTGTTTCTGCTGAAAAGGCAGAGTATTTCATTACAGTTGTCTCTGCTTTTACAGGCGAAATCATTCCGATTTTCTTTGCAAAGTCCAACGCGCTGTTTTCAAAGACAAGCCTGTTTTCGGCGCCCGTCTTGAGGCTTTCTATAAGGAGGGCTTTTTTCCCTGCGCTCACTCCGATCAGGCTCGCTTTTACAACGGAATTTCCTCTCTTGTTTAATGCTGAAACAAAATCGCTGAGCTTTCCGCCTTTCCAGCTGAATTCTACTTTTTTTTCTCCCGCGGAATATGTGTATGTTCCTGCATCAACCTGCATATTTGCATCAATTTCATCGCTTAAAAATCTGTCTGCTGATGCGGGATTTATAATTTCAATTTTAAACGAGCCAAAATCGGCTTCGCGGCCGGCATCAGCTGTAACTGCATATTCTTCTGATGATGATGATATTCTGTTGCTGAACGGGTTTTCAAATGAATATAATGTCTTTACGCTGTCCTGCAATGACGACATTTTCTGATTTATGCCGCGCCAGGCATCCTGGTGCTTTTTGTATGTCTCTAAATTCGCTTCCTCTCTTTTTAATGGAATGCGTTCCACTTCCATCAAGGATTCAACGAGATCATTTGTTTTGTATTTGTCGCTTACACCTGGTATGTTCAGTCCGTCTGCCATTAAATCATTTCATCAAAAAGCACACCGATAGCTTGTTTCATCCTAGCCTGAAGTTTCTGTATGTCTTTTGACGGTATTTCCCGAATAATTTCATTTGTTGATGCATCCACAACTGTTACCACGACTCTGTTCAGCTCATCATTTACATTGAAATGCAGCTTGTGTCCTGTAACAATATCTGAAAGCCGTTGCAGTTCCTGCACTGAAGCTTCCAAATCAGCTTTGTTTGCCTCAAAATTCTGAAGAACCTCTGAAGCCGAATTTGGCAATGTTCCTTTTGCGGGAACTTTTGATTCTCCTTTTTGCGGAGAGAAAGCGTTGTAGACTTGACGGCCATCCATTGCCATTGTCTGACCATTCATACTTATTGTATTCATGGACATTTCCTCCTGAAATAAAAGAGAGGGGAAGGGGGCGCACCCCTCCTCACTCTTGTGCGTTACTGTCTAAAAGAAGACATCCAGATTTCTCTTATACAGAAAACGCAATTACAACTTTAGCTGTTTCTACTGAAGCAAAGCCAATACATTCTGTGACTGGCTGTTTGCCTGAGCGAGCATTGCTGTACCTGACTGAGTAAGAATAGAATTCTTTGTGTACTCAACCATTTCAGAAGCCATGTCAGTGTCGCGAATTCCTGATTCTGCTCCCTGCATGTTCTCTGCTGCAACAGCGATACCGTTAGAAGCCATCTCAAAGCGGTTCTGGTATGCGCCAAGATCTGCTCTCTGGCGCGAAACTGACTTGAGTGCTGCATCGATAGCTCCGATCGCCATGTTGGCTGTATCAGGAGTTGAAATGCTTATCTGCTCATCAGTTCCCTGTGAGCCTTTAAGTCCAAGAGCCTGTGCTGTCATTGTTCCAATGAAAGCTGTTACTCTCTGATCCATATTAGCTCCAACCTGGAATGTCATTACATTGTTTGTTACAGAATTCTCTGCAAAACGTCCTGTAAGAAGGTTCATTCCATTGAACTGCGCCTGTGATGCAATGCGGTCTACTTCAGCAACAAGCTGTGAAACCTCAACCTGAATCTGCATGCGGTCTTCATCGCTGTAGATTCCGTTTGCAGACTGAACTGAAAGCTCGCGGATTCTCTGAAGAATGTCTGTAGTTTCCTGCAGATAGCCTTCTGTAGCCTGGATAAAAGAAACACCATTCTGAATATTTCTGTTAGCCTGGTTAAGTCCGCGAATCTGGCTGCGCATCTTTTCTGATACTGCAAGTCCTGAAGCATCATCTCCAGCACGGTTGATTCTTTCGCCTGAGCTGAGCCTTTCAATGTTTCCCATCAGCTGGGAATTAGAAACTCCCAATGTGCGGTTTGCAAACATTGAGCTCATGTTGTGATTAATGACCATAATAATGTCCTCCATGAATCTTACATTCTGCATCATGCAGTATGTCTGTCTGTAAAAGCCTTTTCTCCGGTTTTTGCGCCCCCGTCAGATAAGGCTTTGCACAGCAGAAACCGTTGCTTTTATTTTTCCTTGTAAAAAACGAAGCAACCGCCTATGCTGTTACAGACATTCAGGAAGACATAATTTTCAAAGATCAGCTTCTAAAATGAAGCAAAGCGTGGCAAATCGCCACAAAATTTGCGGGAAGAATTATAAAAAAAACAAAGAAGCAGAGTGAATCTAACCTGCAAACGGCAAAGAGCATAGAAAAAAATCCATGCTCTTTGTTTAGTATATCACACTATTGAAGCAAAGACAAGACGCTTTGTGACTGGCTGTTAGCCTGTGCAAGCATCGCTGTTCCCGCCTGTGACAGTACCTGGTTCTTGGTGAATTCCACCATAGCAGAAGCCATGTCAGTATCGCGGATTCTTGACTCGGATGCCTGTGTGTTTTCAGCTGCGATGTCAAGTCCCTTCACTGCATAGTCAAGACGGTTCTGGTATGCGCCCAGATCCGCACGCTGCTTGTTGATGGCTTTGAGAGCTTCATCAAGAGTTCCGATTGCGCGGTTGGCATCACTTGGAGCCGCAATAGACATGATTTCCTCAGTGCCGATTTCCCGGATTCCAAGAGCTGCTGCTGTCATAGTTCCAATGTAAACAGACATACGCTGATCCATGTTTGCGCCGATGTGGAGCCACATAGATGCTGTAGGTGTGTTTTCACCAGTAGGGCGTGCAAATCTTCCTGTAAGCATGTTCATACCATTGAACTGCGCCTGAGATGCAATGCGGTCTACTTCTGCTATGAGCTGGCTTACTTCAACCTGAATCTGCATGCGGTCTTCATCTGAGTAAATTCCGTTTGAAGACTGAACTGCAAGCTCTCTTATGCGCTGAATGATATCTGTAGTTTCCTGCAAGTATCCTTCAGTTGTCTGGATGAAGCTGATTCCGTTTGCTGCATTTCTTGAAGCCTGGTTCAAGCCGCGTATCTGGGATCTCATCTTTTCAGAAACTGCAAGTCCTGAAGCATCATCGCCAGCGCGGTTGATTTTTTCGCCTGAAGAAAGTTTTTCCATGTCCTTCTGGAGTGAATTCTGTGTTACTCCCAAAGAACGATTTGAAAACATTGCGGACATGTTGTGATTGATGACCATAATTTTCCTCCATGGAATAAAAAGACCAAATCCTTTTGGTCTGAAACTGTAAAAGACTACATCTGCATTACAAGGCTACATCTGCAATCTTTTACATTGATCAACCTGGCTGATGTCTTCTACGAAGTTGAACAGCCATAGTTTTTCATTATAATTTTCGGCATGATACAGAGGAAACTTTAATATTTTTTTATTTTTTTGAATTTTTTTTTCAGATGTTTTTTTAGGATTCCATCAGGATTCTTTTTAGTGAATCGGCGGCGTTTTTATATGTGTATTTTTTCAAAACGGCGGCGCTGTCTTCTGTTTTTTCCGCAAGAAGATTTTCAAGGCTACAGTCTGTGCTGTTCCATTCTATGTAGTGCGCGGAATTTCCGTAGATTTCCGGCAGGCTGGCAGAGCGAGAGATTATGATTTTCGCGCCGCATGAAAGGGCTTCAAGAGGGGGAATTCCGAATCCTTCATAGTAGGATGGAAATATAAAAGCCCGGCAGTTTTCCATGAGAGCCTTGACCTGTCCGTCTGTGATATATCCCAGCAGAGTTACATTTGGCAGAAGCTTAAGGGATTCAAGTTCCCTGGGAACCAGCCCTGAGATTGCTTTTCCTGAAACTGCGAATTGCTCCCCGGGATTTTTTTCTGCGTACGAGGCAATCCAGCGCAGGTTTTTCCGCTTTGAAAGGCTTCCCAGTGTAAAGTAAAAGCTGTTTTTTTTCAGCAGGGGAAAGGAATCAAAAATAGAATAATCAGGCGAAACTGAGTCAAAGTGCTCCCAGCCATTCGGTATGACGGCTATTCTTTCAGGCGGAATCTTATAGGCCTTTGCAATTCTTTCCCTGCTGAATTCTGAAACTGTAAGGACTTTTTTTGCGTTTTTTGCAATATTCCAGTAGCTTATCCGGCAGTAGAGCTTTATAAGAATGTCCTTGAATGTCTTGAAATCCCCTGGAAAGTCCTTTGCATAGATGTCATGAAGAAAAGCATAGCCGCACTGTTTTCCCAGGGGAGCCGTATTTGAAAAACTGAGGGCAGTCGCTCCGAGCTTTTTGCAGGCTTTTGGAAAAACAGACATATCCCAGAGCGGAAAGCTTTTTATTTTCTTGCCGGATGCAATGACTCTTATATTTTTGAACTCAGGAATGATGCGGGCGTTTGCGGGGGCATAAAGGGCAATTTCCTGTGCGCCTTCAGGGTTCAGATCCATTTGCCGGCAGATTTCCCATGCAAATCTTTCAATTCCTGTGAGATTCCTGCAAAGAAAATTTCCGTTTATCAAAATCATAGAAAGCCTCCGCATGCAGATTGCTGCTAGTCGCGGGAGAACAAGTCTCTTGTGTAGACTTTTTCTTTTACATCCTTGAGCTCCGGCGCCATTCTGTTTGAGATGATTATATCGCACATTTTCTTGAATTCATCAAGATTTTTTACTACCTTTGAATTGAAAAAATCATCTCCGCTGTATGAAGGCTCGTAGACCACAACAGGAATTCCCTTTGCCTTCACTCTTTTCATTATTCCCTGAATTGAGCTTTGGCGGAAGTTGTCGCTGTTTGCCTTCATTGTAAGCCTGAACACACCGACCAGTTTTGGTTTTTTTGAAATAATCTGGTCTGCGATAAAGTCTTTTCGTGTTGAATTGGATTCGACTATTGCATGTATTAAATTCTGCGGAACATCCTTGTAGTTTGCAAGAAGCTGCTTGGTGTCCTTTGGAAGACAATAGCCGCCGTAGCCGAAAGAAGGATTGTTGTAGAAATCACCAATGCGCGGATCCAGGCAGATTCCTCTGATAATAGAGTTTGTGTCCAGCCCTCTTGCCTCTGCGTAAGTATCAAGCTCATTGAAGTATGCTACACGCAGCGCAAGATATGTGTTTGCAAAAAGTTTTATGGCTTCCGCCTCTGTGCAGTTCGGATAAAGAGTTTCAACATCTTTTTTGATTGCGCCTTCTTTTAAAAGATCTGCAAACTGAACTGCTTTTTCCTTGAGCTCCGGCTGATTTTTGGGAAAACTCACCACAATTCTGGATGGATAAAGGTTATCATAGAGGGCATGACCTTCCCTGAGGAATTCAGGAGAAAACAGAAGGTTTTTTATTTGCATTTCAGCTTTTATTTTTTCAGTGTAGCCAACAGGTATTGTGGATTTTATAACGATTGTTGCATCTGGATTTATCTCTTTTACTGTCTTCAGGACACTTTCTACTGATGTTGTGTCAAAATAGTTTTTGTCCGGATCATAGTTTGTCGGAGTGGAAACAATGATAAAATCAGCGTCTGTGTATGCAAGTTTTGTGTCTGTTGTGGCAGTGAGATTGAGATTTTTCTGTGAAAGGTATTCTTCGATTTCCTTGTCCACAATCGGCGATTTTCTGCTGTTTATTAAATCAACTTTTTCCTGAATTATATCAGTTGCAAATACCTCATTGTGCTGTGAAAGCAATATTGCATTTGAAAGCCCTACGTATCCAGTTCCTGCAACAGCAATTTTCATTTTTTCCTCCTGTTTATAGGCTGATGACGGTTAAGCAAAAAAAAAGACCTTAGAAAATCTAAGGCCTGAAAGCGGCAGAAGGGAGTCGAACCCTCGTCTCCAGCTTGGAAGGCTGGGGTAATAAGCCGTTATACGACTGCCGCATTGCTTATGAAAAATATAATATAGCAGTGAAAAAAAATTGTCAATAGGAAATCCCGAAAAAACAAAAATTTTTCGGGATAACTTATGTTTTTTTACCTGCACGAAAAATTTCAAGTCCAGAAACTGAAAATTCCTGCGGTGAAAAACTTATGCTGCGAATTCCGGCTGGCTGTTATAGCGCGGCCTGGAACATCGCATTTTTTTTAGCTGCCTCTGGATTCAAAGCCTTCCCTTAGTATCTTTTGTCAGCGTAGCCTATCCAGCCTTCATTTTCAACAAGCGCCTTTTCAAAGCCTTCAAGCTTGAATGGATAGCTTTTTGAAAGAGAACCTGCTATGAGCTTTACTTTCCATGTGCCATCTTCTTTCTGCTCTATTTTACATTCGGTGTCCTTGTCGGCGAATGTCCTGAACATATCGTCTATGTCTTTTTTGCTCATGTCGAGCGCAAGAAGTCCGCAGTTATACATATTCTGGCGGAAAATGCGTGCGAAATTCACTGCGATTACACAGTAGATTCCGTTCACTTCCAAAGCCCAAGGCGCATGCTCACGGCTTGAACCGCAGCCGAAATTCTCGCGTGTTATAATAACTCTTTTTCCAAGAACATCTGTCTTTGGATTGAATCCATCGAGCTTTAAATCTTCAAGAAGATACGGCTGAAGCGCCTGCTTGGTATTTTCTGTAAGATACTTTGCAGGAATTATTTCGTCAGTGTTAATATCTGAGCGATCCAAGAATAAAACTTGTCCACCAAACTGTTTCATTTTGTTCCTCGTCTTTGTTTATTTTCAGCCTTTAAAAAAGCTTGAATTAGTGATTGTTCCTGCAATGGCTGTGGCTGCTGCAGTTGCCGGGCTCATAAGATGAACCATTCCGCCTTTTCCCATGCGGCCGTTGAAATTGCGGTTTGTTGTTGAAGCGCATACTTCCCCCTCGGCAAGAACTCCGTTGCTCATTCCAAGGCACGCTCCGCATGTGGGGTTTGTGACACAGAATCCTGAATCCATGAAAATCTTTATAAGACCTTCCTCGAGTGCCATTTTATAAACCAAAGGTGTCGCCGGGCTTACAATTCCACGCACATTTTCTGCGATTCTATGACCCTTTAAAATTGCGGCGGCCACACGCAGGTCGCTGATTCTGCCGTTTGTGCATGAGCCGATATAAACCTGATCTACCTTTGTGCCTTTCATTTCTGAAACTTTTTTTATCTGGTCAGGCTTGTATTCCACTGTGCATACAGGCTCAAGATCTGACAGGTCAAAGGTATATACCTTTTCATATTCAGCGTCCGCATCATCAATCCACTTGCTGTAATCGCTGAGGGCGGCTTCCTTTGAAGAGAATTCATCCTTGATAAATGGCCACAGGTACTCAACTGTTGTCATGTCAGGAAAGCAGATTCCGCTTGTTGCTCCCGCTTCAACAGCCATGTTGCAGACAGTCATTCTTTCTTCCATTGTCATGCTGTCGATAACAGGACCTGTGAATTCCGCAACGCAGTTTGTGGCTCCGTTTACACCAATCTGTCCGATAAGGAAGAGGATTACATCCTTTGCGTATACGCCTTCCTTGAGTTTTCCGTTAAGAATGAATTTTATGGTTTTCGGCTCGCGGAAAGAGCAGACTCCCTTTAAAATTCCGACTTCCAGATCTGTTGTTCCGACTCCAGCTGCAAAGGCTCCGAAAGCTCCGTGTGTGCAGGTGTGGCTGTCTCCCATGATTACAGTGAATCCCGGGCGGACAAAACCTTTTTCCGGGAAAATTGCGTGGCATACACCGTTTTCGCCGATGTCAAAAAAATCCTTTATGCTGTTCCTTCTGGCCCAGTCACGGAGAATTTTTTCCTGCATTGCGCATTTGCTGTCCTTTGCAGGTGTCACATGGTCTATTACAGCCTTTATTTTTGTGCTGTCAAAAACCCTGTCCTTGTTTCTTTCAACAAGATCATTGATTGCAATAGGAGTTGTGATTTCGTGGCAGAAAACTCTGTCAAGTTTAAGAATGTTTGTTCCCTTAAAAGGTGTTTCAAGCAGGTGGGATTCAAAAATTTTTTGAGCGATAGTCTTTCCCATAAATTTTCCTCTCTTAATAAACTTTAGTATAATTAAAGTTTATTAAGCAATGTTAAAATTGTCAATACGGCTTGGAAACAACATTCTGCGGTGCTCCATTGATAAAGCAGCGTATATTTTCAACTACAATATTTAAAAGCCTCTGACGGGTTTCTGTAGCGGCCCAGGCTATGTGCGGAGTTATCAGGCAGTTGGGCGCTCCCAAAAGCGGATTGTCTTTTTTCATAGGCTCTTCGCTTACAACATCAGCTGCATATCCTGCTATTTTCCCCTTGTCAAGAAATTCACGGACATCTGCTTCGTTTACAAGCGGTCCGCGGGCAGTATTTATAAGAAATGATGTTTTTTTCATAAGAGAAAGAGTTGTTCTGTTTACAATATTGCGTGTTTTTTCTGTCAGCGGAGCATGCAGCGATATAAAATCCGACTCATTGAACAGGGTGGACAAATCCACAGGATGCTTTATTTCCGGCTTCTGTGTCCTTGTGCAGACAATAACTTCCATTCCGTAGGCTTCCGCGATTCTTGCAACCCTTGAGCCTATGCTTCCGTAACCGAAAATTCCAAGCTTCTTGCCTTCAAGCTCGATGAGAGGAACTTTCCAGTAGCAGAAATCGGGGCTTCTTGTCCAGTCGCCTGACATAACGCTGTCTGAATGAAGCTGTGTGCGGCAGGCAAATTCGCTTATAAAGGCAAAAACAAGCTGCGCAACTCCGGCTGTGCTGTAGGAAGGAACATTTGTTACTGTGACATGATGCTTTCTGCATGCCTCCAGATCTATGACATTGTAGCCAGTTGCCTGAACTCCAATGTATTTCAGATTGGGACACTTGCTGAGTATTTCTTCTGTGATATTTATTTTATTTAAAAGAACCGCATCACTGTCTCCGATTCTTTCAGCAACAAGAGAATCCTCTGTTCTTGGAAAAACATTAACCTGCCCGAACTGCTCAAGCACAGACCATGAAAGATCTCCGGGGTTCAGGGCATTTCCGTCAAGAATCGTAATCTTCATATAGAAAAATCAGCCGATAGCTATTACACCAGTTGAATTGATGGCTGCGTTTATTGCATCTTCTATACCGGCAGCACTTTCATCAAAATCAACACAGACCTGGCACTTTGCTGCTGAAGAGACCACATTTGTAACGCCTGAGACTGCCTTTACCGCGGCATCAACTTTTGCGGCAGCTGCGTCATCATCCATTCCAGTGACATAAATCTTTTTCTGCATATTCCGTCTCCTAGCAATATTTTAAATCTAAAGTATTATAATATCGATTGATAATTTTTTCAAGCAAATTCACTGCTGCCGCACGAAGCTGAACGCCCCAGCTGACCGCAGGCTCCGCCGATTTTTGCTCCCCTGCGAACTCTTAGGTTCACTTTCAGTTTTGCATTTTCAAGAATTTTCAGGAACGACTCACATTCTTCCCTTGACGGTGTTTTGAATGGAAGGTTCTGCACGGGATTCCACGGAATGAGGTTTATGTAGGCATCGATTCCTGATGCGAATTCCACCATGCGGCTTGCGCTTTCTTTTCCTGTGTTTTTTCCTGAAAGCAGGGCGGCTTCCAGGGTTACTCTTTTTCCTGTTTTCTGCGAGTAGTGCATTATGGCTTTTTTCAGCTCAGGCAGCGGATTTGCTTTTGCGGTCGGCATGAGCTGTTCCCGTAAAACCGGGTCTGCTGTGGTAAGTGAAACCGCAAGCCTCACAAATGGGCCTTTTTCCGCAAGCTCATAAATTCCCTTGACAAGGCCGCAGGTGCTCAGGGTGATTCTTCGAGGGCTGAGAGACCTTCCTTTTTTATCCGTCAGGACTGCCACAGCTTTTCTTATTGCATCCAGATTTTGCAGCGGCTCTCCCATTCCCATAAAGACAATGTTGTCAAGCGTTCCGGCTTCCTTTTCAAGAAAAAGAAATTCCTCTGTTATTTCACCTGCCGTAAGATTTCTTCCAAGTCCCAGCTGACCGGTCTGGCAGAAAGCGCATCCCATTGCACATCCGGCCTGGCAGCTTACACAGGCGGTTTTGCGCCCCTCTTTGTCTGTGAGGAGAACTGTTTCTATCGCCCTGCCGTCGCTTAGTGTAATCTGGAGCTTTATAGTTCCATCGGGGTCTTTTAAAACTTGTGTTACTTTTGAAGACCTGAGGACTGCGTTTTCCTCCAGGAAATTCCGCGTGGATTTGCTGATGTTTGTCATCTGGCTGAATGAATCTGCTCCTTTTGAAATCCATTCGTAAATCTGGCGCGCGCGGAATGAAGGCGACAAGCTGAGCTTTTCTTCAATTTCCTCAGGGAAAAGTCCTGAAAGCGGTATTTTCTGTTCCATTTTTTTCACAAATTTTTTCAGCCGGCCTGAATTTGTTCGGCAAAGTCGTTTACCGCCTGGTTTTTTATTCCCAGCCTCTGGAATGACTGGAGAGTTTCCAGGGCTTCCTTCTTTTTTCCCATTTTAAGGTAGCAGTCCGCAAGGTCTATATAAAGCCTGTAGTTCTTTGGATCTCCGTTTACAAGCTGCTGAAGCCTGTCCGCGGCTTCTTTGAATTTGCCTTCACCCTTGCATATCAGAGCAAGTCCGAGCGCTGCATAGATGTCAAAGTCTATGTCCATGGCGCGGTTGTAGTATTCCGCAGCTGTGGCGTAATCCCCGGTATTGCGGTAGGCATCTCCTGTGCGTGTGAGAATGACTTTGTTTTTGGGGTCAAGCTCAAGAATTCTGTTCCAGTAGTCGATGGAGCGGAACTGCTGGTTCATTCCCCTGTAGCAGTCTGCGATTCCAAAGAGAGCATAAAAATTATTGGGGTCAAACTCAAGGGCTTTTTCAAAATAGGGGAGGCCTTTTTCAAAAGTCTTTATTTTTCTGTGGCAGTTTCCTATTGAAGTTAGAACGCGTATGTCCACGTGCAGAGGATTCATTTCCAGCATGCGAGTCCAGTAAAAAAGCGCATCCTTGTATTCCTTGAAATCATAGTGGAGATGTCCAAGCCCTATGAGCGCATAGGCATTGTTTTCTTCCATGTCAAGAACTTTCAGGTACAGGCTTTTTGATTTTCTGAAGTCCCTGATTTTTCTGTAGGCATCAGCTACTCTTGTCAGGACTGTTATGTTTGTGTCATCATGGACAAGATACTGCTCCCATATTTCTATTGCCTTGTGGTACTGGTTTATTGCCTTGTAGCAGTCTGCCAGACCGAACAGGGCATAGTTGTTTCCGGGGTGGCATGAAAGGCATTTTGAATAGTAGTCTATGGCTTCCTTGTAGTGTCCCTGCTTGCGCTCGCTGTCGCCAAGCCCCACAAGCGCATAGTTGTTGTCTTCCTCGATAAGCAGAATTTGCCTGAATGCCTCTATTGCTTTCTTTATATTATTATCCTTTAAATACAGATAGCCTTTCTTTGATAGATCGCTGATTGCAGTTGTGTCCGCGGAAAAATTCTGGCTATAGTCATGGGCTTGGGAAAAATTGAATTCGTCTGGTTTGAGTTCTTCGGACATTTTTTTACCTCTCTAGCTTTTGAGCATAACAGATACGGTCTGGGATATTTTTTCTATAATCGGCTCTGTTTTCCTTTTATTGTGTGCAAGCAGATACATTTTCAGAGCTTCCAGATAGTTGTTTTCCTTTATATAGCTGTCGCCAATCCTTGTAAGCCCGTCAGAGTATCCTGTTGTTATAAAAATCCGCTTTGCCATTTCAACATTGCCCTCGTTAAGCAGCGCATTTGCCTTTCTATTCAGAGCGACTTTCTGAGGATCTGAAAGTCCGTCAAGAGGCATATCGGATGTTTTTATAAACTTCAGCTCATTGGGAATTGAGGAGTCCTTGTTTTTTAAATTATCTGTCATCGGCTTTCACCTTCATATAAAATGCCACTTTAATTTTAACTTGTTATTTTGATTTGTCAAGCAATGGTTTTTATGGAACCGTTGTATAATCCGTGTCCGTCTGCAAGAAAAATTTATTTTGCTTCCGGCGCGGCGGACTCTTCGTACTTGTAGAAATTCACTGTCGAACGGCCGTATATGCGCTTGTCAGAAAGCACAAGATTTCCTATTCGGTCGGGAAGGGGGCTTTCTGCCGGATAATGAATCAGAAGCTGTCCGTTTTCTGTAAGAAGCTTTCTTTCGCCTGCTGTTTTTACAAGCTCCTCCCTGAATTTGTATGGAAACGGAGGATCCAGGAATATAAAGTCGAATTTTTCCTTGCAGCGTTTCAGAAAAAGCTCCACTGACAGAAAATGGCAGCTGATGCGTACTCCGATTTCCTCTGCCATCTTGACGTTTTTAAGGACGGTTCTTGCCTTTGATTTGTCCATTTCGCAGAGTGATACATTTGCGGCTCCGTGTGAAACAGCTTCGATTGCGATTGTGCCTGAGCCGCTGAATAAATCAAGGAAAGACTTTCCTTTAAGGGAATCTCCTATTATATTGAAGACAGATTCCCTCATCTTGTCCATGGCAGGGCGGATTTCCATTTTGCCGTAGGGAGTTTCCGTAATGCGGCCTTTTAGCTTTCCTCCTGTAATCCTCATTGTTATTCAGCTCCGTTGAGCGACCAGAATATATCATCGTGCTCAAGCCGTTTATTTGTCTTTGCATAGTCAAAGGCTGTTTTTCCGTTTTCATCCTGGAATGTCGGGTTTGCGCCTGCATCCATGAGCAACTTTAAAACTGAAGTGGAGCTACAGTGCTGGGCTGCATACATCAGCGGCGACTGGCCTTTCCAAAGACGGTTCAGGGGAATTCCCATGTCAAGGAAGATTTGTATTTTTGCCGCGCGGATATGCTCGGAATTTGAATTTCCTGTTATGGCAAAGATAAACGCCCTGAAAACTTCGTCCTCGGTGACACTTCTGTTTTTGAGGAGAATGGAAATTATTTCGGGATTCTGGGAATAGTCCGCCGCCATAAGAAGAGGCGTGGCATTGAATTTGTTTCTGACCCTGATGTAGGCTCCGTTTTCTATGAGCATGTTTATTATGCTGGTGCTGTTCTGGTAGCGGGCGGCATACATAAGGGCTGTCCAGTCATCCTTGTCGCGGAGATTCACATCTGCACCGCTTTTTAGAAGAAGCCCTGCATCCCAGTCGTTTCCAGCTTTGGCGGCTTTCATTAAAAGAGTGACGCCGTTTTTGTCAGCCTCGTTCGGGTTTTCTATAATCTCAGCCTTTTTTACAGGCTGCTCATTTGCGGCTTCTGTGTCTTCTGAATAGTCCAGGAGAAATACGCTTGCATATTGCTGAATCTCTGTTTTTTTCGCGCTTTCAGAATTCTGCATCTCTGTGTTCTGGGCTTGGTCTGCTTCTTCCTGTGAAGCTTCGCTCTGGTTTGCTGTTTCTGGAACATACAGTCCTGCCGGATCTTCCGTGTACTCAAGGAGTTTTTTGTAGATGCTGTAGTCCGGATTCATCCTTGCATAGGAAAACGAGTTCATTCCGCTCTTGTCCTTCTGCAGAATCCTTGAGTCCCTGCTGCGCTTGAGAATTGTTCCGCTCTGAATAAGAAGTTCTATAATCTCCGTGCTGCTGGAGTACTGCGCGGCGAACATAAGCGGTGTCTTTCCGCTTTTTGTTTTTGCGGCGGGGTTTGACTCCCTGTCAAGGCAAAGCTTTATTATGGCTGGATCCCTGTTGTTCTTGAGGGCGAGCATAAGGAAAGTTTCCCTGTCTTTTCCAAATACCTGGGAGGCAAGGTTTCTGTTTTCCTTGAATGCCTGGGTGATTTCGTCTTCAGTTCCCTGCGCCGCAAGAAGCTCGTAGTCTTCCGCGGTGTCTTTTGCCTGTAGTGCGGCTGGAATAAGGAGCGCTAAAAAAAACACAAATGCAAATTTTTTCATACATAAATTATATTCAACTGCGCTGAAAAAAACAAGGAAGTCTTGAAAAAGTTCTGTTTGTATCTAGTGAAAGAAATCACTGGATTAGCCCGCCGTGGAAATATAATTCGTAAATTTTTCTGTCAGAATAAAAAATGTCCTCGTAGCCCTGATACCATTCAAAGCTGCCTTCTGCCTTGCAGTGATAGACGTAATCGCCGTTCTGGTAAAGTTCCGGGCCGCGATAGCACATTTGGGCGGGAACGTTGTAGAGCGCTTCTTTCAGGAAATCGCCTGAAAAATGTTCGCCTGTTACCCTTCCGCAGTAGTTCATTGCCCAGACAGGGATTCCGTTCTGCCACAGAGCTTCTTCGCCTGCAAATTTTTCGCCGCCGATGTAAGTATCTATATAAAGCAGGTTGTTTTCTGCGTATTTTAAATCGTGCGATTTAGGGCGGCTCGGCTCGACTTCTGCGCCGTGTCCTGCATAGCAGTTTCGCTTTGCGCGAATTAGAAACGAAATCCAGTCTGCCGTGTTTCCCTCCGGGGCAGGCGAAAGCTTTAAATTGCAGTCATCGTCATTTTTTACGATTCTGTCAATCGGAATTCCGTAAAGCCGGCTCAAAGAAATAAGTCCGTCAAGTTCCGGGATTGCAAGGCCTGTTTCCCATTTGCTTACAGTCTGGCGCGCAATTTTGAGTTTTTCTGCGAGCTGTTCCTGCGAAAGTCCGTTCTGTTTGCGAAGCATCGCAAGTTTTTCACTTAATACCATATTTTACCTCGTGGAATTGTATTGATGATACATTACTTTGAGTTGAACTTATTGTACACCATTTTTCGTTTGCAAAAATGCAATCTCCCTGTGGAATTCTAAGAAAACGCGGGATTTGCCGGTGTCTTCCGTCTAAAAATCCCTTTGACTTTTGATATACAGCATGGTAAAATTTGCTGAAATTTTTGCTTCCAATTTGGCGGCAGGAATTTTAGATTAACTAAAAGAAGGAAAAGTTATGAAATTTGGACACTATGATGACGTGAACAGAGAATACGTCATTGAAACTCCGCAGACACCCTATCCGTGGATTAACTACCTTGGAAACGAGAAGTTTTTTTCTCTTATTTCCAATACAGCCGGTGGTTATGCATTTTACACGGATGCGCGCCTGCGCCGACTGACCCGTTACCGCTACAATGATATTCCTCTTGACTCTAACGGCCGCTATTTCTATATAAAAGATGGAGATACTGTCTGGAATCCGGCATGGCAGCCAACACAGACTCCTCTTGACAGCTATGAGTGTCGCCATGGCTTTGGATACACAAAATTTGCTTCCAGAAAAAATGACGTTTCCGCTGAGGTTCTTTGCATGGTTCCCAACGGCGTCAACTGCGAAGTTGAAATGGTGACACTCCGCAATGAGGGAAGCTCTGGGAAGAATCTTTCTCTTGTTTCGTTTATTGAATGGTGTCTTTACAATGCTTCCGACGACTGCCAGAATTTCCAGAGAAACTTTTCAACCGGAGAAGTTGAGATTGAAGGCAGCGTTATTTATCATAAGACAGAGTACCGTGAGAGGCGCAATCATTTTACTTTCTATTCTGTGAATGCTCCTGTTGACGGCTTTGATACTGACCGTGAAACATGGCTGGGACTTTACAACCCGCTTTCAGCCCCGAAAACCGTTATGGAAGGAAAGAGCGGAAATTCTGTGGCTGACGGATGGAGTCCGATTGCTTCACACCGCCTGAATGTGTCTTTGAAGGCAGGCGAGGAAAAGACATTTGTGTTTGTTCTAGGCTATGTTGAAAATGACCAGGACAAGAAGTGGACTTCGCAGACAAAAGGCGAGCTTCTCCGCACAAATACAGCCAGCGGAATCATCAACAAGCAGAAGGCCTATGAGATTCAGGAGCGTTTCAGCACAAGGGAAAAGGTTGAAAAGGAATTCGCAGTCCTCAAGGAATTCTGGAATGAGATTCTTTCACACTTTACGCTCAAGACAGGTGACGAAAAGCTTGACCGCATGGCGCTGTGGAACCAGTATCAGTGTGTTGTTACATACAACTTTGCCCGCTCTGCTTCATATTTTGAAAGCGGAATCGGGCGTGGAATGGGCTTCCGCGATACTTCCCAGGATATGCTTGGAGCAGCGCACCAGCTTCCAAACTCAAGAATCCGCGAGCGCCTTTTTGATGTTGCCGCTACACAGTTTGAGGACGGCTCTGCTTACCATCAGTTCCAGCCTCTCACAAAGCGCGGAAATGCTGACATCGGCTCTAATTTCAACGATGATCCGCTCTGGCTTGTGCTTGGCGTGGGCCGCTATATCTGCGAAACCGGCGACAAGGACTTCCTCAACGAGATGGTTCCGTTTGACAACAGCGAGACAAACAAGGCGACAATGTACGAGCATCTCAAGCGCTCATACCGCTACATAACTACGCACATGGGACCCCACGGACTTCCTCTTATCGGACGCGCTGACTGGAACGACTGCCTGAACCTCAACTGTTTCAGCATGAATCCGAACGATTCTTTCCAGACCTGCACAAACAAGGAAGGCAAGAACGCGGAATCTGTCATGATTGCCGAAATGTTCGTATACGTTACTCCCGACTATGCCGCGATGTGCCGTCTTCAGGGAGATGAAGAGGAAGCCCGCTTTGCAGAGGAAGCCGCCAAAAAAATGGAGGAGGCAATCTGCACAGCCGGATGGGACGGAGAATGGTATGTCCGCGCCTATGATGACGCCGGAAACAAAATCGGTTCCAAGGAATGTAAGGACGGAAAAATCTTCATTGAGTCCCAGGGATTCGGAACAATGGCACAGGTTGGAAAGTCAAAGGGCTATCCTGAAAAATCCCTTGACAGCGTAAAGAAATACCTTGACTCCAAGTACGGAATTGTAATCTGCTGGCCTGCATACCAGGATTACCATGTTGAACTTGGCGAGGTTTCATCATATCCGCCTGGATACAAGGAAAACGGAGGAATTTTCTGCCACAATAATCCGTGGGTGATTATCGGCGAAGTTGTGAACGGCCGTCCTCAGGATGCTTTTGAGCACTATAAGAAGATTGCTCCTGCATACGTGGAGGAATTCTCAGAAATCCACCGCACAGAGCCTTATGTCTACAGCCAGATGGTTGCAGGAAAAGAAGCCCGCCGCGAAGGAGAGGCAAAGAATTCCTGGCTCACTGGAACTGCTGCATGGAACTTTGTTGCGCTGAGCCAGTATCTTTGCGGTCTGCGCCCGAGCTACGAAGGTCTTGTTGTGGAGCCTCGTCTTCCGTCGCATGTTAAGACAGCTGAAATGACACGCAAATTCCGCGGTGTTGAATACAAGATCACTGTCAAGAACAACAGGAATGACGGAGATGTAAAAGTTGAAGTTGTTTCAGGCGGAAAGGCTAATGGAACTACTGTTGTTGCGGACAGCGGAGCAAAAGTTGTTTCTGTGTCTGTCGTGGTAGGCTAGTCCTGAACTGAGACGGCAGATAAATCAGCCCCGGAAGGCAAAGCTTTCCGGGGCTTTTTTTTCAGCGCAGGGATTGATAGTCTCCGGCGTTTTCCCTGAAAATTATGTCTATCGGAACAGGAATTTTTTCAGGGATCCTTTTCATCAGAATTCTGCTCTTGAAAAGCTCATGGAGGCTTGTGTAGCCCTGGTATTCCGGCCGCTGCGAGATTATGCAGTCTATGTTTCCTTCCATAAGCCCCTGCCTGTTTTCCTTCTGCATGTCGTAGCTTATGAGGGCAACTTTTTCTTTTCTGTTGGTATAGCTCAGGTACTGCCCGATGACAAAGCCTTCAGTGTGCGTTGCGAAAATTCCGCTTATGTCAGGCTCTGTCCTGAAAAGATTGTCCATAAAGTCGAAGATTTCAGTGTTTGTTTTTCCCTGGCACACAGACTCCACAACCCTGCATCCTGCCTTGTTCTTGAAGTACTCTGAAAATCCCCTGTGCCTTTCCCTGAGGTTGTAAGCATCCTGGTAACACCTTACAGATGAAAAAACTCCGTTTCCCTTCAGCAGCTTCATTATCTTTGCCGCGCACAGTCCGGCCTGAAAGGGATTCTGCGCTATTGTTGTGAGCGGAGAAGCCTTGGGCAGCGGCGAGTCAATGAACACGTAGGGAATTTCCAGGGTCTTCGAAAGCTCCTCTGTTTCCTGCGGCATGATGGGCGGAACCACAAGCGCCTGGATTCGCTTTGAGGCTATGAGGTCTTCCACGGCTTTTTTCATGCTTCCTGCCTTCATTCTGTCAAAGTGCGCGAATTCAACTTTTATGCAGAACGGGGACAGGGCGGATTCAGCGTTTTTTATTCCGTCGGCGACCATTGTCCAGTAGCCGCTTCCTGAGCCGGGAGGGGGAATCGCAACGCCTATGGTAAACTCCTTGTTCTGCTTTAGTGTCCGGGCAAGCGGATTTGGCGTGTAGCCGTACTCCTGTATGACTGCCTCAACTGCCTGCCTTGCCTTGCTTGAAACATTCCCCCGGTTGTGGAGAACCCTGTCTACTGTTCCTATTGAGACTCCTGCTTTTTCTGCAATACCTGATATTGTCATTCCGCAGCCTCTTTTTTGAACCTTCAAAAAGTCTTGCCTTAGGAGGTTCGTTTACTTTTTCAAACTGTTTACGTACACATTCTAGCACTGTTTGTTTTTTTCTGCAAATATTTTGCGCGCTCCAAAATATAATGCGGATTTTGTTTTATTTTTTGGGAAGATTGTTTTGAAAATTCTGGAAGGCAGGAAATTTTTCCCGCGCTGATTGCCGTTTTTTCTTTATTTTTGCAGGGTTTTGAAAATAAAATTTGACAGCATGCAAAAACAGAAGTATAAATAATATGTTAACGAACACAAATTTGTGTTTCAGTAAGTATTTTTTGGAGGAAAAAATATGAAAAGAACAGTTTATTCTGTGCTCGGCGTAGCTATGCTTTGCAGCGCAGTTTTTACAGGATGCTCAAAGGCCGGCGGAAATGTTGTAATGAACAAGGACAAGCCTCTGGTATTCTTCAACAGACAGCCTTCTGATCCTACAACAGGCGAAATTGATAATGCTTCCATGAACTGGAATGACAAGACCTATTATGTTGGCTTTGATGCTGCCGGCGGCGGTGCTGTTCAGGGCAAGCTTATTGTTGACTTCCTTGCTTCTGCCGATCCTGCTGTTATTGACCGCAACGGAGACGGAGTAATAGGATATGTTCTCTGCATCGGAGATGTCGGACACAATGACTCCAAGGCCCGCACAGAGGGAATCCGCAAGGCTCTTGGAACTTGGGACGGCTCCAGCGACCCTGGAAAAGTAAAGGAAGGCACTGTCAATGTGGGCGGACGTGACTTAAAGGTTGTGGAGCTTGAAGGCAAGGCTATGACCGGAACTGACGGCTCTACATGGAATGCAAATGCCGCAACAGAAGCTATGGGCGGATGGGCTACAAAGTTCGGAAACCAGCTCGACATGGTTGTTTCAAACAATGACGGAATGGCAATGGGCTGTCTCCAGGCTTCAAACTATCCTGCCGGAGTTCCAGTGTTCGGCTATGATGCCAATGCGGATGCTATTGAAGCTATCGGCGCAGGAAAACTCACAGGAACTGTTTCTCAGAACGTTGATGCCCAGGCTACAGCAACTCTCCAGGTTCTCCGCAATCTTCTTGACGGACTTGAAGGCGAGGCTGTTTATACAAAGGGAATTTCAGAGCCTGACGCTTACGGCAATAAGATTTCAGCTCCTGTTCAGTATGTTTCAGGCACAAAGGCTCTCCTTGCTGAGAACTCAGGCGTAAACACAGAAAACTGGCAGCAGTACACAGCAGGAAACCGTGATTCAGGAATCAGCAAGACACAGGCGCCTTCAAAGAAAGTTCTTCTTACAATCTACAATTCTGCTGACAACTTCCTTTCTTCTTCATATCTTCCGGCTTTGCAGTATTATGCTCCTCTTTTGAACATTGACCTTACAGTTGTTCAGGGAGACGGACAGAATGAATCAAGCTGCCTTGACCGCTTTACAAACCTCAACAATTATGATGCTTTTGCTGTGAATATGGTTAAGACAAATTCTGGAAGAGACTACACTGACAAGCTCAAGTACTAAAATGTACCTCCGCCGGCTGGTTCGGCGGGCTTTGTCAGTCTGCATCGGGAATTTTATTGAGATTCCTGTAAGCGGGGAGCTGTCTTTGCTTGGCTGCGTATGCGGAAAATTTTTTCAGCGCGCAGTTCTTCTTGGGCGGCTCCTGTTTTTTACCACGAAATAGGGGCGCGTTATGGACGATATAGTTCTGGAAATAAAGAACCTTTCAAAATCATTTGCAAAGAACAAGGTCCTTGACGGTATAAATCTTACTGTGAAAAAAGGCACTGTTCTGGGACTTATGGGAGAGAACGGAGCCGGAAAGTCCACTATGATGAAATGCCTTTTCGGCATATATGCAAAGGACGAGGGGACTATCAGCCTTGCCGGGAAGCCTGTGAATTTCAAGAACCCAAAGGAGGCTCTTGAAAACGGAGTTGCCATGGTGCACCAGGAGCTCAACCAGTGCCTTGACCGCACTGTCACAGACAACCTGTTCCTGGGCCGCTATCCAACGCGGGCTGGAATTGTAGACGAGGCAAAAATGCTCAAGGAAGCCGGCAATCTGTTTTCTTCCCTGAGCATGAATGTGAATCCAAAGACTGTTATGCGCACAATGTCAGTGTCGCAGAGGCAGATGGTGGAAATAGCAAAGGCTGTTTCCTATGATGCAAAGATAATAGTTCTGGATGAGCCGACATCTTCCCTTACAGAGCGCGAAGTGAGAAAGCTTTTCTCCATAGTGGACGATCTTAGAAAAAAAGGAGTCTCGTTTGTCTATATTTCACACAAGATGGATGAGATTTTCCAGATCTGCAATGAAATCGCAGTTCTCAGAGACGGCAAGATGATTCTTTCAAAGCCTGTGGAGCAGACCGGCATGGATGAGCTTATTTCCGCCATGGTAGGCCGCTCCCTGGACAAGCGTTTTCCCGACGTGGACAATGTTCCCGGTGAAAATTTCCTTGAGGTGCGCGGGCTTACCACAAAATATGAGCCTGTTCTGGAGGATATTTCTTTTACAGTCAGAAAGGGCGAAATTTTCGGGCTGTACGGTCTTGTCGGGGCAGGGCGGAGCGAGCTTCTGGAGTCTCTTTTTGGCATAAGGACTATAGCCTCCGGTGAAATCATTTTGAACGGCAGAAAGCTTCGGTTCAGAAACAGCCGGGAAGCCATGGACTACAGCTTTGCGCTTGTAACCGAGGAGCGGAAGCTGAACGGAATGTTCGCAAAGGATACAATCGAATTCAACACGACGATAACCAATCTGGGCAGCTATAAAACGCTGGGCGTTCTTTCCAGACGCAAGATGCAGGAAGCCGCAAACCGCGAGATAAGAACAATGCATACAAAATGTGTTTCCGCGGATGAGCTTATAAGCTCCCTCAGCGGAGGCAACCAGCAGAAGGTTATAATCGGAAAATGGCTTGAGCGGCAGCCCCAGGTTCTTCTTCTTGATGAGCCTACACGTGGAATTGACGTTGGCGCAAAGTACGAGATTTACCAGCTGATTATACGCATGGCAAAGGAAGGAAAGACAATAATTGTTGTTTCAAGCGAGATGCCGGAAATTCTTGGAATTACAAACAGAATCGCCGTCATGTCAAACCATCGTCTTGCGGGAATTGTGGACACAAAGGCAACAGATCAGGAGGCCTTGCTCAGGCTTTCTGCAATGTACCTGTGACACAGGATAAAAACACTGACTTTTTACGGGAGTATTAATATGAACAATAGCAACGATGCTTCAGAAATACAGTCTCTGGATGAGGACAAAAAGCTTAGGGAATATTCAGACGCGCTTCTTGCCCTCAGAAAGGACGGATTGAACAGAATCGCGGAGCTTCACCAGGAAATGCTTTCCATACGGAAGGACAAGATGCTTTATTCCGCAGAAAGGCAGAAGAGGCTTGCGGAGTGCAGAGGCAAGATTGAAGAAGCCCGCCTGACTGCTCAGAAAAACCGCGATGAAGAGAGCCGCCTGGAAAAAGAAGCGGTTGCCTATGCTGACTCGCTTTCCAGGGAATATATAAGCCGTGTTGCGCAGACTGAAAATGCCGCAATCGCAGAGCAGAAGCAGAACTTTGCGCAGGAAATTCAGAAAATCCGCCTTGACTTTGCCAGCCGCGAAGCTTCTATCAGGGCATCTGGAATTTCTTCGGCGGAAATGAAGGAAGAGATTGCTGCTGCACGGTACGAAAAAAAATCCGCTGTGTACGATGCAAAAAGCCGGCTCGCCTCTGCGGTGGAGCGGTGCAAGGGCGCAAAGAACCAGGCGTTTGTTGACCATGTTCAGAAGAACAGGAGCCTGCGCAACGGAAAAAGCAAGTTCACTGAAGACTTTATGCTGAGCCTGAATGACTACATATACAAATTCAAGCTTTCAAAGTTCTTCCTTGACAACGGACTTTACCTTGCGATTCTTGTGTTCTTTATTGTCTGCATTATTCTTGCGCCTCTTTCAGGAAACGGAAATCTTCTTTCGCTGCCGAATATCTTTACAATTCTTGAGCAGTCCTCAACCAGAATGTTCTATGCGCTCGGCGTAGCAGGGCTTATTCTTCTTGCAGGAACCGACCTCAGTGTTGGGCGCATGGTTGCTCTTGGTGCAGTTGTTACAGGCCTTGTGCTTCATCCGGGGCAGAATATCGTAACTTTCTTTGGAATGGGGCCGTGGGATTTTTCTGCAATTCCAATGGCAGTCCGCGTGCTAATGGCGCTTTTTTCTTCCGTGTTCCTGTGCGTTCTGTTCAGCGCCTTTGCAGGTGTCTTTTCTGCGCGCCTGAAAATTCATCCGTTTATTTCAACGCTTGCAACACAGCTTATTATCTACGGTCTTTTGTTCTTTGGAACAAGCGGAACTCCTGTTGGCTCGATTGACAGCGGAATAAAGGATCTGCTCGGCGGAAGATGGGTTCTGGGCGTTATAAACGGAGAGCTTGTGACATTCCCCAAGCTGATAATACCGGCAGCTGTTGCAATTACAGTCGCATGGTTTATCTGGAACAAGACAACATTCGGAAAAAACATGTACGCTGTAGGCGGAAACTCCGAGGCTGCCAGTGTGAGCGGAATCAGCGTGTTCAAGGTTACACTGGGCGTGTTTGTAATGGCTGGAATTTTCTACGGATTCGGCGCATTCTTTGAGGCGTTTAAAGCGAATGCAAGCGCAGGAACAGGGCAGGGCTATGAGCTTGATGCGATTGCAGCCTGTGTTGTCGGAGGTATTTCGTTCAACGGCGGAATAGGAAAAATAGGCGGCGCTGTTCTGGGCGTTATAATCTTTACAAGCCTTACATACTGCCTTACCTTCCTCGGAATAGACACAAACCTTCAGTTTGTATTCAAGGGATTTATCATCATAGCCGCTGTTGCGCTTGACAGCATAAAGTATCTTAAGCGCAAGTAGCCTCTTGGATTTTCTTATGAGAGCGGCATATCTTGATTCGCACATCAAGGTGTGCCGCTTTTTTTGTTTCTTGAAATTATACGCAGTTAAATGTGTTTTTTTGATTTAGTAGAAATCCGGCTGAAATACTTTAAAATAAAAAAAGACACTAAACAAGTTAGTGCCTGAACTGGGGAGTGAAGGATTCGAACCTACGAAGGAAAACCAACAGATTTACAGTCTGCCCCCTTTGACCACTCGGGAAACTCCCCGGAAAGCTGCTTGTAGGACTTGGACCCACGACCCCGAGATTACAAATCACGTGCTCTACCAACTGAGCTAAAGCAGCAGATAATCAACTGGCGGTTAACCAAGCTGATGTAAGAAATATATACGATATAATAAGTTGTGTCAATAACTGAAGACCGCTTTTTGCAATTTTTTTTTCAAAAAAACAATAGTGCTTAGACAAAACTGAGTTTTTGAAATGTGTTTTTTCTATATTGCCAAAGCCATTTTTTCAGAAACTACAGCTCCGCCACCTGCTCCAGGAAAAGACCGGTACATTCGTCAATGACATCATCAGGAATATTTTTTGTTTTCATTTTCCTTGCATTTTTTCTTCGTTCCGTCCTTTACGTAAACGTCAAAGCGCACGCCTTTTGAAAGGAAGTCCACGTCGATTGTCTTTTCTGCCTGCGAAAGTTCCAGCCGCTCAATCTGGATGTTCAGGAGCATTTCAAGAAAATCTTTGCATAAGCAAATTTTCGCTCATCACGCGGCAGAAGATAAAGTTGTTCGAAAGCGATGCGTTTTTCCACTGCGCTTCCAGCGATTTTTGTAGGTAGTAGTTCAATCTGTTCTCCATGTAAGTTTTTGGGGTTTACTTATATATTGCTGAAATTTTTTAAAAACTGTCCGTTCCGCAAACTTTACACTGTCATTCCGAACTCCTATGATATTTGTCAATACCATGAAGTTCCTGATTCCA
>NZ_JBJETK010000026.1:0-5258 GCF_051883275.1 Treponema sp. | reverse complement strand
ACAATATCTAAAAAACTTTTCGAGCGAAGCGATGAAAAGTTTTTTAGGCGGTTGACTCAACCGCCTAAAGGGTATACCCTTTAGGTGAAAAATTTTTTGCAAAATTTTTGTGTTTTTCTGCAAGATTTTTGTCTTTTTCAGAAAAAAAATTCTGCAAACCAACGATTAGATAGTCCGCTTGATGCGGACGAATTACACATCTCGAAAGCCGAAACTTTTTTCGTCGTGTAACTTCAATCAACGTATTTATACGTTTTTAATTAACTCGAACGTAAATATACGCTCATGGGATTATAAACGTATATTTACTTCAAATCAATTCTTAATCCGTAAATTAACGTACAATCAAAATATGGGATTTAAAGAAAACTTAAGGGATGAGATTTCTTACCAGGGACTGCTCATAAAGGAGCTGGCTGCAAAAGCCGGGCTGAATGCCGGTTCTATAAGCAATTATCTCAAAGAAAACAGTTCCATTCCCTCCGCAGATATTGCTGTAAAAATCGCAGATGCCCTCAATGTTTCTGTTGAGTACCTTGTAACAGGAAAAAAAACTACGGCCAAAAATGAAAAAACATATTCCCCTGACGTTCGAAAAATGGCAGATAAGCTTGAATCAATGTCTACCCGCGACAGAACTATTGTAGGTTCATTAATCGACTCAATCTGCAAAAATCCTGATGATTAACATCCTTTGCAGTATAGATTTATGAATGCCGGCAATGCTTACTTAGAAAATTATAATTCAAATTCTTCTATATAATAGGCACTTTCTAAATTTCATTCACCCAAACAAAAAAATCTTCCGCTGTTTTCCAGGGGCTGTGCTTTCTGTTTTACTGAATTACACAGAATTTTTTGGAATCACACGAACAGGAAAAATACTTCTGACAAATCATTCTAATAGCCTATAAACATTATTCTGACAGCCTATCATAATTATTCTGATAGTCTATAAATATTATTCTTACAGCCTTAAATAATAATTTTAAAAGTCTATGAAAATTATTCTGAAAATCATTTAACATTGTTCACTAAAGCTTGCAAGACTATTGTGCAGATTTTATTATACTTTTGGCAAATAAAATACATACTTTTTCTTGACATTTTACCGAAAGTATAATATATTTATATACGAAAGGCGCACCACTGCTCCCGCCTTTCAAACTTAAGGAAACCGCGGGTTTCATAATTTCAGCCTAAACAGGAGAAGGCTCTATGGAAAATGAGAAAACTACAATTTTTTCAAGGAGGGTAAAGGAACTAATGCAGGAACAGCGCTTTTCACAAAAAAAACTTTGTGAACTGTGCGGTATTACAGAGGCAGCGTTCAGCCGCTATATGACAAGCGAGCGGCTGCCAAAAACGGAAATACTTGCGAACATCGCAAATATTCTTCACACAACGAGCGACTATCTGACCGGCAATGATAACAATTACGGTTATGAACAGCTCCAGGTTCTTCTTGCAAGCAGCAAAGACAACCTGAGCTTAAATCAGAAAAAAAAGCTGATTGAAATTCTTATGGACGAGTACAAGACGGCTCAAGACAAGTCTTAAAATAAATGCATAACATGGAGGTTTTTATTGGACAGTTCTATTGAAGAAAGTAAGCTTTTAAAAATTAAAAAAGCAAAAAATGTCAGACAGACTTACACGCTTCCAAGCTGGAGGGTAACTGAAATTATCCTGCTTGCAATCCAGTTTTTAAGCGATGAAGAATACTGGAAAGACGACTTTGACTATCAGAAGGTTATATCTGATGAAGGAATTATGCTGAAGGCATATTCACTCTTCAAGGAAAACAACCTTCTGGAACTGCAAAAGATTTCTTTAAGCCTGTGGAATGAAGGACTGTGCCTTGTAGATACAGACAAAGAAACAAACAGGGTATGCCGTATGATTGCCTATAATGATACAAAAAATGCGGTAGAAATCATGCAGATAATACTCCATGAGTATGCACATATACTGTTCGGTCACACGGAACAAAGTATGCACGGAGAAGCGGAAGCAATTCTGTTTTCAGCAATTACTACGTTTATGATTATAGCGGAGCAGCAGTTCCACTTTGTAAAACTCATTGCCAAAGAGAACGATAAAAAACGTTTTTTTGACGGCATGAAGCAAGGTTTTATGAAGCAATTTGCTTCTAAGGAGGTAATATGAAAATACTATGGAAATAAAAAAGCCTGTTTTAATAAGTGCGCCAACACAAATTAAACAAGCTTATAATTAACTGAGAGCCACAATGTGATACTCTTAAAACGATGGTAGAATTATATCACATAACGGCTCTCCTTGTCAAAAAAAATCGTACGGCGGCGATTATTTCCGTCATGCTGAATTTTTCAGCGCCTGCTCCAGAAAATTCGGAGCAATAATTCAACTTGGAGGGCATAATATGCTTACAATTAAGACAATAAAAAATCCGTTTGCAGCGGATGAATCAAAAGACGGCTTCTGCTTTAGAAGTTCGTGCTCACAAACACTCAAACCGGCAGACCTTGCGGGTGAAATGAATGACTGGAACTCTTCGTTCACAGAAGCAGATTATCTTGGTATGCTTTCTGTAATGGAAACAATAGTCGTGAAATACCTTGCCAAAGGATATAATATAGAACTGCCGTTTGGAACCATAAGGGTAAACGCAACAGGAACTTGCAGCAACATTCAGGACAGTTTTACGCCTGGAAGCGGAAACCACACGCTAGGCTTTACATTCAATCCAAGCAAATCCGCAGCCTCAGCTGTAAAGGCAAAGATTGAATACAAGCAGGTTGTGCCAGACTGCACGGGAGAAGCAAAACTTTACCGTCTTACAGTGCTGAATACAGACGCAAGCGAAAATCCAGTTTTGAATGTATCTTCCGGAAAAACTCTCCGCCTGCATGGAAGAAACCTCAGCTTCGACATTTCAGACGAAAACCAGGGAGTATTCTTTGAAAACGAAAACGGACTTACAAGACTTTCTGTCTACAACCGCAGGGGTTCAAATGTGGTTGAAGTTCCAGTTCCTTCAGACCTTTCAGCAGGAAACTACAGTGTAAGCATAGTTACAAAACCAGGCAGCACCTACTTTACTGCAAACATCGACTCAGAAGTAACAGTTGCATAATCTGTAATCTGTTATGGCAAACGGTGGCCGGCAAGCCGGCCACCGTTTGCAACTCATATTACAGGAGTTCACCCAATTTCCAGCAAACTTTCTACGGAAGTGCACAGGGCTTTGGCGAGTTTTACAACTGTTTCTGCTTTGGCGGCATTTATGTTTTTCTGCTTCTGTTCATACTGCTGAATTGTGCGGACAGGAATATCCGAAAGTCCGGCTAATTCGTTTTGAGAAAGCCCTGCATCAATGCGCAATAATTTTAAATTGGTAAATTTCTTTCTATTATTATATAGTTCAATCATCTTGTCACAAAACTGCAAAATGTCCATTTCGTGATACGGTGAATACATTGAAAGGACTTCATCAATAGAAATCAGCCTGTCAATATTCCGAAATGTCAGATTTGAAAACCACTGAAAATATGCCAAAGCCCAGCCGCACCAATATTCCGGCATTCTGTTTGCAGCCGGACGATATTTTGAAGCAAGTTTTTCATCTTTTAGAATTTCAACGGCAAGTTCTATGCCTGACTTTCCTGCAATTACACCTGATTCTCCGTTTTCAAACCTTGAACATATTTCAGACTGCAAAAACTTCTGATAAAAAGAGGTTAAATCTTCTTTAAGGTCGCAGACTGCAAATTCAAGCATAGAACCAAGATTACTCTGCGCATTTAAAAGATAGGTTTTATCGTAAGCGCGAATCATCAGCTTTTATCTCCTCATCAAGAATTTGAATAATATATAAATCACCGCGCTGTCGTTTGTTTTTTTCTATATCAAAATACTGCCGGCGTGCAGTTTTATCACGCAATTCTTTTCTGGAAAACCAGATGTTATTTTCTGCAATTTCAAATCCCAAAAATTCAATATTTTTAAATGCTTTTTCACTTTTAACAACAAATTGAGTGCCTAAATTCCCAAGTTTCATAGCATTTCCAAGCTGACGGACAGAGATTGCTCCGTTTATAAAATCCTGGGCAAAAGCAAAATAACTGTCATCCGCCCGATACCCTGTAATTATATCAAAGTCTTTATAGGGAACGCTAAAATTCTTCAAAAGATATTCTTTTGCTTCGTTTGCCAAAGCATTAGTGATGTTAAAATCCCGGTTTTCCAAAAGAACTGCAAGCCAGTGCAAAATCGTATACTTTTCATCATTCAAATCAAATATCGAAAGACCTTCCGTTTCAATTTGATAAATATTAGCAAAGCCGTCACGATTTTTTGAACTCCCCCATTCCTTTGCCATCTCTATACTTTCTGTGCAATAAAATCCCAGCCCATAATCATTATAAGTTTTTCCATATCCAAAAAGAGGCTTTTCAATAATTTTTTCAGAACCATGATAAATCGTTTTCAGCATACCAACATTGTACTCTCATAGGAGTAGTATTTCAAGGTTTTGAGCAGAAAGATTCAAAATCAAGTTCGGAATGAACAGGAAATATATCATTTTGAATTTTACGCGGGAGTAAATTTTTCGGAATTATCCCCTCACACACTCTTAATATAACATAAAATCCGACAAATTTTCATATTTTTTTTACTTTTTTATTTGATTTTTATTGACATAATAATCAAGATGTGTTATATTATAAACATCAGGAGGTAATAGAAATGTGAAACGTAAAAAGAAAAAAGCATGGTCAAGAGCAGAAATAATCGCCTTGCTGGTTTTTCTGCTAGAACTTATAAAGTTCATACTTGACCTGCTTTCTAAGCTGGCTGCTTAGTTTTCCGCCGTTCATAGATACCGCCAATATCTATGAACGGTTCTAAAATAATCAAATTATATAGGAGTGTCAATAATGAACAGAATGGAAAAAATACTGATAGCAATTTTAATTCTTCAAGTTTTAGATATTGCTTTAAAATTCATAATGTAGGTGATTTCATGGAAAAGACAACACAGCACGGCGGAGCAAGAGCCGGAGCAGGAAGAAAAAAAGGAAGTACGACAAACAACACGGGATATAAAAACGGACGGATTGTCATTTCCTGCCTTGAATCAGAGGAAATGGCAATAAAACAAAAAGCAAAAGAACAGAATAAAACAGTAAGCAGGCTGATTATTGATTCTGTTTTGAACAACTAAAAGCAGGAGGCATATATGACATTCTTTGATTTTATGACAAAGTTTCCGA
>NZ_JBJETK010000025.1:0-5324 GCF_051883275.1 Treponema sp. | reverse complement strand
TCTAGGTATCTGTAATAATGTATAAGCCCGGTAGCAAGTACCGGGTCAAGAGGGGGGGGAGGGATTTTTTTTCAATAATTTTTTATGTCAGAAGATTTTTTGAATTATTGTACGGAACTTCTAAAATTTTACTCCAATTCTTCAAGCACTTCTTTTAAAAAGATACAATATTTTTCTTTTATAGTGTCTTTTAATTCTGCCTGCAATGCAACGTTCATAGATAATGACAGCGGAATCGGCATAAAAAAATGATAAATGTCAGTTTCAAGTGCGCTTGAAATCTGAAAAAGAGTTTTTTCGCTCGGCCAGGAATGGCAAGTTTCAATACTTTTTACCATCGCCTCTGAAATATCCGCTTTTTCTGCAAGTTCAAACTGCGTTAGTTTTTTATTCTTTCTAATCTGTTTTATATTTTCAGCAAGTCGCTTCTGTATTTCATTTGACATACTTCATTTTGTTTTAGATTTACGCAAAACAACAGATATTATAAGTAAACGTTTTCTAAAAAATATAATACCGGTATACAAAATAAGTGATTTTTATTATACTATTTTAGATTTGGATATTAAAAGTAACTTCATTGAGGCATAAAAATTTATGATTTTTTCATCGTTTGAGTTTATTTTTCTATTTTTACCTGTTGTCTGGCTCGGATATTTTTTCCTGCACAGAATGAATTTTCATCAGGCTGCAAAATGGTTTCTTGTGATTGCGTCTTTTGCGTTTTATGCAATCGGAAGTCCGCGTTTCGTGCTGATTTTTATGATGAGCGTTGCCGTAAATTATTTAATCGGAACAAAACTTTCGGCTCTTAAAAAGCAGAGTTCTCCGTCAAAAAAGATATCGGTTTTATGCGGAATTCTGTTTGCACTCGGAATAATTCTGAATGTGTCGCTTCTCGGCTACTACAAATACACAGACTTTTTTATTTCAAATTTCAATGCCGTATTCGGGAAAAATGTTCCACTCCTGCACATTGTTCTTCCGATTGGAATTTCGTTTTTCACATTCCAGCTGATTGCATATCTTGTTGATTCATATCGCGGTCTTACTGCTGAATATAGTTTTCTTGATTATCTGCTTTTTATCAGTTTCTTTCCTCAGTTGATTGTCGGTCCGATTGTTCATCACGGCGAGATGGTTCCGCAGTTTGAAGACAAGCGCAACTGGAAGGTAAACTGGGATAATGTTGCAAAGGGTGTTTTTGTGTTTACAATAGGTGTAGCAAAAAAAACGCTGCTTGCAAATCCTCTTACAGCAAATGCACAGAGTTTTTTTGATGCTGCAGCCGGTGAGGTGTCTGCCTTGAGCGCCTGGTGGTATTCGATAGAATATACGGTTTCGTATTATTTTGATCTTTCGGGCTATGCGGATATGGCAATCGGTATTGCACTTATGTTCAATATAATAATTCCTGAAAATTTTAATTCACCGTATAAGGCGCGGAATTTTCAGGATTACTGGCAAAGATGGCATATAACTCTTTCAAGATTTTTGGGAGCATACATTTTCCGTTCCGTGTATAAAAAAGATTCAAAATGGCGGAATTATTATGTTGCAACGATGGTTACTTTTTTTGTTTCGGGATTCTGGCATGGTGCAGGATGGACTTTTATCGTATGGGGAATTATAAACGGAATCTTTGTCTGCACTGCAAGCTGGATGAAACGCAAAAATCTTTCATTCCCTACAGTGATTTCAAGAACTCTTACTCTGCTTGGAATTGTCCTTACGCGTATTCTTTTTGTATCGAGGGATTTTTCACAGGCTCTGACTGTCTTTAAAAGTCTGTTCCGTTTTGATTTGAATGGATTTTCTGTAGGGTATGGAATTTCTCCGCTTATGATTGTACGCATTGTCATTGCATGTGTGATTATATTCTTTATGCCTTCAACACATACGCTTTCGGAACGCTTTAAGCCTCAGTGGAAAACGTTGATTCCTCTTGCCCTTGCAGCAGGACTTTCCGTTGCATTTATGGGACAGACAACATCTTTCCTTTATTTTCAATTTTAATTTTACAGATAAATAGATTTTTTATGGAAATGACATTATGAAAAATATAAAACCAAAAACATTTGTAATTCTTATGGGAACAGCGTTTATTGCCGCATTTTTTCTTTTGCTCGGCTGCATTATTTTTGCACAGAAATCGTGGGGAATAAAATGGCAGACAGGTATTACAACTCAATGTAATCAACTGATAGGACGACAGCAAAAAACAAATTATATTTCCCAAGAAAATATCAAACACACAGGATATATAATTGGCGGTTCAAAAGCAGGTGCATTAAGGGCAGAAAAATTCAATGCTTTTACAAATGGCAGTTATTACAATTTTTATGTTAGTTCTGGAAATTTCAGGGATTTTAGTTTATATATCGAATATATTTTAAAAGAAAAATCAGGAACTGTTAAAGACATTGTATTGCATTTATCAAGTCACGAATCAGAGGAGTTTATACGAGTTCCATTTATTCCCGTCCAAATGCAGGATAATGTTTTTTCAAAACTACATTCAACAGGACAGTTTACGCCTGAAAATTATCTGAATGTACAAACCTTCTTTCAACTCTACAAATATAAAAATAATACACCAGAATCTGTTATTGGCATTTCCGCCGTTACAGGCGAACGCTCAAAGGCAGATGATGCATATACCCTTTATACCTACGAAAAAGTTGATAAAAAATTCTATCAGGATGTTTTTTGTTATTGGGAAGACTACGATTCAGCAATAAAAGATTTATTTTATTCAACCCCAACTCTTCCAGCGTGTGAAAAAAACATTCAGGCATTAAAGCAAATTAAATCTGCCTGCGAAGAAAATGGCGTAAAACTTACAGTCGTAATCGGACCTACATTTATTGCCGAGTGTTATAAATATGCAACACCACAATATATCGAATACATAAAAGAAATTGTTTCTGTGTGCGGCGAAGTCTGGAATTTCAGCGGAATAAACAACGTAAACCTGAATCCATACAATTTCTACAACGGCGGACACTGCTGGATTTTTGCCGGTGATAAAATGATAGAAACAATGTTCTCGCCGAATCCGAATAAATCGGATTTAGATGCTTTTGGAATTCTTCTTACATCAGAAAACACGGAAGCCTTTATCAACCGTCAGAAAGAAAAATGGCAGATTTTAAAGGAAGAATACGACCGCACAGGAAAAATCACGTTGCAAACAAAAGATGATGAAAGTTATTTGGGAGAATCAAGAAAATAACTTAAAATGTCACCTGTTTCCTTGACGGTTTCCCTCAACTTGAAGTATTATAAAAGTAAGGAAAGTAAGGAGGTGTTTTATGGAACTTGCAAAAGTAACTTCAAAAGGACAAATTACAATTCCGGTTATGATAAGAAATCTGCTTCAACTTAAAACCGGTGACAAAGTTTTTTTTGAGGAAAACGACGGCAAAATTTACATTGCAAATGCTTCCCAAATTACGCTCAAAAATATCCAGACACAAATGCAGGACAAAGCTCAAAAAGCAGGTTTTGAAACTGAAGATGATGTCGTTGCTTACATCAAAGAATTAAGGAAAACAAAGTGAGATTTTTTGTCGACACAAACGTCATAATCTCTGCCATACTTTTTCCAGTTTGCAGGTTCTTGTTTCTGCAATTTTATCTGATGCGGATATTTTGCTTACCGGCGACAAAGATTTTGAAGACATAAAAACAGACAAGCCGCTGATTTTTACGCCTTCAAAATATTATGAATACTTAAATTAAATGGCTAAAATATCGCCATTTTCCCCCTACAATTTCGCCTTAAAAAACTCCGAAAGCTTTGCGGTTTCCATATCGACATATTCCTTGATGTGATATGTTTCAATGTGCTGTGCGCCCGGAATTAAAAACAGTTCCTTGTCGGAAGTTCCTGTCGCTTTGGAAAACGCATCGTCCGTCATATAGCGGGTGTCGGCGGTGCTTCCTGCCATCATCAGAAGCGGCTGAGTAATGAGCGCCATTCTGTCCTCAACATCCCACAGCATAAGCTGCATAAGGCTTTTTTCCGTGTAGCTGAAAGTTGAATTCGGATGCGCATGTGAACGAAAGTAATAAACAAATCCGTCGCGATACAGAGCAAACGGAAGTTTTGCCGCATCCTCATCGCTCATCGAACTCATATCACCGATGTAAACAGTCTTTCCGCCACAAGCCTCCTTGGCCCTGCTTTCTGCCGCGTGAGAAATCCGCTGGATTATCGTTTCCATTCCTGAATCCTGAAATCCGTTTCTCCGCACCCTTCCCGAATTGAACATACTGAGCGTTGCAACTGCCTTTATCCTTTTGTCGCTCTGAGCCGCACCCAGAGTGTAACCGCCGCCACCGCAAATTCCAAGCGCGCCGACTCTTGAACTGTCAACGCCCGGATAATTTGAAATAAAATCAACCATTCCGCTTACGTCGTTTATTCTGTTTGCAGGATAATCAGTTCCGCGCGGGATTCCGCCGCTTGCCCCCTGATACGAAGCGTCCGCCGCAATAGTGATAAAACCGCTTTCCGCAAGTTTCTGCGCCATAAGCCCTGCAACCTGTTCCTTTACGCCGCCGTTCGGGTGAGCGACGACAACCGCCGGATACGACTTTCCGTCATTTTCGTCGTAGTCTGCCGGAGTGTAGACATTCGCCGCAATTTCAATTCCGTCAAGAATGTATATTACAGGGTGAATGTTGACCTTGCCGTTTTCGTTTTTTTCAAGTGCACCCTCGTACACAAGCCCCCATCTGTTCAAAAGATTTTTCGGGATTTTTGTATTCGCGCGGTTTTCCTTTGGAAGCGAATAAACCGCCTGACACACAGCCCCTGCAATCAAAGCCGATAAAAAAGCAATTTTAGCCATTTGATTTAAATGTTTCATTTTTCACCTCGTTTGAGTTTTTTGATTTTTTTAGGTACCTGCAATAATGTATAAGCCCGGTAGCAAATACCGGGTCAAGGGAAAAATGAAGAAATTTTGAAAAAAAAACTTGCGATTTTTTACACTTTGGGAAACACTGAATAAATCCTATTGAGAATTTTTCAGTGTTAACCTTGAATGTAGCTAATTGTCCGTAAGTCATGGATTTACGGCAATTTAACGGGAAGTGCTGAGCAATCGCTTCAAGTGTTAATCAGCACTTCCCTAATCGCCATAGCGTTCACTTTTAGTGTAACTCACTGTGCATTTCTTAAGTCGTGTAAAATATTTTTGATTTTTTGTATAAATCGAGGGAAATTTTCCGCTAATTTCCCTTGATTTCCTCTAATTTGTTTTCAAAATTCTTACTTCTTGTATAACCTGTAAGCCGTTTGTTTATAGCAACTG
>NZ_JBJETK010000024.1:0-24398 GCF_051883275.1 Treponema sp. | reverse complement strand
TCGGAAACTTTGTCATAAAATCAAAGAATGTCATATATGCCTCCTGCTTTTAGTTTTCGTCTTTCAGAGCAAGATCAACCAAATATCGGCTCGGTGTCTTGCCCTGTTTTTCTGCATTGCTTTTTATCAATGCAAGTTCGTGTTCTAAGCACGAAACGCTGAATGTCTTGTAGACCTTTTTATTTTCCTTTGTTGTTCCTTTTGGTCTGCCTGCACCCTCACGCTTTCCGCCGTGCTTAGAATCTGTCATTTTTACACCACCTTAATTACAAAGTATGCTGCAAATATTATTAAAAATACCGCAAAATAAAGATATGTCCTTTTCATACTTGATACTCCTTCAGTAAAAAAGTAAGATAAAGGCAGGCTCTTTTCAGAGCCTACCTTGTAGTTTATTTCAAAACTACTTCTAGGATTGTTGCGATTGCTGTTATCAAGGCTGCTATCGCAATAATCCAGTCTGTTAGATTAGGTTTATCACCCATTCTGTACCTCCTTGATTATTATATTACACCATTCTTGATATTTTATCAATGGTAAATAATCAAAATACTACAAAAAAGTGAATTTTTTATTTTTTTGTATTGGAGTGTATGAGGGGATAATTCCGAATTTTTTTGAAAAGATTTCTTTAGAAGTTAAATTTCTTCTGACTGTTGTTTATTAAGTTCGTTTTTTTCATTTAAGCGGGAAATATTTTCCTTTACTTTGGAAGTAAGAAACTCTTGCTTTGTTTATGGAAGCATACTAGATGAATTATGTTAGATTTCTTCGATAGAAATGTTAAAAAAAAGTAAGAAAACGTAAAAAAATGGCAGACGGCATCCGCCTGCCGTAAAAAATCAGCGAGCGCGGCGGAACAAAAGCCTGAACGCAAAACGGACAAGCGGACCTATAAAAAACACTTGCAGGAAAAATGCCGCCGGAAAACACTGGAATGCAAGCAAAATCCACCGGCAGAACCAGTTTTCCGCGCCGCCGTGAACAAACGTTGCAAAAAGCGTTATCAGCGGCACGACAAGACACACCGTAATCGACTGCACCGAAAGAATCATAAAAAACGGATTATCCTTTTCAGGATTGAAAAGCCGCTTTGCAAGAACAGCAGAAAGGCGCGATACCGCAAAAAACACAAGGCAGAACACAACAACGTACTCCAGCCACATTTCGCGCACCGCCGCAGAAAAAACATCCGCGCCCAGCGAGCCGCATTTCAGCGAAATCGTGTACACGGTCATTGAAAAGACCATACAGAACACCATCAGCATTAAAAAAATCACCCTCTCAAATTTTGTTTCCGGCATATATTGCTCCCGTAAAAAAGATTTTTTTCCGCTTTTCTATAAACGAAATCAATCGAAATCCAGAAAAGCAAAAAAAAGACAACAAATGAAATCCGTCCGGCTGACACAGGACAGACACCATTTATTGTCTTGGAAAAAATATAGCGTTTTTTCAAAAAAGAAGCAAGAAACCACGCGGCTACAAATTTTCCAATATGTGCTCAAACTGCGCTTTAAGTTCTTTTTTTCTTTCCTGAAAAAGACTAATTCATAATGGAAAAACAATATGGATTATTGTATTTTATAGAGGTAAAATATGATTAGAATTAAATTATTGCAACAGATTAGATTATGTATTTTAAGGAGAGAAAAAATTGATTAGAATCGAATTATTATCATAGGAAAGGAGGAAGCTCGAAAGATTGGAGCAGAGGCTTTGTATATTTCAGCATGCTCATCCGAAGAAACGATTGCTTTTTATAAAGCTATGGGAGCTGAACTGACAGACTGCCAGATAAAAGAATTTGCAGAAGCTGAACCATGTGATTTGCAAATGCTTTGCTATGTTTAAATATGACAGTTTATTCTTAATACGGCATCAGATATGGGCGTAAAGTTATATACAGATTTTGGATTTTAGCATGAGGCTTTGAAACGGATATTTGTAGAAACTTTTGAGTGAAAATTATTTAAATTTTTAATAAGACCTGAATATGAAAGTATTACAGACAGGAGATGCAAAAAAATGCTGGAAATTGTAGAAGCTAAAAAAGAAGACAGGGATACTATGATGAATCTTCTTGAAAAATACCTTTATGAATTTTCTCAATGGGAGAAAACAGATGTAAAGGATGACGGTTTATACGGATATGAATATCTGGACTGTTATTTCGAAGAAGAAAATAGATATCCATATTTTATTAAGGTCGATAATAAACTGGCAGGATTTATACTTATCAGTGATTATCCGGAAGTTCCTGAGGAGGACACGGATTTTTGCCTGTCAGAATTTTTTATAATGAATAAGTACAGAAGAAAAGGATATGGCAAAGAAGCTGTTTTTCAGGTGCTGAATATGCATCACGGAAAATGGCAGTTGAAACGGCATCCGCATAATACCGGCTCCGTATATTTTTGGAATAACGTAATTGCAGACTACACAAAAGGAAATTACCGCCTGGTGGAAAAATACCCTAATAAAGAAGCGGATTATGAGGATGGCACACCGGCTGACGTGTTTTTCTTTGAAAATTAGAGTGAATAGGGGAAATGCAGGATTTGCCAGTTCAAGCGCGCCGGCATTTCCCTAAATAATTGACAGTAAAACCATAATCCATTAATCTAAAAAACCACCCGAAAATCTCAGGGAAACTGCGGAAGCTTTTGCTTTCGGGGAACCTGCTTTGCCGTGGAAAACTAAAAGGCCGGAGCGGAATTTTTTGCCGGCTTTTTACGGAGGAAAAATGTCCTACACAAAAGAAGAAGTCATTGAATTTATCCAGCTGGAGGATGTCAAATTTATCCGGCTCGCATTCTGTGATATTTTTGGAAACCAGAAAAATGTCGCAATTATTCCAGATGAGCTTGAGCGCGCATTCACAGAAGGAATTGCCTTTGACGGCTCTTCAATCGCAGGCTTTACAGACGAAGCCCACTCTGACCTGTTCCTCTTCCCGATTCCATCCACGCTCACAGTTCTTCCATGGCGGTCGCAGACAGGAAAGGTTGTGCGTATGTTCTGCGAAATCAGAAAAAGCAACGGAGAAACTTTTGAAAAAGACAGCCGCGCTATTTTAAAGAAAGCCGTGCAGAAAGCGGAAAGCAAAAACCTGACAATAAATTTCGGCTCGGAATGTGAATTCTACCTTTTCCAGACTGACGAAAAGGGAAACCCCACAAAAATTCCTTTTGACAACGCAGGCTACATGGACGTTGCTCCCGAGGACAAGGGCGAAAACATCCGCCGCGAAATCTGCATCACACTGGAGCAGATGGATCTTCATCCTGAAAATTCCCACCACGAGGAAGGCCCGGGGCAGAATGAAATTGACTTCCGCTACAGCCATGCGCTTGAGGCGGCGGACAACACCATGAATTTTATAACAGTCGTAAAGGCAGTGGCAGTGCGCAACGGTCTTTATGCGGATTTTTCCCCGAAGCCTCTCCCGGAAGAAAGCGGAAACGGCTTCCACGTGAATATCTCCGTCAAGGAAAATTCAGGCAAAGAAGTTCAAAACGAATTCATGGCAGGAATTCTTTCACACATCCGCGAAATCACAGCGTTCCTGAATCCCACTGAAAATTCCTATATGCGGCTCGGAACCAAAAAAGCCCCAAAATATGTAAGCTGGGCACACGAAAACCGCACTCAGCTCATCCGTGTTCCATCCGCTATAAATTCCCACAAAAGATTTGAACTGCGCTCTCCTGATCCGATGGCGAACCCGTACATTGTCTATGCGCTCCTTATTTACGCAGGCCTTGACGGAATCGAAAAAAACATGAAGCTCTGCGAGCCAACAGAAATAAATCTGTCTACTGCCGCGCCGGAAGTAATCTCCAGCCTTGAGTGTCTTCCCGGAACACTGGCTGAAGCTGTGGAACTTGCAAAAAACAGCAGTTTTGTAAAAGAACATCTCAACGCAGATTTCACTTCATGCTTTGAAATATAAAAGGCCGAACAATGAACCCTTTAAAAGCCCGAAGAAAAGTCATGATTGTTTCTGAAACCCAGAGTTTTCATGACAACATCTCCTGCATACTCCCCAAAAGCGATTTTTTCCCGATTTTCCATGCATTTTCAGGAGGAGAAGCGCGCCGGATGCTCCTTGAGCTTCCTGTTGACATTCTTATTGTGGATTCTCCGCTGCCGGACGAGCATGGAATTCTATTCGCGGAAAGCTTTGCGGACATGAACATGGGAATTCTGCTTCTTGTTAAAAATGAGCTTTACGAGGAAACTTCATATAAAGTTGAAGAGCAGGGAATTGTGACTCTCCCCAAGCCGAATTCGCCAGAAATGTTTTTTACAGCAGTAAAAATGCTTTCCGCGCTGACTTTCAGGCTTCAGAAAATGGAAGCAAAAAACAAGACGCTTCAGGAAAAAATGCAGGACATAAGAACCGTGAACAAGGCGAAATGGCTGCTGATTGAAAAGCTGAATATGAGCGAAAGCGATGCGCACCGCCACATAGAAAAGCTTTCAATGGACAACCGGCAAAGCAAGCGCGAAGTTGCAGAAGAAATTATAGAACGCTACGAATCCTAGGGAAACGCCGGCCGGCGCTTCCCGTGTCCGTCTTACCATTCGCCCAGAGCAGAGCCGACAAGCCCCAGAAACAGAGGATGTGCCTTGTTCGGGCGGCTCTTGAATTCAGGGTGAAACTGCACGCCGACATAGAAATCATTTTTGTCATACTCGATAGTTTCTATTATTTTTTCATCAGGCGAAGTTCCGCTCAGAGTCAGACCGGCATCCTGGAGCGCGCTCCTAAAATCATTGTTGAATTCATAGCGGTGGCGGTGGCGCTCGGAAATTTCCTCGGACTTGTAGCACTTGTACATCTGTGTGTCCCTTTTGATTTTGCACGGATAGGCTCCAAGGCGAAGCGTGCCGCCCTTGTTTACGGATTCATTCTGGTCAGGCAAAAAGTCAATCACCTTGTGCGCGCTGTTTTCATTGAACTCGCCGGAATTCGCATCCTTGAAGCCGCATACAGAGCGTGCAAAGGCAATAACGGCAATCTGCATTCCAAGGCAAATTCCAAGGTACGGAAGATTGCGCTCACGGCAATAATCAGCGGCGGCAATCATTCCTTCTATTCCGCGTGAACCGAAACCGCCGGGAACAATAACACCATTGCATCCGCCGAGAATGTCGTCCACGTTTTCCCGCGAAATAGACTCGCTGTCAATCCACTTTATATTCACATAGGAGCCAAGCTCGTAGCCGGCATGCTGCAACGCTTCCGCCACGGAAAGATATGCATCATGAAGCTGAACGTATTTTCCGACCAGACCGATTGTCACTTTCTTTGTGCGGTTCTGGATTTTATCAAGCATGACATTCCATTCAGAAAGGTCGCACGGAGGAACAGAAAGGTTCAGCTCGCGGCAGACAATATCCGAAAAATGAAGCTTTTCAAGCATAATCGGAGCCTGATAAAGCACAGGCAGCGTCAGGTTTTCAATAACGCAGTCCGGCTTTACATTGCAGAACATTGCAACCTTGCGGAAAATGCTTTCTTCAAGCTTTTCATCACAGCGAAGAACAAGAATATCCGGCTTGATTCCAAGTCCCTGAAGCTCCTTTACAGAGTGCTGGGTCGGCTTTGTTTTATGCTCATCGGAGCCGTGCAGAAAAGGCAGAAGAGTAACGTGGATATAGAGAGAATTTTCCCTTCCGACTTCAAGACCCACCTGGCGGATTGCCTCAAGGAAAGGCTGACTTTCAATGTCGCCTGTTGTGCCGCCGACTTCTGTAATGACAATATCAGCCCCGGAAGTCTTTCCGACATTGTAGATAAACGATTTTATTTCATTTGTAATGTGGGGAATAACCTGAACGGTTTCGCCAAGATATTCTCCGCGGCGCTCCTTGTTCAGAACATTCCAGTAAACTTTTCCTGAAGTGAGATTTGAAAACTTATTGAGGTCTTCGTCAATAAACCGCTCGTAGTGTCCAAGGTCAAGGTCGGTTTCCGCGCCGTCATCGGTGACATAGACTTCGCCATGCTGGTAAGGGCTCATTGTTCCCGGGTCAACGTTGATATACGGATCAAGTTTCTGGGAAGCAACCTTCAGCCCGCGCGACTTGAGCAGGCGTCCCAGGGATGCAGCTGTAATACCTTTTCCAAGACCGGAAACAACACCGCCCGTAACAAAAATATACTTTGTTGATTTCATAGCACGCCTTCCTATTCAAAAAAAAATCCGCAGACTACAGAAGCAATCTGCGGCATATAGTCGCTTTAAGAAAACACCGGACAATCGAATGTGGATTAGTCGGTGCACAATGTACGTTAGTATGCCAAAATTATAGCTTACCGTCAAGATTGCAGCAGCTCAAAATTCCGGCTTTGGAATTCAAATTTCCTCCTCCGCCTTTACGATAAAAAGCTTGATTCCCTCGCTCTTGAATTTCTGCTTTACCGCGCGGATTACAGAGCGGATTTTCTGAAGCTCATCATCTTCAATATAGCTCACAAGGACGAAATTCTTTTCAGGCCAGGTTGTGTTTCCGAGCTTCCTGTCATCGCCTCCCCTGCCGTAAGCAAGAGGAAATGTAGTGTACAGAATTCCCGGAACATAAAGCTCAAGCGCCTGGATTATATCTTCCTCCACAGATTTGTTGGAAATTATTTCAATTCGGTACATTTATTTTTCCTCCGGAAGAACAACAGAAATTTCCTCCCTGTTCCTGCGTTTTTTCATGATGAAGGTATAGAGAACGGGAATAAAAAAGAGCGTTATAAAAGTTGAGCTTGTAAGTCCTCCCACAACCGCCACGCTTATCGGCTGAACCATGCCGGCGCTTCCGCTTGAAGCAAAGCACATGGGAATCATTCCAAGTATTGTTGTAAGCGTTGTCATGAGAACAGGGCGGAACCTTGAGCATCCTGCCTTGTAGCAGGCCTCGTGCATCGGAACACCCCTTTCCACAAGCAGGTTTGTATAGTCCACCAGAATAATTCCGTTGTTGACAACAATTCCAACAAGCATAACAAGGCCCACCGCTGAAAGAAGGCTGAACGACTGTCCGCTGATTTTATAGATGAAAACAACTCCGATTGCCAGGAACGGTATTGTCATGAGATTTATAAACGGAGCCTTGAAGCTTTCGTAGGTTGCCGCCATAACGCCAAAAACAAGCAGGACTGCCATCACTAAGATTTTTGAGAACACAGCGGACTGCTCCTTTACATCCTTCCAGGAACCTTCGTAGCTCACGGAAACATTGTCCGGCACAACTATCGAATTCCGTATTCCCTCCCTGATTTTGTCTTCAACAACATTCGCATTTTCATTTGAAACAATATCAGCTGTAACATGGACAATGCGGCGGCGGTTTTCACGGTTGATTGAAACAGGCCCCAGGCTTTTTACAACGCTCGCAAAATTCGCAACGCACACTCTGCCGTTTGTTCCGTTCACATAAATCTGCTCAAGGTCAATAACTTTCTGCCTGTCCTCCGGGCGAAGCATGACATACACAGTGTACTCATCTCCGTTTTCCCGGTACACAGTCGTTGAAATTCCTTCTATGCTCGCTTCAATCTCATTGGCAACCGCCGCGACATTCACACCGAAACTGTAGGCGCGCTGCCTGTCGATTTCAACCTGAACCTGCGGAAGTCCCTTGTCCGTATCAATCGTGGCTTCTCCGATGTCGGGAATAGACTCCATAACCTCAGCGATTCTGTCCGCAACATCAAGCGCGCTGTCAAGGCTTGCGCTCCTGAGAACAATATCAATATCATTTCCTGTCATCTGCTGGCGGCGGCTCTGTCCAAAGCTGAATTCAACGCCCGCAAAATCAGAGAAATGCCTTCTGAGCTTTTGCTTTATCACTTCGTCATTGTCTATCTGAAGCTTGGAGTCAGGAAGCGAAATTTGAATTGTTCCGTTGTAAGACCCTGATGCTCTTCTTGTGGAGCCTATGCTCGTTATAATGTTCTTGTAGCCCTTGATTTCGCCCTTTATGATTTCCTCAAATTCAAGAACCGCCCTTGTGGTTTCCTCAAGAGAAGTTCCCAGCGGAAGTGACATTTTTACAGAAACGCTGTCGTCATGTCCGCCTGACATAAGCTGGATTCTGAGTGTCGGAATAAGAATAAACGAAAGGAGCAGCGCGGTAACGCAGATAACAATAGTCGCGCCACGGTTGTCCAGAGCCTTTTTCAGCATGCGCCCGTAAACACCGGCGACCGCATCCTGGGATTTTTCAAAGCAGCTGTACAGCTTTTTAAAGAAACTGGATCTGACCGGCTTTTCATTTCTGTTTGTAATCGGAAGAAAATGCCCGGCAAGAACAGGCACAAGAAAAATGGCCACGAACAGGCTGCTTATAAGCGCAATCACAATAGTGAAGATAATTCCCTTGAACATCTGCCCCATGTAGCCCAAATCTTTCATAAAAAACAAAAATGGAATAAAAACACAGATTGTAGTCAGATTTCCTGAAATTACAGAAACCACCATTTCGGAGCTTCCGAGAACTGCGGCGATATTTGCCTTTGCGCCCCTCATTCTGTATGAATAAATATTGTCAATCATAACAACCGAGGCATCAACAATCATTCCCACGCCAAGAATAAGTCCTGTGAGCGTCATCATATTCAGCGTTATTCCGGCGAAATTCATGCACAGAAGCGTTATGATAATTGACAGCGGAATTGAAACTGCAATTATAAGCGTGGTCTTTATTGCCCTGAGAAAAACAAACAGGATTATAACCGCAAGCAAAAGTCCCTGCCATGCCGAATCAAAAAGCGTCTTGAGCGTATCGCGGATGCTGTCAGTGTCGTCGCGTATTATTTCAAGCGAAATATCAGACGGAAGCAGAGTCTTAAGCTCATCGATTTTTTTGTAAACCGAATTCGCCACGGTCACGCTGTTTTCCCCGGACTGCTTTGTAATCGAAACGTAAACACCGGGAAGCCCGTTGATGTAAACAGCATTGCTGGCATCCTGATAGCCCATGAACGCTTTTCCGATGTCGCACAGCTTTACATCATAGCCGTTGCGGGTTGCAATAACAGTATTATTTATCTGGGCAATGTCCATGTATTCGCCTGTTGTGCGGATGGAATAATCCATAAAGCCTTCTGTGATAGTTCCGCCGCCGATTTCAAGATTCTGCTTTGCCAAAACCGACGAAACTTCCGAAAGTGTAAGATTGTAGGCCTGAAGCCTGTTCTGCTCAAGCTCAACGCGCACAATCTGGGTGCGGCCTCCAAGAGCTTCCGCCTCTCCAACGCCCTGCGCCTGCTCAAGGACATCAACAACCTGGTCTTCGGCGATTTTCTTCAGCTCGTCAACCGTTCTGTTTCCGCGCACGGCAATTCTCATAATCGGCTGGCTGTTGGAGTCCATCTTGAATATCGTGGGCGTAACATCATCGGGAAGCCGCCGTGTAATCCTGTCAAGCTTGTCCCGCACATCGTTCACGGCAACATCAAGGTCTGTGCCGTAATTGAATTCAAGGGAAACCCTGGAGCTGCCCTCGGAGGAAACAGATGTTATTTCCTTCAAATTCGTAAGGCTCACAAGCGCATCTTCAATCAGCGTGGTCACGGATTTTTCCACTGACTCAGGCCCTGCGTTTTCATAGGTCGCGGAAATCATGAGATACGGCAAATCAACGTCCGGCATAAGGGAAACCGCCGTGCTGCCTATGGAAAAAATTCCCATAAGCCCCAGCAGCGTGAACACCATCAGCGTAAGAACCGGATGCTCAAGAGTTTTTTCACTAACCATTGCTTTTCTCCCTGCCGGCCGCAGATGACACATCGCGCACAGAGCTTCCGTCCAGCAGCGAACTCATTCCCTCTGTAACAATTCTTTCGCCCTCGTAGATTCCGGAAAGCACCTGCACCATGCTGTCCACGGAAACTCCAAGCTCCACTTCACGCATGGAAACTGAATCCCCGTCGTCCGACAAAACAAAAACACACTTATGCGAATTCCTTTCAATTACACAGTTTGAAGGAACAATAATCTCCCCGGAATAATCGGCGGTAAACAAAGTGAGCTTGGCAAACATTCCGGCGTTGATTCTTGGATCCGCATTGTCAAACACAAGAACAATTTCCTTTGTGCGGCTCGCAGAATCAAGCACAGGCGAAACTTTTTTTACCGATGCTGAAAAAGAATCCGAAGGATAGGCTTCCAGCGAAATTCTTGCCTTCAGTCCGCGCACAAGAAATGAAACATAACGCTCAGGAATTTTTGCCCTTATCTGAAGGTTCGACACATCGCCTATTGTTGTTATTGAAGTGGAAGAAGTTACGGTTGTTCCCGTTTCCTTCGGCGTGGAAGTCACAGTGCCGCTGATAGGAGCATAGACAGAGCTGTTCACATAATAAAGCCCCGGCTCGCTCGGATCAACTTCCGCAAGGACATCGCCCTTTTTTACAACATCGCCGAGTGAAACATAAACCTTGGCTATTTTTCCGCCGATGTCAGGATAACAGTCAACATTTCTTTCACATTCTATTTCGCCGTTTGTGTCAACGTAGGCATGAAGCGTTCCGCGCTCAGCAGGCATAGTTCTTACAGTCACTGCCTCCGCAGGTCTTTCCATCGGCTTGAAACCGCCCGGCTTTTTTTCAGGAGAAAATTTCAGCGCCAGAAAAGACACTGCCAGCACAAAAACACATATAACAGAAATGACAATAAAGGATAGCTTTGCTTTCATAATTATTTCTCCAAGGTTCCAAACGGAACTCCTATTATATTTTCCAAGTCAAGAATCGAGCAGATAAGATTATATGTTTCCAGAAGAAGATTCAGCCGCGCGGACAAAAGCTCATCCGATGAATTCTGAAGCGAAAGCAAATCTTTTGTTCCGTGGTTGTAGGATTCAAGTGTCATGTTGTAGGTTGTCTGGGCAAGCTCGATGCTGCTTTTTCTAAGCTCCAGATTTTCAAGGCACTGCTTTATCTGATTCATAAGAACCGCAATATTCACATCAAGGGAAATTCTTGCATCCTCAAGCTCAAGCTCCAGAGTGCGCAGAGAGTCCTTCTGGGCTGCAACGTCCTGCGCTCCCTTTGACCACGGAAAAATTCCGTCAATCGGTATTGAAGCCTGAAGCGACAGTGTTCCCTTGTCATCCCAAGTGGAGCCGCTGTCCGCAGAAGAATAATTGTATGAGTACGAAGCGGAAAGGCTCGGCCCGTAAGCGGCAAACCTGGAAGCAAGAAGAGAATTTTTTGCGCTCTCGATTTTATTCTGAATCGACTCGACTGAATACGGAGCAATCTCAATTCCGTCCAGAGAAACGCCCCCGAATTTCATGACAGCCTCAAAAGAGCCAGAAAGCTGAATTTCTGTTCCCTGTGGAATTCCCACAAGCTGCTTGAATGAAGCCGTCTCGTTTTCCATCGCTGTTTTCAGGGATTTTAACTCAAGCTGGTCGTTCTGATAAGAAACCTGCGCGCTGAGCACATCAAGCTTTGAAAAAGTTCCGCGGTTGTACTTCGCCAGATTGGACTCATACTGCGCCTTTGAAGTGCTGACACTTTTTTCCTTCAGGGCTATTTCTTCACTTTTATATAGAAGAGAATAGTATTTTTTCCTTACATCAAGCTCCAGCGTACGAATGTCATTCTGGTAAGAAAGCTGCTGCTGGGCATATTCAAGGCCTGCGCCCTTTACTGAAGTGTAGACAGAAGGCGAAAGGGATGCTGTAAGAGAAACCCCGGCTGAAACAGAAGCCTCGCTGTCGCTTTCTCCCGGAACATCCTTGGAATACCGTCCAATGCCGGACACAGAAGGACTTATAGAATTCCAGGAATAAGATTCGGCCCGCTTTTTTGCATTGAGAGAAATTTCACTCTGACGGATGCCGGCATTATTTTCAAGCGCAGTCTTTACAGCATCTTCAAGGGAAAGAATCAGCTTTCCTTCATCCGCAAAAAGCAAGCTCGCGCTGAAAAAAAACATGATGCATATTCTCTTTCGTAATAATTCCATATTTTAACAATAATAGATTTAAGAGCCGCTTGCAAATAAAAACGGGCATAAAATTTTATTATAAATAGTAATTTCTTGTTATTTCTGCGGTTTTTATGCGCTTTTAGTCCCTATATTTCCCTGCTATATAACTGTTCAGGTTTTTGAAAAATGAAATTCCAAAGAATGCCGTCGGAATTGCAGAGAGAATGAACGAAAGCGGCTGTGCTTCCTGTATGCCTTTTAATCCGCGCAGATACGAAAGAATGAAAAGCACGGGAATAAAAATAAGTCCGCTCCTTAAAGACGACACGATGCTTGCCGCGAGTTTTTTTCCGGTGCTCTGCAAAAGCATATCGACTGCCATACAGTACGGCAAAAACAGAAGTGCAATGCAATGAAGCCTAAGCGAGTGAGAGGCAATGCTTATGACGGAAGTATCGTCGCGGAAAAGCTGTACGATTGAAGGCGCAAGCGGAATTACCGTGACGGCAAGAATAATCATCAGACATTCTGCAAATGCGACCGTAAACCAAAATCCTTTTTTTACGCGGTCAAATTTTTCTGCGCCGTAATTAAAACCGCTCACCGGCTGAAATCCCTGACCGACACCTATGGAAATAGAAAACATAAAGAAGAAAATTCTTGAAACGATGCTCATCGCAGCAACTGCGGCATCGGCATTGTTAAGTTCAAGGTTGCCGTAATAGGCGGCAAGATAATTAAGGATAATTGCAGAAAGGCTGCTCAGCCCCTGCCTGAAAAGACTTGAAATTCCTGTTGCGGCGATGTCAAGGATTTTCTTTAAGTCAGGCAGAAACAGTTTGAGCGAAATTCTGCACGTAGTTTTTCCTGTAAAAAATGCGCTCAGCAAAATAAAGAAACTTACGACCTGCGAAATTGCCGTTGAAAGCCCCGCGCCTGCAACTCCCATATTACACTTGAACATAAAGAACGCATCGCCTGCAATGTTCAAAACCGCGCCCGTAAAAAGTCCTGTCATTCCAAAAAAAGCTTTTCCCTCGTAGCGCAGAATATTGTTCAGCGTAAAGCTTGAAATCGTAACTGGCGCAATCAGCAGGATAAACGAGATGTAGGTTTTTGCATAAGGCGCGATTGTCTTTGTACTTCCGAGCAGGTAGACAAGCGGTTCAAGGAACGCAAAGCCCAAAATCAGAATGATACAGCCTGTAAAGAACGAAGAAAAAAATCCTTTTGATGCAATTTCGCTTGCCGTGTTTTCGTCTTTTTTTCCGAGACTTCTTGAAATGATACTGCCCGAGCCCTGCCCGAACATAAATCCTGCCGCCTGCAGAATGGACATAAATCCAAAGACGATTCCCACCGCACCGCTGGCACTGTTTCCGAGCCGTCCGACAAATGCGGTATCTGCCATATTATATAAATTGGTTACCATCATCGTTATAATGGTAGGAATTGAAAGTGAAATAATCAGTTTTTCAACTGGAGTTTGAGTCATTTTTTCGTATTGTGTCATGGCGCTATTTTATTTCTAAAAAAAATAAAACTCAAGAACGCTAAATATATGTTGAATGTCTACGCCCTGTTTTCTAATTGAAAAAATGCAGGCTAATCAAAAGCATTAGAAACAATATACAGATTGCCACGAGCACCGCTATTATCGGTATTAACGAGCTTAATACGAACTGGAACAATTTTTGATGTCTGATGTTTTCATTAATTGCAATCATTTTTTTGAAAAGTTCAATTTCTTCTTTCAGCGAAAATTTTTTTCCTTCTTCTATGGCTTCCTGCATTGATTCTGTCAGATAGGGCTTGAGTTTTGAGTCGTCAGTTTTTTTTATCAGTTCATTCCCGTTTGAAATTATACATATAGTAAACAGAACGGTATAAATTATTAAGTACAGGCTCAAGGCGGTGATTAAGCCGATAAGTATGGTACGTAAATTATTCATATAAAACCTCTTTTGTTCTTGTGGTAAATTTGCGGTCAGTTTTTATTCTGCTTACTTTATGACAATACAAAGTACATAGTTATTCATTTTCTGCTCTGCCGGTATTTCTTTTGGCTTTGTCATCTGTTTATCATATTATTGCATTTAGCCATTTTGATTTCAATAACTCAGATTTGTTTTTCTGTATGCCGTCAAATTGATTGATGAACTGCTCGGTTTATGTTGGAATTGATTAAAATTCGGTGTGTGATTTTTGCACTTCTCTTTGCAGGGATGGTTTATTGAGAAAATATTCCGCTTCGCTTTATATTTTCACGAGCCCATAAAAAAAGGATTTACAATATCAAATTGTAAATCCTTGAACAGTGGGCCATCTAGGACTTGAACCTAGGACCAAGGGATTATGAGTCCCCTGCTCTAACCAACTGAGCTAATGGCCCGTTAAGTAGGTAGTAATATATCACATACAAATTCTTTGGTCAATACAACAAGCGGCTGCTTCCGGCCGGCGGAAATTGATTCCCTAGAGAAAATCCCAGTTTCTTTTCAATATGTGGACAACTTCGTTTGTGTTTCCCTCTTCAACCAGATAATCATACTTTCCCGGAACTGTTCCTATTGTGATTGTCTTTTCCACTCCGAGCTTTCTCTTGAATGATTCAATCATATTGCTGCGTGTGGCGTATCTGTTGAATATTTTTATGTAGGAATTTCCGGGGTAGTCACGGCTCGGATACTTCAGTATTTTCAGCTTGTCTGTGAGCGAATGTTGCTCAAATATTTTGTAGATTCGCTCTGCCTTTTCAGCCGGATAAATCATCATAAAATAAACCACGGATTCATTTTCCGGGAGCGGACGTTTTATGTAGTTTCTGTAGGGCGAACGCCTGAGCTCTCTGATCAGCGTTTCCTGAACCTGGCAGTCCGGGGTCTTGTAATAAATCAGAAGGCTGTCATCAATCACAACATTCGCAAAGTAGGACAGGCTGTTTGCCTCCAGGATTTCCATGACCTGCGATTTTTCTTCCGGCTCAAGCTCGATTTTTGAAAGGTATCGTTTTTCCCTTGTGTCATAAAGAACCGCGCCGTCCATGGCGATAACCGGAAGCTTCAGCCTTATGTCTGCCATAGGCTCCATTATGGCCGCCGGCGGACGCATTGTGCTCAGCGTGAAATTTATTCCTTCATCCAGCATGCGGTTCAGCTCTACCCTGCAAAAATCATTCAGGTGATAATCCTTGTTCAGCAGCGTATCATCAAGCCCCGAAATAAACAGCACATCCGTTCTCTTTTTTCCCGGAAGATGAAAAAGATTTACAGACACTCCGATTGCAATGCCTATCATGGTGTCAAGAAATCTGTTCCATACAAAAAGAAAACTGTTTTCGTCCGACATGTGGATGACAACAATGCTCAGAAAAACCACACAGCTGAAATAGCTCGCCTGCTTTTTCTTCAGCAGGACGGTTGTCCAGATAAGCGGAATTATTGTCGCGGAAATTATCACCGCATTGACCGCATAATACTGAAAATGGCTGAGCAAAAATCTGCTTTTAAAAAATCCAGTGAGCAGCAGAACAAAAAGCCCGAACACTGCGCCAAGGCAAGTTCCGATGATTCGCTGCACTGCATTTTTCTTTGTTGTGGAAACGTAGCTTTGAATGCACCAGAGGGCGGAAAGCTGGCTGTAAAACACAATTCCGCTTTCTCCGCGCAAAAGGTCAACCAGATAGCACAGCGCAATAGATGCGGCGGACTTTATTATTCTTGCGCCGACTTTAGGTATTTTTTTCATTTTGAATCCGGCGATGTCCGCTTTTGTATAAAAAAACAAAGCTGGTGTTCTGTCACAGTCGGAGCCTTATGGCTGAAAAAAATTATTCCGTCCTCCGGGGAGCAGATTTTGTTTTTCACTTCTCCGCGCAGAGGATCATAGATTAATGCGATAACGTCGCCCTGGTGAACCTCATCACCCGGATTGAAAAGCCGCAGGAACAAGCCGCCGCACGGGGAGCAGACCGGAGTCATTTTGTTTTCCATTATAAGCTCGCTGCTGCATCCCCCGAATGTCTTGTAGTTTACAAAATGCATATCATTCAAAAAGCGCAGAACGGCATCTATTGCAGTCTTTGCGCTGTGGCTGTCAATGGAATCTGTTTCAGTTGTGTAAATTGAATACGCATCAGTTTCAAAAACCTGCCAGTTGTAGTTCAGCGTTGTAGTGTCAATGGGGCTCGGCTCCCGGCAAAGAACAAAGGGCATTCCGAATTTCTTTGCAAGCTCCGGATTCTGAAATTCCGTGTGCATAAGGCGGACGTGCGGAATAAAATCTCCCGCCAGATAAAAGCTTGCAAACTGAATTCCAAACTGATAGCCGCGGACATGCTCAAAAACCGCCGCCGCAATTCTCTGTGTGGTTTCTCCAAGATTGTAGCCGGGGAACATTCTGTTTATGTCCGTGTTGTCCACAGGCCAGAATCTTTTTCCTATGTTCATTGAAAATGAATTCACGCATGGAATCACAAGAAATTCGTAGCCGGGATTTAAAAAGCCCCGGGATTCAAGCTCGTTGAGTTTTTTTACAAGCTGGCCTGCAATGTACATCTGCTGAATTTCATTTCCGCGCAGAGAGCCGACAAAGCACGCCGTTTTTTTTCCCGAGCCGAAAAAGAATCCCTTTACGTCCACTTCCTCTCGGTATGGAGTTTTAATTGAAAAAAGTGTTTCCTCTCGCATCTTAAGTTCCCCTAAAACAATTTTTGCTATGGCAGGAATTTGCAGATTTAAAAATCATTCCGCTGATTTTAAAAATGCTCCCTTCAGGTTTTTGACGTGTCCAGTACACGCGCAATGAGCGAGCCTGCGTAGACAATCGGATATTCCCTGAGCGTAAAAACTTTTCCGGCTATAGGGCTTTTCAGAATTTCTTCCGTTTCCCCTGAAAGAGGATTTATTATTTTTCCGATTTCCTGATTTTTTTCCACGTCCGTCCAGTGCTTTATCGCCGGAAGAAAAACTCCGCTTTTATCGGCATTTAAAAATGAAACGCAGTTGTCCTCGTCGCGGCCTACAAACGGTGTGCGCGGCTCTTCAGTCTTGCCCTTCCATATACCGATTTTTTTCATCAGCGAAAGAATTCCCGAAACAAGCTGATCTCCGTATTCCTTTGTGATTCTCATGCCGACTCCCATCTCCACAACGAGCGTCGGGGTGTCTATGCTGTTCAGGCTGTAGGCGAGCGTTGACTCAAGGACTGTCGCCGCGGAATGTACCCAGATAAAATCGCAGTTTATGGTCTTTGCAAGCTCCAGAAGATTGTCCACTGACTCCACATTCACGCGGACCTGCGGAACTTCCGTCAGAAAAATATTTGACGCATGTATGTCAACAACAACGTCCGCGCCGTCCATGTCATTTATGATTTCCGAAGCCGTGTACTCTACAAAAGTGCCGTTCTTGTTTCCGGGGAAAATTCTGTTCATATCAAGGTCGAACTGCGGAACACCGCGGCTCATTGAATTCACACCAAGCGGATTCAGCGCCGGATAAATTTCAAGGATGCCGTCAAGCTGCGCAATGTTCTCGCGCACTTTCTGAATCAGGCTCCAGCACACATACTGCCCCTCAAGCTCATCGCCGTGGGTTCCTGTTACAATGCACACTCTCTTGTGGGAGCGACCGTTTTTTATAATCTGCTTTTTTACGCTGAAAATTTCATTTACCGGAAGTTCAGCGGAAGTTACTGTCTTTATCATTTTTTTCCTGCTTTACATTTGCTGCTGCTGGTTTTTCAGCTTTATATCCTTTATATGATCATCCAGGGATTTCACAGGGCGCACAGGCCTCTGCTCCTGGTTTTTCTGAATTTCCTTTTCCTGTGTCTTTACAAAGATTGTCATCTTCTGGTCGGCGGCCCCCCTGAAAATTCCTCCGTCTACCTTGCAGTCAAGATAGTCGCGCCCGGAAGAAAGAATAACATAGGTGTCGTCTGTGTTTTTGTTCCGCGTGCAGTCAACCCCGAACCACCGCCCCTGAAGAGCCGCTCCGTTCGCCGGTATCACACCGTTCTCAGGAACAAAATACTCAGACCAGGCATGGGTGGAGCCTTCGCCCTTGCTTGTTCCCGCAACATACCGCGATGGAATTCCGGCCTCTCGGCACAGCGAGCAGAAAATGTGGGAATAATCCTGGCAGACTCCCCTGCGCGCCGAAAAAGCTTCCTGGGCAGTGGTCTTTACGTTGGAGCTTCCCGGCGTGTAAGTTATCAGCCTGAAAATTCCCTGCCTGAGAATTTCCGCAGCCTCGGGAAAATTCACCGGCAAAAGCTTTTTTTCAGCCACATCATCATAAAGCGGCGTTCCGGCAAACAGCGAGCGCAGAAATTCCCTCATCTCCCGGCTTGCGGCTGTCAGAGGAGTATTGTACTTATAAAGCGGATAGCACACATCGCGGCAGCCTTTTTTTCTGTCCACAATCACTTCCGCTGTGGAATGAAAGGCAAATTCCGTATGCGGAAAATCAATTCTTCCCTGATACGAAATATTTCCAAAAATATCCCGGGAAGTTACAAGCGGAGTTTCCGGCGTTATCGAAAGATTCCGCGAAATAACGGCCTGTCCGTCCCGGGAAGAGGGAACACAGCGGAGCATAAAATAGTGATCATTGACAGGCGCGGAAAATTCAATTTTTGTTGTGTAGTCAATTTCCAGAATTTTCATGTTCTCTCTCGGAAACTTTAAGCTGAAGTTCTATGCGGCTGTGTCCATGTCAAAGAACAGGCTGTCTATGACCTGGAGCAGAACCATCTTGTCGGCGTTGTCAATGAATTCATCCTTGTTGCAAAGCTCGCCGCAGACTTTGTTCAGCTCCTCCTTGCTTCCGTGCAGGTCAATTCCAGCGATTGAATACGAAAGCCTGTTACATTCAAATGAAATCTTATCCTTGTTGATGCTGAGCCGCAGATACATGTCAAGCCGCTCTATCGTCAGGCCGCTGTTCAGTATATTGCGGATGTTGTGGTCGCAGATTGAATCAAAGAACTGCCCCTTGAACGCCATGATGCAGTCGATTACCTTCTGAAAGTCCAGAACAGGAGTTTTGCTGTACTGCGCATCGTCCAGCCTGCGGCGCGCCATCTCTATGTAGCTCAGCGCATCGCTTCCGATAGTTTCCCTGAGCATCACGGCGTTGTCGTAGGAACGCTCCATGCTTGCGGCGATCGAGCTTGGATAGCTCTTGTCAAAAGCATAACGCTGGCAGAAATCAGACAATGAAACGAATCCATTGTAGATATCCAGATCCTGGCAGTATTTTGCATAGTCAAAATCAGAGTCGAGATTTGAATCGTACATATCCATCAGGAACTTGAGTGTTGTAAGAACCCGCTCTGTGTAGCGTCCAAGCCAGTAGATTGAATCAGCCTGCTTCAGTGTAAGAGGTGTGTCCGATTTTCTTGTTACTTGTCTAAAATCCATGTGTCTTTAAAGCCTCCGCCTTGAGATGAATTGACTACAAAACTTGCCGGATTCCTTGAGAAGCGTGTGAGACCGCTCGCCCAGACCTGGCATGTTTTCCCGGTTAATACAAATGCACGCAGGTCCGCTTTGCGCTCAACCTTCCTGCCTTCGTCCATTATTTCCAAATCCTTGAAATCTATCACTTCCTGCGCAATCCAGCGGCGCGGCTGGCTCTTTACAAGCTGCTTCATTTCATCCAGCTTTCCGCTGTCCAGATCCCGCCCGAATACAACTCCATAGCCGCCTGCTTCAGCGACATCCTTTATAACAAGCTTTTCCAGATTGTCCAGGACATATTTTCTGTCCTCCTCGTAAAACGGAAGATAAGTCGGAGCGTTCTTCAGTATCGCATCCTGCCCGAGATAATAGGAAATCATTTTCGGCACAAAGTAGTAGATGCCCTTGTCGTCGGCGGCGCCGTTTCCGGGAGCATTCAAAAGCGCAACGTTTCCCGCCCTGTACGCGCTCATGACACCGGGAATTCCGATCAGGGACTCGGGAAGGAATGAAAGCGGATCCAGGTATTCGTCCGAAATTCTTCTGTATATCGCGCCGACCCGCTCTTTTCCGTTGAGCGTCTTGCAGTACACAACATTGTTTTCAACAAAAAGATCCTCCGGCTGGCACAAGACGCTTCCGGTCTGCTCGGCAAGATACGCATGCTCAAAGTAAGCCGCATTGTACCGTCCCGGCGTGAACACCACATTTATTCCGCCGCAGTTCATGTCGTCCATTACATCCTTGAGCATTGTTCCGTAGCTGCGGTTGTCCACAACATGATTGTCAACGAATGTCTGCGGAGAACACTTGCGCTCCAGGCTGCGCGCGATCAGCGGATAGGATGCGCCGCTTGGAATACGCAGGTTGTCCTCGAGTATGAACCAGTCCCCGTCCTTCGCCTGCACAAGGTCGATTCCTGAAATGTGCGAATAAACCGAATGAGGCGGCTCAAGCCCTTCCACCTGCGCAAGATAGCCGGAAGAGGAAAAAACAAAATCCTCGGGAACAACTCCGTCAGCCACAATCTGCTTTTTTGAATAGATGTCCGCCAGAAACATATTCAAAGCGGTGACACGCTGAACCAGTCCCGTCTTTAAATATTCCCAGTCACTTGCAGAAATAACACGCGGAATAGGATCATACGGAAAAAGGCGCTCATTGAAAACACCGTTCTTGTAGATTCCAAATTTTACTCCATAGCGTGCAAGCTGCTCATTTATCAGATTTGAATTTGAAATCAGATTGTCCATAAGCATCCTCCGGAATTTGGCTGAAAAACAAAAAAAGGCGCAGAAAGAACAAGTCTTTCTGCGCCTTTGCAGTAAACAAAACAAAAACATCAGCAAAAAGCAAATAACTTTCGCCTCTACATACTTGAATTATATATCTTTGCGCCATTATTTTCAATAGCAAATTTCAAATCCCTTTCCTTTTCAAAAAGTTGGCTGTCTAAAAAACTGTCATGCTGAACTCGTTTCAGCATCTGTGCTGTATCCGCTGCAAAGATTCCGAAATAAATTCGGAATGACAGTGTAATGGCAGTGAAAATCTGGAATGGCACTGTGGCTTTTTAGACAGCCCTTAAAAAACTGCTATGCGACTTTCCAAAAAGCATTGCCATGCAGCTGTCTAAAAAAGTTGCCATGCAACAAAAAACTTGTTATGCGGTTGTATAAAAAGCATCGTCATGCAACTAAAAAACTGTCATGCTGAACTTGTTTCAGCATCTATGCTGTATCCGAGCAAAGATTCCGAAATAAATTCGGAATGACTGTGTAAAAAAGAAATGACACTATGCGATTTTCCATTGCACTCTCCTACCTAAGCCACTTGTCCAAGACGGTCTGTTTTTTGTGCGGACAGTCTGACATAATGCGTTTTGCAACGGCTTGTTTATTTAGCCGCATCTTCAAATTCCGCTATCCATTCTTTTACTTTTTGCTGCAAAAGTTTTTTGTCGGGAAGATATAAACTGTATTCTTGTGCGTAGATATTTGAATCTTTTGGCAAAGTCAGTTCAACAAGAGTGTCTTTTTTCTCTTTGCAAAGAAGAATGCCAATAGTGGGATTTTCAAAATCCTGTTTTACATAGCGGTCAAAATAATTGACATACATCTGCATTTGTCCCAAATCTTGATGAGTAAGTTTATCAATTTTCAAATCAATTAGAACATAGCAACGCAAAAGACGATTGTAAAACACTAAATCCACATAAAAATGTTCTTCGTCAAATGTAAAACGCTTCTGCCTGGCTTCAAATAAAAATCCTTTACCCATTTCAAGCAAAAAATCCTGCATTTTGGAAATAATCGCATTCTCAAGTTTTGACTCCGAATAGGAAGCTTCTTCTTTTAGTCCTAAAAATTCAAGAGTCAGCGGATTTTTTATTATATCAGACGGTTTTTCGACAATATGCCCTTTTTGAGAAAGAGCCATAACTTCATCTTTGTTTCTGCTCAACGCAAGCCGCTCATATAGGCTGGAATTAACTTGTCTGCTTAACTGACGCACACTCCAATTTTGATTTTTACATTCAATTTCATAAAAATTGCGTTCGTCAATATTCTGAATGCGCATAAGAATGAGATAATGACTCCAACTTAATTCAAACGGATTTTGAATTTCGTAAACACTGTTTACTAAATCTGAATCGGAAGATTTATGAAACACTGTTTCGTATTTTTGCGAGTAAGCCAAATAAAAATTCCTGATATTCTGCAAATTTTCTACAGACCAGCCTTTTTCAAATCGTTCCGTAAGCTTTGAAGAAAGTTCCTTTAAAACAGATTTTCCGTATTCTGCACGATTGCTTCCTTTTTGCTCGTCTTGCACAATGTATCTGCCTATTTCAAAATAAGTAATCACCATTGCAGTGTTTACGGCAGTTGCAATGTGATGTCGCGATTCTTCTATAAGAGAAGTGATTTTTACAAATAAATCTTCGTTTTTCATTATTTCGTTTTCCATTGCACTCTCCTACTTGAGCCATTTGTCCAACACAACCCATTTTCCACGAGTGCTGCCTTCTCTGCTGATAAACTCAAGCGATTTTAATTCCGCAATATCTCTTTTTATTGTTTTTTCCGAAACATCACATTCTTTCGCAATCTGAGCAAGCGTCAGATTTCCGTCATTTTTCAGCAAGCTCAGGATAAGTTTCTGTCTCTCTGAAATTTCATCATTAGGGACATTTGATTTGTCTGAATTAGGGACATTAAGGACATTAGGGACATTCTTAGTTTCCAAAGATTTATACGCAAATACAGTATGAAAGAAATTAGGACTGACTGTAAAAATATCAGGAGTATAAGCTTTCATCATCTTGTTCATACCAGTTCCCAACTGCTCAACTAAATCAACATCCTTGAAAATTCGCATAATCTCACGATTTCTTGGGCGAGAACACCCGGAAACAAGTTCTTCTTTTGACATTCCATCTATAAGTCCTCCATAAGAAACTATTTCAAGTCTGTCAGAAAAAATATAAAACGCAGGGCTCATCAAATCAGAATAATCATTATGAACAAATGCATTTATCACAGCTTCTCGTAAAGAGTCACTATCAATAAGCCTTTGCTCCTGTCTGAACGGATAAGTAACACGAGCAAGCGTACGGTTTTCTACATTTAATTTATCAAGAACATCCTTGCAGGCTTTTATTATCGAACAGAAACCGTATTCTTCATTTTCAATAAGCTGTGTTTTGTCCGTCCCTGCAAATTTTGCAATCTTTATTGTGATATCGTTATTATCTGCAAACAAAAATGCATTCAGATTGTATTCTCCATCTTCCGTAAGAAAATTCAGAGAACTTGCAAACTGGTCATTGAGTTTTTTCCCGTGAGTTTGATAATAAATCTGAAGCTGCTCAAATTTCAAATCCTGCCGGGGCGATTTCATTACAGAAAGTGTGTTTCTTGTTCTGCGGGCAAAGGCTTTTTCTATCATTGCGGAAGTCATATTTTCAACACGGCTTCCGTTTCTGATAAAACAGCCTTCGCTTGTCATTCCCTTTTCTTTGAGATAATACGGTTTTTCAGTTCCGCTTGAAACAATGACTTTTACAACATTTTTACCGTCACATTTTTCAAGTACAATATCAAAAAGCCCTAAAGTTTCTCCGCGTATATTGTTTTTTAGTCTGTCTGCAATCTGAAGCTGAACCTTATCAGGATTTTCCACACCTATTACAGAACCATCGTCATCAATTCCCAAATAAATGATTCCACCGTCCTTTGAATTTAAAAAGGCGATTACAATTCGCTCAAGTTTATCCGTGAGTTCCCTCTTCAGTTCTGTATGCTGTGATTCTATGATTTCGTTTTCCATTACACTCTCCTACTTGAGCCACTTGTCCAAGACGGTCTGTTTTTTGTGCGGACAGTCTGACATAATGCGTTTTGCCTGTGTGATTTTTTCTTCAAGTGCGGTGATTTGGGCAACTATGCGCTGTTGTTCGGCTAGAGGGGGAACGGGGATTTTTACAGAACGAAGATTATCATTATAAATTCGAGGAATCACACTTCCGTCTGTCGCATATTTTTTCCAATTTACGCTTTGCAATGCATAAAAAAGATATGAATTTAATACAAAACTTTCATCGTTATCTATCCACACGATATTTGAATCTTGAAAATATGCAGGCATTCCATCAAAAATTACTGATTTTCCAAGCGTACCTGCCGCAGAAATTAAAATTTGTCCTTTCTTTGGATATGGGTATTGATTCTTATATTTTTCATAAAGTTCAACTGAAATATATGCATTAGCAGTTCCGCCAAATGTTCCGATTTTATAAAAAGGAATTCCATTAGTAGAATTCGTTTCATTTTTCATAACTCGTCTGCACATACAAATTTTTCCAATCTCACCCAATCGCTTTTCCTGTCCCTTTAGATTCGCCATTAACTTTGTAATTTCTGATTTTGTATTTTCAATTTCTTTCTGAGCGTTTTGATATTCTGAATCAACAGTTTCACATTCTG
>NZ_JBJETK010000023.1:0-168648 GCF_051883275.1 Treponema sp. | reverse complement strand
CTGTTTGCACCTTAAATCTGCTTCTTTTTCTGTGCTGTTTTACGCACTCATTTTACGGCATGGCGGGGTTTTCATTGTGCATTTCTTTTTAAAGTGCTAGAATACCGGGTATGAAGAAGAATTTAAGCGCGCTTTTGGAATCACTGGACGGCGGCTATAAAATTGTTGCCGCGGACGGTTTTTCTGCGCCGGAAAATACTGATTCCCTGGTGGAAGGACTTGCATTTGACAGCCGGGATGTAGAGTCCGGATATTTGTTTTTTGCCCTGCCCGGCACACACACAACGGGCAGCAGGTTTATTGCACAGGCGGTTTCGCGCGGCGCCAGTGCGGTTGTTTTTCAGGATGACATTTCGCCTGATGAGGCCGGGGAGATAAAAAAATCCCTTGCCGCTTCAAAAAATCAGACAGTGTTTGTAAAAGTCCCCTCCGCGCGCTTTGCAATGTCGCCCGTGAGCGCATGTTTTTTTGACAATCCCTCTGAAAAGCTTGTGGTCTACGGCGTGACCGGCACTGAAGGCAAGTCCTCCACAGTGTCGTTTATATGGCAGCTTCTGCGCCTGAACGGAATCAAGGCGGGCTTTGTTTCCACAGTGCAGTATTCGCTCGGCGGCGAAGCGGTCGACAATCCCATGCACCAGACAACACCCGAAGCCCCTGTTGTTCAGCAGAGGCTCTACGAGATGCTCAGTAACGGCTGCACCCATGCTGTAGTTGAAGCTTCAAGCCACGGCCTGAGCAGAAAGCTGAACCGGCTGGGGGATGTTCTTTTTGACTGCGCTGTGTTTATGAACGTTACGCTTGAGCATCTTGAATTCCATGGAACATACGAGCAGTACAGGAGCGACAAGGCGAACCTGTTCCGCGCGCTCGACCTGCACAGCCACCATAAGATAGTCGGCGGCATAATGCAGAAAATCCCTTCATTCGGAGTAGTCAACCTTGAAGACCCTGCCGCCTCGTACTTCGCCTCATGCACAAGGCAGAAAGTGGTGGGCTTTACAACCGAGGGCAAGGCCGGCAAGCAGGCTGCAATGGGGCTTGATTCCCCTCCGCTCCCTGAAATTCCCAGGGATATGCCGTATTTTTCGTGCAGGAATATCGCTTCTGCAAGATTCGGGCTTGCGTTCAGTATACACCGTTTTGAAGCCCCGGATTCCCTTCAGAACGAAAATTCCGTGGTTCACGTAAAGGCTTCTGTTCCGGGGGCATTCAACGCATACAATATAACCGCCGCTGTTCTTGCCGTGCACGGAACTACCGGCATTTCAATACAGGAGCTTGCCCAGTGCGCGCAGAAGCTTGTTTCGGTAAAGGGGCGCATGACTGTCATAGACGAGGGGCAGCCTTTTGAAGTGATTGTTGACTATGCCCACACTCCCTCAAGCTTTGAAACTATCTTCCCTCCGCTCAGGAACCGCGCCCCTGCAAAAATGCTGTGCGTGTTCGGCTCCGGCGGCGAGCGCGACACAACCAAGCGGCCTCTTCAGGGCGAAATAGCAGCGCGGTTCTGTGACACTGTGATTCTTACAGACGAGGATCCGCGCAGGGAAGACCGCATGGCTATCCTTGAGCAGATAGCGCAGGGAGCAAGAAGAAACGGCAAAAAGGACGGCCAGAACCTGTTCCTTGTTCCTGACCGCCCCCAGGCCATAAGAAAGGCGTTTGCGCTTGCGGAAAAAAACGACATTGTCCTTCTGCTTGGAAAAAGCCATGAAAATTCAATAATTTACGCCGAAAATTCAATAAAATATGATGAGATTTCCGAGGCGTGCAAGGCTTTGTGTGAAATGGGGTTTAAAAAATGAATGTAGTTTTGTTATACGGTGGAAAATCAGGCGAGCATGAGATTTCTCTTTTGTCATGCGCTTCAGTAATCAGGAATATAAGCGCGGCGCACAATGTTTCGCTTATTTCAATTTCAAAGGACGGAAAATGGTACCTTGAGGATTCCTCTGTTTTTGAGGAAGTAAGGAGCAATCCCGGGGCAGCCCTTTGCGTGCACGAGGACGAAAGCCGCGAGGTGAAAGTTTCGTTCGGGCAGGGAAAAGACCGCGTGTTTTTTTCAGGGGGAAGCTACATTCCGTGCGATGTTGTTTTTCCTGTTCTGCATGGAACATACGGCGAGGACGGCACTGTGCAGGGTGTGTTCGAGATGGCCGGAGTTCCCTTTGCGGGCTGCGGAACGCTTGCTTCCGCCGCTGCGATGGACAAGGAAACTGCAAAGATTCTTTTAAAGAGCGCAGGAATTCCTGTTGTTCCCTACGTGTGCCTTACAAGAGCGCAGATAAATTCCAGCTCTCTTTACGACAGCCTTATTGACAATGCCGTTGAAACACTGGGATTTCCGCTTTTTGTAAAGCCGTGCGCCGCCGGTTCAAGCGACGGTGCGAGCCTTGCCCGGAACAGAAAGGAGCTTTCGTTTGCGCTCATGGAGGCATTCACCTGGGACAACAAGGTGCTTATAGAAAAGGCTGTTGATGCGCGCGAAGTGGAATGTTCCGTCACAGGAAACTCCGTTACTGCCCATCCTGATTCTTCCTGCACTGTTCTAAAGGCATACGGGCCGGGCGAGATAGTTCCCACGCATGATTTTTATGACTACGATGCCAAGTACAACGACCCTGACGGCGCAGAGCTTAAAATTCCGGCTGATTTTCCCGCTGAAACGCTTGAGCAGATAAGGGAAACCGCCAAGAAAGCGTACTCAGCCCTGAATTCTTCAGGCTTTGCGCGCGTGGACTTTTTTGTTGACCGCAGTACAGGCGAAATATACCTGAACGAAATAAACACGATTCCCGGCTTTACAAAAATAAGCATGTTCCCGAAGATGTGCGAGGCTGACGGATTGGATTATTCGTCGCTGATTGATTATCTTCTTGAAGAGGGAATTGAAAACTTCAATGCCAGACAGAGCCTCTGCACTTCAAGATAAAGCCAGAGGCTTCATAAGCTATAAAGGGAGGCTGAAAAGCTGTCATGGGGGCTTTCTAAAGTTCTGCCATGTTGCTGAAAAAAAACTGTTATGCTGCTGAAAAGCATTGTCATGATGAACTTGTTTCAGCATCTGTACTGGACAGAACATAGATTCCGAAACGAGTTCGGAATGACAGAGAAAATTCGGAATGACAGAGTGCCAAAAAACATTAGACAGCCTAAAAAACTGTTATGCTGCTGAAAAAGCATTGTCATGCTGAACTTGTTTCAGCATCTGTACCGGGCAGAGCATAGATTCCGAAACGAGTTCGGAATGACAGAGAAAATTCGGAATGACACTGAAAATTTGGAATGACAGTGTAAGTTCGGAATGACAGCAGACGTCTAAAAAGTTCTGTCATGGAACTAAAAAAACTGTCATGCTGAACTTGTTTCAGCATCTGTACCGGGCAGAACAAAGATTCCGAAACGAGTTCGGAATGACAGCAGACGTCTAAAAAGTTCTGCCATGGAACTTAAAAAGCTGTCATGGAGTTTAAAAACTGTTATGCTGCTAAAAAAGCATTGTCATGCTGAACTTGTTTCAGCATCTGTACTGGACAGAACAAAGATTCCGAAACGAGTTCGGAATGACACTGTAAGTTCGGAATGACATTGTAAGTTTGGAATGACAGCAGACGTCTAAAAAGTTCTGCCATGGAACTTAAAAAAAACTGCCATGTTGCTGAAAAGCATTGTCATGCTGAACTTGTTTCAGCATCTGTACTGGGAAGAACATAGATTCCGAAACAAGTTCGGAATGACAGTGAAATTTCAGAATGACAGTGAAAATTCAGAATGGCAATATGCTGAAAAATTATTGGACAGCCACTTTGCTTTAATGAGGGGAAAACCTTAGTTTACGGAGGAAAAAAAATGCCGCATATTTATCCGCAGGGATGCTGCTTTAATTCGCTTGAAGAAATCAACGGCAAAAAAATAACCGTTATGGGGCTTGGACTCAACGGCGGCGGTGAAGCCTGTGTGCGCTTTTTTTTAAGGCACGGGGCTTTTGTTACCGTCACGGACATGAAGACCGCAGAGCAGCTTGCGCCCACAATCAAATCTCTCGCAGAGGACAGGTTTCTGGATAAGTCAAGGCTCCATTTTGTTCTGGGCGGACACAGAATAGAGGATTTTTCAGGAGCCGACTGTGTAATAAAAAATCCCGGTGTAAAAATCGAAGGCAATATGTACCTGGCGGCGGCAAAGGCGATTGAAACGGACATCAGCATTTTTCTTCGCTTTTCCAAGGCGCCGATTATCGCAGTTACGGGAAGCAAGGGAAAATCCAGCACGGCGAGCGCAATTTCGTACGGTCTGAACCAGGCAGGATTCAAGTGCTTTCTGGGCGGAAACATAACGGTCAGTCCGCTTTCCTTCCTTGAAAAAACAGACGGAATGACCCCGGTTGTGCTTGAGCTTTCCAGCTGGCAGCTCGCTGATTTGCGCGGAAGAAAGCTCCTGAAGCCTAAAATCGCAGTGATTACCAAGATTGTTCCCGACCACCAGAACTGGTACGGCGACATGGACAGCTATATCGAGGACAAGAAGCTGATTCTTGCCGACCAGGACAAGGATGATTTTGCGATTATTGACTTTGACGAGGACAATTACCTGAAGGAAACGGCATGCCCCAAGAGAGGCTGTAGGTGCTGGGGCGACTTTTTTGCTTCAGATGCGAAGGCTAAGGTTCTCAGGTACAGCAAGGCGACTCTTCCGGCGGATGTTTTCGGGGCTTACATTGAATTCCGCGGCGGCTCCCATTACGGAGTTGTGCGTGTTCCGGGGCAGCTTATAAAGCCGCATCTAAAGGAAAAGACTGTCTTTGAGGAAGTCATAATGGAAAATCTTCAGGTTCCCGGCGAGCACATGAGGGCAAATGTCCTGAATGCGTGCGTTGTCATGTACCTGATGGGCATTGCTCCGGCTCAGATTTTGTCAGTAATCGGGCAGTGGAAGGGAATTCCACACCGTCTGGAAAAGTTCTACGACTGGAAAAGCCCTTCCGACGGGCGAAAGGTTGTTTTTTTCAACGACAGCTGCTCCACAGTGCCTGAAGCGTGCGCGGCGGCGAGCCAGTCGTTTGAGCAGCGTGTTGTGCTTATTGCGGGCGGCACAGACAAGGGGCTTGATTTTCTTCCGCTTGCAAGATGTCTTGACCCTGAAAGCAACACAGCGTTTCCGCCCTATGAGATTTATCTGCTTTCCGGCACCGGCACAAACAAGCTTGTTTCCATGCTTGATGAGCGCGGCGTAAAGTACGAAGGCCCGTTTGATTCTCTACAGATTCTTCTGGAAGTTCTGAAAACCTGCCTTATGTCGAACAATGCGAGCCGGAACTATGGCGGCGTTTACTCTGACACATGGCTTCCTGTTGTGTTCTCACCTGGGGCGACTTCATTCGGAATGTTTGCGAATGAATTTGATCGCGGAGATAAATTCAAGTCGCTGGTAAAGTTGATATTCCAGGTATAGCGGCTGCCGTTTCGGGCGGTCAAAAAAAAGGCTTTATGCTCCGTCGCTTTTCGGCGCAGTGCATAAAGCCTTTTGCGTTTAGTTAAAAAACTGCAAAGCCAAAGCTTTAATCGTCAGCGTGCCTTGCCGATGTATTTATCCGCAGATTTTCTGCTCGCACTCGCGGTAAAGCGATGCTGTTTTTTCCACGATTTCCGCAGGGATTTCCTTGATGTTCGGGTCGCCTGCAAGGTTGTTTTCCTTGAGCCAGTCGCGCACAAACTGCTTGTCGTAGCTTGCCGGGCTTGTTCCGGGCTTGTAGGTCTGCGCGTTCCAGAAGCGGCTTGAGTCCGGAGTAAGAACTTCGTCTGCAAGCACAAGCTCTCCGTTTTCGTCAAGTCCGAATTCAAATTTTGTGTCGGCGATGATGATTCCGTTCTTGAATGCGTGCTCGTAGCATTTTTTGTAGACAGCGAGCGCCGTCTGCTCTATCTTTGTGCCGAGCTCTTCCCCGAGGTCTTCCTTCATATAGCTGAGCGTTACGTTGATGTCGTGTCCTTCCGCGGCTTTTGTTGAAGGTGTTACAATCGGCTCTTCAAGTTTTTCCGCCTGCTGGTATTCCCTGCTGAATTTGTGTCCCAGGAACGGCTCGCCCTTTTTGTATGCTTCGTACATTGAACCGAACATGTAGCCTCTTACAATCACTTCGTATGGAATCATCCTGAGCTTTTTTACAAGGATTGTCCTGCCTTCGTATTCAGGCTTCTGGAATTCAGCCGGCATATCCTTGAGGCTGGAAGAAATCATGTGGTTCTTGCAGATGTCCCCTGTGTGCTCAAACCAGAAGTTTGAAAGCGCGTTCAGGACTTTTCCCTTTCCGGTAATCATTGTGGGAAGAATAACGTCAAAGGCGGAAATGCGGTCTGTTGTTACAATGACCATGCGGCCGTCTTCCAAATCATAGACTTCGCGGACTTTGCCGCTGATAATTTTTTTCATATCAAACCTCGTGGCTGAAAGTTTCTTGTTATGGTGCCTTATTATAGTTCTTTTGCAGAATTGAATTCAAGAGAAGTGTATTTTAGCCGTTTACGGGAAGAGTTGCATTGTTTTATTCGAGGGCGGCTTTTTGCCCGGGGAGCATTCGGAATTTTTCCGAATGCAGAAGTCTGTGTTTCTTCAGCAGAAAAGGGAATTATTCGGAAAACCCTTTTTTTGCAAGCGGAACCAACATTCCTCCCAGTGCATTTCCAAGTGTCATGATAATCAGGCAGAGGAAAGTCCGGGCTGTCCATGTTCCTGACACTGAAAAATAGAACATATCGGCTATGCTGTGTTCAAATCCGCTCAGAATAAACGCCATCACGGGAAGAAAAACCGCCATGATTTTTCCCACGGGATTTTCAATTTTGCTGAACCCGTCCGCCGCGATGAACATGAGTATTCCGCAGAAAAAAGAAAGAACCAGAAGGCTTGCGGGAGTGTCCGCGGCTTTTACCGAGCACATGGCGGCCGCTTTTTCCGCTATGCCGCTTATCCGTGTGCAGAGAACAAGGCGCGCAAACATAAATGTTCCGGCAAAGTTTCCAAGCCAGATAAGGGCGACTTCCGCAATGTAGGAAGGCTTTCTTTCAACGATATATCCGACTTTTCCGGTGTAAAGGTAGAAGCCGAAATTCAGGATTATAAACAGTCCCGTTCCGAATAAAAACGCCCCCGCCATTTTGTTTTCGCATGAAAGAAAAACAGTCGCTCCGATTCCTATTGCAATTCCCGTCATAAATGAACGCAATGCGATATTGATGATTTTTTGTTTAATTGAATTTTCCATGCGCCGATTTTACTTTTTTTTACTGATTTTGTCTTTAGGGCTTTTTCGCAGGCTGGCTTTAGGTTTCAGTTTTTGAATCTCCCTGAAAAAAACGCGCGGCTTTAAAAAGTGAAATTTTTCAAATTTTGCAAATGAGTTTTTCGAGGTTTTCATTGTAAAATCTGAATTATGTGATATAATTTTTGGAGCGAATTTTTTGGCGTTTTGCTTTCATCAAAATAAAAACAGGTTTAATTATGGAAAAAAGAACAGGTGTTGTTGTCCCTCTTTCCGCCTTGTACACAAAGGACTGTGCAGCTTGCGGAGATTTTTTGGCCCTGAAGGATTTTGCGGATTTCTGCGGAAAGGCAGGATTGTCTTTGATTCAGCTTCTTCCTGTAAATGACACGGGAACCCAGTCATCTCCGTATTCCGGGCTTTCTGCGTTTGCCCTTCATCCGCTTTTTATAAGAATCAGCGCGCTTCCGGAATTCACGGCGGCTTTAAAAGGCAGCAGGCAGTTTGCTTCGGCGTACAGGAATTTTGAAAAGAATTTTGTGTATGCCCGCAGGTTCGACTACGATGCTGTTGTGAGCGAAAAAAATCAGCTTCTTCATCTTCTGTTCAATTATGTGGAAAAATCCGCCGCGGATGATTCTTCCCCGGAAAATCTTTCGGCGCAGCTTGATAAGTTTGTACGCTCGAACAACTGGGTTATTCCCTATGCTGTTTTCAAGAACATAAAGGACGAAAACATGCAGGCTTCCTGGAAAAGCTGGGATGAGCAGGTGCGCACTCTGACACGCGACAAAATCATGCTTAAATGGAACAACAAGGCGAAAAAATCCAGCCACCGCTTTTTTGTCTGGTGCCAGATGAGGGCCGCCGAGCAGTTCAAGGAAAGCGCGGATTATCTCAGGTCAAAGGGGATAATTCTGAAGGGCGACATTCCGATTCTGATGAACGAGGACAGCGTTGACTGCTGGATGTACCCTGAGTTTTTCAGGCAGGATCTGCGCGCCGGCTCTCCGCCTGACGGTGAAAATCCGCTCGGACAGAATTGGGGCTTTCCGACTTATGACTGGGAGCGGCTTGAGGCTGATGGTTTTTCATGGTGGAAGAACCGCATAAAGGTTGCATCCCAGTATTATGATGCATTCCGCATTGACCATGTTTTGGGCTTTTTTAGAATCTGGGCGGCAAAGGAAGCGGAAACAACGGCATATCTCGGACACACAGTTCCCTATGCGGATTTTTCCAGAAAAACTCTGAATGAGCTTGGCTTTTCCGACGACAGGATAAAATGGCTTTCCGAGCCTCATATTCCGACTGGGCTTATTGAAAACATCACCTGGAACCACGGCGAAGCTGTTTATTTTCTGGAGCAGGTATGTGACAGGGTGAACGGCGAGGAGCTTTGGAATTTCAAGAAGGAAATCAGTGGCGACAAGGAAATTTTCAGCCGGAAATTCTGTGACGACAAGGCAAAGGATGACGCTGTGAAAAATGCGCTTGCTGAAAAATGGCGCGACCGTTCCCTGATTCAGATTGAAAAAGACCGCTTTATAAAAGTTTTTACATTTGAAAAGTCTTCCGCGTGGAAAACGTTGTCCTGGGACGAGCAGGAAAAACTGAAGGCTCTTTTTTCACAGACAGAGGAAAAGGAAAGCGCGCTCTGGAAACAGCAGTCTCTTTCTTCCCTGGGGGCAATCGTCCGTGCTTCCGACATGATTCCGTGCGCTGAGGATCTGGGCGTGAATCTGAAGGTTCTGCCTGAAGTGCTCGGTGCGCTTGAAATTTTTTCGCTTAAAGTTGTGCGCTGGTGCCGGGAATGGGAAAAAGACGGTCAGCCTTATATTCCGTTCAGCCAGTATCCAGAGCGGAGCGTTGCGGTCACTTCCGTGCATGACAGCTCGACATTGCGGCAGTGGTGGAATTCAGAAAAAGACAGTGTGAGGGCGTTCCTTGCTGCCTGCGGCGGAAATAACTGCCCGGATGCAAATTCCGCCTTTACTCCTGACATTGCGGAGTTTGTTCTGAGAAGCGTTGCCCGCTGCGGAAGTTCTCTTCTTGTGAATCCGCTTCAGGATTATCTTTTTATGGAGCACTGCTTTTATCTTGAAAATGAAAATGATGAGCGCATAAATGTTCCCGGAAGTGTCAATAGCTTCAACTGGACGTATAGAATTCCGGCCGCTGTTTCGGAGCTGGCGGAAAACAGGTCGCTGCTGAATAAGATAAATGCTGTTGTTCAGCTTCATGACAAAGAAAACTAGGGAAGCGCTGGCTGGTCATCGCTTCTCCGCTGTTTTGCATTTCTTTAGGATGTTGCAAAACGGCAGATATTTTTAGAAGTTATCTTGGAAAATTTCAGTTTTCCGAGATTTCCTGTTGTTAATTGAATTATTTGGAGTAAATTATGAAAATTTCCTACAATGAGTTTCACATCAGCCGCAAAATAAGGGAAGAATGTGGCTTTGCAGAATCTCTTTTTGCTTCCTCGGGAAATGTTATTTTTGCTGATTTCAAGGCTGTGCATGCTTTCCAGACAAAGCTGAACGGACTTTTTGAAAAGCGCGGTCAGAATGAAAAAAAAGTTTCCGCCGGCTCCCTGAATGCGATGGGGCTTATCGATGAAATTTTTCACTATGTCTGCATGCTTTTTAGAAGAGATAAGGCTCCGCTGTGCTTTAAAAATCTTCTTGCAGACTTGGACAGGAGTTTTTCACGGGAAAAGATTGACGCCCTTTTTTTGCAGTTTATGCAGGAATTTCCGCCTGTAGCTGTTTTCAAGAATGAAATTTCCGCCGAGGAATTCCTTGCGCAGAATTGCTTTGATTCTGGCACAAAAACGGAGCGTTCAAACCGCGAGCAGGTTCTGGAAGAGCTTGTCATGCTTCATATTGCGAATGAAAATCCTGCGTTTCATCCTTTTGCGGTTTTGTTCGATGATTCCGCGCTGGCCTCTAATGCGGACTATATAAAGACATGGAATCAGATAAAGTCTTTCTTTTTGACACAGCCGGTTTTCGGGCCTAAAAATAATACGCTCATAAATATGCTGAAGGAGCCTGTTGTTGCTTCCCCGACTTCGCTCAAGGGGCAGCTGGATTATATCCGCACGTACTGGAGTTCTCTTCTGGGTGAATGGCTTCTGCGCCTGCTTGAGGGAATCGACACAATTTCCGAAGAGGAAAAGGCTTCGTGGCATCCTGTAAACGGCGGCGAAGTTTCAATGGAAGCCTACACTTATAATGAAGAAAATCTGATGAAGGAATACGAGCGTTTCAGCCCGGACCGTGAGTGGATGCCCAAGGTTGTGCTGATGGCAAAAACTGTGCTTGTGTGGCTCTATCAGCTTTCAAAAAAATACAACCGCGATATTTCCAGGCTGGATCAGATTCCTGACGAGGAGCTTGATGCGCTCAGGGATGAAGGTTTTACGGGGCTATGGCTCATAGGACTTTGGGAGCGCAGCTATGCTTCAAAGAGAATAAAGCAGATAAACGGAAATCCGGAGGCGGCCGCTTCTGCATACTCTCTGCTTGACTATGAGATTGCAGGAAATCTCGGAGGCTGGCAGGCTCTGGAAAATCTCAGGTACAGGTGCTGGATCCGCGGAATTCGTCTTGCAAGTGATATGGTTCCAAATCACACTGGAATGGATGGAAACTGGGTTACGGAGCATCCTGATTATTTTATCACAACCAAGGACTGTCCGTTCCCGGGCTATACCTTCAACGGTGAAAATCTGAGCCGCGACGGCCGTGTTTCGATTTTCCTTGAAGACCACTATTATTCAAAAACTGACTGCGCGGTGTGCTTTAAGCGCGTGGACAATGCGACCGGGGATGTCACTTACATTTACCATGGAAACGATGGAACCGGAATGCCGTGGAATGATACAGCGCAGATTGACTTTTTGAACCCTACGGCGCGCGAGGCGGTTATGCAGCAGATTCTGAAAGTTGCACGCAATTTCCCGATTATACGCTTTGATGCCGCGATGGTTCTTGCAAAAAAGCACATACGCCGCCTTTGGTATCCGGAGCCGGGTCATGGAGGCGACATTGCCAGCCGCAGCCGCAGTGCCTTGAGCTCGCAGGAATTTGAAAAAAGAATTCCGAATGAATTCTGGCGCGAGGTTGTTGACCGGTGTGCTCAGGAAATGCCGGACACTCTTTTGCTTGCCGAGGCGTTCTGGATGATGGAAGGTTATTTTACCCGAACGCTTGGAATGCACCGTGTCTATAATTCGGCGTTTATGAATATGCTCAAAAAAGAGGAAAATCAAAAGTACCGCGACACTGTGAAAAATACAATAAAATTCGATCCGCAGATTCTGAAGCGTTTTGTGAATTTTATGAACAACCCTGACGAGGAAACCGCTGTTGCGCAGTTCGGAAAGGGCGATAAGTATTTTGGAGTCTGCACTCTGATGATTACAATGCCGGGGCTTCCTATGTTTGGGCACGGACAGCTTGAAGGCTTTGAAGAAAAATATGGAATGGAATACACAAGGGCCTACAGGGATGAAAAAGTCGACCAGGATTTGATGAACCGCCACTGGCACGATATTTTTCCTCTGATGCACAAGAGGTACCTGTTTGCCCCTGTGGAAAATTTCCTGTTCTATGATGTGTGGGACAATGGCAGGGTGAACGAAAATGTGTTTGCCTATTCAAATTCTGTGGGAAGCGAAAGAACTATTGTTTTCTATAACAACAAGTATGAAAGGGCGCAGGGATGGATAAAGCAGTCATGCGAGTATGTTGTAAAAACAGGTTCTGGCGAAAATGACAAAGTTATGCTTTCAAAATCCCTGGCGGAGAGCATGGGCTTCACCTATGGATACAACCACTATGTTATTTTCAGGGAGCATAGAAGCGGCCTGTGGTTTGTGCGGAAAAGCGACGACCTTATCAACAGCGGAATGTTTGTTGCCCTCAATGGCTTTGAGGCGCAGGTGTACCTTGATGTGCAGGAAGTTGTCGACGGCGCGGACGGAAAATATTTCCAGCTCAATGAGCTTTTGAACGGCTCCGGTGTTCCTGATCTTCATATTGCATGGCAGGAATTCCGCTACAAGGATTTGTTTTCTGCGCTCAAGAATTTTATCACAAAGGAATTTGTGCATGACATACATGAGCTTTTCACCGCTGGTTCCGAAGAGAAAAAAGAGAAAGCCGCGCTTGATTCAGCCAAGAAAAAGCCGCTTGAAAAGATTTTCAGTTCTGTAAAGAAAGCCGCGCTTGCATATTATGAAACAGAGGCGGAATTCATTCAGGGTGAAGAAATAATTCTGGAAGAAATTTCTGGAAGGAAACCAAAGGCAGTGAAGGCTGCGGCGCCTGCTTCTCCTGAACAGAAATTCAAGGCGTTTACAAAGCAGATTGAATATCTTTATAAAACCTGGTCTTCTCCAAAGGACGACGATTCTGTGGAGAGCCTGGAGATGGAAATTTCAACGGGAATCAATAAAAATGAATTCAGCGCTGAAATTCTGTGCGCCTTTGCGGCTGTTTCTTCCGCCGGAAGTGAAAACTGCAAGAAATGGGGCTACAGCAGAAAGCTGACTGAAATCATTGAGAGCGCGGGATTCTTCAGCTCGGAAACGAACAGCAATTTTGTCCGCATTTTTGAGGGCATGAAAATCAGCGGGCTTGACTTTGGGCCTGCGGGCTTTATGAATTCGACATATACTCTTGCCCGGCTGCTTGTGGATTCTGAAAATTCATTTATGCTTACAGGCGCAAATGAATTCAACGGTGTGCGCTGGTTCAACAAGGAGAAAATGGACGCAGCTCTTTGGTATGCGCTTGCGGCAAACTGCATGTCTGGAAGTAAAACTTTCTGCGAGCAGATTTTCAGAATGTACAGAACTCTGTTTGCTTCAAAGGAAGTTTCTGAGTACAAGTGCGGGCTTTTTACAGATGCCGTGAAGCCTGTGGAAAAAATTTCCCGGAAAACAGCAGGGGCAGAAAAAACTACTGAAAAAAAGTCCGCCCCGAGAAAATCTAGGAAAGATGCAGGGATTTCAAAATTGAAATAACAGAGCCGCTGTCATCCGGAGCAAGAGGTGTTCTGTCCAGTTTGACAGGCTTGAATGCTTCGGTGATGGCCTCTGGTGTTTCAGGGGATTCTCCCAGATTGTGCATAAGGAAATTTTTGCTGAGCACGGGCGAATCTCTTGCAACCAGAACTATCGCGCGGTCTTCCTCTGAAACTGCGCCGCATCTTTTTAGGACTGCCGCATACGCCGAGGCTGTGTCGTAGTCTGCGTACACTTTGTATTTCATAAAGAGCTGCTTGCATGCGGCTTCAACTTCTTTTTCTGAAACTGCGGCTGGATATACAAAGCTTCTGAGCATAAGGGATTTTTCCTTGAAAATCTGTTCAAGCCGCTCGATGTTTGACGGAGATGCCGGATCTGCGGGCGTGCGTTTTTCAAGCGGAATCATGCTGTTCATGACAATGCAGTTTCCTGCTGCATCAAGTGTCAGCTCTGGAGTTGCAGGAACAATAAATCCGTTTACAGGCAGCGCCATTCTCCAGCCGTAAAGTCCTGAAACCAGATTTCCGTAGTTTCCGGCGGGGAATGCATAAAAAATATCTCCGCTTGTTATGTTCTTTAGGCGCGAAAATGCGAATGTGTAGAAGAATGCCTGCGGAAGAAGTCTTCCGATGTTTGCGGTGTTTGCTACGGTCAGGTTCAGCTCACTGACAAGCTGTCTGTCTTCAAAAATTTTCCTTACGATTTTGTGGCAGTCTTCCTCTGTTCCGCTGACTTCGATGGGGTAGATATTTCCGCCGTTCCAGACAAAATTTTTTTCATCTATTCCGCGGAATTTTCCCTTAGGCGCAAGAAGCACGGACTTCAGGAGCTTTTTTCCCTGCATTGCCTTTGACATGCATGCTCCAAGCTCGCCGGTGGTTGCATCAAGAAGAATCGCTTTTTTTCCGTCTATCCGGAGAATTGTTTCCAGCGTGGAAGTCAGGTACGAAACTCCGAAGTCCTTGAAAGTTCCGGTTGCTCCATGGTAAAGCTCCAGGATAAAAAGGTTTTTGTCCAGCTGCCTGAAAACCGGGTCGTTCGGAAATGCGTGTGTCGCTATTGCCTCGCAGATTACAGGGCTGAATTCTTCGTTTATCATTGCGGAAGTCAGCGCGCCTGCAAGAGAAGCAAATGTTGTTTTTTCGTTTGTATAGAGAATCCAGCGGCGCAGGTCTTTTGTGTCGACCGGAACATAAAGTCCTCCGTCGGAAGGAATGCAGTCCAAAATGGCTTTTTTGAATCCTGCTGTATTCTGGGCGTTTCGTGTGCTGAAAAATTTCATCTTTGTATCCCCTTACATTTTTTTCATAGTTCTTTTTTATGTGTCTGTCTGTAATTTTTTTGTTTTCAGAAAATATCTTGAGCGTGCTGGTTAATTGAAATTTGCAGCCGCCTGATTGGCATCAGCATTTTCTGAAAAATTCCCTGTTCAAAATAATAGCATTTTTGGAGGCTTCTTTCAATGTTAGGGAAGAGCGATTGGCAGCTGCGGAGATTAATGTTCTGTTAAGGGAATCTCAGAAAAATTCATGATTTTTTGAGGCTTCCTTAAAGAATGGCTATGTTAAGTTTGAAGAGCATTATAATAGTGACACAGAAGTGCCTTTTACAAGAGAACAACTGGCAGAAATCTTTTATGAGCTGTTTCTGCCCTTAAACGTAAAAGGTATGGGCTAGTCACGACGACTTAAAAAACGCAGTTGTTGGTAGAGTTAATAAAAATTTCTGGGATGCAAATAAGAAAGGTTATAAAAAAGCGTTAAAAGCATTCTTTGCAGATTTTTTTGAAAACAATACTTTGGCTGATTTTTTAACACAGAAAAAGAAGTGCAAATAGACTACGCAAAAAAGTTTAGGTTGCTTTCTAAAAAGATGGAGTTGGGAAACAAGTAGTCTTATTGTAATCATTCCAGTCTTTCACATAATCATCTGAAAAGCTCCTAAGTTGAACGTATTTTTTTACAAGACGTTTTACTGTTGGCTCTACATCGCTAAGAAAAATACGTTTTTCAAGACTTTTATTTGAAAGAACAAGTTTAATTCTATGTAAAAATGAAACATCACTTTTACTTGAACCTTGTAGAAGCTTTATCGGAAAACAAGAAACTCTGTCTGAATATCCAGTCTGATGCAACATTTGCAAAGTAATTTTTTTTCCTATTTTCTTTAGCTTCTTGCGAACAGTTCGTAATTCAATTCTATCCTTGATAAACTGGGCTAAGTTCATAAATAAGTTCTACTTTACCCTGCAAAATCAAATGTTCAAACAAAAAACTCCTTTTGCCAATACTTTTTCAGAACATAGCCAAGAAAAAAAATGAGGAGCGTTATTCTTTCGGAGGTTCTTCCGGGGCTTTTGTTTCAGCGGGCTTTGGCTCGGCTTTTTGCCTTCTGATTTTTGGCGGCCGCTTTCTGTAGTTTACAACATAGTTTCCCAGGGAAATAAAAAAAATAGTAAACACTGCGGCTGCAATGATTCGTATGTCTTTTAAAACGGAAATGCAGAGCGCAGATAGGGCTGAAATATCCATATTGAATTTATCGGCAGTTTTCAATATAAACTTATGTTAAACGTTGCAAAAGATAAGCGCGCTTAAAAAGGATAATAGTTTTTGCGAAGTTTGCGTTGCAAGCTTTTATCAGCTGCATACTGTGATTGAAAATCCAGCTTGTGAATTGCCGGAAAATTCCGCCGGTTTTTCAGCTGGTTTTACGGGAGCGAAAATGACTGGAATTGTAGACTACAATGCGGGAAATATAAAGAGTGTGGAGCATGCGCTTGAGTTTCTTGGGGCTTCTTATATTCTTTCAGGAAAGCCGTCTGAGCTGGAAAATGTTGACAGGATTATTTTTCCGGGGGTAGGGGATGCCGCCTATGCCATGGGGCAGCTCCGGGAAACCGGCTTTGATTCGTTTTTAAAGGACTGGGCAAAGTCAGGCAGACCGCTTTTGGGAATTTGCCTCGGCTCTCAGATTGTGTTTGACTACAGCGAAGAGGGCGACACAAAGTGCCTGGGGCTTTTGGAAGGCAGCATAAGGCATTTTTCTTCTATCACGGGGGAAGAGCTGCCCGACGGACTGAAAGTTCCGCACATAGGATGGAATAATGTGGAATTTGCAAACGGCGGTTCTCCGCTGCTTGATGGAATTCCTTCAGGCTCTGATTTTTATTTTGTGCACTCTTACGTTATTCAGCCCAGCGACTCATCTGTGGTGAAAGGCTATGCGGATTACGGAATAAAAGTTCCGGCCGTGGTTGAAAAAGACAATATAGCGGTTTTTCAGTTTCACCCTGAAAAGTCAGGCGAGTGCGGCCTTAGAATCCTGAGGAATTTTGTTGCCGCTGATATTTCCGCTGAGGGAGGAATTTAAAATGCTGAAGAAAAGAATAATTATCTGTCTTGATGTAAAGGATGGGCGCACTACAAAAGGCGTGAAATTTAAGAACAATGTTGATATCGGTGACCCTGTGGAAATGGCGGCTGAGTATTACCGACAGGGAGTTGACGAGCTTGTTTTTTACGACATAATGGCGAGCGCAAGAGGCAGAGGTCCTATACTTGACTTGATTGCCAGGGTCGCATCCCAGATTTTTATACCTTTTTGTGTCGGCGGCGGAATCGGAACGCTCGAGGATATCCGCTCAACAATTCTTGCCGGTGCGGAAAAAGTTTCGCTTAATTCGCAGGCTGTAAAGAACCCTGATCTTATAAGGCAGGGCGCGCGTGTTTTTGGAAACCAGTGCATTGTTCTGGGTATGGATGCTGCAAGGGATTCTGCAATGCCGAGCGGTTACAGGGTGTTTATCAACGGCGGAAGAACAGCAACAGAGCTTGATGCTCGTGAATGGGCAATGCAGGCTGTGGAGCTTGGCGCCGGAGAAATTGTGCTGAATTCTATTGATGCCGATGGAACAAAAAACGGCTATGAAATAAATCTTACAAGGATGATTTCCGAGGCTGTTTCTGTTCCCGTGATTGCAAGCGGCGGCGGCGGCGAGCCTTCCCATCTGGCGCAGGTTCTTTCAGACGGAAAAGCAGATGCGGCTTTGATAGCTTCCATGGTTCATTCCGGAGCCTACACTGTTTCTTCTATAAAGAAATCCCTGGAGCAGGAGGGAATTCCAGTCCGCTCTGTGTAGGCTGGAATTTCCTCAGTTTAGGGGCGGCTACCAGATTGCGCCTTCGTAAATAAGCCCCTGTTCTCCGTCGATGGAAACTGAAAGGTTGTCCTCGAGAATTTTGCATGCATCGGGAACATTCTGGATGTATACAAGGTTCGGGTTTATCAGCTTCATGTTTTCTTCGTGGAGATCGCTTCCTGTTTCTGAAATAACTCCGTCTACAATTCGGAGCACGGGAATCATGTCTTCAGTTATTCTTCCGCATACAAGAATTGTGCTGTAGTTTAGCTTTACCGTGGCGCGGATTTCGGCGATGTCTTCCGCGTGGATTATGCGTCCGCAGATTTTCTGCTTTTCAGGATTGCAGAATCCGAACGATGTTCCCCTGGCGATGATGTTTCCTACAATCAGAACACGTATTGTGTTTACCATGAGCGGGCTTGAAAGAGGAATTCCTGCGCAGACAACAACTCTGTCTGAAAGCTTTACAAGTCCGTTTTCTATTGCAAGCTTCACCGCATTCTGGATCATCATGTCCGAATCCCCTGCAATACGGCATAGAACAGGTGTTACGCCCCACTGAATCATGAGCTGCCGCTGAACTTTTTTGTCCGGCGTTACAGCGATTACAATCTGCTCAGGACGGAAGCTGCCGATCATTCTTGCGGTGTTTCCATGCAGGGTTGGAATGATTATTGCCTTTGCCTTTATGTTTTTTGAAAGCTTGTATGCGCTGTGAGCCACCATGTGTCCTACTTCTGTGCCGGGAACATAGTCCGAGTCGATTTTACGCATGTGCTCCTTGTACTCGATTGAATCTTCGGTTGTGCGCGCTATGAGAGCCATTGTCTGCACAGATTCAACCGGGTATTTTCCTCCGGCGGTTTCACCTGAAAGCATGAGGGCATCTGTTCCGTCAAAGATTGCGTTTGCAACATCTGTGAGCTCCGCTCTGGTAGGCCGCGGATTTATTATCATGGAGTCAAGCATCTGCGTTGCGGTTATGACAGGTTTTCCTGCGGTGTGGCAGCAGCGTATGATTGCTTTCTGCGCAAGTGGAATTCTTTCAGTGGGAAGCTGAACTCCGAGGTCGCCGCGTGCAACCATTATTCCGTCAGCCTCGCATATTATTTTTTCTATGTTGTTCAGCCCTTCTTCATTTTCGATTTTTGCAATTATGCGCGCTTTTGCTCCCAGGGATTTAAGGTATTCCTTTATCTGCACAACTTCCTCAGGAAAGCTTACAAAGCTTGCCGCTACAAAGTCAATGTCCTGGGTTGCCCCGAACTTCAGGTCTTCTCTGTCTTTGTCGGACATGATTGGAAGCCCTGCGTGAATTCCTATGAGGTTCACATTTTTTTTGCTTCCGAATGTGCCGGAATTTGATGCAGTGCATATAATTTTTTCGTCTTCGATTTTCTGCACAACAAGTTCAATCAGTCCGTCGGCAATCAGAATTTTTACTCCGGGGAATAATTTTTTCGGGGCTTCCTTCCATGAAATTGAAATTGTGCACGGAGTTTTTTCCGAGGCGTTTTTGCAGATACAGTCATCGGCTGTGACAACAACTGTTTCTCCGCATGAAAGCTGAATGTTGTTTTCTCCGTCGATTAGGCCGGTGCGGATTTCGGGGCCTTTTGTGTCCAGCATAATTGCAACAGGAATATCTATTTCAGCGGAAACTCTGCGTACTCTGTCCATTGCCTGCTTGTGCCATTCATAGGTTCCGTGTGAAAAATTGAAGCGGGCTATGTTCATTCCGGCTTTTATCATTGCGCGGATTGTTTCGTCATTATCGCAGGCGGGGCCTATTGAGCATACGATTTTAGTTTTTCTAGTGAGCATTTATTCCTCCGGTGAATAGGTTTTCTGGTTAACCTAAATTGCTATTCTGCTATGTATCTGGCGCGGCTGGTTTCTGTTTCAAACACATCGACGGCATAAAGCCATGCCTTTGATTCATCGCTTTTTTTCAGGAGCGGAATTTTTTCTATGATGCGGTTGAAAATGAAAACGGCAATCCGTTCCGCGCTGGGATTTTGCTGGAAAGCCTTGATGTCGTTCAGGTTTGTGTGATCGATTTCAGAGCAGACTTCTCTGAGTGTTTTTTTCAGGCGGGAAAAATCCATGAGCATTCCGCCTTCGTCAAGCTCTGTTCCCCTGACGTGCGCGAACACTTTGTAATTGTGTCCATGGAGATTTTCGCATTTTCCGTTGTAGTCCTTCAGAAAGTGCGCGGCGGAAAAATCAGCAGTAACTCTAACTTCAAACATAATATAAATTATACTATTTTTTTTTCACTATGAAAACATTGGGCGAGTTTAAAAAATTGAACTTCTGCCGGATTAACAGAATATTGACAATTTCTTTTTCGCGTATTAATATTCCGCTCATGGACAAAGATGTCAGAAATTTTTTTCTGGCATCTTTTTTTTTAAATTCCGGAGGCGGCTATGAAAGATGAAAAGCTTCATATCCACACAATGCAGTCGTATTTGGTTTTTAAAACTGAAAAATTTTATCAGCGTGTAATATGCGACAAAGGAATTTCGCATTTCTATAGTTTCAGTATTCCGGATAAGCAGGATGAAAAAATCACCCTGATGCCAGACGGCTGCTCAAATATTCTTTTTGAATATTCTCCGAACAACATGAAGTCATATTTTATCGGAAACATAGATGCCTGCACTGATTTTCAGCTCAGGAAAAACGCCGACTATTTTGGAATCAGATTTGAGCCTGGGGAAAATCCGTTTTTGTTCAGGCAGGAAGCAAAGGATTTAGTTTCCCAGAAAATTCCGCTGGGAGATTTTGGCATCATGGAAAATCTTGAAGAAAAAATGAGCGGACAGAAAACTTTTACAACCCGGATGTGCACTTTCATGGAGGAGTATCTGAATTTCCTGAAGCAAACAAAGAAGGGGCATTGCCAGCTTTTTGTTCAGATGGTGAGGCTTGTGGTGCGCAAAAACGGAATTATAAAAATCAGCGAGCTTGAAAAGCTTTCAGGATATTCAAACCGCTATATAAATCTTCTGTTTGAAACAAACCTCGGGTGCAGCGCAAAGCAGTTTTGCTCCATGGTAAAAATGCATTCTGTTCTTCATTTTCTGAATTACGGCGGAAAAGAATCGTTTGCGAATTTTTCAAACCGCTATGATTTTTATGACCAGAGCCATTTTGTACATTCATTTAAAATTTTTACGGGAATGACACCTTCGCAGTACATTGATGCTATAAAAAAATCCTGCTATCAGTCGCGGGTGCTCAACTGGGGTCAGGATTTTCAGGCCTAGCGGAAATTAGAAAATCTGTTTTCAATCGGACTTTGCATTTTGGAAGCCTTCTCTGTTTTTACGGATGTTCCGTAAACAGAAAAAAAATTCCGGGAAGAAAAAATAAAGCGTGAATATTTCGGGGCGCGGAAATTTTTGACTGCAATTTTTTACAATAATTTTTTTCAGGCTTTGTATATCTTTTTTTCAGGTTGCTGCGAAAACTTCTAGAGCCTTGGTTTTAGGGAAAACGCTGCTTTTTAGTATTTCAAAAAAATATAAAAAACAGCAGGAAAGTGCCGGTTAGTCGCTTTAAGTGTCAGTCTGCATTTTCTTAAGATGTCTGGAGCCGAATGGAAGTCCCTGAAAATTTTTTTGCGGCATTCCAAATTTTATTCATTGAGGTGTTTTTATGATGAAGAAAATTGAAAGACTTGTTCTTGTTTTTTTTACATTCAGCCTGGCGTTTTGTTTGAGCTCGTGCAGCAAAAAGCCTAAAGAGGAAGTCTATGTTTACAACGGAAAACCTGAATACGCTGAATTCGCTGCTCAGGTGAAGGGAAAGCTCCGGGTCGGAATTGAGTGCGCTTATGCTCCGTTCAACTGGACTCAGCCCACAAAGGTTGTTCCGAATCATCCTGAATATGAGGCGGCTCCAATCTATGGTTCGCCTGACTACTGCTTTGGCTTTGATGTGATTTTTTCAAAAATGCTCGCGGACGAAATGGGGCTTCAGCTTGAAATTCACAAGAACGACTGGGCTTCAATCTGGCTTGGTCTGAAGGGCGGCGATTATGACCTTGTGGAATCGGGCAGCATTTATTCAGAAGAAAGAGATACCTTCCTTGATTACATTCATCCTTACTACAACCGCTACAATGTGATTATCGTAAAAAAGGACAGCCCCTATGCTTCGTACACAAGGCTTGAGCAGTTCAAGGGATTGAAATTCACAACACAGATAAACACAAACTGGCCTGCCTATATCAACCAAGTGCCTGACCCGATTATTCTTCCGTATCCTGACACATGCACTGAAGTTATCATGAAAGTTGCGATGGGCGATGTTGACTGCGGTGTCATGGACTGGCCTACAGCTTATTCAGGCTGCCTGAGCAATCCAAATGTTGTGATTGTAAAACTTGACAAGGATTCTGATTTTGTAACTCCTGAAGGCGCGTCCGACGTCTGCACTCCGTCTGTTATTGAAGGAAACACTGTTGCGGTTGAAGCCCTGAAGAAAGCAATGGAAGCTATCGGCTGGAATCAGGAATCAATGGATAAATACATGAAGCTTGCGATTGAAACGCAGCCTTTGAGCAACTGACAACTTTCGCTGATTAACCGTTGCGGCGGTTAGTCAGTTTTATGCTGTCATGTTCCTGTGCGTGCATTGGAGCATGGCTTGCAGTTTGTCTTTTACAAACTTTTTGGAGGATAGTATCTTTGAAATTCTCCGGTGATTTTTTTTGGGAAGCTTGAAAACCTGAAGGTTTAAAAACTTCCGTTTTGTGAGGGCTGCTTATGAATGAAAAAAGTCTGCTGTTCTGGGTTTGGATGATATTCAAAAATTACTGGGGATATTTTGTAAAGGGAACTGTCCTTACCTTGGAAATAGCAATCATCGGAACTATACTTGGCTATTGCCTGGGATTTGCCATCGGGCTTGTTCAGGCTACTCCGGTTTCAAAGGGCGATGGATTACTCAAGAAAATTTCATATAGAATTTTAAAGCCTCTGTGCGCCGCTTTTGTTTCAGTGTTCCGCGGAACTCCGATGATGGTGCAGGCGATGGTTTTTTATTACGGCCTGAAAAATCAGGGAGTTGATATTTCACCTTTTTTAGCATCGCTGATTGTGCTTATGATGAACACAGGCGCCTATATGGCGGAAACAGTTCGCGGCGGAATTATTTCCATTGACCACGGACAGTTTGAAGGCGGCTATGCGCTTGGAATGGGGCACACAAAAACAATGTTTGTTGTTATTCTTCCTCAGGCGTTCAGAAATATAATTCCAGAGATGGTCAATCAGTTTCTGACAAATTTGAAAATGACTTCAGTGCTCAACGTCATAGGCGTTTACGAGCTTTACTTTGCAACAAAAAGCGCGGCTGGAATTTACTACAGGTATTTTGAATCATACATAATCTGCGCGATTTTTTATTACATAATCTGTACGGTCTTTACAAAAATTCTGAAGGAAGCTGAAAAGAGAATTTTCAGACAAAAAGACTATGAGCTTGCAGTTGAATACATGAGCGGAAGCGCTGAATAAAAGAGGTTGCAGATGGAAAAAGAACCGATGTTGAAAGTCGAGCATCTTGTAAAAAGTTTCGGCACGCATGAAGTTTTAAAGGATCTGGATTTTTCCGTAAACAAGGGCGAAGTTATATGCGTGATAGGCTCTTCCGGCTCCGGAAAATCCACAATGCTTAGGTGTATAAACGGTCTTGAAACAAAAACCGGCGGCCGGATATTTTTTGAGGGAAAAGAAATTCTTTCAGGCTCAAAGGAGCTTGCGAAATTCCGCACAAAAGTTGGAATGGTTTTTCAGTCATTCAATCTGTTCAACAATATGACTGTTTTGCAGAACTGCATGGCTGGAACAACAAAGGTTTTAAAAATGAACAAGGAAGATGCAAAATTTCTTGCTATAAAATATCTTAGAAAAGTTGGAATGGCTCCTTATATAAATGCCATGCCGGCTCAGCTTTCGGGCGGACAGAAACAGCGCGTGGCAATAGCAAGGGCATTGACAATGGAACCCCAGATGCTTTTGTTTGACGAGCCTACAAGCGCACTGGATCCTGAGATGGTCGGAGAAGTTCTTGGCGTTATGAAGAATCTTGCAAAGGACGGACTCACCATGATGATTGTCACTCATGAGATGGCATTTGCAAGGGATGTTTCCACGCGTACAATTTTCATGGATCAGGGAGTTATTGTGGAGAATGATATTTCTGAAGTGATTTTTAAAAATCCGCGCACTGCCCGCATGAAGGAATTCTTAAAAAGATATATGGAGGCTTAGAAAACGATGGAGAATTTTACAATTACAGTTGCAAGAGGCTTTGGTTCCGGCGGAAAGGAAATAGCTTCAAAAGTGGCGGCGCGGCTGAACATTCACTGCTACGAAAACAGAATACTGACGCTTGCTTCCCAGATGAGCGGAATCGACAGGCAGATTTTTGAAGAGGTCAACGAAAAGCTTCATCAGAAAAAAAAGGGAATATCCGCATTGCTCAAGGGTCTGCCGCGAAGAAAAACACCATCTCCTGAAAGAAACGGTTTTGTAAGCAACGATGAGCTTTATAATTATGAAAAGCAGATTATAATTGATCTTGCAAACACGGAAAGCAGTGTCATTGTGGGAAAAGCCGCCGACTGGGTTTTAAAAGATAATCCGCGTGTGCTGAGCGTTTATATCGAAGCGCCCCGCTCATTCTGCCGTCCGCGTATAATGGAAAAGCTTGGAGTCAGCGCGGAGACAGCTGATATTTCAATTACAGAAACTGACAGGTACCGCGCAGAATATTATGATTACTACACCGGCGGAAATTACTGGACAAATCCCGTGAACTATGACATCACGCTGAATACTGCCCGGCTTGGAATTGACGGCTGCGTGGAAATGATTCTTCATGCGCTGTGCACAAAATTTCCTGATATAGTTCTTCCGCTTCCGCAGGAACAAAAAGCAGAAAACAATCAGTGAATGGCATTTTGATTTTTTTACGGGAGGTTTGAATGTTATCTGTAAAAGGCCCTTTTTTATATGCGACGGATTTTGTAAACAAAAATACTCCGGGCGAAACAGACGCCGACAAGACGGATTTTTTATTTAAAGCGCTTTTGTCGGAAATTGAAGCTGCCGGCTCCTGTGTGCAGGATGTTATCGCTGTTCAGAAATTTGTTGCTCCCGGATATGACAATTCAATTACAAAAGAAATTTATTCAAAATATTTCAAGCCTTACAAGCCTTCACTTACAGTTGTCACTTTTGAAAATCTTAGTGAAGTCGGCGGCGGTGAAAATGACGTGTGCAAAATTCTTGTTCTTGCAGTAAAGGGTTGCAGCCGGAATGAAGAATACAATGGAATCAAACTTGACAGAACTGTTTATCCTTCAGGTTCTCCGCTGGAGGAAGTTCTGGGATATAGCCGAGCTGTAAAAGCCGGGCCGTTTATTTTTGTCGGCGGAACAACATCAGTGCTCCCTGACAAAACTGTTTTCGGCGCGGGAGATTCAAAGGCACAGGATGAATTTATCTGGAAAAAGATAACGGGCTTTGCAGAAAAATGCGGAGCTTCGTTGCAGGATATTGTCAAGGTGAAAAAATTCGTTGTCCCTGAATATGTCTGTTCTGGATCCGGTATGCCTGTTGATGACTGCAAAGAGCCTAAGACTGAAACTGTGCGAATTCAAAAACTTACGCGCCCCGGGCAGTTTGAGGAAACGGAACTGTGCGCTGTCGCAGGAATTTCTTCAGGCAGCGTCGAAAAAAGCTTTGCTGATTTTTTTGATGAATTGTAGGGCAATTTGCTTTTGGAAAAATATTAGAACCCTTGAAAAAATTCTTTTTTTTGAGATAATTTTTAGCATTGAATAAATCTGTTCAGTCATTCATTTAAAATGAATGTAAGATGGCTTTTGTCTACTAAAGTTTGCGTTGCAAATTTCTGCATTACAAATGTGCTTAAAAAGTCAAATCGGAAATAAAAACTTTCTCATTGGCTTTTTTTACGGGAGGCTTTGCGTGTTTGTATATCATATTCCCACAAAAATTTATTTTGGTGAAAATCAGTTGAACTTTCTTTCTGATGCAGTTTCCGGCTTTGGAAAAAAAGCTCTGCTTGTTTACGGCGGCGGCTCTATAAAAAAAAATGGAGTCTATGATTCAATTCTTCTTCAGATGAAAAATTCCGGCGTTCAGATTTTTGAGCTTTCTGGAATTGAGCCGAATCCAAAGGTTGATTCTGTGCGCAGGGGAATATCGCTGTGCAAGTCGGAGAAAATTGATTTTGTTATAGCTGCCGGCGGCGGCTCTGTTATGGATGCCGGAAAATTTATATGTGCCGGTGCCTGCGCGGAACATGACGTCTGGGAATTTATTTCTTCCGGCCGCCCTGTAAAAAAAGCACTTCCGCTTTTTTGTGTTCTTACAGTTTCTGCAACAGGCTCCGAGATGGACAACACGGCTGTTTTGAATAATCCTGAAACAATGGAAAAGCGCGCGCTGATTGATGACAAGCTTTTTCCAGTTGCATCCTTCTGCGACCCGGCTCTGACTTATTCAGTGAACGCTTATCAGACTGCCTGCGGGAGCGCTGACATTCTGAGCCACTTGATGGAAGTGTATTTTAACCGCAATCAAAATCTTTTTATGCTTGACACTCAGATGGAAGGCATGATGCGGACTGTTGTAAAGTTTGCGCCGGTTGCTGTTGCCGAGCCTGAAAATTATGAGGCGCGGGCAAATCTTATGTGGACTTCAACATGGGCAATAAACGGATATATTTACGGCTGCAAAAAAAATCCATGGAGCTGTCATGCGATTGAACATCAGCTTAGCGCAGTTTATGACATAACCCATGGACTTGGTCTGGCAATAATAACGCCGCGGTGGATGGAGTTTGTGTTGGATGAATCGAACGCTGAAAAATTCTGCCGCTTTGGAAAAGAAGTTTTTGGCATTGAAAGCAGCGGACACAGCATTCAGGATGCGCGCAGGGCGATTGACTGTCTGAAGGATTTTTTCTACAGCAAGCTTAATTTAAAAAGCACCCTGTCTGAAATAAACATTGACTGTTCCCATTTTGAATCAATGGCTAAAAATGCCTGTTCCCCGGCAGGCTATATAAACGGATGGAAAAAACTCTATCCTGATGATGTTGTGCAGATATACAAAAACTGCCTTTAGTTTTTTTACCATGAAGGAAGTGCTGGTTAGTCATTAAAAATGCCAATCAGCACTTCCTGAATTTTCACTTTGAAATTTTAATCCACAAGAATTTTTCAGGAAGTCTTAAAAGTTTTCAGCTCCATTCAGGGGTGTGCCACAAATTCAGCGTTGTTCCGATTCCATTTTTTATTGCGCTGTCATAGCACACGCGTCCCCATGCTACATCTTCTGTGGGCATTCCGCCTACGGCAAAAATTATTATCTGCTGCTCAGAATCCCTCGGGGCGGTTTTTCCATTTACAATGTCGCCGATTTCCGAGATTTGCTCTTCGGTTATAATTTTTTCGGTTATGGCATCATAAAATCCCATTCCAATCAAAGTGGAAACATTTTTTTGCGTTGGGAATTCCCTGCCTGTTCCCCAGCCTGCGTACATTTTATAGTCGTCGCAGATGAGCTTGTATTTTTTTGTGTCGCTCCAGTTTTTGTGATTCATAAGCAGCGCGCTTGTGCTTATAATCAGAGCGCCCGGCTTTATCCATTTTTCGTCCAGGAAAGGATTGTCCTCGAACACGGCGGCGTTTGTTGTTCCGAAGTAAACAATGTCGCTGTCCTTTGCGGCTTCCTCAACAGAATTGCATATCATGAATTCCTTGAACGTCGGGCAATTTTCCTTGCAGAACAAAATAAAGTCATCTATTCCTTTTTGAGAGCGCCCCTTTATTTTAATAGTGGAAACACTTTTCTTTTCCGCATAAATTGCAAGAGCCGCTGTCCGTCCCATTACACCCGGCCCGATTATCGAAGCTGTCTTTGGCTCCTTTACTGCAAGGTGCCGGATTCCAAGCCCTGGCACAGCTCCTGTCCGCATTGAGCTGATTAAATTTGCGGACATATAGGAATATGGCGCGCCGGTCTGCGAATCCAAAAGCTGAAGCATCAGAACCGATCTCGGAAGCCCCTTCTTCCTGTTTTCCTGATTCGAGCCGTAAGTTTTTATTCCGCAGGTATGGAATTTTCCACCGAGATATGCGGGCATCGCCATGAATCTATAATCAGGCTTGTTTGTAGGAAATCCGTTTATTTCTGAAGTTTCAGGAAATCCCATTTTCAGACCGTGCTCGTTTCCGCTGCTTCCTCCCATTCTGTAGTCGCCTTTTCCGATAAGCGAAAAATGCTCTTCCATTGTGTCAATGCATTTTTTCATGTCCTTTACACCGCAGGAAATCAAATCCTGCTCGCTCAGAAAAAGAATGTCGATGTTTGGAAAAATATTTTCATCCATCTGTATGCCTCCTGTTAAAATTCAAATTTCAATTTTATAAAAGTGATGGTTTCGTTCTTTGAAAATAATTTTAGCTAGAAAAAAAACTATTCCAATGCGATTTTTTACAAGAGAAATACAGAAGATAATTCTACATTTTATGCGAGAGGAAAAACATGAATCGAATTGCCGAACATCCAATTTTAGGAATTCCAGAAAAAGGAAAACTTGTGTCATTCACTCTTGACGGAAAGGAAATGCAGGGCTATGAAGGAGAGCCTGTCGCAGCCGCGCTTAAAGCTGCCGGAATCCTCAAGCACAGGGAAACTTCAAAGCTTCATCTGCCGCGCGGAATTTTCTGTGCAATCGGACGGTGCACTGACTGTGTTATGGTTGTGGACGGAATTCCGAATACAAGAACCTGTGTTACGCCCCTGAAGCAGGGAATGAAAGTGCAGACACAGTACGGATGTTCCGCGGAAAAAAAATGGTAGCGTTGATAAAGTGCAAGAGGTTGCAATGGAAAGATATAATTTAATTGTTGTTGGAGCAGGCCCCGCCGGACTGAGCGCCGCTATTGAGGCAAAAAAACAGGGAATGAGCGTTATTGTCTTTGATGAAAACCACAGGCCGGGCGGACAGCTTTTTAAGCAGATTCATAAATTTTTCGGCTCAAAGGAACACAAGGCAAAAATCCGCGGATTCAATATTGGAACAATGCTGCTGAAAGAAGCTTCCGATGCCGGCGTTGTTGTAAAGCTTGATGCCGTTGTTTCTGGAATTTACGAAAATAAGGAAGTCACTGTAATTCATGACAAAACAGTTTACCATTACAAGGGCGACTGCGTGATTGTTGCAACCGGAGCCTCTGAAAACATGGTTCCTTTCAAGGGCTGGACACTTCCCGGAGTGATTGGAGCTGGAGCCGCCCAGACACTGATGAATCTTCATGGCATAAAGCCCGGAAATAAAATCCTTATGCTCGGCTCGGGAAACGTCGGGCTTGTTGTGAGCTTTCAGCTTTTGCAGGCAGGCTGCGATGTTGTTGCCCTGGTGGATGCCGCTCCCAGAATCGGAGGCTACGGCGTGCATGCGAGCAAGCTTTCAAGAACCGGAGTTCCGTTTTATCTTGGATACACAATAAAGGAAGTGAAGGGAACTGAAAAAGTTGAAGGCGTTGTAATTGCAAAGCTTGATGAGCATTTTAAACTTATCCCAGGCAGCGAAATTGAATTCAGCGCGGACACTGTTTGTGTTGCAGTCGGCTTAAGCCCCATGAGCCAGCTTTTGAAAATGGCGGGCTGCAAAATGGAAGACAATCCCAGACGCGGCGGTCAGGTTCCGCTCATAGATGAATTCGGTGAAACTTCTGTAAAGGGAATTTTTGCCGCAGGAGATGTCGGCGGAATTGAAGAAGCCAGCGCGGCCATGATAAAGGGAAGAACAGCAGGTCTCAGAGCGGCTTACAGGCTCGGCTTTGTTCAGGAAGAAAAAATGGGCGATTCCTCCGGCGCATACAAAAAAGAGCTTGACTCGCTCAGGCAGGGAATGTTTGCTCCTTCAAACAGAGGAAAAATTATTTCAAAGACGGACGAAGGAATTGACATCAGCACAGTGCTTCTGACAAAAGGCTATTTGACTGACGAAGAGATTTCTTCATTCCCGGGAGTTACAAGACAAAAGGGAATCCACCCCGTTATTGAATGTACGCAGAATATTCCCTGCAATCCATGCCAGGAAGCCTGCAAAAAAAACTGCATAAAAATCGGAGCCTGCATAACTTCGCTTCCGCAGGTTGAAAATCCGTGTTCATGCACCGGCTGCGGAATGTGTGTCGCAAGCTGTTCCGGTCAGGCGATTTTTCTTGTTGACGAAGATTTTGAGCCGGACTTTGCAAGCATTACGCTTCCCTATGAATTTCTTCCTCTTCCGCAGAAAGGCGAAAAGGGATTCGGACTTAGCCGCAGCGGAGAAAAAATTTGCAGCGCGGAAGTTGTTGAAGTGCGGACAAGCCCGGCGTTTGACCACACTTCTTTGCTCACGATAAAAGTTCCAAAGGAATTTTCAATGCGTGCCAGGTTCTACAAAGCAAACCTTGAATAGCTCATGTTGGGGTATGCAGTCGTAGAGTGAATAAAAACTTTGCGTGAAATAACGCTGGAATTGATTTTTTACGGGAGAAATATGAACGACAGATTGAAATATAAAACAGAATATGTGCCAGGCCCAGATGACGACATGGTTATTTGCCGCTGTGAAGAAATCACAAAGGGCGAAATCCGGAAGGCTGTCCACGAAGGAATTGTTACTATCACGGAACTGCGGCGGTATCTGCGCTGCGGAATGGGACTTTGCCAGGGACAGACATGCGCAAGACTCGTAAAGGGAATTGTGGCAGCAGAACTGGCAGCTGACCCTTCGCTTGTTCAGCCTGCAACAAGCAGAGGTCCTGTCCGCCCGACAGAGATGAGCATTTTAGCTTCGGAGGTTTTGTAGAATGAAAACAGCGGCAGATGTCATTGTAGTTGGAGCTGGAATTTCAGGAAATGCGACGGCATATTATCTTGCAAAGAAAGGGCTCAGTGTAATTGTCCTTGAAGCTTCTCAGAATATCGGGAACGGCGGTTCAAGCAGAAACGGCGGCGGTGTGCGGCAGTCAGGAAGAGATCCCCGGGAGCTTCCGCTGATGATTTACGGCGTGAAGAATATATGGCCGAATTTGTCGGAGGAGCTTGGCGTTGACACCGAGTATGTTCAGGGAGGAAATCTTCGCCTTGGAAAAACAGAGGAGCATTTGAAAATCCTCAGGCGGCTTGCGGACGGAGCTGTAAACTGCGGTGTTGATGTGCGGATGATTGATGCAGGTGAAGTCAGGCAGATTAATCCGTATCTGAGCGAAGCGGTCATCGGTGCGTCCTGGTGTCCAAGCGACGGGCATGCAAATCCTCTTGTAACGACACTTGGATTTTATAAAAGTGCTCTGGCGCTTGGAGTTGAATTTATAACTGGCTGTCCTGTGTCTGAAATCATTCTTTCCGCAGGAAAAACAGCCGGCGTAAAAACTCCTGAAAATATTTTTTATTCCAAGGCAGTTATAGTCTGCGCGGGATTTGAAAGCAATGCTGTTTTGGGCACGGCAGGAATTTCTATTCCCATGAGAAAAAAACTTCTCCAGTGCCTTGTTACAGAAGCAGAGCCTGAAATGTTCCGCCAGATGCTTGGAACGGCAAAGGCTGATTTTTACGGACACCAGACAAAGCACGGCTCTTTTGTTTTCGGCGGCCATGACGGATATGAGGATTTTGCAAATCCGCTGAATGAAAACAACAGCTATCCTCCCAGCACTTCTGATTTTGTAAGCGCATGTTCGCGTGGAATCACGGGATACTTTCCGCTTCTTGCAAATGCCAGAATTGTGCGCTCATGGGGCGGCTACGAAGATCTTGCGAGCGACGGAATCTGCACAGTCAGCAAGGTTGACGAAATTCCCGGTCTGTATGTGGAATGTGGTTTTTCCGGACATGGATTTGGAATCGGCCCAAGCGCGGCGTTCAATATTGCAGAGCTGATAGCAGAAGGAAAATCCCCCGTGCCTCTGGATAATTACCGTTACAACAGATTCAAGCCGGCGCTGTAAATTTTCATGCTCCGCTGTCCGCCTGAGATTTCACTTTATTTATAGAATTTCAGAGCTGTCAATGACAGAAATGTCCGCAAATAAAAAAACGACTGTTCCACTGTATGAAGAATGAGCTATCCACAGACAGTGGATAGGCGAGAAAAGATATGGTGTATAATCAAGGATGTTGTTTGCTACGACTCGGTTACAAGTTTTCCAGTCATCTGCTCAATTTCCAGTTCAAGGCACTGAACGCGGGACAGGGCATTTTTCAGTTCCTGCTCCAGATACTCTTTGTCGTCAGTGAATTTCTGTACAAGTTTTGTGCAGATTTTTTTTGTGAGCTCTTCGTCTGTTACCAGGCGGATTTTTCCGAACACAATCACGCTGTTGAAGTTGAGCGCCCATTCGCCTTCTTTGCGGCAGCCTTTATCAAAAACGCAGAAGCTTGCCTTGTTGTAATTTCTGACCGCATCTATCTTGTGGCCTTCCTTTGCGCCGTGAAAATAAATCTTGTTGTCCTCTTCAATATAAAGGTGCGAAAGCGGAAGTCCGTAAGGATAGCCGTCATCTCCAAGCAGGGAAAGAACGCCGCGCTTTTCGTTTTTCAAAATTTCCTTGCATTTGGAATCTGAAATCTGCTGCTTGAATCTTCTCATTGGTCTGAACATGGCTCACCTCGTGCTTTGCGTTTTCGCAGTAATGCAGAAACTGAATTATTGAATTTTTTGCCGCTGAATATTTTGATTTTAAACTCCCTGCTTTTATCTGGAATTTTGCGGAGCGTAAAAAAATTCGCATTTATAGTGTGAAAAATTCTTTATGAAATTTCCAGCGTTTCAGATCAGCAGAGTGGATTTCCGAGTTTAAAATAAATTTGGCTTTTCAATAAAACACTGAATTTTATATTCTGTGCATTTCTGAAAAAACTTTTTCGTTCATTATGTTGACTTCAACACCAAGCTCGTTTAATTCCTGGACAAGCTCTTTTCTTGCGACGTCAATGGAAATGTCGGCATTGTCAAAATCAACCATCATCATCATCACAAAATTTCCGCTCAGAATAGTCTGTGAAATATCAGCAATGTTTATGGAATGTTTTGCCAGATATGCTGAAACTTTTGCAATAATACCAACCTTGTCAGCGCCAACAACAGTAACTATAGCTTTCATAATGAAAATATTTTAATAGAAAAAAAACATATATACAATAAGAAGCCCTGAAAATCTTTTGCGAAATTCAGGGCGTTTCTAAAGACGGATTGCGCTACTCGGACTTCAGCATGCTGACTGCGGACGACACTGAAATGCTCCTTGAAAGCGCAACAAAATGCATTGTGATTCCCGGCTTGGTATGCGAAAGTGAAATTTCATACATTCCCTTTGCAAGCTGAACCTGCCCGATTACTGCGGAAGTTTCCTTGCCTTCTGTTGTGCGGCACTCAAAGGCTGACACAGGCGTTCCGTCAATCAGCACGTTGCATACAGACTGTGAAACCTTGTCGGATTCTGCCGGCTTTGAGTACGTTCCAATAATATTGTAGATTCCTGCTTCCGGTGCAAAGAACATTCTTTTTGTTTCGCCGTGGCAAAGGAACTTTGTGTTTTCCTGCGCCGGATTTTTTCCGCTTTCCTCCTGTTCTGCCTTGGAAGTGAAAACGGGAATGTTGTTGAGCGGCCGCAGCTGTCTTTTTGAAACAGGCGCTTCCAGAAGAAACTGCAAGATGTCCCTTGCGCATATCTGAAGCTCAGCGATTGTGAGTGTTCCGTTTTTCAGGCTCGCTTTTATGTTGTCATTGTTGCCGTCTTTTTCAGCTTCGTCATTGTTCGCAATCATGTAGACGTCGTTTCTTGCCCTGACCATTGAAGCGGTCAGCTCTATTTCGCCTTTTCCGCCTTTCACACAGTCATTCATTCTTGCCCACCAGTCTGTCATTACAAGGCCTGTGTATTTCCAGTTTTCCCGGAGAATTGTTGTGTTCAGGTCATAGTTGCTTGCCGCAAAATGTCCGTTTATCTGGTTGTAGCTTGTCATGATTGAGCGGGCGTTTCCTTTTTTTACGGCGATTTCAAACGGCTTCAGGTAGATTTCTCGGAGCGCGCGCTCTGAAACAATGGAGTCGTGCTCGCGTCTTTGTGTTTCCTGATTGTTTGCCGCAAAGTGCTTGATTGTCGCGGTTGTGTCGTTCTTTGAAATTCCCCGTAGAATTGCCGCCGCCATTTCGCCGCTGAGAAGAGGGTCTTCTGAAAAGTATTCGAAATTTCTTCCGTTGAGGGGATTTCTGTGGATGTTTATTCCCGGCCCCAGAACGGTGTCGATTTGATTTTCTGAAAGCTCGCGCCCTTCGAATTCAAAAAGCTCCTGAACAAGGGCTGTGTTCCAGGTACAGGCAAGCTGGGTTCCTATCGGCATTAGGGATGCTTCCTTTCCCGTGTCAAGCCTGATGCCAGAAGGACCGTCCGCGCAGCCTGCCACAGGAATTCCGTATTCGTAAAGGCTCTGGCTCACTCCGCCGAAAACTGAAGCTATTCCCATGGTTGCCTTTCTGCTCATCATTCCTTCGCCGCGGACAAGAGTTGCAAGCTGCTCTGAATTCAGCTGGCCGATGAATTTTTCAAGCAGCCCGGGATTTTTTTTGACGTCACTGAATTTTATTCCAAGGTCGCCGGTAAAAGGAATTTCCGCGGGAAGGTTCTGCTGTATTCTTTGCTCGAGGCTGAATTTTTCAAGCGGAACGGATTCTTCCAGAATTGAAAAAGTTCCGTCGCTGTTTTTTTTGCCCGGTCTGATTCTTGAAAATTCCTTTTGCGGAGCGAGTGCCTGGCAGAGTTTTTCCACAGCGTAAGTCTGCTCAACAAAAATAAAATTCTGCGGGCCGACAGGAATTTCTTTTGCGCTCTCCGAATCGGTTCCCATGAGAACGCGGTATTCTCCTTTTTCAAGAACGAATGAATATGGAAATCCAGTTGCCCCGGAGTCGTCATAGGATGCCGCTGATTCCAGGTTAAACGAAAGCTCCAGCTCCTCGGATTCCCCGGGATTTAAAAGCTGTGTCTTTGCAAAGGCAGCAAGAACTTTTTCAGGCTTTCCGAGTTTTCCCTGCGGAGCCTGAACGTACAGCTGCACAATTTCCTTTCCGCTGAATTTTTTTCCGGTGTTTTTTACACGGACTTTTACATTTGTGTTTTTTCCGTCGCAGTCAGATGACACCAGCTCAGTTTTAAATTCAGTGTATGACAATCCGAATCCAAACGGAAACAGAATCTGGTTTTTGGCGAATGTTGAAAAATATCTGTAGCCAACATAAATATCTTCCTTATAAAATGCCTCGTCAGGTGAAGCGAAATTTTTTGTGGAAGGATAGTCGTCTATTGATTTTGCGATTGTGTCTGTGAGTTTTCCGCATGGAACTGATTTTCCGCACAGTATGTTTGCGCAGGCTCTTCCTGATTCCTGTCCGCCCTGCCATGCGTAGACCACAGATTTTATTTTCCCTGCGAATTCCGCATCGTCAATCCATTGCGTGTCTATGATTCCGCATGTGTTGAAAACTATGATTACGCTTTCAAATGCGGCGCATACGTTTTTTATCGAAGCGCGCTCTTCGTCTGTTAAAAGCCAGCAGCCTTTTTCGCGGTTCAAGTCCTTGTCTTCGCCTGCATTGCGCCCGATTACAAAAACAGCTTTGCCTGAAACAGCCGCAGCCTTTTCCGCCAGCTCCTTTGTGACGGGAAGCTCTTTCTGAAAATACGGCTCCATTGCCCAGCCGCCTCCGGCATTGTCAAACGGATTTTCCTTTATCCAGTTTCTGTATATTTCCGCAAGTGCCTTGTTTGCTGAAGGAATATTGTCTGTCAGTGTTGTGGAATACGGAGAGCGCACCGAGCCTCCCGAACCCATTCCGCATTTATAAAAATCAAACTGACATCTTCCAAAAACAGAAACAGTTTCATTTTCTGCGAGAGGAAGAGTGTTTTCATTGTTTCTAAGAAGAACAATTCCTTCTTGCGCTGATTCAAGAATTTTTTCTGAAAATGTCATAAGTTTCTCCTTTAAAAAGTCAATGGAAAAATATTAATTCCCGGCTTAACTGTTTCCGCACATTCGCAATGAAATGACCCGCAACGCAAGTTTCCAGCGGAATGTGCAGTTGATAAAAAAGTCTGCAACGCAAACTTCGGAGGCTGAATAAATCCGCGCTGTTTCAGCGGTGTTTATCCTGCGCCCCTTTTTATTTTATAATCACGTTTTTAATAAAACGCTGATTAATCCGCATTTCTTTTTTAAGATTATCACCGGCGGCTTTCAAAATCTTTAACTATATGATAAATTAATATAACAATCTTCCATTTTTTTTAGAGGCTGCTTTGGAACGCTGTTCTACTTTCAACGTGGATTTGTCGGAAAATGTTGCATATAACGACCCTTCATTTCCTGCGTATATCACAAGAGGATTTCTTTCGTTTTACCCTGACCTAAGAGGATGCACGCACTGGCACGAGGACTGGGAATTTATAGTTGTTGTCAGCGGCGCCGAGGTGTACAACGTAAACGGAAATTTAATAAGGCTTGAAGAAGGCGATGCGATTTTTGTAAACAGCCGGCAGATTCACTACGGATTTTCAGAAGATGGAAAGGATTGCGAATTCGTGTGCATTCTGCTGAATCCGTCACTGCTTTGCGCCAACAAGACATTTGACGAAAAATTTGTAAAGCCGTTTGTCTACAATATAAATTGTCCGTTTATAAAGCTGAGCAAAAAAATTCCCTGGCAGAAAAAAGCCGTAAAACTGCTGATGGAAATATATGCAAGAAAGGACAGCGGAACATGGCAGTTTGTGGTTCAGCGGAATTTCTTCAGCCTGTTTGAGCTGATATATTCAAACGCTGATGTTTCTATTGAAGTTCCGGCTAAAAATTCGTCCGGGCTGAATGCCCTGAAGCTGATGATGGTTTTTATTCAGGACAATTATAAAAAGAAAATTCTGCTTGACGATATAGCTTCCGCCGGATTCTGCTGCAAGAGCAAATGCTCTTCGCTTTTCACCCAGTATCTAAAGGAGTCGCCCATAACATATCTTATAAAATACAGACTTAAGATAAGCACCGAGCTCCTGTGCAAGACAGACATTCCAATCACTGAAATTGCCTACGAGTGCGGGTTTTCCGGGACAAGCTATTTCTGCGAGATGTTTCACCGCTATTACCAGACAACAGCCCTGGAGTTCAGAAAGAATTCCTCAGTCTGTTAAAAATTTTAACATTGAAATTTTAACCTTGACAAATTTTTCATGTGAACATAAGATATTGGTATGGACTTAAGAACTGTATTAACACCTGACACAGTAGACCTTCATTTAAAGGGAACTACAAAGGAAGAAATTATTGACGAGCTTCTCGACATTCTCGTGAAAGCTGGGAAAGTAACAGATAAAGCAGTTGCAAGGGAATGTGTGCTTGACCGTGAGCGTAAGATGTCTACCGGTATGAAGCACGGAATTGCAATTCCACATGGAAAAACTGACACAGTTTCTGACTTGGTTGCTTGTATTGGAGTTTCAGATAACGCTGTTGATTTTGACAGTCTGGATCAGGAGTTATGTCGTATCTTTATTATGACACTTTCCCCTGTGAATAAGACAGGTCCTCATCTTCAGTTCCTTGCTGAAGTAAGCCTTTTGTTCAAATCAGCTGATAAGCGCGCTCAGATTTTGAGCACACAGGATAAGGCTGAAGTTATAAAAATCCTTACAGAGTAGTTTTTACGCTGTTTTATAGAAGCTCTTGCTTTGCGGCAGGGGCTTTTTTGTTTTAAATGTCTTTCGCAGGTAAAATACTTGACATTTTGTCTTTTTTTGTCATAATAAAATCAACAATCTCGGCGCGGGCTGTGTTGTTTTACAGGGGAAGCCTTGGAAAATTTCGGTTTTTATAGGCAACTCTGAAAGTGCGATGTTTTAGGGCGTTCTGTTGCAGCGGCTTAAAACTCTTCTTGAAGTTTGCGTTGCAGGCTTTTATCAACTGTGAATGTGCTTGAAGGCTAATTCGGAAATTCCGTTTGGCTTTTTGGGAGATGCTTATGGCTGTTAAATATGCATTTTTCTTTCCGGGACAGGGCGCTCAGGCTCCGGGAATGGTAAAGGATGTCGCAGAATCTTTTTCTTCGGCAAAAAAAGTTATTGATGATATTTCTTCTATTGTAAATCTGGATATTGCAAAGCTTCTGTGGGAATCGGATGCGGCTGAGCTTAGCCGTTCAGACAACAGCCAGATTGCTATAACTGCTGCTTCACTTGCTCTTATGGCGGCTCTCAAGGATCAGGGAATTGAGCCTTCTGCGGCAATGGGATTCAGTCTTGGAGAATTTCCTGCTCTGTATGCGGCTGGAGTTTTGTCTTTTGAGGATGTCATAAAGGTTGTTCGCAAGCGCGGACTTATCATGCAGGCTGTATGCGAGGAGATTGCCGCCAAGAATGAAGGCCATGCTCCTGGAATGACGGCGGTTTTGGGGCTGTCGCCTGAAAAAGTAAAGGAAATCACAGCTGGCATAAAAGATGCCTATGCTGCAAATATGAACAGCGAAAAGCAGACTGTTGTGAGCGGAACTTTTGATGCTCTTGCGGCAGTTGAAAGCGCTGCTTCTGCGGCCGGTGCTCGCCGCGCTGTGAGGCTGAAGGTTGCAGGGCCTTTCCATTCGCCCCTTATGCAGGACGCCGCTGTTGAGTTTGAAAAAGCAATCGCTGATGTAAAATTCAGCAATCCTGTGATCAAGCTTTTTTCAAATGTAACAGGAAAGGAATGTGTTTCAGGCGAAGAGGCAAAAAAGTCCGCCGTGCTTCATTTGACACACCCTGTTCTCTGGACTGATGAGGAAAGCTGCCTTGGAGCCGTTATGAAAGCTGACGGTTTTGAAAACTGGGCTGCCCTTGAAGTAGGTCCGGGAAAAGTTCTTTCAGGACTTTGGTCAGGCACGGAATACAGTGCGAATCTGTCGGTTCTGCCGGTAAATACGGTTGAATCTTTAAATGAAATCTCTAAAAACTAAAATTTTTCAGGGTTTCTGTAATTCTTTGCTGTGCCCTGGAAGATTTTAGTTTTTCCGGGCATCTATAAATTTTATGGAGAAAATATGCTTTTAAAAAATAAAAAAGCTTTGGTGACAGGATCTTCCCGTGGAATCGGAAGAAAAACTGTGGAAGTGTTTCTTTCAAACGGCTGCGAAGTCTGGGGACTTTGCACAAAAGAGTCTGCCGGAAAAAGTGAGCTTGAAAAACTGGCATCTGACAATGGAACGGCTTTTCATGAATTCTATGCTGATGCAGGCAACGCGGAAGTTCTTTCATCCGCAGTAAAAAATGCGCTTGCCGAAGCTGGCGGATTTGACATTCTTGTGAACAACGCAGGAATCACGCGGGACACTTTGAGCTTCAGAATGAAAAAAGAGGACTGGGATTCTGTTCTTGCGGTCAATCTTACTTCAGCCTTTATTGTCTGCCAGATTGTGTCTAATGACATGATTCATAAAAAATCCGGCTCTATAATCAACATGGCTTCTATTGTTGGAATCCACGGAGGCGCAGGGCAGGTTAATTATTCAGCGAGCAAGGGCGGTCTGATTGCGTTTTCCAAGTCGCTTGCAAAGGAAGTCGGCAGCCGCGGTGTGCGCGTGAACTGCATTGCTCCCGGATTCATTGAAACCGACATGACAAATGCTGTAAAGGAGGAAATCCGCAAGTCATGGGTTGAAGGAATTCCTTTGAAGAGAGCCGGACGTCCTGAAGATGTTGCGGATGCTGCTTTGTTCCTTGCTTCTGACTTGAGCTGCTATATAACAGCCCAGGTTATCGGCGTGGACGGAGGAATGGGAGCTTAGGAAGGCACTGGCCGCTTCTTGGGCTTTGTTTTTGCAATAGGGAGCCTTGGGAAATTTTTTTCAAGGCGACTTCAATATATTAAACTTTTAAATTGATTAATTACGGAGAAAATTATGCGTAGAGTTGTTGTAACAGGACTTGGTTGTGTTTCACCGATTGGAAACAGCGTGGACGAAACATGGGCTGCGATAAGAGCTGGAAAAAGCGGAATTGCGACCATAACTCATTATGATTCTTCTTCTTTTAAGGTAAAGTATGCCGCGGAAGTAAAGAACTTTGAGGCGGACAAATACATGGATCCGCAGTCGTCACGCAAAATGGCAAGATTTTCAAAATATGCTGTTGCCGCTGCTAAAATGGCGCTTGAGGATTCAAATCTTATAGACAACAAGGATGCCTTGGAAAAAGCCGCTGTTTATCTTGGAGTTGGAATCGGCGGTCTTGAGGTTACAGAGTCGAGCATGAAAAGCTATTTTGACTCAGGCTTTAAGCGCATTCCTCCGATGACAATTCCACAGCTTATTCCGAATGAGGCTGCTGCGAATATCAGCATCAAGTTCGGACTTCATGGTGTTGCACATACTATTGCTACAGCCTGCGCTTCCGGCTCTGATGCCCTTGGACAGGCTCTGGATAATATCAGGGTGGGCAGAAGCGACATTATTCTTGCCGGCGGTGCTGAGTCTACACAGAATGGCTTTGCGAACCTTGGCTTTACAGTTCTCCAGGCTCTTAGCTCAAAGTGGGCTGATGATCCTTCAAAGGCATGCCGCCCGTTCGACAAGCAGCGCGACGGCTTTGTAATGGGCGAAGGCGCAACAATTCTTGTGCTTGAGGAATATGAGCACGCAAAAGCCCGCGGCGCAAAAATATATGCGGAATTTGCAGGATACGGAGCAACCTGTGACGGTTATCACCTTACAGCTCCTAACCCGGACGGAATTATCGGTGCACGCGCCATGACACTCGCCATGGAAGATGCCGGAGTAAAGCCGGAGGATGTTACATACTATAATGCGCATGGAACTTCTACACATTTGAATGACTCAGGCGAAACAGCGATGCTTCACATGGCATTTGGAGAAGCCGCCAAGAAGCTTCATATTTCTTCCACAAAGAGTATGCACGGACACTGTCTTGGAAATGCCGGCGCTCTTGAAGCTATGGTTTGCGTAAAGGCAATTCAGGAAGGCTATATTCCTCCGACAATCAACCTTGATGAAGTAGATGTGGAAGGCGGCTGTGACCTTGATTACACACCTAACAAGGGAATCGACATGGATGTTAACGTTGCAATGAGCGGAAACTTTGGATTCGGCGGACACAATGGAATTGTTGTGTTCAAGAAAGTAAGCGAGTAGGTTTTTATGGAACAGTTTACTGATATAGAAAGCCTTCTTCCCCACAGAAAGCCTTTCCTTTTTGTGGATTCAATCGAAAGCGCCGATGAAAAAGGCTGTGTCTGTCTGCGGAAATTCACAGAAGATGATTTTTTCTTCAAGGGACATTTTCCGCAGTATCCGGTGGTTCCGGGCGTGATTCTCATTGAAACAATGGCACAGGGTGGAGGAGCTGCGCTGAGCATGCAGAAGACATTTGCAGAAGGCAGCCTGTTTTTCCTTGCTACAGTTGACAAGGTGAAATTCCGCAGCCAGGTTCGTCCCGGAGATACAGTGCGCATGGAAGTGACAAATCTCCGTGTTAGCCCCAAGATGGTCAAGCAGTCCGGAAAGGCGTTTGTAGGCGATGTGCTTTGCGCTGAAGCCGAGTGGATGTGCCTTGTGGGTTCTGCTGACTAAGCTTTCTTTGTTTTTTTAGCCGCTGTCTTTCTGGCAGCGGTTTTTTTTGTTCCTGTGCTGTTTTTTGCGGGGCGGCCGCCTTTTTTTCCGTTTTCACGAGAGGCAGCGGCTTTTTTTTCTGTTTTTATTTTACCGAGGATTTTTCCGGCGTTTGAAACGGGGAGGGGAATTTCCTGGGTTTGCCATAGCTTCAGGCTTCTTTTTCCTGCGTTTTTCAGGGAGGCAATCTGCTTGAGCGCGCTGTATGCGCTGTCCAGTCGGCTCTGTACGTTTTCGCAGAAAATTTTTTCAGGCGAATTTTCAAGATGCTCTTCAAGCTGCTCTATAAGCCCTAAAATTTCATCCGCCGCAGTCGCCGCTTCCTTTGCAAAATCAGAAAAGTCAGGGCTTTCCGAGGAGCTGCTCCTGAATTTTTTGAGGGCTTCTATAATCAGCTTGTCGCCCGGCTTCAGTTCAATGGGATCTTCCCTGAATTCCGCGGCAAGAAGAAAAAGCGAAATATTCGAGTCGAGCATATTAAGGTCGAATATCTGCGCTGTGTCCGGATTTGCGGAAAGCTGAAGCTCCTGTATTTTCCGCTCAACAGATTTCTGTAGTTCTGCGATTTCTTTTTTTTCTACTGTCATCCTGCCTCAAGTATAGATTAGGTTTTTATGAAAGTCTATTACCCGTTGAAAAACAAGGGCACTTCTGATAAAATCGGCTTATGAGTACTAGATGTTTTACAATGTTGAAGCCCGGTGTGTTGAACCGCAGGCTCGTGGGCGAAGTTATCAGCCGCCTTGAGAGAAAAGGACTGAAGCTGGTTGGATTGAAGCTGATGAATATAAGCCAGGAACTGGCTTCCCAGCATTATGCCGAGCACAAGGGAAAGGCATTCTATGATCCTCTCCTTGACTATATTACAAGCGGCCCTGTTGTTGCGATGGTCTGGCAGGGAGATGACTGTGTTCCTTTGGTAAGAAAAATCACCGGCGCTACAAATCCTGCCGATGCGGCTCCCGGAACAATCCGCGGAGATTTCTGCTGCCATACATCCCATAATATTATCCATGCTTCTGACAGTGACGAAAGCGCAAAAAGAGAAATTTCGCTGTTTTTCAAGCCTGAGGAGCTTATTGACTGGGAAGACCAGGCTGCAATCTGGTATTAGTATCGGGAACCTCTAAAGATTTTTTTTAGAGGTGTTTTGCCCTGTTTTTTTACAGGGGGCATTGCACTGGCGTTTTTCCGCTGGCAGTGCCTTCTTTTTTTTAGCGTGCATTTTTAAATGCGCTTTTCATTGTGGATTTGTTTTTTCTGTAGTATTATTGAAAGCATCGTGTTTTTAGAGTTGCCTCGGGGAGAGGCCGGGGCTTTTCAGAGTTTATAAGCTTATTTGTGCGGAGGGTTTGATGCCCGGCTGCGATACCTTATGAGAACAATACAGCTCGGAGTTTACATCGGGCTTGTTGATTCAGTGTTTTAAGGAAAGTTTTTTATGGATATTTTTGAAGTTGGAATAATTGGAGCAGGCGCATGGGGAACAGCCCTGGGCACTGCGATTGCTCGGGGCGGACATAAAGTTCAGCTTTGGGCAATGGAAGATGATGTTGTTGATTCTATAAATAATCAGCATGAAAACAAGCGGTATCTTCCAGGGTACAAGCTTGAGCCTTCTGTAAAGGCATCTTCTGACATAAAGGCTGTTGCTTCAGGAAAGAATTTTTTGATTATGGGAAGCCCGTCTCTGTATCTTGCTTCGACAATACGGAAATTTACTGATGTTCCAAATATCGCCGACGGTTCAACTATAATCGGCGCTTTGACAAAGGGCTTTGTTCCTTCGGAATCTGGAATTCCTGCTTTTGTTCTGGATACAATGGAAGCCGCCCTTCCTGAATGTTACAAGAATTCTACTGTATATATTGCCGGGCCGAGCCATGCAGAGGAAGTTGCTCTTGGAAAAATAACAGGGCTTATTTCAGCCAGCCAGCATCACAGAAACGCAGTCCGCATGAGGGATCTTCTGCGTGTAAAGGGAATCATGGCCTATGCTTCATTTGATACTGTGGGTGTTCAGGTTTGCGCGGCGGCAAAAAATGTCATAGCGGTTGTATACGGAGCTATGGATGCCCTTGCTGAAAACAGCAGTATTTTTGGCGATAACACAGAAAGCCTTTTGATGGCGGCAGGACTCAATGAAATTCAGACACTGGGCTTTGCAATGGGGGCAACTCACGCGGCCACCTTCACTTCGATAAGCGGCGTGGGGGATCTTGATGTTACATGCAAGTCGAAATACGGGCGCAACAGAAGATTTGGACAGGATTTAATAAAGACAAGAATGTTGGAGCAGTTCAGGGATTTGGATGATCTGATTGCCAATGTTAAGAAAATCGGCTATCTGCCTGAAGGCGCAATCGCCTGTAAGTATATTCACCAGATTATTGAGCAGAAAAATCTTAAGCTTCCGATTTGCAGCGCATTGTATAAGGTACTGAACAAGGAAATCAATGCGGAAGACTGCCTGAAGGAGCTTTTGTTCAGCAGATAATGATTTTTAACAAAAAGTTTGCGTTGCGAATTTTTTTTCAGGGCGCATTGTTGCCCGGTAAACGGCTGAGCCAGGCTTTGCGGACAGATGTCAGCTGCTCATCGGTTCGGCTTTGTTTCATATCGGACGGCTTAAAAAGTCAAGCCAAAAATTGATATTTTCCATTGACTTCTGACAGGAGAACTTAAATGCTTGAAAAAATAACAGGAACTTTCAGCGGAATAATACGCACATTGAGCGGAAAATCCTCGATTACAGAAAAAAACATTGAGGAAACTGTAGAGCAGATAAAAATGGCTCTTCTTGAGGCGGATGTGAATTTGCGTGTTGTCCGCCGGTTTGTAAACAGCACAATCGAGGAAGCCAAGGGTGAAAAGGTTTTAAAGGCCGTAGACCCCGGACAGCAGTTTGTAAAAATTATTTACGACAAGCTCGCCGCAATGCTCGGTGACAAGAAAACCGATCTGTCGCTGAAAGGCCCTGACACGCAGTCTGTGATTCTTTTGCTTGGTCTTCAGGGTGCGGGAAAGACAACTGCGGCCCACAAGCTTGCGGCTCGGCTCAAAAAAGAAGGGCGGCGTCCTTTGCTTGTTGCCTGCGATTTGATTCGTCCTGCCGCAGTTGAGCAGCTTTGCGTTTTAGGCGAAAAAATCGGTGTTCCTGTTTACAAGGAAGACTCAAAGGATGCAGTGAAAGTTGCAGAGAATTCTATTATCTTTGCAAAGAAAAACGGACTTGATACAGTTATTGTTGATACTGCCGGACGGCTTCAGATTGACAGCGACATGATGGCGGAGCTTGTTTCAATAAAGAAAAAGCTTGTGGCGGTTGAAACTGTTCTTGTTGCGGATTCCATGACAGGACAGAATGCCGTTGACATTGCGAAAAGCTTTGACGAGCAGCTTGGACTGACGGGTGTCATCCTTACTAAATTTGACTCAGACGCGCGCGGCGGTGCTGCCCTTTCATTGAAGTCCGTTACCCAAAAGCCGATTTTGTTTATAGGCACCGGCGAAAAAACCGAAGACTTTGAGCCTTTCCACCCTGACAGAATTGCCAGCCGTATTCTTGGAATGGGCGATGTTGTTTCCCTTGTTGAAAAAGCCCAGGAAACCGTAGACCAGGAAGCCGCCGAAAAAATGCAGAGAAAAATGCAGCGCAACGAATTCACTCTGCAGGATATGCTTGAGCAGCTTGAGCAGGTTGAAAAAATGGGCAGCATGAAATCCCTGATTGATATGATTCCGGGGCTTTCAGGTCAGATAAGCGAAGAGCAGATTGACAAGGCTGGAATGAAGCATCAGAAGGCGATTATCCAAAGCATGACATTCAAGGAGCGGATGAACCATTTGATTATCGGGCCTTCACGCCGTAAAAGAATCGCAAAGGGCAGCGGAACGTCTGTCCAGGAAGTGAATAAGCTTATAAAGCAGTTTGAAAAAACAAAGCTCACAATGAAGAAGCTTGCCCGGAACCGCGGCGCGCAGGCAAAGCTTTTGCAGCAGATGGGAATGGGCGGAAATATGCAGCTCCCGGAAGGATTCAATCTGCCCAAGGGATTTAAATTCTAACAGAAAAGCCTGCTGAAACGCAGGCTTTTTGCTTTAGTGAACACTGTCTGGAATTTTTTTTCAGTTTACTTCAATCAGGGAAGCTGTCTTTCCGTCAGGAGTGTAGCATTTTGTCGGGTTTCCCGGATCAGGAAATGAATTTATTCCGCTGTAAAAGGCATATTCATATTTTCCCGGCGGCAGTGAAAGCTCAAACTGGTAGACCCCAGGGGAAACTTCATTCATCTGATAAATCCAGCTGTCCCAGTTTGTGAAGCTTCCGCCGATACGGATTTTCTGCCCGGTTTTTCCTGTGTAGACAAAGCGGACTTTCCCCGGGCTTATTTTTTCAGTTGTCTTGGGAATTTCCCTGTATGCATTGAAATGTGAAAGCGTGAGTTTTGTTTCCCTGCTGAAAACTGTGCTTGAGTTTAGCGGATCAAGTGTCCAAAGCCCGTCTACAATCAGGCGGTAGTTTATTTCAAGGATGTTTCTCGGAAGCTTCAGAATGTAAAAATAAAGGCTTCCGCTTTCTTTGTAGTCCATATCAGTGAATTTTTTTATCTTGAATGAATGGATTGTCTTAAAATCCTCAAAGTCAAAGGCAATTCCTATGTGGCGCGCATTGGTTTCCGAGGTGAAAATAGCATAGTCGCCGTTCAGGTATGGCGAGCCTGCCTTCTGGATTGTATTTGCAATTTCTGCATAGTCCAGCTCTTCGTCTGTAAGCATGGCTTTTGCTTCTGCCGCGTATAAAAATGCAGAGGTCAGAAAAAGAAAAGCGGAAAAAACAGCGAATTGAATTTTCTTCATATTTGAAATTTCGGAATTTAGTTTTCCAAAGTTGAGCCTTTTTTCGCATCCGGGCTTTGTTATCTTCAATTTTATGCCTTGGAAAATGAATTTTTTGAGCCGCCCTAAACTGAAAGGTTTTCTTTGCCGATACTAGGAATATTATTGGAAGCCTCGGAAAACTGAAGCTTTTTGAGATTCCCTTGACGCTGGATAGTCCATTTGACCGTTCAGTGTTGCTAGACTTGAAACCATGTCGCTTTGAGGAGTATAATTACTAACCATGCCAGGACTAAAGCAGCTGCAGCAGTTTTATTCGGATATTTTGAATCTCGGTGACGAAGTGAAAATCCGTGCTGCACGCGGAGAAAAACCAGTAACTGTAAAGATCCCCAAAGATGTCGCGGACATAGACGATTCTGAAGATTTTGCGAACGGTCTTCCGGCGCTTTCGGAGGAGGACCAGGCTCAGGCTGCTGCGGCTGAAGAAGAACGCAGACGCGAAGCCAATGATTTTTCCGACTTCTTGGACAACGGCGAGCAGGAAGCATCATCGGAGCCTTCATCTGCGCCAGAGGAAAATGTTCCCGACGTTTCCGACCTTTTGTCATCTTCCGCCAACATGGATTTGGATGACCTTGACCTGTCTGAATTTGAAACTGAAAAAGAGCCGGAGCCAGAACCTGAGCCTGAAAAAGTCAGCATTGAGGATATGGATCTGGAGTCGCTTCTGGCAATGAGTTCCGACACTGAAAATGAGCAGGAGCCTTACCAGGAAACTCCGGCTGATGAAATTTCTGAAAGCCAGAACCAGGATATTTTTGATACATCGTTTGATACACCGGCTGAAAATTCTATCCCGGCCTCCGAGCCTGACGGCACAGCATTCGACACTTCGCTTTTTGATATGCCTTCTGAGGACAGCTTGCCGCAGGAAGATTCTCTGCCGGATTTAGACACTGATTCCCTCCTGAAGTCGCTGGGCGGAATGGAGATTCCTTCCGAAACTGAAAATCCGCCCTTGCCCGAGGATTCTTCTGAGCCAGTTGCTCCGGACACCGCAGCGGAAAGCGCAGATGAAAATACAGAGGGCGGCGCGGAAGAAAGCACCGGCTTTAATTTGTCATCTGAGGACAGCATTGATTATTCCACCGATGACGAGGGAGAATCCCTGAACTTTCAGGATATTAAGTTTCCGGATTTTGACAGCCCTTCAGAGGAAGGTCCATCGCTCTCCGACATCCCTGACATTGACGTTTCCAGCGAGTTTTCGGACGACCAGAATGAAACCGCAGAGGAGCTTTTTTCCCCGGAAATGGATGTTCCCGAGGACGAGCCCATTGAAACGTTCGACACCAGCGATATAAATGACCTTGACTTTTCGAACCAGGAGGATACAGGCTTTGAGCTTGGCGGAATCGACTCGCTTGAGGGCGACGATGATTTCAATATTCCCGGTTTTTCCGACACAGAAACCGCTGATCTTTCAAAAAAGCCCGAGCCGGCTTCAGTGGCGACCGCGGAGGAAAATTCAGAACCTGAAGAAAAGCCAAAGAACACATTTACTGATTCAGAATACCGGCGTTTCCAGAAAAACCTTGCCGGCTATCCGCTGAACGTAAGAATTGCGCTTGAGGATTTTGTTGTAAAAAACGAATTCACTGACGACGCGATTTTTTCTGTGCTTGAAAAGGTTCTGAAAAAAGCCCCGGCCAGACAGGTTGCCAGCGAGCTTGAAAAGCTTCTTGACATTTCCCTTGAGGTTCCGCGTGACTTTGAGCGCCGCTCCGCAGCTGAATACGAGGCCTACAAAAAATCAATAGAATATCAGCTTAAAAACAGGATAATTCCGGGCGCGATTTTTACCGCCGCCGCCGCTATTCTTGTTTACTGCATTTTTACGCTTGCAAGCACTTTTATTTACAGACCGGCAATGGCAAGCAGACTTTATAAACAGGGATATGCCCTGCTTAAGGACAGCCAGTATCCGCAGTCTGAAAAAAAATTCGACAAGGCCCTTACGTACAAGCCTGTGAAAAAATGGTTTTTCCGCTATGCACAGGGCTACAGAGAGTGCCGGCAGTACGACCGCTCGCGCATGATGTACCGCGCAATTCTTCAGCGTTATAATCATGACAAGAAAGCCGGGCTTGAATGGGCCTCAATGGAAGCCTTTGACCTCAGCAACTACGAGGAAAGCGAGCGTATTTTAAAGCGCGAAGTTCTTGACTACCACATAAATGACTCCGAGGCGATGCTTGCTCTGGGAGACTTGTACCTTGAGTGGGCTTCGGACAGAGATGCGGAAAAATTTCCGCTGGCAAAGGAACAGTATGATCTGCTGATTCAGCTGTACGGAATGAACAATCTTTATCTTTCCCGGCAGATGCGCTACTTTATCCGCACAGATAATCTGCGCCAGGTGCTTATGTACAAGGAAGTGCTGACAGGAAAGAAAAATCTGATTTCGTCCAGGGATTTGATTGAGCTGAGCGGCTACATGCTTGACAAGCGCTATGGAAAGCTCCGTCCTTCGGAAGAAAACCTGAGATTCTCTATTGAAGATGTCAGAAAGCTCCTTGAAAGCGCGCTGAAGTCTGCCCCCAATAATTCAGTTGCCCTGTACAACATGGGGCGGTATTTTGTTGAAACAAAGAGCGGACATTCAGCTGTGAAACTGCTCGACGCTTCGATTTCCGCATTTGAGTCGCAGCCGGTTAGAAGCCGCCGTGACACATACAAGTATATAAACGCAATCAGGCTTCTGGGCGAAGAAAAACGCAATATGCGCGAGTATCTGACCGCGGAGGAGCTGTACGGAAAGGGCATTGAAGTCTTTGAGCGCGAGCATAATTCAAGCGGCTTTGAAAGCGATGAAAATGTCGGAAAACTTTACGCTGACCTGGCCGACCTTGACTACTTTATTTCCGGGGACAATGAGGCGGCTCTGAAAAACTACCAGAATGCCGTGGACAACAAGCATGACACTTCCTCTGTCCGCTATAGAATCGGCTATATCCAGTACCAGAATAAAAATTTCCCGTCCGCTCTCGGCTCGTTTATAAAAAGCCAGGACACAAATGAAAACGACACGCATCTTCTGCTTGCCCTTGCGAACACTCTGTGCATGAACGGCGACAATTACATTGCGCGCGGATATTACGAAAAGCTTCTTTCTGTGATTGACGTTGAGCGCGGAAAATACGGCATAATCCTTCCGCAGATAAGGGACGACCATGCCGACATAGTTGATGTGTACATGAAGGCTTCAAACAACCTTGGGGTTGCGCTTGCAAGAATCGCATCTGCCACAGGCGACAGCGCGCTGAATGCAAGCTCTGTTGTATGCCTTCAGGAAAGCCTCCGTGCATGGGATGCAATGACACGAAACCAGACAACAATGATAAGGCTTGACGGTTCAAATCTTGCGGAGCAGAATATAAAGTACATAACCCATCCTGTTCCGGGATTCGAGCCTGAAATCTATACGGAAATTCCCCGTCTTTTGAACGGCGAGGAGGTATTGAACTGATTATGACACCTCTTTTTTCCAGAAAATACAGCGGAATAATCTCACGGCAGAAGCTGATTGGAATTCTCAAAGAGGTATTCAGAAAATCGATTCATCTGTGCAGCGCATTTGTTCCGTGCTTTCTGTGGGCGGCGCATTTTCCGACCCTTTTATGCCTTTCTGCGCTGGTTGTTTTTTATTCAGTTGCGGAGATTGTCAGGCTGAACGGAAAAGAAGTGTTTTTGATTTCCGCGGTGACCGAAGCCGCCGCCCGAAAGCGTGATGAGAATAAATTTGTCCTCGGTCCTGTGACCCTGGTGCTGGGGATTATTTCCAGCGCGCTGCTGTGGGAAAAGCTCCCTGCCGCCATTGGAATTTACGCGCTTGCGTTCGGCGACGGTCTTGCAAGTCTTTCCGGGAAGCTTTTCGGAAGGGTTCATATTCCGTTCACGGAGGGAAAAACCGTGGCTGGAAGCCTTACCTGTTTTGCCGCGATTTTTATTTCATGCTATGCGGCCTGTTTTTTTATGATTCCTCAGCATGCCGGCATAACGATGGTTGCTCTGATTGTAGCCGCCGCCGGAATGTTCATAGAGCTTCTTCCTCTGAAGGATTTTGACAATCTTCTGATTCCAATTCTGCTCGGCGGACTAAGCCAGTATCTGCTCTGCAATCTATAAGGTTCCGCCTTGCACTCTGCGTTCTGACATCCCCTCTCCGCCGTGCAAGTGCCCATGTCATGCCGTACGCAGTGCCCACGTCATGCTGAACTCGTTTCAGCATCTGCATTGGGCAGAACACAGATTCCGAAACAAGTTCGGAATGACAGTTCCCTTGTTGCAGGGCGGACAGAAGCAGAAAGCAAAAGCTTCCTGCTCTCTATGCTTGCCGTCTAGTTAAAAGCCCGAACACTACACACGGAATTGTAGCAGTGGTACTTGGAGTTGGATTCAACATTGCCATTGGCGAAATGCAGATTGCATGCGACAGCAATGTCGGAAGAGTACTGACAACAAGACCAGTACCAATCCGTGCCAAACTGGGAACCGCCGGCTCTCTCAAGGCTTGCATCTATCGTATCTTTACTCTCATAAATAGTCTTTAATTCTTCAACTGCCGGCAAGTACCAGCCTGTTGCAAGGGAGCCTGTCAGACTGTTTACAGTGCCGTAGGTGTTGCAGAAATTCCAGGCAGGATATTTTGATGAATCTGCCGTATCATCGTCTTTTCCTGCTGTTTTCAAGGCTTCTTTTAATATTGACCAGCCGTCGCTTCCGTCAGTGCAGTTATCCTCCTGCAAGCCAGTTATGTTTACCTCATACGCATTTGCATCCTTTGTGCACCATGCAAGTTGCTTATGCTTTATTCCTACGCCAAGTGCAGGTGTTTCTCCGTTTTTTGCACGCACGATTACAGCGGCGGCTGTCATGTCGGCGGTAAAGTTTTCAGGTTTTACAAAAGTTCCGTCTGACAGAACTATGTCGCCTACTGCGGCTTTTGAGAAGTCTGATAAAGCAGATGATGTTTCGTCATCCGAAGAGTCCGAGCATCCTGCAAATGCCAGAGCAATCGCCGCAAGCACGGCAAGCCATTTGAATTTCTTCATCGTTTTACTCCTATATTTGATGAATTTTATTTTCCACGGCGTGAAACTGTTTCGTTCACGCGCGAGATTTCCATTTCCGCCTTTGCGGCAAAGTCGCCGTAAAGCGAGCTGTTCGCCATTGTCATTGCCGCGATGTACGGAACGAGCCTGTCGTTAATGGCAGAAACAAGCGGCTTTTTGAGCGAGGAGGCGCTTTCTGTCTTTACGCTTGATGCCGCCGTGTACTCGTCGCTTGCCTTGGCAAACGCATCCTGTGCCGTGCGTATCTGCCCCAAAATTTCCGCCACGCCCTCAAGAGCCTTTGCGCTTTCCTGTGCCTCGCTTTTCCCGAAGTCCTCAAGCAGGCTTTCTATGAGCGAGGACTCGCTTGCGTAGTTTGCCTGTGTGATTGACTTTCCGTACTTTGCAAAAACCGCGCGCAGTTTTTCCGCCGCCTCTTTTTTTGATGCAATCGGAATCGCCGCATAGCCGTCAAGCAGTGTGCCCAGGCTTTTTACCGCCTCGTCACGGACACTGTCCGCCTCCTCAAGCGTGCTCAAGACCTTGTCCTGCCTGATTGCACTCGTAAGCTGTGCGGAAAGTGTTTCAACCTCCGCCATAACAGCCTTGAGGAACGCATCCTCCGCAATCCCTGTGTCAGCCCTGTAAAGCCTGACCAGCGCATCACTCAATGCGTCAACTTCAGTAACGCGCGCCTTAGTAAGAACTTTTTTCAAAATTCCCTCCTGTAAAAAAAATTATTCAAACCCGCCTTTCCAGCGGAACATCCTAAACCCCGCCATGCAGACTTCCAAAACACCGTCATGCGGCAAAAAACCCTGTCATGCAAGTGCTTGAAAACCCTGTCATGCTGAACTCGTTTCAGCATCTGCATTGGGGCAAAACATAGATTCCGAAACAAGTTCGGAATGACAGTTCCCTGAAACACTGTCGTGCAAGTGCCCACGTCATGCTGAACTCGTTTCAGCATCTGCATTGGACAGAACATAGATTCCGAAACAAGTTCGGAATGACAGTGTAAAACCCAGCATGACAGCCCCCCTAAGACATGCAGTGCAAGTGCCCATGTCATGCTGAACTCGTTTCAGCATCTATGCTGTACCGCACATCCACCCCTCGGCAGACCGCCGAACACTCCTTTTTTGCTGGGGAGCCTTCGGCACGTTGCCGAACACTCCTTTTACGTTGGGGAGCCTTCGGCACGCCGCCGAGCCTTCCTTTTCCGCTGGGGAGCCTTCGGCACGCTGCCGAGCCTTCCTTTTGCGTTGGGCGGCTTTCGGCACGTTGCCGAGCACTTCAAAAATTCGTTTAAACGCAAAAAGGACGCACCCTTGCAGTTCCTAAAACCGCAGGAGTGCGCCCTTTTTATGTATGTGAATAAAAAATGTGCTTTCTTTTGAATTTACAGGAGAGCCATTCCCCCCCCCGTCAGAATTCCGACATTCAGAATATCAGAACAAAACAATATCTCTTTTTCCATAAACATACTCCGATTTTACCATAGCTTTTTGGTTTTGCAAATATAAATATTCCTGACAGCATTTCCTAAAAACCAGCACCATTCCGAATTTACCCTACACCGTCATCCTGAATTTACACTGTACTGTCATTCCGAACTTGTTTCGGAATCTATGTGCGGCCCCAGCACAGATGCTGAAACGAGTTCAGCATGACGTAGGCACTGTGCACGGCATGACGGTGTTTTTTGCTCCATGACGGTGGTTTAGGGGACTGTCATTCTGGGTTTTACACTGTCATTCCGATTTCCCCTGTACTGTCATTCCGAACTTGTTTCGGAATCCATGCCCTGTCCCAGCATGACATAGACTTTTTTTTGGAGGGGTTTTATCTGGGATAATGAAATTTGCAGTGCTTTTTTTCTTTTTTAGTGGAAAAAAAACAGAAAATCTGCGATAATTCGAATTTGAAATGCTGCTATTGAATGAAAACTTATTACAGGCAGCTGAATTTTAAAATCCTGAAAATGCATTTAAGGAGGATTATATGCTTGTAAAATGTAGAAAGCTGGAATCCATGCTTTTTATTTTTACTTTTGCGTGTTTGTTTGGAGGACTTGCATTCGCAAAGCCTAAATCAGAGCTTGTAAAGCAAGAGCCTGGTTTTTACTATGGATTTGGAGAAGGCTCTACAAAGGAAGAGGCTGAATTTGCCGCAAAAAAGGATTTGATTGAAAATGCCTTGACCGCCACGCTTCGCCAGTCTGTTCCGTCCGCTTCTCAGATTACACTGCACAATGATGCTGTAAAAGAGCGCCTTGAAAAAATCAAGCCTTTCAATCAAAGCAAGGATGGTCTGACAGTTGCCTATAGAATGAAGGTTGAGGACTGGGACAAGGATGAGGCTCTTTACGCGGAAAAGCTGCGCAAGACTCTGGAAGCCAATTATCAGAAGCTTGCCACAAAAGGCGACCCCGCGGCAAGAATTGCATCTGCCCTGGAAATAATGCAGGCTCTTAAAAAACGCGGCGAAACAGAGGTTCTTGCCCTTCAGAACGGCGGAGCTGACCTTTATGCCCGCAAGGTTGAAAGCATCTGCGCTTCCATTGTGGACGACCTGAGCATTTCAATCTCGGCCGCGGACGGAATTATTGCCCCTGCCGCTGAAATTTCTGTAAGCGTAACGGACAAAAGCGGCAAGCCTGTTTCAGGTCTTTCCTTGAAGGCTGTCTGGGGAAATTCGTACATGCCGATTTATTCAGAGGCTGACGAGGTTGAAGAAATTTCCGCTGTCCTGAAAACAGACAAGTCAGGCTCTGCTTCTATAAAATGCCCTGAGCTTGAAGAGTACAGCAACAAGCTTATCTGCTTTACTGTTTCTACTGCACTGGGACAGGATTATACAACCAAGGCAATGAAAAAGATTGACGTAGAGTCTTCAGTTGATGCGCACTATTTCTGCGTGGAAGATATTAACGAAGCTTTTAAGACTGTGGAAGTTGCAGGCGGTGAATTCGAAGCCGGAGCTGTGCCGCAGGACAAAAGGGCAAGCCAGAGGGAAGTTGTCCGCAAGGTGGAGATTGCTCCTTTTGCAATGAGCGTTACTCCTGTTACAAACCTTCAGTATGCTGCGTATCTTTATCTGACCCGCTCAGAGTCTTATCCTGAATATTTTGACAACACAGACTACAATAATGTAAAGCAGCCTGTAATCGCCGTGAGCTATGAGGATGCAGAGTCCTATGCAAACTGGCTTTCTGAGCTGACAGGAGAAGTTTACAGACTTCCTAGTGACGATGAATGGGAATGTGCCGCACGCGCCGGAGCAGCTGTGATTTATCCATGGGGCGATGAGGAGCCTTCAAAGTCAAAGATTGCAAACTGCAAGGGCAACGGCAAATTCAAAGGCCCGTCGCCTGTTGGGGAATTCCCGGAAAGCACAAACAGCCTTGGCCTTGTTGATATGTCAGGAAATGTCTGGGAGTGGACTACTTCGCTCCGCAATATTGAAGGCGAATCAGAGGACAGGACTGTAAAAGGCGGTTCATGGATGGACGGCCCGCTTGATCTTAGAATTTCAAATTATAAAAATATCAATTCTGCAAACACATCTTCGGATGTTGGATTCCGTTTGATTAAGGAGATTAAACAATGAAAAAATTACAGTTTTTAGCATTGTCCGCTGCGGCTGCATTGCTTATGTCTTGTGTTTCAAACAGTGGTTCCGGCGTGGATCCTGCTATCACAAAGGGTGTCAATGCATGGAATACAAAAGAGCCGGCCGCGGCCGAAGCATACTGGGTTGAAATTCAGGATGCCGAGCAGCAGAAAAAGTATTTGAATTATATCAAGCTGTTCGAGGACGGAAACACAGCTCTTGAAAACACAGACAACATAAAGGCTTCAAACGAGCCGAAGCTTCTTTCTGCCTGCAATACTGCGCTTACAAAGTTTGAGGGTATCGATGCTTCATTGAAGCTGCCTGCCGATGTTTCAGAAAAGGGTGGAAATCTTTCAGCTGTCCGCGTTGACAAGCTTATCGGAGCCGGAAAGGTTTCGGAAGCCGCAAAGCTTCACAAGCGCGCCTCCAAGGTTTACGAAGGCAACGCCGCATTGGATGCGATTGCAAATCAGGTTACAGCAGCCAATACAATTAATTCAAAGATTGTTTCTCTCTTTGCCCAGGCGGAAAAAGCTGGACAGATTGAGGATTTTGATGAGAAAATCACAGCTTACGATGCAGTTCTTGCAAAGTGCTCAACTGTGGAATCAGAGGCAAATTCGCTTGTAAAGAGCACAGGCGCTGCCGCAAATTCCGGGCTTGCGACTTATGCAAAGAGCATTAAAAAAGTTCGCCAGGATATTTCTGTTCAGCATGAGGCTGCTTTCCGCGAGAAGGTCTATGACTTCAAGGATCGCATCGGAGCTGAATTTGCACGTCAGCCGGAAGGCCCTGGTTCTGGAAAGAACGGAAGCTATACTCTTGATGAAATCCATGACCACTATGTTTCAGTTTCAACCAACATGGATACGATTTACAGCGAGCTGCTGCTTTTCGCCGAAAAGTACAACAAGAGCATTTCACAGGACATAATCGACGATGTAAAGGTTCAGAAAGATGACCTCAATGCAAAGATTGCCCAGGTTAACCGGGAAATTGCAAACAAGAAGGAAATCGAGAGCCGCGGTAAAACTGTAATGCCGCTCATGATTGGTCTTTTCAATCCGGCTCCTGGCTCAACAAAGGAAAGCCAGAAGTCACGTCCTGCAAAATTCAGTGCAAAAGGCCAGAAAAACAGCGAATACTGGTGGGGAATGGTTTCTATTCCTAAGGGCCAGATGAACGACCTTGTAATCACACTCAAGGACAACAGGACTGTAAGAGTTTTCAATGAAAACACAAAGAGCGGAAAACTCATCGAAAAGAACAATATTCAGGATCTTGTAAGCCGCTCTTCCCGTGTAGGAAACTCTTGGCCTGTATTGAACGCAGGAAGCCAGCTTAAAGGTTCAAATTACTTCTTTGAAATTCAGAAAGGAAAAACAGACAGCTATTCTGGTGAAGTAGTTGTCTACACTTCATTTATTGTAAGGAATCGTTAGTTATGAAGAATAAAAAAAGCTTAATTGCCGTTATTGTAGTTGCAGCTCTTGTGGCTGCTTCTGTAGTAGGTGTTATAATCTGGAAATCCCAGCCTAAGGGAATGGTTGTTGCCGTTTCCACACTGCCTGACTCATTGAACCCTGTTCTTGAGCAGAATACTTCAGCCTTGAATGCTGATGAATTGATTTTTGACGGTCTTACAAATTTTGAAGTTGATGAAGTAAGCGGGGTGCTTTATACAGAGCTTGCCCTTGCTGAAAGCATTGAGCAGAATCAGAAGGACAAAAAGACTTATACAGTAACTCTGCGCGATGTGAACTGGCATGATGACACTCCTGTCATTGCAGATGATGTTGTGTATTCTTTCAATGCCTATACACTTGAAGAAAACAATTCTCCAAAGCGTGATTATCTTCTTTCTTTTATCAGCAGCGTAAAGGCTATCGATGACAAGACTGTAGAAATCGTTTTCAAGAATCCAATGCCGGAATTCCGCGCATATCCTGTGCTTACATTCAAGATTATTCCTTCAACATACCAGGGACAGGAAATGGACGTAAATATGCGCAATGGCGAGCTTGAAAGAAAGTTTGCTACTGCTCCAATAGGAACAGGTCCGTTTAAGCTGGAAAGCTGGGAAATTGGAAAATGGCTGACATTCAAGGGAAACGGACTTTATTTTAAAACTGTTCCACAGGCAGACTCACTTGTAATAAAAAGAGTTATCGACCCTATCGTTCGCATGAATGAACTTCGCAAAGGCCGCATTAACGTTATTCTTGAAACAAATCCGATGGATCGCGCTGCCGTGTCAAAAATTCCAAAGGTTGACATCAACTCTTATATGCCTTATGCGTTCTATGATGTTGCAATCAACACTGAGCTTTTCCCTAAGGCAGAAGGCCGCCAGGCAATGGCAATGGCTCTCAACAAGGCTCAGCTTGTTCCAGGAATCACAGACCGCAACAATGGTGTGATTTTGAATTACGGTCCGTTCCCTTCAAATATGTTCCAGGTAAACATTTCTGAATACGTAAATGAACCGCTGCCTGATGTTCTTCCGTTTGACATCAAACAGGCAAAGGCACTTGCTAAAAAGGGAAATATTTCCGGTCAGAATGCAATCCTTATTTACCCTGACTCAATGGGTGATTTTGGAAAGCAGATGGCAGAAGGCATTGCTTCCCAGCTTGCAGAAATCGGCCTGAATGTTGAAGTAAAACGTACTGGTGACCAGGTATTCAAGCGCATGGTTTATAAGGAAAAATCTTATGAGCTTGCACTTATGTATCACGAAGGCTTTGACAACGTATATTCGACTATCGGCAATATGTACCGCACAAATGGCGAAGAAAACATTACAGGCATTTCTGACAAGACACTTAACACTTTGCTTGACAAGTGGGAAAAGGAAGTTGAAACAGAAAAATGGGTTGACCTTACACTCAAGCTCAACCAGAGAGTCTGCGAGCTTTCTCCATACCTGTATTTGTGCTCATTGCAGAAAGACGTTTATTCCCGCGGTTTGTCTAATGTATTGATTGCTACAGACAATCCGTTCCTTTCTGTTGAAGAATGGAAATTTAAGGAGTAACAATGCGTTTTCTGCGTTTTTTAGGCAGAGAACTAGTCCTCCACGGCATTCTGTTTGCCGTGGTTGGAACAGTTGTTTTATCTGCTCTTTATCTTCTTTCGATTGGTGCGCCTGCAAATGCGTACCTTGATGCGGCAAAATCTTTCTGGCTTTTGATTTCAGGCTCAAAAGATTATTCAATGATGCATCCTGGATTCAGCTCAAGCCAGATTATTGCTTCGGGCGCGGCTGTAACTCTTCCGCTTGCTTTGATTTCTCTTATTCTGCTTATCATTATTGCGCTTATCTGTTCCGCCAATGCAGTTACCGGCCGCTATCTTGAAGTGAACCACGGCGAAAAAAAAGTTGAAATCGTTCATAGAATTGTCAGTGTTATCACATCTTTTTTTGCGGCAGTTCCTTTGTTTGTAGGATTCTGGTTTTTGTATGCTGCGATAGGAGATGGAATTTCTATTCCGCTCATTGCGCTTTTAACAGTGCTGCTCGGCGGACTTTCCTGGGATGCGACAAACTTTTTAAAGACTGATATGCTGAGCCAGGTTGATTCTACCCATGCGATTGTGTATTCAACTCTGGGACACAGCCTCGGTTTGTTTTTTCCGATGCCGGGAACATATTCAGGCTATCTTTTTTCTTCAAGCCTTCCGCGCTTTATTCCGTATCTTGCAGGAAAAGTTCCGGCGATTATCGGCTCTGTAACGATTGCGGAAGTGGCATTCAGTTTTCCGGGGCTTGGAAGCACTCTGCTTGATGCACTGCTTGCAACTAATACAGACTTGCTCGTAACTTCTGTATTCATCCTGCTTTGTGTAAATGCTGTAGTTTCGTTTATCGTAAAAACGATTTTGTTCTTGATTTATCCGAGGGTCTATGAAAAAGCAATTTGATTTTCTAAAACTGATACTGGTTATTTTTTTAGTTCTCCCTCTTTTGCTGTCGTGGCTGCCGGTTGATACTTTTGATAATATGGCTACACGCAATCTGTTCGGCGCAAAATATCTGGAATCTCTGTTTTTGTCATTCAGGGAACTTTCGATTACGCTTGTTTCAACTTTGATTTTTGCAATGATTATAAGTATTCTGCTTGGCTATCTGAGTGTTCTTTCTATCGGCGTAGGACGGTTCTTTTCGACAATCCTTAATTCAATAGAATCAATTCCGTCAATTCTTATCGCGCTGTTCTGCTATGCGCCTGTTTCGGGCGTTCTTGCGCGTAGTTCCGGAAATGTTTCTACATGGATGTCGCTTCTTGTTTTTGTTCTTGCGGCTACTGCAACTACTTTGCCGGAAGCAATAAGGAGTATTTCGATTCCGCTTTCTGACCTTTACAACAGAAAGTACAGCATTTCGTTCCGTTCTTACGGCTTTACAAAAAGGAGAATTCTTTTTGTATTGATGAAGACAGATTTGATGCTCAATACTTTGAAACGTGTTGCAGCAGGAATTCTTTTAAAGACACTTGTTCTTGATACTTCTTTCGGATTTGTAATTCAGGTTGGTTTTGGAACTTACGGAACTCCTGCGCATTTAAGTCCGGGAGCTTTGATTGCTGCAAACCGCGGCACTTTGCTTTTTGGAAGCGAAGCAAGTCCTCTGTGTTTCTGGATTCCTTCGATTTTCCTCGTGATGATCAGCGTTGCTTTCCTTTACATCTTGAATGACAACAAGGAGGCTGTATAATGGATCCGATTGTTCTTGAAAATTTTGAAATTCATCTGCACGACAGAGTGACTTTCAAAAAGAATACTTTTTCAATTCCTGCCGGAACTTCAACTGTAATCATGGGACCTACGGGAACCGGAAAATCTGTATTCTTAAAATCGATTGCAGGAATTCTGCCGACAAACGTTTTTACTTTTCAGGGAAGCTTGAAAGTAAACGGAATTGAAGGTTACGTTGACGGCAAAAAACTTGATTTTGCACAGTGGACAAAAATCGAACAGTCCGGCCTTATGTTCATTCCTGCTGAAACTGCGATGGTTATGAACCCGGCTTTGACTCTTGACCAGAATATCAATCTTCTGGCTCCGGGCTGCCGTTCAGAAATCGTAAGGCGTCTTAACGAATTTTTTACGCTTGATTTTGAAGCTTTTGCGCGCCTTTATCCTGATGAAGTTTCCGGCGGCGAAATGCAGCGCATTACTTTGATGACTTTGCTTTCGCGAAAGGGAAATCTGATTCTGGTTGACGAACCGACTGTGAACCTTGACCGCAATTTAAGAAAGAACTTTGTTGAGTTCCTCAATAAGGAAATTCTTTGCGACAAGGAAAAAACTTTCCTTATGGTAAGCCATGACCTTGACTTTATAAAGAGGCTCACGCTTACTCAGGTATTCATGCTTGAGGACGGCGATATCCGCAAGCTTGAAGTTCTGCCTGAAATGGAAGGCTACGACAAGCCTGAAGCAAAAAAAGGTGCTTCCGGTTCTGCTATCGAGCTGAAAAATGTTGCACAGCGTTATACAAAGCGCGGTGTTCTTGGCGAGCACAAATATACTGCTTTCAAGGGTCTGAACCTTACTTTTGAGCGTTCGACAGTTTACGGAATTACAGGTCCGTCTGGCTGCGGAAAGTCAAGCACGGTAAAGGCAATTCTCCGCCTTTTGGACGAAACTGACGGTCAGATTCTTATGGAAGGAGATGACCTTGTTGCGCTCAAGCCAAAGGAAAACGGAAAAGACCCCAAGCATTTCAAGCCGTACAGAAAGAGAATGGCTGTCGTTCAGCAGGACTCGCGCTTTTCGTTCTTCCCTGACTTGAAAATCCGTGATTCGTTCATGCAGATTTCAAAGGCAGGAATTGACGGCACTCTTGAAGAGATGGCAGAAAATCTTGAAAAGGTCGGACTTACAAAAGCCCATCTTGATTCACGTCCGCAGGAACTTTCTTCCGGCGAAATGAAGCGAATGGACATTGCCCGTGCCCTGACTGCAAAGCCTGACATTCTTTTGCTTGACGAGCCGTTTGCGCACATCGACTTTGATACGCGCCTTAACGTAATGAAAGTAATTTCTGACTATCTTGCGGTGCACGCAACGATTCTTGTTGTCGTAACTCACGAAGATTTTGACTTGCGCTACTTTATCGAAAAGAATTTTGACTTCCCTGAACTTGTAGGTCAGTACAAGGATGCGTAAAAATTCTGGCAGAAAAAGGTTTTAAAGCCTTTGTTAAAATTGCGCGGCGGAAAACTTTTAGCTTTCAGTCCTGCGCAATTCTTACCCTGAAATTGACTGGCTCAGTTTCAGGGCTTTTTTATAACTCAGTTCTTTCAATGTTTCATAAAATAATATCCGGATTCCTGCTAGAATAATTTTACATAATTTAAAAAACAGTGGTATAATAAAAGCATGCAAAAGATATCCGAAGATTCAATACGCCAGTTTATGATGATGCAGGAGTCAGGTCTCTTACATTCTTTTGAGCAGCTCAAAAAAGAAAACGAGCAGTTTCAGAGAACTATAAAGGATATGTCGGCGCTTGTTACCTGCACAAATATAGACTCAATGGTGAAATTCATTATTTCACGTTTTATAGATTACTTTGTTCCAGAATCTCTTGTTTTTATGATAAAAAAGCCCAGGTCAAGCGAAATTATCCAGTATTATTATGAGCAGCTGAAAAAATCCGAGGAATGTCTTGTTGAGGAGCTTTTTTATTCCCTGAAGGATTTTTTTGATGCCAACTCAAGCTATTATATGAGCGGCGAGGCTGTTCCTGTGGAAAAGCTTGCTGACAGCATGAGCGATGAAGTTTTTTCCACTAAATCTTTTTCTATTAATCCTAAATATATTATTCCTCTTATAGGAATCGGCGGAACATGCGGAATTGTAATTTTTGGAAATAAAATCATAGGCGGACATTATGACACTGCGGAATTGTTCTATTTGAAGAATATGTTTTCTGTTTTTGCAATTTCGCTCCAGAATGAAATGAATTACAAAACTTCCATTACAGACCCAAAAACCGGACTTTACACCTATGATTATTTTGTCAAGCGCATTCAGGAAAAGATTGCAAAAGCCCGCCGCTATAATTCAACTTCCGCAATTCTTATGCTTGATATAGACCATTTTAAAAAGTTCAATGACACTTATGGCCATCTTGTGGGTGACAAAGTTCTTGTGGAGCTTGCGAAAACGCTTGTGGATTCTCTGCGCGAGGAAGATTGTGTCGGAAGGTTCGGCGGCGAGGAATTTGTGGTTTTGCTTTCTGAATGTAAGCCGGATTCAATTTTTAAAGTTTCAGAAAGAATCAGAGCTTCGGTGGAGCAAATGGAGATTTTTGAAAATGGTCAGCGGCTGAAAGTTACAGTGAGCATCGGAGGCTCTAAAATTCTGCCGGATCCCGACGAAAGCCCGAAGTCTGTTATAAAGCGCATAGACGATGCCCTGTATCAGTCAAAGGCCAATGGAAGAAACCGCTCTACTATAGTCTGATTTCCGGCGGAAGCTTGAGCCAGTGATTTTTTCAGCTTACCTTATGTGTTTTGCTTTAAACTCATGCTGTTTTTCTGTATAATTATATTATGAGCATTTCTAGTATATTGTCTATTTTCCTTCAGTTCTTTGGCAGCCTTTGTTTTCTTCTTTTTGGAATGAAAATGATGAGCGATGGAATCCAGAAGTCTGCAGGTGACAAATTGCAGGCTGCTCTTCATTTTATGACTGGAAACCGTTTCACCGGATTTTTTACAGGCTGTTTTTTGACTATGATAATACAGTCATCCGGCGCGACAACTGTAATGGTTGTTTCCTTTGTGAATGCGGGTCTTATAGAACTGAGCAAATCTATTGCGGTTATTCTTGGAGCAAATGTCGGAACAACGATAACAGCGTGGATTGTAGCGATATTTGGATTCGGCTTTGAAATTTCAGCTTTTGCCATTCCGATTTTTGGAATCGGCTACCTTTTTACCATTGTAAAGAAAATACGGAATCCGGGGCTTGGTCATGCGATTATGGGCTTTGGAATTCTTTTTATTGCGCTCCAGTGGCTTTCAAGCGCGATTTCCCTGAATTCAGACATGATGGGATTTCTTCCAGCGTTGCAGGACAAGGGGGTTGCAAGTTATCTTATTGCCTTTGTGATTGGAATTCTTGTGACTGCTCTGATTCATTCGTCCTCTGCTATGACGGCTATTGTAATTACAATGGCATACAACCATATTCTTACCTGGGAATTTTCCGCGGCGATTATAATAGGAAGCAATGTCGGGTCAACTATAGATTCAATTATGGCTTCCTTTGGCGCGAACGCAAATGCTGTGCGGACGATGCTTGTTCATGTTCTGTTCAATTCATTTACGGCTGTGGCTGCGCTGATTTGCATCGGGCCGTTTACGCGGCTGGTCGATTTTATTGTTCCGGGAAATGTCTATGACAATATAACGATGCACATTGCAATGCTTCATTCCCTGTTTAATATAATAGGCGCTCTTTGTTTTATTCCGTTTATAAATCCTCTGTGCAGGCTTACGCATTTCATTGTAAAAGACGACAAAACTGCGCTTCCTTCGATATATAAATTTGAATTTCCAGAGCGTGCTGCCCATGAATCTCCGACTATTCCGGTGGTTTCGGCGCAGATGGAAGTGCGGCGCATGGCTGATATTTCCGTGCAGATGTTTGACCGTTTGCAGTATGGGCTTACGGATATTTCCGGGCGTTTTGTGGTGGATCACTACGAAAATCTTGTCAAGGAAGAAGATTATCTTGACCAGATGCAGGAACAGCTTACAAAGTACCTTTTGAAATGCGCTCAGCTTGATGTTGATGATAAGCTTCGGGAAAATATCAATGTTATGATTTCAATCACCGGCGAGCTGGAGTCTATGTCTGATGACTGTCTGAGCATCGGGGTTTACTTGAAGCGTATAACAGAAAAACATTATGTGTTCAAAAAAGAGGATTTTGACCGGCTGATTCCGTATCTTGAGCTTGCGCGCCAGCTGCTTCAGTTTATTTATAAGAATATAAACAAGGCGCTTTCAAGAGAGCAGCTTGAATTTGCAAATGAGCTTGAGTCGCAGATTGACGCAGAGAGAAAGGCCTTGAAGAAAGTTGCAAGGAAACGCCTTGAGGACGGCGCAAATGTAAAGGCCGAGCTTTTGTACATGGATTTGGTTCGCCAGATAGAAAAAATTGGAGACCGCTGCTTTAACATTGCGGAACAGCTGGCTCTTACAAAATAAAACCGTCGCTAAGCTGTTGCACCTGTTGTTCAGGCGGCTTTTTGAATTTGGCTGGCTTTTTAAACTTTTCTTTGCTTTTTGAAAAATATCATAGTATACTATTAAAGTAGTCTAAAAAGATTGCAGTGGCAGTTTGTCACGGAATTTAAATATATTATCAGGAGAAAAAATATGACAAAATCAATATCTGCACAGGGATTTACTTTGGATTCGGATCAGACTGCGCTTATCAACAAAAAACTGGAGCGTATAAGCTATGCTGAAAATCTCATCGTAGATTTAATTATGCATGTAAAAGAAGATAAAAAATTTTATTTTGATACAACTGTTAATTTCAGATGGGGTGGCAATGCCCATGTTACCGGCGATGATTTTGATTTTGCAGCTGCTCTTAATAAAATGATGGATGTTCTTGATACAAAAATCAAGAAAGAAAAAGACAAGGTTCAGGAGAAAAAATAATCCCCGGGGATTTTTAGTTTTTTCTGGTTTTGGAAAAATGCTGGTTAACCTTTAAGTGTTAATCAGCATTTTTTTTGCAATGAATTTTTCTTGCTCATCTGTTGTAGGAAGATTCTATGCAAAGCTTGTTTCTGTATTTTGCGACTGTTCTGCGCGCTATTTTTATTCCCGATTTTTCCAGCTCCTCTGACAGTTTCTGGTCGCTCATTTTTTTTCCTGATGATGAATTTAAAAGTTTTTTCAGTTCCGACATCGCTTTGTCTTTGCTTATATTTTTATTTTTTGAGCTTGCCGCATTTGTGAAAAAAAACTTTAGGTCAAAGAGGCCCCATTCGCACTGGATGAATTTGCTGTTTGCTATGCGGGAAATTGTCGTTTCGTGAACTGAAAGTTTGTCTGCAATATCCTTTTGCCGCAGCGGAACTAAATTTCCCGGTCCGCGCAGTAAAAAATCAGTTTGGATTTTTGCGATTTCTATACAGGCCCGTAAAAGTGTTCCCTGCCTGAATTCCAACATTCCAATAAATTCCTTTGCCTTCCTCAGTTCCTCTTCCATTGAGTTCTGGTTTTTGTTTTCCGCCAGCTGCATAAATTCGGGATTCAGGGAAATCTGCGGAATGTTTTCCTGCGCAAGCCGAATTTTCCAAAGCCCGCCCGATCCTGAAACTGTGTTTTCCTCCAGCTGATTTTGCTGTGCCATGCCGGAAATTTTTTCTATGTAAACGTCAGGGGCTATAAAATGAATTTCGCCGCTGCTGAAATTCCGTGCCGGCAGAGGATCCAGCGTTCTGATAAAACCAAGGGCTTCCTCTACGCTCCGCAATGTGGGATTCAGGGTGGAATATTCTTCGGCATTGGAATCCGCGAAAAGTTTTTTTTGCTTTGCAATGAAGGCTTTTATTTTTTGAAGGATTTTTTCAGGATACGGGGGATCAAGAAAATTAAACCTTCCGTTCAAAATAAAAAGCGCAAGCGGCGGGGCATTTTCCCTTTGTCGCGCCTGTACAAGCAGGCTTTCTTCAGTGTTTACAACGCAAATTCCTGATGGTTCAAGCTGGCGCACTGTTTCAATGCATTTTTCAAGAAGTCCGGGAGTTTGCAGTTTGTCTTTTTTATCAAGAAGCGAAATCGGAGCTAAAATATGAAAGCCTTTTGAGTCAAGGTTGAAAATCAGTTTTTCACACAGTGATTTTTCTGTTTCACTAAGGCGCATTGAATTCAGCTGGCCGAGCAGATGGTCTTGAAGTGATTCACGCTCGTCTGCCTTTGATTCAAGAGCGGCCTGAAAATTTTCGCTGGCTGCCATGCCGCTTGCTGTGGGAACTGCGGTTTTTGTTCTGTCCCATGAACTTCGGTTTTTTGTAATGACAAGCGCAGGATTTTCTTCTGCGGCCTTGTATATTTCTTCTGTCAAATTCTTGGAGTCCATGGCAAGAAATTTCAGAGCCTGAATTTGCTTTTGGCATATTCTTTGAATCTGAGATGCGCGCTGTCTTTGCTGTAATCCGAATCCTGTCATTGTTTTAAGATTCCTGCGGGTTTTAGTAATTGCACGGCTTGAAGCGGTGCATTTTTAGGAGCTGCCTTTAGACTGAAGTTTTCTGAGATTTTCATTATAGCTTCAATTTTTTTTTAATTCAACTTTGAATTCCGAATGCTAGCGCAAACGCAAGAATCACAGTATACTTTTTGCATGAAACAGTTTGATCAGTTTGGATTGCAAATTCCTGAAATTCTTTTGCCCAGGAATAAAAACTTGGAAACCTGGTGTGTTGTGGCCTGTGATCAGTATACGCAGGATTTTGACTATTGGAAAAAAGTCGCGGAAACTGTCGGGGATGCCCCTTCGTCACTTCACCTGGTGCTCCCTGAAATTTTTCTTTCTTCGCCTGATATGGAAAGCCGCCTGAAAGATATACGCATCTCCATGAACGCTTATCTTGAAAACGGAATTTTTGATTCGCCTGAAAAAGAATGTGTGTACGTTGAGCGTAAAACCCGGTATGGCAGAGTCAGGCGAGGTCTGATTGCGGCCATTGACTTGGAGCAGTATGACTGGAAGCCTTTTTCAAAAAGCCTGATACGCGCAACGGAAGCTACAATTTCAGAAAGAATTCCAGTGCGGAAAAATATCAGAAAAAATGCGCCTGTGGAAATTCCGCACATAATGCTTTTGGTGAACGACCCTGAGCATTTGCTTGTGGAGCAGGTTGGAGAAGAGGCTAAAAAAAATCAGCCTTTATATGACGGAGACTTGATGATGAATTCCGGGCATATTTCCGGCTGGGCAGTAAAGTCTGAAAACGCTCTTGAAAAAATGTTCCATGCGCTTGAAAAATTAAAGCTTAGGAATTCTGATTCTTCTGGAAATCCTTTTTTGTTTGCGGTTGGCGACGGAAATCATTCGCTTGCTGCTGCAAAGGCTGTTTGGGACGACTGCCGGAACAACGGTTCGCCTGACATGCGTGCACGCTATGCTCTTGTTGAAATTGTGAATATATATGATTCCGGCCTGACATTTGAGCCGATTCACCGTGTGATTTTTAACTGTGATGCCTTTAAGCTTATTTCGTTTTTAACTGAAAACTGCGGCGGCCAGGCTGTGGAGGAGCAGAATTCAGATTCGCTTGAAAACGCAGTAAAGAATTCCAAGGCGGACATTGGATTTGTTTTTTTGGAAAACGGAAAGCAGAGATATTTCAGAATGAAAACTGATCTCAGGGAACTTGCCGTGTGCCGGATTCAGCCGCTGCTTGATGAGTTTATAAGCGGATGTGAAAACTGCGGCATTGATTATATCCACGGCACGGACGAAGTTTTCAGGCTCGGTGCTCAGGAAAATGCGACTGCGCTTCTTTTTCCGCCTGTAGCAAAAGATTCTTTCTTTGAAACAATAGATAAATTCGGGGCTTTGCCGAGAAAAAGTTTCAGCATGGGGGAGGCAAGCGAAAAAAGGTTCTACCTTGAATGTAGAAAGCTTTTCGGAAATTCCTGAAAACCCGCCAGAGACTCGCAGCCGGGCACACGAATAAAGCTTGCAAATTATAGACTTTCATATCACCGTTAAGTATAATTGCTGCTATGATTGTAATGAAATTCGGCGGAAGTTCGGTTGCGAATGCTGACCGCATCAAGCATGTTGCTGGAATAATCCAGACATATAAAAAAGAGCGGCCCGTTGTTGTTTTAAGCGCAATGGGAGATACAACGGATCATCTTCTTGAGGCGGCCGATATGGCTGTGAAGGGAACTGTTGATATAGAAAAAATTGAGCGGCTTCATCTTGAAACAGAAAAGGAGCTTGGCATTTCAGTTCCGGAAATAACGGAGCTGCTTGGCGAGCTAAAAACTCTGCTTACCGGAATAAGTATGCTTCATGAGCTTACAAAGCGCACAAGGGATTATCTTGTTTCTTTTGGAGAGCGAATGTCCGTCCGCATGATGGCTTCGTATCTTTCTTTGCTTGGCACTGAAGCGAAGGCTTTTGATTCCTGGGATATTGGCTTTGTGAGTGATTCAAATTACATGGCCGCCGAGCTTCTGGATGAAGTGTGGGAAAATATTCCAAAACATCTTGACGGATATAAAAACGGATTGTCTGATGAAATTCCGATTGTTACGGGATTCATTGCAAAAGATAAAAACGGCATAATAACAACTCTTGGACGCGGAGGAAGCGACTTGAGCGCTACAATGATCGGTGCTGCGATGCGTGCTGAAGAAATTCAGACTTGGAAGGACGTTGACGGAATCATGACGACTGATCCGCGCATTGTAAAGGAAGCCCGCCCTGTTGAAGAAGTGACTTATGAGGAAGCCCAGGAGCTTGCAATTTTTGGAAGCCAGGTTCTTCATCCGCGCAGTATGATTCCATGCAGAAAAACAGGAACTCCTGTCCGCGTAAAAAACAGCTACAATATAAAAAGCCGCGGCACTCTTATTGTTGAGGAGCACAGCGGAACAAGACCTCTTGTAACTGCCATAACAAAAGTAAAAAATGTAACGCTTATAGATATTCAGTCAAGCCGGATGCTCGGCGCAGCTGGATTCCTTGCCCATATTTTCAATCAGTTTTTAAAGTGGAATATAAGCATTGATGTGATTGCAACTTCGGAGGTTTCTGTCAGTTTGACTGTTAACGGCAAAACTGATTTGACCGGGCTTATTGAAGATTTGAAGCGGGTGGCTGATGTGAATATAAAAACACAGAAAGCGATTGTTACAATAATTTGTGACGCTTCAAGGTCAAGCGTGATAATTTCCAAGGCATTTTCCGGACTTTCAAAGAATAATATAAATGTCCAGATGATAAGCCAGGGAGCAAGCAAGGTTAATATAAGCATGCTTGTTGATACGGAGCAGGCTGATAAAACTGTTGAAGTTATTCACTCTGTTCTTTTTTCGTAGTTTTCTGAAACGCTGATTAATCGCTGCGGCTTTTAATGAGCGTTTTCCTAAGTTTGTTTTGGAGGTTTGATATGAAAATAGCTTTGGTTGGATATGGAAAAATGGGGCACATGCTGGAGCAGTCCGCCGTTGCCTTTGGACATTCGGTTGTTGCTACGATTGATCCTTTTGCGCCTGATGCAGGAATAAAAATTCCATCGGGAGATTCCCGTGCGCTTGCAGATGCTGTTGTTTCCAGCGGTGCCGAGGGAATAATAGAATTCACCCATCCTTCTTCTGTGATGGAAAACATAAAGGTTCTTCTTCCTTTGAAAATTCCTATGGTCGTGGGAACTACAGGCTGGAATGAAAAAAAACAGGAGGTCGCTTCTCTTGCGCAAGAATGTGGCGGCACAATAATGACAACCGCGAATTTTTCTATTGGTGTTGCTATTCTCTATAAGATTGTTGAAGAAGCTTCCCGGCTTGTGAATAATTTTTCTGAATACGATGCCGCTATCTGGGAAATGCATCATAATCAAAAGGCAGACAGCCCTTCAGGAACTGCGCTTGAAATTGCAAACCATCTGCTTTCTGAATTTAAACGCAAGGATTCAATAGTTACCGATGAATTCAAGGAGCGGCCAAAGCCGAATCAGCTGCACGTTTCTTCTACCCGGTGCGGCTCTGTTCCTGGAACTCACAAAGTGTTTTTTGACTGCGAGGCTGATACGATTGAAATTTCCCATACAGCAAGAAGCCGGCATGGACTTGCGAATGGAGCTGTTCATGCTTTGGAGAATTTATGTGCAATGCTGAAAAGCGGAGAGCTGTCAGCCGGCGCATTGTACGGCATGAATGATGTTTTTCCGCAGCTGTTTAAAGCTTAGAAAAATACTGTTTTTTTTGTGTTTTTCTGGAATACTGAAAAACAGCAGATGTCGGTGCAAATACTGGATAGTCCGCAGCCGGATTGTTCAGTGTCTGCCAGTAGAAAATTCAGCGGCTGAATTTTTATAGATTTTCTAATTTTTTCTGTAAATCAGCCGATAAATTAACGGTATGATTATAGCTATATATTTGAAAAATATAAAAAGATTTTTGATTCTTCCGCTTGCCTTTTTGACTGTCTGTTTTTCCTTTGCAGAAATTCACACAGTTGAAAAGGGAGAAACGTATTATTCAATCAGCCGGAAATACGGAATTTCTGTGGAGCAGCTTTGCGTTGTAAATAATCTTACTGTAAACGATGTTTTAAAAGTCGGACAGAAGCTTTCAATTCCCGGAAAATCCGAGGAAACCAAAAAGGAAACCCAGACTTCTGTTTCTTCCAATTCTGAAAGAAAATTTGATACATATACAGTTCAGAAAGGCGACACTTTCTATAGAATTGCAAAGGTGAATGGAATTTCTGTTGACGAGCTGAAGTCCCTGAATAATTTTGATTCTGACACAGTTTTAAAGGCCGGACAGCGGCTGAAAATCCCTGTTACTATTGTAGATACTTCCGCCTCGCTGCCAAGTCTTCCTGAAAGTGATCCGCGGAAATATTCCGAAAAGAAAGGGGATTCAACTTTGGCATGGCCTGTAAAGAATCCTGAAGTTACATATATAAACGGAAAAGTGAGCGGTGTGCAGCTGAGCGCGCAGAAAAATGAAACCGTGACCGCGATTCGTGCAGGAACTGTTATGTATGTTGGAAATTACCGCGGCTATGGGCAGGTGATTTTTGTTCAGGCAAAAACAGGGCATATTTATGTTTACTCAGGGCTTGCTTCCATAAAAGTTAAAAAAGGCGATTATGTTGTTTTCGGCGATTCCCTGGGAACGGCTGGAACTGACAGTATAAAAGGCACCACGCAGATTTGCCTTATGGTGTTTCAAAAATCAAGTCCCATTGATCCTGCAAAGGCTCCTCGCGGATAGCCCTCGCAGGGTTGTGAAAATTTTGCGCCTGTAACTTTAAAATTTAGCAAGCACCGTTTTTCTTATTCTCTGCATAAAAAACAGCGAAAGTCCTATTGCGAAAATTTCAGCGACAAGAAAGCAGAACCAGACATTTTCGAGTTTTCCAGTATTTGAAAAAAGTTTTGCCACGGGAAGCAGGACAATCAGCTGGCGCACAAAGGACACCGTCATGCTCAGGAAGGATTTTCCAAGCGCCTGGAATGCTGCGCCGAGCGTAATTGAAATGGCGGCTCCGAAAAAGCTGGGCGCGATTATTCTCATTGCCGTGCATCCAATGGAAAGCATCTGCTCGCTTGCCTTGAACAGCATCAAAAGCTCACTTGGGAAAAATTCAAAAATCGCAATTCCAAACATCATAATAGAAATGGCAATAAAAATAGTTGCCTTCACTGTTTTCTTTATCCGCTCTGAATTTTCCGCTCCGTAGTTATAGGAAACAATAGGAACCATTCCAGTTGTAAGCCCGAACACCGGCATGAAAATAAAACTGTTCAGCTTGAAGTAAACTCCGTAGACCGCGATCGCAGTCGGCGTGAAATTTCCTAAAATCAAATTCATTCCATAGGTTGTAACTGAATTTATGGACTGCATGATAATTGAAGGAATTCCTATTTTGTAGATTTGAAAAATTATGAGCGGATTTGGTCTGAATTTTCTGAGTCTGAATTCAATGTCAGGATTTTTTTTGAGATTGAAATACAGCGATACCAGTGCTGAAACAATTTGCCCTATTACTGTTGCCCATGCTGCGCCCTCCATTTCCATCCGCGGAAAAGGCCCGATTCCAAAAATCATCAGCGGGTCAAGAATTATGTTTGTGATTGCTCCTGACAGCTGTGTAATCATTGTGTAAAAAGTTCTTCCGGTGGCCTGGAGAAGCCTGTCTGACATTGTTGCAATAAAGTGCGCAAAGGATGCCATTGTTATGATTTTCAGATAGGATTCCCCGTAGTAAATAATCCGGGGCGTTATTTTCTGGGTTTCAAGATAAGGTCTGATAAAAAAGACTCCCAGAATAAAGAACAGCACAAAGCTGCAAAGCGAAAGAAACAGTCCGTTCATGGCGATGCTGTTTACAGACTCTTTGTCTTTTTGCCCGAGCTTCATTGCAAGAAGCGCATTTGCTCCAATCGCAGTGCCTATTCCAACTGCAATCATCAGTGTCTGGACGGGGAATGCAAGTGAAATTGCGGTCAGCGCATCTTCGTTTATTTGGGCAACAAAAACACTGTCAACAACATTGTAGCATGCCATTACCAGCATTGAAAGCATTATAGGGAGCGACATATTTACAAGAAGCCTTGTTACAGGCATTGCTCCCATTTTATTTTCTTTTGTATTTATTGACATTCAGTAATGTTATAGTAAATTAATTTTTTTATCAATCGCCGCAGAAATTCAAATTCTCATTGTTGCTGCGGAAAATTGAATTGCGTGCTTATCACATTGCTTTTTTTTAGCTTCCCGGCGGCTCTTAAAATTTCAGTTCCAGCTGTGCTTTGGGAAGCTTGAAATTTACCTGCCTGTCCATTGTGTCAGCTATTATTCTCTTGAAAATTTCCATGCACAGGCGCGCGTCATCGTTTGCCCTGTGAGCGGCTTTTGCTTCTATGTTAAAACGCTTTGCCAGGCTCTGAAGTTTGTACTGGCCTTTTTCTGTTTCGTTTATAAAATCAGGGTATGCCCATCGTGCGGCGGCAAGCGTATCTATGCATGTGTTTGGAAGCTCTGGATGATTGAATCTTTTCAGCTCGGAATTTATAAAGCAAAGATCAAATTTCGCATTGTGGGCAACCAGTATTGTTTGCTTTCCTCCGATAAAATCCAGAAATTCCGGAACAGCATCTTTTGCACTGGGGCAGCATGAAAGCATTTCGTCGGTAATATGCGTAAGGTCTTTTATGAAATCTGGAAGTTCCAGCGGCGGCTTTATCAGAATATCAAAGGGGGCTCCGATTATTCCGCTATGGTTGAATTTAACTGCGCCTATTTCTATGATAAATTCTTTTTCTGATTTTAATCCTGTAGTTTCTGTGTCAAACGCTACAAAAGTTTTTCCTGAATAAAATTCTTTTGCAAGATTTTTAAAGCTGTTAAAAATTTTAAATGCCATAGTTTTTAAAAAGGCATCCGCAGAAAACCGCAGATGCCATATTGTTTTTACGGAAATTTTTATACCCCGATGCCCTGCACCGAAGTATAATTGACTCAGCCTGCTGCGTTCAAGATTGCATTGATTTCTGAAGAGATAGCTTCACAGAGCTTGTCGGCTTCTTCTTTTGCTTTCTCCAGAGCTTCGTCTGTTTTTTCAGAAACAGGAACAGTGCTGTTGATGTAGAATTTTATTTTTGGCTCTGTTCCGCTTGGACGTGCGCTGACAATAGTTCCTCCTTCAAGAATGAACTGAAGAACATTGCTCTTTGGCCACGGAAGATTTTCCTTTTCGGCCGGATTTGCAGGATCAAAGGCAACTTGCTGCTGGATATCTCTGATTCTTACAACTTTTTTACCGCCGAGGGTAGGAAGTCCGTTTGTGCGGAGATTTGCCATGATTCCGTTCATTATTTTCGGTCCCTGCACTCCCGGGAAGTATTTGCTGATTGCTCTGTCTTCAAAAAGCCCGAATTCCTTGTACATATCGTTCAGGTGCTCAAGAAGAGATTTGCCCTTGCTTGCCCAGTACAATGTCATTTCTGCGCACATTGCCGCTGCGGAAATTCCGTCTTTGTCGCGCACTTCTGTTTCCACAAGATAGCCGTAGCTTTCTTCAAGTCCGAACACATAGTTTCCGCTTCCGTCTTTTTCCATCTGGCCTTCGTCATAGGCAATCCACTTGAATCCTGTAAGACATTCCTTTACAGCGACATTGTATTTTTTTGCGATTGAGTCTACAAACGGCGAAGTTACAATAGAGCGGATAAGAACCGGCTTTGCAGGCATCTTGTTGAATTCCTTTTTTGAAAGCAGAACGTAATCTGCAAGAAGCGCGCCCATTTGATTTCCTGAAACAAGAACGTATTTTCCGTTTTTGTCAGGGAATGCAGTTCCGAATCTGTCTGCGTCAGGGTCTGTTGCCATTACAACATCAGCTTTTTCTTTTTCAGCCAGCTCCACTGCCATTTTGAGTGCAGGAGCTTCCTCTGGGTTCGGCTTTTCAACTGTCGGGAATTCTCCGTTTCCTTCACGCTGCTCTGGAACTGTGATTACATTCAGGCCGAGATCGCCAAGAACTTTTTCAACATGCATTGCGCCTGTTCCGTGGAGAGGTGTGTATACAACTTTTACGCTGCTTGCCTTTTCTTTTATAAGCTCCGGGCGGTAAAGATTTGCCTTTATCATTGCCTGGAATTTGTCATCGATTTCCTTGTCGATTAAAATAATTTTTCCGGCCTTTACAGCTTCGTCCTTTTCGATGAGCTTTACTTCTGTAACGGCATTTACTTCGTCGATGATTCCCTTGTCATGCGGCTCTACAACCTGCGCTCCGTCATCCCAGTATGCCTTGTAGCCGTTGTACTGCGGCGGATTGTGGCTTGCAGTTACGACAACGCCTGTTTTGCATCCGAGAATTCTTATTGCATAGGAAAGCTCCGGAGTAGGGCGGAGTGAAGTGAAAAGGTATGCCTTTATTCCGTTTGCGGCAAATACTCTTGCTGTGATGTCTGAAAATTTATCGTGGTTGTTTCTGCTGTCGTAGGCAACGCATGCGCTGAGCGTTCCGTTTTTTGCTTCCTCAGGGAAAGCCTTGATAAGATAGTTTGCAAGTCCCTGTGTCGCTTTTGAAATGTTCAGTGTGTTCATGCGGTTTGTTCCGCCGCCCATTACACCGCGCAGTCCGCCTGTTCCAAATTCTAGGCTCTGATAAAAACGGTCTTCCAGTTCTTTAATATCTTTTTTTGCGACTAAGTCCTCAACTTCCTTGCGGAAGAAACTGTCTTTTTCCTCTGCAATATATTTTGCAGCTCTTTCAAGGATTTCTTTCTCTTCCATAAATGTTTACTTCCTTTTTTATAAGAATGAAGGGAACCTTAAAAAACGGCGTTTTTAGAGGCTCACCGAAACGAGTCTAGCACAGTTGCCTTTTTTTTGCTATAGTCCCCTTTCAATATGTGGCTGGCTGTGGAAAATTTTTTCCAGTGTCTGGGAGCATCCGAGCTGTTCAATCAGGCTGTTCATTCTGCATTTTGAAGCTTCTGTTTGCGCTTCAGATTTTTTTCCCTGGTTTTTTACGGCTCTGATTAGAATGTTCTTTGGTGTGTGGCTCATGTCGATAAATTCCAAAAGCTGGACAGTGTAGCCGTTTTGCTCAAGAAGCTCTGCCCGGATTGCATCGGTTGCAAGCGCGGAAAATCTTTCTCTTAGAATTCCGTATTTCATTATGGAAGCGAACGGGCTTTTGCTGTCCGGCTTGATTTTTTCAAGCTGCATGTTTATTTCGTGCTGGCAGCAGGGAACTGAAAAAATTGCCTTTGCGTTATGCTTCACGGCATAGTCGAGCGCAAAGTCCGTTGCAGTGTCGCATGCATGGAGCGAAACCACTATGTCTGTTTTTTTTTCAGATTTGTAATCGGCAATGTTTCCCACCTTGAATTCCATGTTTGCGCAGCCAAGCTTGTCTGCAAGTTTCGCGCAGTTTTGAATCACGTCTTCCTTTAAATCAAGTCCGGTTATGCTTGCCGGTATTTTTTTTACTTCCGAAAAAAAGTGCTGAATTGCAAATGTAAGATAGGATTTTCCCGAGCCGAAGTCTATGATTTGAAGCGGATTTTCTGCGGTGTACGGAGTGCTGTTCAGAAATTCAACGCTTTCTGTCACATCGTCGATGAATTCAAGGAATCTGTTTATCTGCCGGAATTTATCATATTTCTGCGCCACAACTTTTCCTTCTCTGGTCATGATTCCAAGCTCTATTAAAAACGGCACAGGAGTTCCTTCCTGAAGAATGTGCTGCTTTACGCGGTTGAAGCTGCCTGTGAATTTCGGCTCTTGCGGACAGCCGCTTATTTTTTTTGTGAATGTTTTTATTTCGCCTCTTTTGTTTGCCATTGTTGTGATTTCTTCTGTTTCGGTTCTTACAATGCAGTTTTTAAAAGTTGTGCCCGCGTGCTTTTCTATGAATTCCTGAACTTGCTCGAGCGAGAAATTTTTTTGAAACGCCTGCTTGTCTGTAAAGAATTCGGCGTGGAATTCATTTTGTTTTTTTATAGGAAGTGATGTGTTTTTCCAGATTCGCACTTTTATGTAAGCCCTGCCCAAAATTTCAGCGCAGTTTTTTGAAGGCTTTGACAATACCGCTGTAAAAATCATGGGATAATAATAGCACAAGGAAAAACTTTTGAGGAGAGCCTTGAATTTTTCCAGGGGATTTTTAGCTTGAAATTCTCCCTGTTAGATTCCGGTGAATCTGTACGGAGTTTCCTGGTATACGTAATAGTTCAGCCAGTTGGAATAAAAAAGATGCGCCGTGCTTCTCCACTTTGAAATTATCGGCTTGGAAGGATCATTGTCTGTAAAATAATTTTCCGGCATAAAGGGATTTATTCCTTTTTCCTGATCTCTTTTGTATTCCTCTGCAAGTGTTTCTGTGTCGTATTCAAGATGGCCTGTCATGAAAATGCTTCTATTGTCCTTTGACTTTGCAAGAATCGCCCCGGTTGTTTCTGAATATGCCAGAAGCGAAAGTCTTTCGTTCGCAGCGATGTCCTGTGTGAGAATTTTTGTGTAGCGCGAAGTCGGAACCGGAAAATAATCATCGAAGCCGCGCATAAGAGGATCCTTCGGCTCCAGAACCTTTGAGTAGAAAATGCCTGAGAATTTTTTTTCCACGACGTGCTTGTTTATTCCATGCAGATGGTAAAGCCCCGCCATTGCGCCCCAGCATATATAGAGCGTGCAGAAAACATTTTTTTTTGCATAGTCCATGATTTTGCACAGCTCGTTCCAGTAGTCAACCTGTTCAAACGGAAGCTGCTCCACGGGCGCTCCTGTTATAATCATGCCGTCGAATTTCTGCTGAAAAATTTCCTCTGAGGACATATAGAATTTCTGAAGATGCGTTCTGTCTGTGTTTTTGGAAACATGGCCTTTCATCTGGACAAGGCTGATATCAATCTGAAGCGGTGTGTTTGAAAGCAGCCTCAAAAGCTGGGTTTCCGTAACTTCCTTGGTGGGCATCAAATTTACAATCGCAATTTTCAGGGGACGGATATCCTGTGAAACCGCACGTTCCTCTGTCATCACAAAAATATTTTCATTTTCAAGAGTGCTTCTTGCAGGAAGATCTGAGTCAATTCTTATAGGCATGGGCGTATTATAGCAAATTTTCCTTTAATGTGCTATAATTTGTGAATTATGGAAATTAAGCTTGACAGAAGGGCTGCGGTTAAAAAACTCAAGGCTTTGGTTTTTTCTCCAAAAAATGAAGTTGAGATTTTTAGAAGCAAACTTGAAAAGAAATTTAAAAGTGATTTTATTCCAAACCATGTTGAATTGTCGGAAAAGAATATCGGCGGTGTGAAGTGCGATGTCCTTGTGCCGGAACTTTGCGCCTCCAGCCGTGTAATTGTTTATGTCCATGGCGGCTCTTTTGTGGGCGGCTCAAGGGACAGCTGGAGAAGCTTCTGTTCTATTCTTGCAAATGCCGCTTCTTCAAAAGTTGTTGTTCCTGAATTCAGGCTGGCTCCTTCATATCCTTTTCCTGCTTCAATGGAAGATGTTGAAAAAGTGCTGGGCGAAATTCTTGACAGTGAAAATTTCAGCGAGGTCATTCTTGCCGCCGATGGAAGCGGAGCGAGCATTGCAATGGGGCTTATGCTCAGAACCGAGGAAAAAAAGCGTTCCATGGTTTCTAAGATTGTTTTGTTTTCCCCGTGGCTGAATTTTTGCGGAGAAAAATTTTCCGACAAAAAAATCCGTGATGAAGTTCTCTCAAGCGAAGACATCCGCCATGCCGCAGGACTTTATACGTATTCTTCCAATCTGGAAAATGTTCAGGTATCTCCCTTGAAGGCTTCCGAGGAAGAATTTTCAAATTTCCCGGAAGTTTATATTCAGTGCGGCGAAAAGGAAATTCTTCTTGAGGATGCGGAAACTTTGAACCAGCGCGTTCTTTATGCAGGCGGAAAATGCACCCTTGATGTCTGGCCGGGAATGATGTTTATGTTTCAGATGGCTGATGAATTCCTGCTTGAATCACATTCGGCGGTTGAAAAAGTCGGGCATTATATAAATAAGCAGAGCGGGCTTTCGGACGACGAGATAAAGGAACGTGAGCGGCTTATGCGCGAAAACAATATGACTGTGGAGTAGTCAATGGAGCTTCTTTCGCCTGCGGGCAATGTTGAAAAACTGAAATATGGATATATTTACGGAGCTGACGCGGCTTATATCGGACTGAAAAATTTTTCCCTGCGTGTAAAGGCGGATAATTTTTATGACAATGAATACCAGGAAGTATGCCGGCTGAAAAAACAGTTCCCCGGAAAAAAACTGCACTGCGCGCTCAACATTGCATTTCACAATGATGAAATCGACAGGCTGATTCAAAATATTCCGTATTTCAAGCAGTATCCTATAGATGCGTTTATTGTCCAGGATCTTGGAATTGTTCCGCTTCTTCAGCGTGAATTTCCGCAGGCGGCACTGCACCTTTCTACCCAGGCAAGCTGCATGAACCGCGAGGCTGTAAAGATGTACAGGCGGCTCGGATTCAGCCGTGTTGTAATGGGCCGCGAAGCTTCTTTAAAGGAAATCGCGGAAATAAAGGATGCTGTTCCGGATATGGAAATTGAATGTTTTGTGCATGGAGCCATGTGCATTGCCTATGCCGGCAGATGTCTTATGAGCGCATACCTGAACGGACGCAGCGCACAGGAAGGCTTTTGCAGTCACACATGCCGCTGGGATTACGATGTGCTTGCTTCCCTTGGCTCTGACAGCAAGCAGATTGCGGAAAGCGGAAATCTTGTTCTGCGAGAGCACAAGCGGCCTGAGGAATTTTTCCCGGTTTACGAAGGTGAAAATTTTACATCGGTTTTGTCTTCAAAGGATCTGTGCATGATAGATCATCTTGACGATTTAAAAAAAGCCGGTGTTGATTCTCTGAAAATTGAAGGGCGCATGAAAAGTGTTTATTACGTTGCCCTTGTTACGCGCGCTTACCGCAAAGCCCTTGATGCGCTTGAAGGAAAAATTACCAAGAGCCAGGCGGATCTTTTTGTGGACGAGCTTTACAAAGTCAGCCACCGTCCGTTTTCAACCGGTTTCTACTATAATAAATCCGATGCTGATGTTGCTGTGAGCGGAGCAAGCGACAGCCCGTTTGAACTGGCCGCGGAATGTGGAGAGCCTTTTTCGCCTGATGAAGAAAATGAGCTTTTTGAAAAGGCTGCGCTGAATAAAAAAATCCGCGATGAAAAATATTTTCTTCTCTGCCCGGAGGCAAAGGCCGCTGCTGACAAAAGGTTCAGGGAGCATCCGGATTTGAATCTTCCATTTGTTCAGAAAAAAGAAGGGTTTAAAATGTATTCCCTTGAGGCTCTGAATATGATAGACAGATTTTCGGAGCTTGAAATAATTTCGCCTGATATTGTCGCCAAGAAAATTTTCTGGGACGAGGATTTTCAGCTTGTGAATCCACAGAACGGAGAGGTGTACAACTGGGTATGCAATGGACATCCCTGCGCTTTATACACGCGCGCGGAAATCACCCGGGGAACTTTGATTCGCCTGAGGGACAGGGGCTACATCGAGGGAAAATTCAGGAACACTGGAAGATAGCCTTGAAAAATTGCTTTTGACCATCGCTTTGCAATGTGATATAGTCTTTTGAGGGTTTGCCTATGTCAGAAAAAGAAAATGAAGTTGTTGAAATAAATCCTGAAATTTTAATTGATTCATTTTATAAAACATTTTCTGAAAACTATTCGCAGGAAGAATGGGAGCGAATACGCAGCGCCTGGAATTATCTGATTTCCAAGACGTCCGAACTGAAACGGAAATGCGGAAAGCCGTATTATCTTCATCCCCTCAGAGTGGCGACAGTTCTCGCTGAAAAAAATCTTGGGGCGGACACAATTATCGCAGGCCTTTTCCATAATATTCTTGATGTTGACAATAACTGCCTTCCGGAGATTGAAGAAAAATTCGGCAGGGAGATAGCTGTGATTTGCAATGGCACTGCAAAGATAACAAGCCTGAAAATAAATTCTACATCCATTCACCAGGCAGACAGCATACGCAAAATGCTCTTTGCAATGGTTGATGATATAAGGGTTATTCTTGTAAAGCTCGCAGACCGCCTTGACCGCATGCGCAATCTGAAATTTGTTCTGCCTGAAGCCCAGCGTGCCGTTGCAAAGGAAGTGATAGATATCTGGTGTCCGCTTGCAAGCCGCCTCGGTATGTCTGATGTAAAGAGCGAGATGGAAGACTTGAGCCTGAAGTATTCGAACCCGGAAGTTTTCCAGCAGATAAAATCTATTGTCGCGCAGAAAAAAGCGGAGCGTTCCGAATACTTGAATAATGCGGTGAAAAAAATTTATACAGCCACTGAAAAAGCCGGAATAAGCGTAAACATAACCAGCCGAGCCAAGCATTTTTATTCGATTTACCAGAAGATGAGAAAGCGCAACAAGGAGCCTGGCGAGCTTTATGATTTGCTTGCTCTGAGAATAATCTGCAATACAGAGTCTGAATGTTATACCCTTGTTGGAATTGTCCACGGACTCTGGAAGCCGATGGAAGGGCGGTTCAAGGATTATATTGCAATGCCGAAGGCAAACGGCTACCAGTCTCTTCATACTACAGTAATCTGCGAGGGAAAGCCTCTTGAAATTCAGATTCGGACTCAAGAGATGCACAGCATTGCGGAACACGGTGTGGCTTCCCACTGGCTTTATAAAAAGGGGACAAACCGTGATTTGGTGAAAGCTGAGGAGCTGAGCATTATAAATCAGCTGCGCGCTCTTCGGAATGAAGATTTAAGCGACGAGAAATTTTTTGCGGAATTAAAAACAGATTTGCTTGGCGACTCGATATATGTTTTTACTCCAAAGGGCGATGTAAAGGAGCTTCCGGCTGGAGCGAATGCAATAGATTTTGCCTATGCAATTCATTCAGGAATCGGCGAAAAAATTGTGGGCGCAAAAGCAGATGGAAAAATTATTCCTCTCATCCAGCCTTTGAAGAATACTCAGATTATTGAAATTTTAACAAACCCGAAAGCTCATCCTACACAGAGCCAGCTTCAGGCCGTAAAAACTTCCAAGGCGCGCCAGAAAATTCATTCATGGCTTGTTGAAAATGATCCGACTTTTATTGACCGTGATGCGCTTGAAAAAAGAGAAGCGGAAATCGCCGCCAATACTTTGTATTCCAAAAAAATCGCCGAGGAGAATTCCGCAGAACGGAAACGCAAGGCTGAACTGAAAAAACAGCAGGCGCAGAATTTCACCGGAAGAATCCGCATAGAAAACGACACAAATTTTTTGGTTACGATTGCGCAGTGCTGCAAGCCGGTTCCTGGCGAGCCTATCGTGGGATATATTTCGCATAACAGGGGCATAACTGTTCACCGGGCAGACTGTCTGACTTTTCTTAGAATTCCTGCAATTCAGGAGCGCTCTATTCCTGTTGAATGGGATATTTCTCCTGACAAAAAGCAGGAAAGAAAAGACCGCCTTATTGAGCAGAACAGGGAAAAATCCCGCCAGAAGCAGATTGAAAAAAATCAGTATAAAAAGCAGCGCTGATGCCGTGTTGCATAAATACTGTTTTTTTCATACTATGGTTTTATGAAATTGCTTGAAGACAGAATAAAAAAAGACGGTGTTGTGCTACCTGGAAATATTTTAAAAGTAAACAGCTTTTTGAACCATCAGATTGATGTTTCGCTGCTTGATTCGCTTGCAGAAAATTTTAAAAAGGCATTTGAAGGTGTTGAGCTAACAAAGATTGTTACGATTGAAGCGAGCGGAATTGCAGTTGCCTGTGCAGTTGCGCGTGCTTTTGGAAATCTGCCTGTGCTTTTTGCAAAGAAGCATAAGAGCGCGGCTCTGTCTGACGATGTTTATTATGCAACAGTCTGGTCTCATACAAATTCCTGCAATTATAATATTGTAATCTCAAAGGATTATATTTCTTCGGAAGATAAAATTCTTTTAGTGGATGATTTTCTTGCGGATGGAAATGCGATGAACGGTCTTATTGAAATCGCAGAAAATGCAGGCGCAAAAATCCAGGGAGTTTGTGTTGCAGTTGAAAAGTCATTCCAGCTGGGCGGAGATTCAATCCGTAAAAAAGGTATCCGTGTTGAAAGCGGAGCTGTCATTGAAAGAATGACGTACAACGGTGACATTGATTTTAAAAACTAATCGTTAAAGACTGATTTTTTAGCGGCTCTACAAAATAGATTCCAGAAGCAGGCTGACTGTTTTTGGAATTTTTTGTTTTTCAATTCCTGAATAATTTACAACAAATATTTTATCGAGCGGAATTTTGTTTTTGTCCTGGTAAAAAAATGAAAGCGGAAAATCTTCGTTCTCGTAAAAAAATTCTTTTAGAGAGGCTATTTTTATTCCATTTTTTTTAAGACGAGATTTCAGGGTTTTTCCGCCGGACTTTGAGTTTATAAAAAGCAAAAAGTGAAGGCCTGCTTCTTCTTCGTGGATTTGCACAAAATTTTTCAGCTCGGAATTTTCAATTCTGGAAATCAGTTCGTTGCGAAGATTTCTGTAGTAATTTTTCATTCTGATAATGTGCTTTGAATAATAGTCTTCTTTTATAAAGGCCGCCAGGGCATACTGCTCAAATGAATTTACAGTGCAGGCACAGAAACTGAATTTTTCGCTGAATTTTTCGGCAAGCTTTTTAGGAAGAACCATATAGCTTATCCTGAACGAAGGCGAGAGTGTTTTTGAAAATGTGTTTACATAAATTACGTTTTCATTTTTTGAAGCGCACAAAAGCGGCTGCATAGGCTTTCCGTTCAATCTGAATTCGCTGTCGTAGTCGTCTTCTATTATGTACCTTCCGCTTTTTTTATTTGCCCATGACAAAAGTTCCATGCGCCTTTTTATCGGCATGACAATTCCCGTCGGAAAATGATGACCCGGACTTGTATGGACAACGGAAGCTCCTGTTTTTTCCAGTGCGCCCACACCAAGACCGTTGCTGTCAATCGGAACATGCACTATGCTTGCTCCGTTCATTTCGATGATATGCGAAATTTTTTTATATCCCGGATTTTCAACGGCGTAGATTTTTTCATTCCCCAAAAGTCGGACGGCAAAAGTAAAAAGCATTTCTGTTCCTGCTCCCACGATTATCTGATCAGGATCTGCTTCGATATTTTTAAAGCTCTTCAGGTGATTTGAAATTGCTTCGCGCAGTTCAAGTGTTCCCTGTAGAGGCTGGCTTGTTAATAGCGATTCATGGGAGCTGGTTAAAATATTGCGCATTATCTTAGACCAGATTGAAAACGGAAATTTTTCCCAGCCGATTGAATTTGATTCAAGGTCGATAAAGAAATTTTCGCTCGTCTGATTTTTCTTTTCGGGTTTTGTTTTTTTTTGCGGCGCCGCTGAATTTTCTTTTGGCTCTATGGGAAGATCAATTACAAAAAATCCTTTTTTTTCAATGGAAAAAATATATCCTTGGCTTATCAATTCCGAATATGCATTCTGAACTGTAATTACGCTTATTCCCAAATGAGAGGCCAGACTTCGTTTTGACGGAAGTTTTTCATTCGCCTTTAAAGAGCCGCTTATAATTTTTGACTTTATTGTTTCAATTAGGAATTCACAAAAAGTCAGTTTTCCTTTTTTTGAAAAATCACAAGTGAACATATTTTTTCCTGCGGATGTTCAATAATTATATTGATAATATCAGATTTTGTACATTCCGTTAAATTCTTTTTTCTGATATGATAAAAGAATGTTTCCGCCTTTTGATGAAGAGCCAGCTTTTGAATATTGCAATGAAATAATTTCTCTTTTAGATGAAAGAAAACTTTCGATTGAGTATGTTACGGAAAAAATCAGCACGGAGCGGATTGAAAACGGAATCATGATCGGTGTGCTTGTTGCTGAAAATTCTTCAGGAGAGAAAAAAATTCTTTTTACAGTTTCAGGCATTTCAAGAAGAATCAATGGAGAATTTCAGAATGCGGTTTTTGTTGAGCCTGTGGTTTCATCCGCGGAAATTTTTTCAGCTCTCGAAAAAAACGACAGGGAAATTCATTTGCTTACCAACAAGATAAATTCCCTTGATGGAAAAAACTGCTCTTCGCTGATTCTGCGCAGAAACGAACTGACATCCGAGTCCCTGAAAAAAGTTTATTCGCTTTATCATTTTCATTGCTTTGACGGAAAGGTTCGTGCCCTGAATGAAATCTGCGGAAATTCTCTTCCGCCCACAGGAACAGGCGACTGCTGTGCTCCCAAGCTTTTGAATTTCGCCTTTAAAAATGGATTTGCGCCGCTGAGCATGTGCGAGGTTTTTTATGGAAAATCAAGCGGCAGTAAAATTTCCGGGCACAGGTATCCACCCTGCGATGAGCGGTGCGCTCTGATTCTGCCTGAAATTCTCGGAGTTGAAATTTTATACCGGGACAAGGACATAATTGTTGTAAACAAGCAGAGCGGAATTTTAAGTGTTCCCGGCCGCGGCCCCGAAAAGCAGGACTGCATAGTGAACCGCGTAAAAAAAATTTTTCCTTTTTGCATAGAGCAGCCTGCGGTGCATAGACTTGATATGGAAACTTCCGGGCTTATGGTCCTTGCATTTACAAAGGAAGCGCATCGTAATTTGTGCCGCCAGTTTGAGGAGGGCAAGGTTGAAAAAAAATACATCGCCCTGCTTGATGGAATACTTGCAAAGAAAAATATTGCGCAGAGCGGAACAATGGAACTTTTTTTCAGGCTTGATGTGGAGCACCGGCCGCATCAAATCTGGGATTCAGTTTACGGAAAAAAGGCTGTTACTGAATGGAAAATTCTCGATGTGGAAAAATATATCTGCCCTGACGGAACAAAGAAAAATGTAACGCGCGTTTTGTTTTTGCCCCATACTGGGCGCACTCACCAGCTGCGGCTTGCCAGTGCAGATTCCCATGGATTCGGTGTGCCTATTGTCGGCGACACTTTGTACGGCAGGTGCGAGCCTGGTGAACGGCTTATGCTTCATTCGTGCTATCTTAGATTTGAACATCCTTCCACAGGATATCCTATGGAATTTGAATGTGAAAGCGATTTTTAAACTAAGGTGGAATATTTTAAACAAATGTTTTAGACAGCCTGTGTCTTTTTCAAGGCACAGGCATTTTCAGAAAAAATTTTTCTAAACGTTGAATTTAAAGAAAAGAACATCTCCGTCTTGAACTACATAATCTTTTCCTTCCTGACGGTATTTTCCGGCTTCCTTTATTTTTGCCTCTGAACCGTATTTCCGCAAGTCTTCCACAGTGTAGGCTTCGGCTTTTATAAATCCCTTTTCAAAGTCGGTGTGGATTACGCCTGCTGCCTGCGGAGCTTTGTCGCCCTCGTGAATTGTCCAGGCTCTGCATTCATCGCTTCCGCCTGTGAAAAATGTTCTAAGACCCATAAGATGATAAACATGCTTTGCAAGAACTGAAAGTCCGGATTCTTTCAGCCCCACGCTTTCCATGAATTCCCTGCGGTCATTTTCATCTTCAATTTCCGCAAGATCAGCTTCGAATTTTCCGCAGATTACAATCACTTCGGATTTCTGCTCAGCTGCGATTTTTCGGACGGTTTCAACATAGGCGTTGGTTCCCTCCGAAATTGTATCTTCGTCTATATTGCAGATAAATACTTGCGGCTTTATTGTGAGCAGATGAAGATCGTAGACTGCGTTTTTTTCTTCGTCAGTCAGGTCTGCCATGCGCGCGCATTTTCCTTCTGTGAGTAGCGGCTTTATTTTTTCAACTGCGCTGAAATATGGAGCCAGCCGTTTTTCTTCATCCTTGCCGAGCGCTCTGATTTGCTTGGTGATTTTTTCTGCGCGCTTTGAAATTGTATCAAGGTCGGCCTGCGCCAGCTCAAAGTCGATTGTAAGAATATCGCTTTCAGGATCTACAGGAGCTTCTGTTTTTGCATCATCGCGGACATGCTGAATATCCGGGTTGTCAAAGCAGCGGACAACGTGCGCAATCACTGCTGTTTCCCTGATGTTTGCAAGAAATTTATTTCCGAGACCTTCGCCGCTGGATGCGCCTTTTATCAGACCTGCGATGTCAACAAAATCGACTGTCGCAGGAATTTTCTTTTTGGGCTGAAAAACACTTGCCATAAAGTCAAGCCTTTCATCTGGCAGATCAACAATGCCGATATTGGGATCAATCGTGCAGAATGGATAATTCGCAGCTTCCGCAGGAGCTTTTGTAAGTGCGCTGAAAATTGTGGACTTTCCCACGTTCGGAAGTCCGACTATGCCGCATGTAAGTTTCATATATTTTTCCTTTGCCTTTTAGTTGCCTATAAAAATCTCTTTAGAAAATCTAAAAAAGACCTCTGTTTTTTTTAGGTTTTCTCATTCTAATGTTTTTGCCCGTCTTCTTCAATTAACGAGGACAAACTGCATGCTGAAATTCATTTTAAAGCCGCCCTGAAATTTTTTTGTTTTTCAGGATTCACTTTATAATTTTATCCAGCACTTTGTCTTTTTGCCGCCAGTTTTTATCAACCTTTACGCGAAGGTCAATGTCAACCTTGTATGGAAAAATTTTTCTACATTCCTTGATTGATTCAATTCTGATTGTCTTTATCATCGAGGCATTTTTTCCGATTACAATTCCCTTCTGGCTTTCGCGCTCAACGTAAATGAATGCAAGAACTTTCAGAAGCTTCGGGGTTTTCATTTCCATGTCGCTGATTCCTACATAAACAGCGTGCGGAAGTTCCTGCTCAAGGCGGTTTATTGCCTGTCCGCGGATAATCTCAGAGATTCTGAATTCAACTTCCTGGTCAGTGTAGAATTCTTCCGGGTAAAGATGCGGCTCGTCCTTTGCAAGCGAAAAAAGGGATTTTAAAACGGCATCGATATTTTTGTCTTCCTTTGCGCTGATTCCTATTACGCGCTCAGAAGGAATGTCCGGAAACTGTTCCTGTATAAATTGAAATGACAGCTCCGGTTTTGCCTTGGAGTCTTCTATCTTGTTGACGGCAATCACAAGCCTGTCCTTGTAGGGAAGCAGAAGCGATGCAATCATTTTTTCTTCGTCGCTGTGCGGTCGGGTGGAATCAATGATGTAAAGAATGGCGTCGCTTTCCTTGATGTTTTCCTGTGCGATTCCCGAAAGTCTGAGGTTCAGTTTTTTTTCGCTCAGGTGAAGTCCTGGTGTGTCTATGAAAACAAGCTGGCCGAGTGAAGTGTTTATTATTCCACGGATTGCGTTTCTTGTTGTCTGTGGAACAGGCGAAACAATGCTCACCTTTTCTCCGCTTGCAGTATTCAAAAATGTGGATTTTCCTGCTGAAGGCCGCCCGACTATAGAAACAAGGGCTGTCTTTGAGCCTGTGGGCTGCGTTTCCGCGCTAGAGTTTTTTTCGTCATTATTCATGGAAATCAGTATACAATTAAAAAAAAATAATTGATATAGGGAGTTTCAAAGTTGTTTCCAGTATTTTTGAAACTCCCTGTAATGCGGCTGAAAAATCAGCGGGAAGAAGTTTTAGGTTCGCCTGAAAGAATTTGCTCTGCCCTGGTCAAAGCTTCCTTGATGTTCTGGCAGATGTTTTCTTCTCCAAGTTTTTCTATCATGCCCATTTTGCTGAACAGGCGGTAAGGCTGGGTGTGAATTCCTGAAATTACTATTGTGATTCCGTTTCTGTCGCAAGCCGCTTTTGCCTGTTCCAGCGCGCGGATTCCTCCTGCATCTATGTAGAGCATGTTTTTCATTCTGAGGACAAGAACTTTTGCGTTTGCCCCGGCGCGTTCGATTGCGAATTCAAATTTTCTTACCGTTCCAAAAAAGAGCGGCCCGTCAATTTCGTAGACAACTGTTCCCTCTGGAACTTCAATGTTTTCTTCCATCGAGGAATTCCCTGAAATTCCGAGCGCAATGGAATTCTGTTTGTCCTGCACTTCAGACACATCAATCATTTTCTTTATAAAGAAGAACGCCGCAAAGCCAAGCCCGAATTCAATGGCCACCGTAAGATCAATAAAGACTGTTATGAGAAATGTTGCCGTCAGAACAAAGATGTCCGACTTCTGGCCTTTTAAGAGAGCCTTTACTGCTGAAAATCCCGCCATGTTCCAGGACACGTTTATAAGCACTGCGGAAAGAGCCGCCATCGGGATAAAGACAGCGTATTTTCCCAGAAGAAGCAGAATAAGAAGAAGTGTAAGCGCATGTATGATTCCGGCGACTGGAGTTTTTCCTCCGTTCTTTATGTTTGTTGCGGTTCTTGCGATTGCTCCCGTTGCAGGAATTCCGCCGAAAACAGGAGATGCGATGTTTGCAATTCCCTGCGCGATAAGCTCTGTGTTTGAATCGTGCTTTGTTCCGGTCATTCCGTCTGCTACAACTGCGCTCAGAAGGCTTTCAATAGCGGCAAGAACAGCAATGGAAATTGATGTGGGAAAAAGCGCGGTTATTGTGTCAACGCTGAAAACAGGAAGTGAGGGCGAAGGAAGAGATGACGGTATGCTTCCGTAGCGCGAGCCGATTGTATCAGTTTCAAGCCCTGCATATTTTCTGAGCAAAACGCTTGCTGTGGTTGCAAGGATTATCACAATGAGGCTTCCTGGAATTTTGCTTGTAATTTTTTTGAAGAAGTGCGGCCATAGAAAAATGACTGCAAGACAGCAGGAAGCCAGTATAAGCGAATAGCAGTTTATGTGCGTGATGTTCATCGCGTAGGTTTCGATTTTGCCTGTAAAGTTCCCCGGCATTTTTGTAAATCCCTCTGGAAAAACAGAAATTGAAAGTCCAAGAAAATCCCCTATCTGGCCTGTTGCGATTGTCACAGCGATTCCTGCGGTGAATCCGGTTACTATTGTATATGGAATAAATTTTACAAGTCCGCCCATCTTGAACGCGCCAAGCAGAATTAAAAGAATTCCCGCGATTATCGTTGCGGTCGCCAGCCCTGAATATCCGTGCTTTGCAACAACGCCGTAGACAATTACTGCAAATGCTCCTGTGGGGCCTCCAATCTGGACTCTGCTTCCTCCGAACAGCGAAATAAAAAATCCAGCTATAATTGCGGTAAAAAGTCCGCGCTCTGGCTCTACTCCCGAAGCGATTGCAAAAGCTATTGCAAGCGGAAGGGCGACAATACCAACGATGATTCCAGCGGTAAGATCGTTTAAAAAAGTTTTTGCTGAATACTTTTTGATTGTATTTAATATCTCTGGCTTAAACATAATGGACTATAATGATATTTTGAAAAGAAAAAATCAACATATTTTTACAAAGGCGCCGGGCATTAAAACTCCTCCCGAATCGCCAGGCGAATTTTTAGGACTGCTGTTGAAATCTGAATTTTTTTCTGAGTTCCTATACAAAAATAAGTTGAAAAGATTTTCTATTGTAGTTATTTTTATTGTATGAATCTTTCTGACTTTGAGTGGCTTGCGCAGAATATACAGACGGACGGACTTTTGGGCAGCGACAGTTCTGCGGCGAATCTTTTTCTTCTTCAGGATAAATACAGCATTGAGCTTTTTGTCAGGGAGTCTGTTTTGTTCCGGCGTTACAATGGTGCCGGCAGCAGGAGCGGCTTTGGGTTTCCTCTTGCTCTCAGCAGGAATTTTTCCTTGAAGGATGCTCTTGAATTTCTTATTGAAAAATCAGCGGCTGAAAAAACGCCTTTGAAATTCTGTCTTTGCACGCGCGAGCAGAAAAACGAAATCGACCAGTGCCTTGAAAAGAATTTTTTTGGCCGAAGAATTTCATGGAACTGCGACCGCGGAGACAGCGATTATATTTATCTTACAAAAAATCTTGCGGAGCTTCCGGGACAGAAATTTCACAAGAAAAAAAATCACATAGCGCGCTTTATGCGGACTTACGAAAACCGCTGGGAATTCAAATGCTTCCCTGAAAACGACATTGCCTCTGATATTCTTGCTGTTGAAGACCAGTGGTTCAATGAGCGTAGTGAGCAGGCGGATGAAAAAAAATTTGACAGTGCACTTTTACTTGAAAAGCAGAGCATTTTTTCCGCCGTGAAAAATTATTCATCATTTGACATCCGCGGCGCAGTTCTCTATGTGGACGGAATGCCTGTTGCAATGACTCTTGCAAGTCCTGTTTCAAGCGAAGTTCTGGACATTCATTTTGAAAAGGCTCTTTCTCTTTATGCCGCAGACGGAGCGTATTCCGTGGTGAATAATCTGTTTGCAGGAAAATCAACTTCATTTTTATATCTGAACCGGGAAGAAGATATGGGAGTTGAAGGTCTTCGCAAGGCAAAACTTTCGTACAGGCCGGACATTGTTCTTGATAAATTTTATGGTGAAATGGAAAAATAAAAATGCTTTCAAAAATACTAAAAAAATCTGAGTGCGCATCGTGCCGCTTCTGCTGTTCATTTAGAAGACAGAGCTTGTGGGAAACTCCTCTGTTTGATGCTGAGCTGAAATCACGCCTTGAATCAAAATTTCCCGATGCGGAATTTCGTCCCGCCGGAAAAGAATCTTTTACAATAAATCTTTCGGGGTGCTATAAAACCGATGATCCGCAGGAAGAAGCTCCCTGTCCTTTTTTGAATTCGAAGGAGGGCTGTGTTTTGAGCGCGGACGAAAAACCCTTTGACTGCAAAATATGGCCTCTGCGCGTGGCAAGAAAATCTCCGTCGGATAATGCGAGCATCGTGCTTTCTTCAGCCTGCCCGAAGGTGAATTCCCTTCCGCTTTCAGAAGTAAAAAATCTTGTTGAGTCAGATCTCGGCGAAAAAATCCGCACGTATTCAAAAGAGCATCCAGATATTATAAAACCCTGGCACGATAATTTTTTGTCGTTCTAGGGAAAACTTAAACTCCGCTCAAAAATCCAAGTATAATTCCGCCGATAATTACAGAGCCGATTTGCCCTGAAACATTTGCGCTGACTGCGTGCATAAGGATAAAATTCTGGTCGTCCTCTTCAAGCGCGAGTTTCTGGACAGTGCGGCTTGCCATCGGAAAGGCAGAAATTCCGCATGCGCCTATCATCGGATTAAGCCTGTTTTCTTTTTTGCAGAACAGGTTTAAAAACTTTGCAAAAAGAACTCCGCATACGATATCGCCTGCAAAAGCAATCAGCCCCAGCACCATTACAAGCAGAGTCTGCGGAGTAAGGAATTTGTCAGCCGTCATACTTGCGCCGACACTTATTCCGAGAAGGAGCGTTACGATATTTGAAAGCTCGTTTTGGGCAGACTTTGAAAGTTTTTCAAGAACGCCGCATTCACGGATTAAATTTCCGAACATTAAAAATCCGATTAAGGCTGCCGCATCAGGAATTACAAGGCTTACAACTAAAGTTACGGCAACAGGAAAAATTATGAGCGCGGTTTTCGGAATGTTTTTGTTTTTTGCCTGAATTCTTATCCTGCGTTCTTTTTTAGTCGTAAGAAGTTTTATTACAGGCGGCATTATAATCGGAACAAGGCTCATATATGAATATGCAACGACAGTTATCTGCCCTAAAAGATTTTGTGCATGCTTGCTTGCAACGACAATCGCAGTCGGCCCGTCGGCAGCTCCTATAACACCGATGCTCAAAGCCTCTTTTAAATCGAACCCGAAGCAATAATATGCGACAAGCGCGGCGATAAAAATTCCTGAATGTGCAACCAGACCGAAAACCAGAAGCCAGGGTCTTTCAAGAAGCGGCGTAAAATCAATCATTGCGCCGACACCGATAAAAATCAAAAGCGGAAACAACTCAGTCATAATTCCGCAGTCAAATAAAATCTGCAAAGCACCCGGATGTTCCGCAGTCCCGAGAACTACGGCAAGCGGAAGATTTACGAGAATTGCTCCGAATCCGATCGGCAGAAGAAGCATAGGCTCGTAATTTTTTGCAGTGGCAAGCCAGATTAAAATTCCGCCGATGACAAACATCACAACCTGCTGCCAGGACAGAGAACCAATCCCTGCCGAAAAATAATTCAAAATCTGTTCCATTTTTTCCCCTGTTTGAAAAAAAATAATCAAAATTTTCTTATCTTCCCAGTATTGCAGTAAAAATTTTTCATTTTCCGGGTTTTTTATAGGAAAAATAAATATTTGACTGACTGCCTTGCGTGTTTTCTTCAATATAAAATAGAAATTCGCCAAATTTGAAATTCCTCCCGGATAAAAAAGGCAAAATTTATTTAGAATTTGTTTGACTTGCGCAGATTTTGAATTTATAATTATTCCCATAATATAATCCCTTAGGAGGCCTAAATTGGCAAAGGTAGAATTAAAAGGAATCGGAAAGATTTATGAAGGCAATGTTCAGGCTGTAGAAAATGCCAACATTGTTATTGAAGACCGCGACTTCTGCGTATTTGTAGGACCGTCTGGCTGCGGAAAGTCAACAACGCTCCGCATGGTTGCAGGTTTGGAGGAAATTTCAGAAGGTGAGCTTCTTATTGATGGCGAACTTATGAATGATGTTCCCCCGAAAGATAGAAACATTGCAATGGTTTTCCAGAATTACGCTTTGTATCCTCATATGTCTGTATACGACAATATGGCTTTTGGTCTTAAGATCCGTAAGATGGACAAGGCTGAAATAAAGCGCCGTGTTGACGAGGCTGCAAATATTCTTGGTCTTACACAGTATCTTGACCGCAAGCCAAAGGCTCTTTCTGGTGGTCAGAGACAGCGTGTTGCTGTAGGCCGTGCGATTGTCCGCAATCCTAAAGTATTCTTGTTCGATGAGCCGCTTTCAAACCTTGATGCAAAGCTCCGTGTTACAATGCGCGGTGAAATTGCAGGTTTGCACCAGAGACTTAACGCTACAATGATTTATGTTACTCATGATCAGGTTGAAGCTATGACAATGGGTACAAAAATTGTTGTAATGAAAGACGGACATGTTCAGCAGATTGGAGAACCGCTCTATCTGTACAATCATCCAATCAACAAATTTGTAGCAGGATTTATCGGAACTCCTCCTATGAATTTCCTTGCTGTTACAATCAAAAAGGACGGCGACAAGATTGTTGCTGACGAAGGAACATTTACTGTTGTTCCTACAGCAGAGCAGCAGGCTTCTCTTAAAGAATATGTCGGAAAGGAAGTATACTTTGGTGTTCGTCCTGAGGATTTGATTTACTGCGATGCTCCTGCTTCTGAGAACAACATGCAGATGAAGATTTCCAACAAGGAGCCTCTTGGAGCTGAAACACACTTGTTCCTTTCTACAAAGACACAGAGCATTGTTGCCCGCGTGCAGGGTTCTGCAAAAGGTGACTTTAAGATTGGCGAAACTGTGAACTTCAAGCCTGCTATGGAAAGATGCAAGTTCTTTGCAAAGAACCCAGAGGATCTTAGCAAGGAAATTAACATCTGTGAGGCAGACAAGATTTCTGCTCCATGGCTCAAGAACGCTATTACAGGCGAAGTTGGCTATAAAGTAGCAATCGGCTCTGAAATCAGAAAATAGCTGTACTTTTGACAGGCGTTGTTGCGTTCTGTCTTAAATACTGTAGCCTTAACACCGCTGGAATTCCGGCGGTGTTTTTTTATGGGCGCATGTATTTTTTTTAGCCCTTTTTGGGGTACCCATAAGCTTTTTTTTATTGTAAACTTTTAATATGATAAAAGTTAATTCTCTTGTTATATATAAAAATGCAGCCGCTGTTGTTGTTTCCGTGGCTGAAAACAATAAATTTACGGTGCGGTTTCAGTCTGCGCCGCCCACAGGTTCCAAGCCCGCTGCCTTTGATACTCAGAATGTGCGCTCAAAGGATATACTTCTGCTTGATGAAGGCCCGGTTTCTTCCCTTGAGGCTGTGCTGAAGTTTGCGCAGGAAAATTCTCCTTTGCCCGCGGATATTTATAATCTTGACCAGAAAAATGACATTTTCCTAAAAATAAAAGACTGCTATGAACTTTTGTCATCTGAGGAGCAGCCCGAAAGCTATTCATTTGGCGACCTGGTTTCCCTGTTTTACGGCGAACTGAAGCATGATGAAGCATGGGGGCTTTATACTGCCCTGAAAAACACCGTTTATTTCACCCAGGTTCTAAAAGAGCAGATGAACGGCAGAATTTCGTTTTCCCTCCGCTCCCGGCAGGAAATAGATCAGCTTGTGAAAAAAGGCGATGCCAAGGAAAAGGAAGCAAAACAGCGTGCGGAATTCTTTGAGAGACTGAAAGCAGGACATCTTCTTCCCGGAGATTCAGTTTTTATGGGCGATGTGGAATCCCTTGCGCTTGGGAAAAGCGATAAAAGCAGGACAATGCATGATGCCGGCCTGAAGGAAACGCCGGAGCGCGCTCACAGGCTTTTGCTGGACACAGGAATATGGGATATTACACGCAATCCTTATCCACTGCGCTGGGGACTTTCAACAAAGTCCGCCTCTGTTTCCCTTGATTCGCCCCCTGAGGAAGAAAGACTGGAGCTTGATACTGTTTCCTATGCCATTGACAATGAATGGTCTTCCGCCCCCGATGATGCTGTGGCTTTTGATGGAAAATACCTGTGGGTTCATATTGCAGACCCGGCGTCTTCGGTTCTGCCTGATTCCCAGGTGGACAAAAGTGCTAGAGCGCGCGGTGCAACTCTCTATATTCCAGAGGGAGCATCCAGAATGTTGAGCGAAACCTGCCTTGAAGATTATGCGCTCGGTCTGAATGAAAAAAGCCGTGCCCTGTCGTTCAGAATTCTTCTTGATGAAAACGGCGCGATTGAAGACTGCTCTGTTTTTAAGACACTTGTAAAGGTAAAAAGGCTTTTCTATGAGCAGGCCGACACTCTTATGGAGAGCGAGGATTTGAAGCCTCTTTTTTGCATTGCCCAAAAAAACGAAGAGCGGCGGAAAAAATCTGGCGCAGTGCAGATTTCGATGCCCGAAGTTCATATTATTGTCGACCCTGAGACAAAAAAGGTTTCTATTGAACCTGCGGTGCACCCAAAAAGTTCTAAGATGATACAGGAAATGATGCTTTTGGCAGGCGAGGGCGCGGCGAAATTTGCATTCAAGAATAATATTCCTTTTCCGTTTATAAGCCAGGAAGCCCCTTCTATTCCAGCCGATCTTCCTGATGGACTTGCCGGGCAGTTCAGGCTCAGAAGATGCATGCGGAAGCGTTCTGTTGATGTGACTCCCGGAATGCACTGTGCCCTTGGTCTGAATATGTACAGCCAGGTTACAAGCCCTCTTCGCCGCTACGGAGATCTGATTGCGCATATACAGCTCAGGGCTTTTCTTGACAAGAGGCCGCTTTTGGACAAGGACACCATGCTCATTCGGATATCGGAAGGCGATGCGGGCGCACAGGCCGTGCATAAGGCTGAACGGAAAAGCAACATGCACTGGACTCTTGTGTATCTGATGCAGAACCCCGATTGGACGGGCGATGCTGTTTGCGTTGACAATGGAATGAAACTTCCGCTTTTTTCAATTCCGTCGCTTGCTGTTGAATCTTTTATAAGCTGCCCTGAAAAAATAGAGCTTAATGATTCTGTAAAAGTGAAGGTCAGAAAAATAGACATTGCCGAGCAGCAGCTGGAATTTGAAGTGTGTTAAAATTACACAATGAAGAAAGTTTCGAGTTGCATAATTCGTCCGCGCGGGTGGACAGTTTGATAAGAAATGTTTGCAATGCAGACTTTAGGTTAAAACAGGCTTTGTTTAATTGATGTTTTTAAATTGAAAAAATTTATGGAGGTAAAAATGCCGCATATTACAATTCAGATGTATCCTGGAAGAAGTGATGAAATCAAAGAGAGGCTTGCAAAGAAACTGGCGCAGGCTGCAAGCGAAGAGCTTGGAAGAGGCATCGAACATTTTTCGGTTTCCGTGGAGGATGTCCCCCAGGACGATTGGAAGGAACGGGTGTTCGACAAAGTTTCTGACCCTGAAAACAAAAATGTGTTTGTAAAGCCCGGCTATAAGATGTAGAGCCTCGGAAAATTAAGGAAATACAAGAAAAATGTCCGGTAGTGCTGATTAATTGCTTCTAGTGTTGGTCAGCGCTTAATTTGCTGTTCCAGCGCAGGATTTTTTGTTGACAGCCTAGGTTTTGCATGGTATATTTTTTATCATGAAAAATATGACCCGTTGGGCAATAGTTATAAATATCTCATCGTTGGCTTACCTTTATTTTAGCTTTTATCGTTTTTCTCATATTCTGCGGAAGTTTCGCTAAAAGCGATCATTGTGTTTGCCGTAAAACTGGTGATATAATGGGCCTTCCGCATGGAAGGCTCTTTTTTTTGCCTGCTGTTGTATTTTGGAGGTTATTTTATGATAGTGATTTTGAAAAAAGGCGCTTCGGAGCCTGCCATCAATGAATTCGTGGAGGAAGTCAAGCAGAAGGGGCTTGGCGTGCATATTTCAACCGGCGTTGACAAGACAATTATCGGACTTCTGGGCGATACTTCAAAGCTTGTGCCGGAGGATTTTCTTGCAAATGATATAGTTGAAAGCGCAGAGCGGGTAAGCGCACCGTACAAGATGGCGAGCCGTTCATTTCATCCCGAGGATACTGTTGTATGCGTTGGTTCAGGACAGAGCGGAGTTATAGAATGTAAAATTGGAGATAGAAAAACAGTTCCTGTCATAGCCGGCCCGTGCGCTGTTGAAAGCGAATCACAGATTATGGAGGCAGCCTTTGCTGTGAAAAAAGCAGGAGCCAGAATTCTTCGCGGCGGCGCATACAAGCCACGGACATCGCCATATAGTTTTCAGGGGCTTGGCAAGGAAGGAATTCTGCTTCTTGAAAAGGCAAAGAAGGAAACCGGGCTTCCAATCTGCACTGAGCTTATGGCGATAAGCGAGCTTAAGAATTTTGAGAATGTCGATCTTATTCAGGTGGGAGCAAGAAATTTCCAGAATTTCGATCTTCTGAAGGAACTTGGAAAATTCAATAAGCCGGTTCTGCTCAAGAGAGGACTTTCCGGAACAATCAATGAGCTTTTGATGAGCGCAGAATATATCATGGCAAACGGAAATGAAAATGTCGTTCTCTGCGAAAGGGGAATCAGGACTTATGACGGTTATACCAGAAACTGTCTTGATGTGAGCGCAGTTCCCTATCTGCACAAGGTTTCCCATCTGCCTGTTGTTATCGACCCAAGCCATGCCTGTGGAATCAGATGGATGGTGGGAACTCTTGCCCAGTCTGCGGTGGCTGCCGGAGCTGACGGTCTTGAAATCGAAGTTCACTGCTGTCCTGAAAAGGCATGGAGCGATGCAAGCCAGCAGCTTCCTCCTGCGCAGTTTGAGCAGCTTATGGTCAAGCTTGGAAAATATGCTGCGGTGGAAGACAAGTCTATATAGGCTGTCTTAAAGTTGCAATGTGCCTGGGCAGGTTTTTGGAGGTTCGCTGCCTTGAAAAGCCTGTCAGCGGCATTTTTCAGAGAATGTCAGGTTTGCGGAATTTAAAAGTGAAAAATCTATCAGATTTAGTATATGGAATTGTCGGATTCGGGCTTATGGGAGGTTCTCTTGCAAAGGCGATACGCGAAAATGTGCTTTCGTCTTCATGTGCGCATGGAAGTATTTTCGCTTCGGATATAAATTCCGCTTCCCTGACTCTGGCAAAGGAGCAGGGCATTGCTGATGAAATTTTTCCTGTGAGCGGCGTTGATGAAATGCTTTCCCAGTGCGACTTTGTGTTTATCTGCCTTTATCCCCATGCGACACTGGAATTTTTGATTCAGCATAAAAATTCATTTAAAAGCGGCGCGGTCGTAACGGATATCAGCGGAGTAAAAACCGAAATCTGCTCGCATCTGGACGAATTTGTTTCCGGGAATTTTGACTTTATTCCGGGGCATCCCATGGCCGGCAGCGAAAAGGAAGGCTATGTGAATTCGTCAGGCTCCATTTTTAAAAACCATAATTACATTTTGATGCCTCTTGCCGCTAGCAAACCTGAAAATGTAAATCTCTTCAAGCAGCTTGTTTCGATGATGGGATTCACTCGCATAGTTGAAACTGACGCGGCGGTTCATGACCATAAAATTGCGTTTACTTCCCAGCTTTGCCATGTCATTGCAGGCGCGCTTGTGTCCAGCGCAGAGGATTCGCAGATTACGGCTTTTGGCGGCGGAAGCTTTGAGGATTTGACCAGAATCGCTATGATAAATGCTCCTCTGTGGACTGAGCTTTTTCTTGCAAACAAAAAGGAGCTTCTTCTTCAGATAGAAAATTTTGAAAAATCACTGGATGAAATAAAAAATTTCATTATAACTGAAGATTCGGATTCGCTGAAGCGTTGCCTTGAAAATGTCCGTGAAAAGAGGATTTCAATGGGAAAAATTTAAAGCCCTGAAAAACTGCCGGTGCGCACGGCATTTTCGGTTCATTGCAATTAGTCTGCAATGTGCTTATAATGATTTGGAGTATTTTATGTCTAAAGATTTTGAAGTTCTTGATAAAGTGATTGGACGCGTTCCTGATTTCCCCAAAAAGGGAATTTTGTTTTATGATATAACTGGAATTCTTCGCCATCCTGAAGCTTTCCGCTATGCGATAGAGCGCATGGTTGAAATTTACAGGGACAGGAATATTGATGCGGTTGCAGGAATTGAATCGCGCGGCTTTGTTTTTGCAGCTCCGTTTGCGCAGGCAATGGGAATTCCTCTCATATTAATCAGGAAAAAAGGAAAACTTCCCGGAAAAACCTACAGCTGCAAATATGCCCTTGAATATGGCGAGGCTGAAATAGAAGTTCATACAACTGATATTTCCAAGGGACAGAACATTCTTTTGGTTGACGATTTGATTGCCACCGGCGGAACATTAAAGGCAGCGGCGGACTTGATTAGCCAGGGCGGAGCCAAAGTCACAGAAGTTTTTGGTGTGATAGGACTTCCGTTTTTGAATTACAAGACGGCGCTTTCAGATTTGAATGTTACTACGCTTGTAAATTATCAGTCTGAATAAAGAAGGGCTTTTAAAATTCATTTGCAATGATTTTTTAGAAGTCCATTGAATTTTCTTTTGCTGTAAAATCACAATTTGAAGCACCGCATTTTTGAACTTGCTTCTAAAGCCTTCACGGTAAAATTTTTGTGTTATTTTGCAGAAATATATGCTATACTAAAAATTATGAGTACACATATCAATGCCAAGCCCGGCGATATTGCGGAGGCTGTTCTGCTTCCGGGAGATCCGCTGAGGGCTAAATTTATCGCTGAAAATTTTTTGCAGGATGCTAAATGCTATAATGAAATCCGCGGAATGTATGGCTTTACCGGCTTGTATAACGGAAAGCGTGTTTCTGTTCAGGGAACTGGAATGGGGCAGCCGTCACTTTCGATTTATGTGAATGAGCTTTTTCAGTTTTACAATGTGCAAAAGGCTGTCCGTGTTGGAACTTGCGGTGCTGTCCAGAAAAATATTGCGCTCAGGGACGTTATCCTTGCTGAGGGAGCTTGTTCTGATTCGGGGCTGAATACTCTTAGGTTCAACGGGCTTCATTTTGCGCCTATTGCTGATTTTGAGCTTCTGACAAAGGCTTATTCCGCCGCTGAAAAAATCGGAATAAAACCAAATGTGGGGCTGTGTGTTTCCAGCGATATGTTTTATGACACAAAGGAAAACTGGCGGCTTTGGGCGGACTATGGAGCTATGGGAGTGGAAATGGAAACTGCGGAGCTTTATACTCTTGCCGCGAAATTCGGAAGAAAGGCGCTGGCGGTTCTCACTGTAAGCGACCATATTCTTTTGGGCGGCGAAACTTCAGCCCAGGAGCGTCAGGAGTCTTTCACAAATATGATGAAAATAGCTCTTGAAGCTGTTACAGCCTGATGTGCGCAAAAATTGCGGTGAACACTTGATTGACGGAATCCGGGAAAACACTGAATAAGGCGAATTGTCCTGAAAAATTCAGTTTTTAGGTGTCTATAAAAAAATAGGAGAATGAGAAAATGAAGCCTGTATTGTTAGTTCTTGCAGCTGGAATGGGCAGCCGCTACGGCGGAGTGAAGCAGATTGATTCTGTTGGGCGTCACGGAGAATGCCTTTTGGACTTTTCCGCCTTTGATGCAAAAAAGAGCGAATTTGGAAAAGTTGTATTTGTAATTCGTCCCGATATTGAAAAGGATTTTAGAGAGCGGCTTTTTGACAGGGTTGCCCGGAATTTTGATGCGGAGTATGTGTTCCAGACACACGACTCTCTTTTGGATGCATCGGAAGCTGAAAAATCCTCCGGGCGCACAAAGCCGTGGGGAACAGTTCATGCAGTTCTCTGCGCCGAGGAAAGAATCAATGCGCCGTTTGTTGTCATAAACAGCGATGACTATTACGGAAGGGAAGCCTTTGCGATTTTGGGAAAATATCTTTCATCGATAGATAAAAATTCCTGCGAGCACGCGATGGTCGGCTATATTCTTGGCAACACAATGAGCAAAAGCGGTTCTGTCAGCAGGGGTGTGTGCTCCGTGGAGAACGGCTACCTTGAATCGATTGTTGAGAATACAAAAATCAGCTATAAGGGTGATGGCATTGTAAGCGAAGTTGACGGCCGGGAAATTCCATTTACGGGAAAAGAATGGGTGAGCATGAATTTCTTTGGATTCAGTCTGAAGGCATTTGAGCAGTTCCATAAATACTGGGATGATTTCAAGGCTTCATCGATTTCGGATTTAAAGGCTGAGGCGCTTTTGCCAGTTGCCGCCAGCGACATTGTAAAAAATGGTCAGGGCAGCATAAAATTCTTTACATCATCTGAACAATGGTTTGGAATGACTTATCCGCAGGACCGCGAGATTGTAAAGCAGGAAATCGAAAAAAAGCTCGAAAGCGGATATTATCCGGAAAAACTTTGGGAGCGTTAAATGAAAAAACTGAATGCTATAAAGTCTGAAAAAGTCTGGGGTTACGAAAACTGGATTGCTTCTACCCATCCGAATGGATTTCAGAAGGATTTTTTTGAACTGTGCGGCGGAGATTATCCTCTTTTAGTGAAAGTTATTCAGGCTGACAGCACTTTAAGCGTTCAGGTTCATCCCGATGATGAAATGGCATCCCTTTACGAGCATTGCCGAGGCAAAACAGAATGTTGGTATATTCTTTCCGCGGAGGAAGGGACAGAATTGGTTTACGGCTTGAACGGGGTCTACAGCGCAAGTGAGCTGAGAAAGGCGATTGAGGCGGATTCGCTTCAGGATTGTCTGCGCTATGAAAAAGTGCGCGCCGGCGATTTTCTGTATATTCCTGCTGGAACAGTGCATGCAATCTGCGGAGGGCTTCGGCTTTTGGAAGTTCAGCAGTCAAGCGATGTTACATACCGGCTTTACGACTGGGGGCGCGGAAGGGAATGTCATGTGGAAAGGGGAATTGCCTGCATTAAGGACACTGAAATCCGAAAGGTTCTCCCGTTTCCAGGCTCTTTTGTGTCGCCGTATTTTTCGCTTGAAGAGGTTTCTGTTGAAGGAAAGCATTTTTCAAGGCTTGAAAATTGCGCGGCAGAAAAAAAAGCAGCGGATATAGTTCTGGGCTTTGTCATTGAAGGAAGCGGAACTATAAACGGAATTCCTGCGGCGGCGGAGGATATTTTCGCGTTTGAGCCAGGCGATGCAGTTGAAATAGAAGGCCGCCTGAAGCTGATGAAAATCACGGCGAAGTGAATTTCATCTTTGCGGAAAATTCTGCTTCAGTGCTGTGGCGCGGCTAAATGCTCGCTGCCGGCTTGTAGTTTTCAAGCCACTCTTTAAGGGGAACTGTCCAGTCCTGTTCGTTCTGGCTCTGCTCCATCAGATTCTGGTACATTTCTTTTATGCAGGAAGTTATCCGCATGGCATCATTTTTTTCTACATATTCAGAATTCTTGAACATGTCATCAATAAATGCGGTCGCCTGCTCCTGTGTCAAAAGTTCCGGCGCAGTTTTTGTAACCATGTAGATTGCGGCGGAAATGCAGTTTACGCTGTGCTGCTTCATATAAAGAACTGATTCCGCTATTTCAATTCCGTGGACATAAAGTTCCCTGTTCCACTGATCCTTTTCTTCCTGTAGAAATTCCTCACGGTCAAAGAGCATTTTATAAAACGCTATGGTGATGATGACGATTGATATGTGAAGGCTGGGAACGCAAAGATAATGCGGATCCCAAAACTGAATACCCTTGGCCGCTTTTGTTGTCGGGACGGGGCGGACGGTTGTTGTCAGGCAGTGCGAGTATATTTTGTATGCTTCCTTGTAGAGCATAATCATGTAGCGCACATATTCCGAGCTGATTTTTATTCCTTCAAAGCTTCCGTAGCGTTTCATTGTGAGGCACATCGGGCGGATCCAGTAATTTACAAAGTCAAGATAGCACTGTGCAAATTCCTGCTTAAAAGGAATTTTTGAGTCGATTTCATGATCAACATTTTTTATGGGAATGTGAATGATGTGAAATTTTTCCAGATATTGGACAATAAAAAATTTCTGAATAACATTTGCGATGAGAATTGCAAAATATTTCAGCCCTGTCCAGTGGAATGTAAACATTGCGTATGCATACAAAACATTGAAGCTTGTCAGCGGTCTTCCCAGTGTTTTTTTTATTTTTTTCATGCCGGGCTTTTTTGCATTTTTTAATTTGAATTTATATTTTGAATTTTCGCTTTTCATTTTCCAAAAACTTCCTTTGCTGCGGCTACAGTTTCCATTGCATCCTTTGCATAGAAATCAGCTCCGATTTTTTTTGCATACTCAGGTGTTAAAACTGCTCCGCCCACTACTATTTTACATTCAAGGCCGTATTCGCTTATCGCCGCATGAAGCTGCTTTATAGTTTCCTCCATGTTGGCGACTGTCGTGGTCATGAGCGCGCTTAGTCCTACAAGACGGATTTTGTTTTCCACAACAGTTTTCACGATTGTTTCAGCCGGAACATTTTTTCCAAGGTCGATTACATTGTACCCGTAATTTTCGAGCATTGCCCTGACGATGTTTTTTCCTATATCGTGAATGTCGCCAAAAACTGTTGCGATTGCCACAGTTCCCTTTTCTTCCTGCTTTTGCCCAGATGCGGAAAGTGTTTCCTTTATTTTTGCGAATGAATTGCTCACTGTTTCTGCGCTGAGTAAAAGCTGCGGAAGAAATTTTTTCCCGGTTTCAAAATCCTTGCCCACGCTGTCAAGCGCTGGAACTATGCAGTTGTCGATTATTTCCACAGGCTGTTTTTTTTCAAGAAGTTTTGCTGTGGCCTGCGAAGCTTTGTCCTTGAATCCTTTTTCAATTATCAGAATCAACTCTTCTTCATCAGGATTTTTTTGGGGGGCTTTGTGTTCGTCTTTGGTATCGCTCTTTTTTTCATTGGAATGATTTTCCGGCGAAGGTGAAGGCAATGCTCCGCTGTGCACGGCATCTTCAAGAATTTTCTGGCGCGCCTTTTCAGTTGTGGGATCGAGTGTTCCCGTGAACTGCTGTATGTACTCAATGCAGTTTTCGTCAAACCCTGCCAAGGCTCTGTATGCTCTGTAGGTTTCCATCATTGGAATGCTTGCAGGATTTATTATTGCGGCGCTCAGACCAGCTTCCAGGGCAAGCATGAGAAAACGTGAATTTATAATGTCTCTGCGTGGAAGCCCGAATGAAATATTTGAAACTCCCAGAACAAACTGAAGCCCTCTGCTTCCAAATTTCTGCTTAAGAATTCTTATGGCTTTTATTGTTTCAAGAGCAGCCTTTTGCTCGGAACTTACTGTAAGCGTGAGTGTGTCGATGAAAATGTCCCTTGGAAAAATCCCGTAGGATTCGGCTTCCTGTATTATTTTTTCTGCGACTTTTACTCTTCCTTCTGCGGTCGGTGAAATTCCGTTTTCGTCCAGACACAGGGCTACGACTGCGCCGCCGTATTTTTTTATAAGTGGAAACACCTTGTCCATCACTTCCTGTTTTCCGTTCACGCTGTTTACAAGAGCCTTGCCGTTGTAATAGCGCAGTGTTTTTTCAAGCACATTCGGTTCGCTTGAATCAATCTGCAACGGTGTGTTGAAAACAGTCTGGATTGACTTTACAGCTTTCAGCATCATTTTTGCTTCGTCAATTCCCGGAAGTCCTGTGTTCACGTCAAGAATGTGCGCCCCGGAATTTATCTGGCTGTCTGCCTCGCTGATTATAAACTGCATGTCTTCATTCTGAAGTGCTTCCCTGCATTTTTTCTTGCCGGTTGGATTTATGCGTTCACCGATAATCACAGGCCCTGCATTTTGTCCGGCTTGAACTGATTTGTTGTATGAGCAGATAAATGTGCTGAATTTTTCCTCGGGCTTTTTCAGTTTTTTTGCCGAGAATTTTTCAACCATTGCCTTTATGTGCTCCGGAGTTGTTCCGCAGCATCCTCCGAAAATTGAAGCGCCGGAATTTAAAATTTCTTCCTGAGCGGCGGAAAATTCCTGCGGAGTTACTCTGAAAACATCTTTTCCGTTTACAACTTCCGGCAGTCCCGCATTCGGCTGAGAGAGAACCGGCGTGCTTGAATATCTACAGAATTGCCTTGCCAGCTCAAGATCTTCTTCCAGACTTCCGCCGCAGTTAAATCCCAGAATGTCAACGTGCAGAGATTCAAGATAGGTTACGCATGTCAGCACATCTGCGCCTGTTAAAGTTCTGAGATTCTGCTGAAATGTCATCGAAGCGACAATCGGGAGATTTGTGTTTTCTTTTACTGCAAGAACGGCCGCCTTTGTTTCGTAGAGGTCGCTCATGGTTTCTATGATTGCAAGATCCGCTCCTGCTTTTTCCGCGGCAATCGCAGCCTGGCTGAATGAATTGTAGGCTTCGTCAAATGTGAGCGTTCCGTTCGGCTCTAGAAGTTTTCCAATCTGGCCGGAATCCCATGCTGTAAAGCATTGTATATGCGGAGAATTTTTTTTACATTCTTCGATTGCTTCTTTTACAAGCCTTATTCCAGCTTCAATAAATTCCTTCGCTGAGTGTGAGGATTTTTCAAGCTTGATTGGATTTGCGCCAAAAGTATTTGAAGTGCAGACGTTGCTTCCGGCAAGTATATATTTTCTGTGGATTTCCTTTATTTTTTCAGGATTGTAGAAATTCAGTTCTTCTGGAATGGAATAGGAAAGCCCCGGGATTTTTTGAATCATTGTTCCCATTCCGCCGTCAAAGAAAACAGGCTCCAGATTCTGTATTTTTTCATTCAGAAATTTCTTAAAGTCGCTCAATCGGCTTCTCCTTGTTTTAGCTGTTGATTGCAGAGATTATGCTGTTCACGTTGCGGTAAATTTCCTGGGCAACTGACGGTTTGTTCATTGTATAAATGTGAATGCCTCGTATTCCGTTTGAGATAAGGTCGATGATTTGATCAGTTGCATAGGCGATTCCTGCCTGGCGCATTGCCTCCGGACTTTCTGAAAAACGGTCGCAGATGGAAAGAAGCTTTGCAGGAATGTAGGCGGACGAAAGCTTCACCATTCTTGAAACCTGGCTGCTGTTTGTGATTGGCATTATTCCGGCAAAAACAGGAACATGAATTCCTTTTGACTGAATTTGGTAAAGATAGCTGTAGAGCATATTGTTGTCAAAGAACATTTGGGTTGTAAGGAAATCAACTCCGGCGTCAATTTTATATTTCAGGTTTTCGATGTCGTCCTGCCTGTTCTGGCTTTCGGGATGGCCTTCGGGATAGCACGCGCCGCCCACACAGAATCCTTCCTGCTTTAAAATTTTTACAAGAATGTCAGCATGCTCAAGGTCTTTGTCCAGCGGAACTGGAAGTCCCTGTGGAATATCTCCGCGCAGTGCCAGTATATTTTCAATTCCGTTTTTTTTCATTTCTGAAACAGTCGACTTTATGCTGTCCAAGGAATTTCCCACGCAGGTCAGATGGGCAAGCGCCGGTGTTCCGAATGACAAAATCTGCGCCGAAATCTCAACTGTGTTTTCCCGGGTTGTTCCGCCCGCGCCGTATGTTACGCTCATAAAATCAGGAGAAAGCGCGCAAAGCTCCTTTGCAGTTTTTACGGTGCTTTCAAAATTTGCCTGCTGTTTCGGCGGAAAAACTTCAAACGATAAAAGTGTTTTTTTGCTTTCAAGAATTTCTGATATTTTCATTTTCCTGTCCTATAAAATAATGTTTGATTTTTCTATTTCATCAAGTCGCTTTAATTTTTCATCATCTATTTTCACAAATAAATTTTTTTCCTGTGTCGGAAGCACAAGACCTTTCGGACCGTTTTTTGCGCGCCTCAGGAATTTTACCTGTGTGTAGTATAAATCCGCCGCTCTGTTTTTTCTTGCCTTTGAATGGTAAACAGCAAGATTTCCGGCGTAAAGAAGAATTTCAAGTGGAATGCTTTTGTTTTTCCTTGCCTTGATAAAAACGTAGCCGCCTGCATAATCCCTTGTGTGCAGCCACAGATCCTGGCCTTTTACAGTGTGCCTTAAAAGCTCGTCGTTTTCAGAGGAATTTCTGCCCACAATTATTGTCCAGCCGTCGATTTCGTAATGAAGCCCCGGATGCTTTTTCTGAGTCTGCTGCCGCGGCTTTGTGTCGTGCCGGAGCAGCTGCTCGATTTTGAGAGTGTTTTTTTCCGCAAGGATATGCTTGTATTCTTTGTCCAGAAGCTCAAGTGTTTTTTTTGAAATTTCAATGTCATGCTCAAGGGATTCTATTCCGGAAACGGCTTTTTTATACTGCTCATAGTAAACGGCGGCATTTTCCTGCGCATTAAGTTTTTCGTTCAGCCTGATGTGAATTTTTTCGCCGGTGTTGTAATCCGTGCAGTCCAGAAACGAGCCTTTTATGTCCGCTGCAAATGAAAGAATCAGATCGCCCGTGTGCCTGAGTTTTTCCGCATTTTCAAATTCAGCTTTTTTTGAAATGAGATGCTGAAGCGCATTCTCCATTTTACTGCGTTTTGAAGTGTACCATTTTTCCGCCTGCTGAAGTAAGGCTTCTCTGGAAAGCTGGCCGGTGTACTCGGTGTAATATATATTTATTTTTTCGTTGAACGACGAATTTTCATTTATGCCTGGAAATTCTTCCTTGCTGAATGTGCGGATTGGAAATTTTTCCAGGGATATTTTTTTTTCTTCCTCTGTTGGAATTTTTTCCTGCGGAAGAAATAATCCGTCGCTGACTTCGCCTTTTCCGGGACGTCTGTAAAGGCAGTCAAGAATTTTTCCGTCTGTATCTGTTACGATAATGTTCGCCGCATTTGACCAGAGCCTGAAAAAAACAAACAGCCTGTCCTTCCATGTTGAAACATCGAATTTTATTATTCTTTCAAGACCGAGCTGCCTGCATGAATTTATTCTCATTCCCTGAACGTGGGACTTTAAAAATTCATTGAACCGAAGCGGCTTTTCGTTTTTGGGCGGCTTCTGGAATGTTCTGTTTATTCTGCATGACTGCGGAGAAGTGCAGAGCACAATGTAAAACGGCTCTTCCCTGCCGACTATTTTTAATGAAACAGTGTCGTATCCTGACTGGATTATTTCCTGAATGAAAGAGCCTTCTAGGTTGAGTTCGCTGAGTACTAAATTTATTTCATTGCAGTTTAAAGACATTTTTATGAGTATAGCAGATTTAAAATGGATAGTGAATTACTTTTGAGCAGGCCTTTGGGTTTTTAGTTTAATGATTTTAAATCATCTATAACTTTGTCAAGGTGTTTCAGCTCGCGGTCAAGGGTTTTCTTGTAGTCAAGCGCGCCTGTGTTTATCCGCTCGCGCTCATCTTCCCAGTACTGTAGGCTTGTCAAAAAGAGAAAGCGGAATTTTCCCGTGTTCGCTTTTTCAGCCCAGATGGAAGCTTCCTGCCAGTAGGCATAGCCCGCTTCGTAGCAGGTTTTCGCTTTTTCAAGATTGCGGAGATATTCTTCTTTCCATGGCGCATCGTAAAAATACGCGGCGTTTTTGTCGTAGATTCTTCCAAGGCGAAGATGCTGTTCAATGAGCTTCAGGTTCAGGTGCATCTGAAAAAGGTAGCGGTATTTTTCCCATTGCAGCTCGTTTTCAATTTTTGCGTATGCGTACAGGGGATTGCAGAAATCCGCCTTTACGGCTTTTTCAAGCCAGTAGATATTTTCAATGCAGTCATCGGGCTGCTGCTGGTAATGAACATGGTAGAGCTTGTAAAAATCCTCTTTGTATTTGACCATATATGCCGAGGAAGTTTCCAGCGGAAAAACAAGCAGAATGAGAAAAACTGATATGATTCTAGCTGTTTTAAAAAAAGAAATCTTCACCTTTTGAATATCGGAAAAAAAAATTATTCTATTAAGAAAACCTCTGAAAAAACTTAAATGTTTTTTGCTTTTCCGTTAAGAATTCCGCCGTAAGCCCTGTTTATTTCATCTTCAATCTGAAGGCTGATTTTTTCGCGGTCAAGCATCGCATCTATGTGTATTATTTTCATTCCTTTTCCGGCTTCTGTTCCATCGTATTCAGAAAGCACTTTTTTGTATTCCTCCCTGGTTTTTTCAAGGAAGTCGATTTTTTCGAAAATTTCTTTTTGCTCTCTTCCGCTGATTCTTTTGAGCGCGTCCTCGGGATTGATGTCAAAAAAGAACAGCAGCTTTGGGAGCGGAAAAAACTGGTTCAAGGCTCTTGGAATTTCCGGCGCGCATCCGATGCTTTGATATGCGAGGCTTGAAAAAAGGTATCTGTCGCTCACAACAATTTTTCCGTTTGCGCAGGCTTCCCTTATTCCTGTGACCAGAGTGTTTTCTTCTATTTTTAAAGCGCCGTTTATATGCTCATTTCTGTCCGCGGCGAAAATATAGGCGGCCGTTTCATTGCTGAGCTGAATTTCGCCTTTGAGTATCTGCCTTAGAAATTTTCCGGTGGGCGAAGAAGTTGGCTCTGCCGTGAATAAAAATTCCGCTGCCTTTGATTTTAGGATATTCAGCTGCGTTGTTGTTCCTGCTCCGTCGATTCCTTCAAGTACAATAAAATTTTCTAAAACCATGAGGCTTCTCCTGCGCCAAAACAGTGGCATTTCCTAAAGTTGTGATTTCTGTTAAAATATATTGGGGGAAAACTCGAAAAACTGAAGTTTTTGAGATAGCCCTCGGAGATTTCCATGAAATTCAGGGTGCTGAAGACAGGCATAGGCATTTTTATTTTTCTCTTGATAGCTGCGTCTTTTGTTATCGCGATGAAACCTGTATACAACAGGGTCGACAGCGCAATCAGAAGCTGCGGAGAAAAAGCGATGCAGAATCTTGAAAAAAGCACCGGGCTTGGAATTTCATATTCATCCTTATCGCCGTCTATTTTATCAAAAATCCGCATAAAAGGTATAGTGCTTTGCGAGGCAGAAACAGGCCGTGAAATTCTTTCGGTAAAAAAGGCGGCGGTGTTTTTCAGTTTTTCAAAGCTGCTGAAGGGAGATTTGGAGAATTCATTTGAAAAAGTTCTCCTGAAGGATGTTGTTGTAAACATCGAAGACTCTGCGCTGATTTCGAATTTTTCTTCCGGGGAACAGGAATCTTTTGAGGAGTCCGCGCAGTTTTCCGCTTCCGATTTTGAAAATCTTGTCAGGAAAATCGCCTTTATAATTCCTGTTGATGTTCAGGTAAAAAATCTCAGGTTTTCTTTTTCGTCGGGGAATAAAAAAATTTCTGCGGCGGTGAAAAATTTTTCTGTTGAAAAGGAAGGCGGCGATGTTGCCATTTATTTTAAGACCGCCGGAAATGTGATGTTTTTTTCTGGCAGTGAAAACCTTGGCTTCTCCTTTGCCGTGAACGGGAGAGTTTTAAATTCTGTTTCGGGAAGTTCATGCAGCATAAGGCTTGACAATTATTCCGCCGCCGATATTTCTGTGCGCCGCCTTGATTTTCTTGCGGTGTACACCAGCGCGCGCCTTGATGTTTATTCTGTGCGTGAAATTTTTCCGTTCAATGCCGTGGCTTCTTTGGATTTGAATTCGAACATTCTTTCTGCGCAGTTTAAATCTTCGCGCTTTGATCCTCTGAAAACTGTCAGAATGAAAAAAGCGAATTCAATCTGTGAATTTTTCAGGGGAACAGTTGTTACGACAGACTCGGAATTCTTTATGGATTTAAATAGCTTCAACTACAACTGGAATTCCAGCACAACTGTTGTGTTTCCGCGGAGATTCACCAGTGATTCCCAGACTGTTGTTTTTGACGGCTCTGGGAACAACGATGATATAATTGTAAAAAATCTTTCTGCTTCCGGCGGAATTGTGTGCGGAACATTTGAAGGCGGTTTTAATATTCCGCGTCTTCAGCCTTCGGGCTACATGAATCTTGAGTATTACACTTTTTTTAACGGCAATAAAATTTCCGCTGAGATTTTTTTTGAGCCGCGCAGAACAAAGGGCTTTGATTTTTTTATTCCCCAGCTTTATTTTGGCGACTACAGCTGCTACACGGATTTTCAGGGATATTCCTCGCTCGGAACTTCTATTGAGCTTGCTATTGAGGCCAGCGATTATTCGCACATTGAATACGGAGAGCCGGGTCGGATAAGCGCAAGCGGCAGTCTTCAGCTCGGAAAAAATATGTATCTTCAGGCTTCCGCGGAGCTGAAAAATTTCTTTGTGCAGACCGGGGTAAAAACCGGCGCGTTCTTTACGGAAAAAGACGGCGAAAATGTTTTGAACGGCGTTGTGAATTTTACAGAGCCTTATATTTCAAATGTGGAAGCATATTTTGCCACAGATTTCAAGGACTACAATTATAATTCGCCGCTCGCAATTTTTGCGAATACAAAAAAGGACAGGGAAGTGCTTCTGCTTTCTTTTGACGGAACTGGCGGACCTTCCGGGGTTTCTGTGCAGGTGAGCAAGGCGGATTTTATTTTTGGAAAAAACACACTGGCTTCGGGCTTCGGGCTTGATGTTGAATTCCCCCAGAACCAGATGCACTTTTCTTCAGATTTCAGCTTCAACTCTATTCCATATTCCCTGAGCGGACTTTTTGCTTTTGGCGACTGGCTGAATATTTCAGGAAGCTACGGCCTTGATTTGGCGGTTGATTTTAAGAATTTCACTGACGGAACTCTGCGCTTTCAGAATTTGCCGGTTTCTGTGAATGATTTTCTGCTTTCTTTTTCGCTCGACTCAAGCTTTTCTGTTTTTTCAAGAGATGACTGGAATGTTTCAATCGAAAATTTTTCTTTTTCAGAGCTTTCCGGAAAATTCCGCCTGAAGCCCGAGCTTGCTTTAAAAGGCGAGATAAACGAAAAAAACTTTCTTGCATCCAGCATTGTCTACCGCGATTCTTTTTCGCAGCTTGAAGGCGACGGCTATGCATTCTGGAACATGAACGATTTTTTGTTCAGCAGCTCCAAACTTTCGCTGAATATGAGCGGACTGAATACTTCTGAAAATCTTTCAGTGGAAATGGAGCTTTCAAATCCCACCGGCGAAAAATTTTCCATTGAAACCATGAAGCGTGATTTTTATTTTTCAGCGGGCGCAAAAGTCGAGTCGTTCCCTGTGAGCCGTTTTCTTTTGGGGCAGAAGGATGAAAATACTGTAAATGCGGATTTGTCCATGAGCGGAACTCTTGAAAATCCGTATATTTCTGTAAAGCTTGAAAATTCATCCGTGTTTCTTGGCGGCGCGAATCTTACAGCTTCCGCGGAGTTTTCGCTTATTGAAAATGTATTTACTGTTTCCGGGGCGGATATTCTGTGGCGGAATTTCCATGTGGGGCCTGTTTCTGCGAATATTGATTTTGGAACTTTTGACGGAACTGCTTCCATGAAGGCCGGTGTTCAGGCCGGAGAAAAAAAACTTGAGGCTGGAATTGAATTTCTGCTTTCCAATATGTCTGAAAATTCGGATTCGTTTTTCCCGGAGGCATATTCAATAGAAACAACTTTTGCTTCTGTTGAAAGCGACCTTGTTTCCGATTTTACACCGTTTAAATTTACTGTCATACGCTCGCCCGGCCGCTTTGATATTTTTACAGATGAAACACTCGGCGCATTCGGAGAAATTCTTGAGGATGGAAAAGTCAATTTTTCTGTTGCCAACGGAAAGCCGCTTCATTTTAATCTGAACGGAACTGTAAAAAAGCAGATGGTGAATCTTGATTTTGATGACATATACTGGGATGTTTCAAAGTGCGCGCATCTTTTTAATTCAAGCCTTTTTTCTGTTTACTCCGCGATTATCGAGGGGCACCTTAACTTGACGGGGCTTATAACGGATCCTGACATGGATGGGCGCCTTGTGATTTCCGACCTGGAATTTAATCTGCCGCAGTTTATTCCGGAGCATTTTACAGCGGATGAAGTGAATGTGGATTTTGTTCAGGAGGAAATTTCAGTTCCGGAAACGAACTTTAAAATCGAGGACGGAATTCTTGCCGCCAATGCGCTTGTTACAGTTGACAGGTGGGCGCTTTCAAACCTTGAATTGTATCTTGCGACTCTGGACGGCATGGACATCCCGATTGACTCGAATCTTTCGTATTTCAGAATCAAGGGCTATACTTCTGTGGATGCCGCTCTTGTCATGGAAGATCGTTCGGTCAGCCTGAGTGGTTCAGTCGGGCTGCGAAACGCGGAGCTTTCGGTTTCCGTGAATGCTTCTGATCTGAGCCAGAAAAAAAATCCTGCTGCGGCCGGAAACATTGACTTTGCGATAAACCTTGATCTTTTGATTGGAAAAAAAGTTCAGATTGCAATAAATCCTCTGGTCAGAAGCCTTGTTGCCCCGTCAACTCCGATTTATGTAACAGCGGACACGGCAACCGGACTTTGGGCGATAAAGGGCGATGTTGTTTTGCGCGGCGGAGAAATTTCGTACCTGAGCCGCAACTTCTACCTTAAGCAAGGTCAGCTGGTTTTGGATGAAACCCAGAATCGCTTTGACCCTGTTATAACTGTGCGCGCAGAAACCCGTGAGCATGATAGAAACGGAGATCCTGTTACGATTGTTCTTTCCGCCATTTCACAGAATATTTCGCGCTTCAATGCGGTGCTTTCTTCAAGCCCTGCAAAGTCTGAAAATGAAATTATGGAAATTCTGGGGCAGATTGCTTCCGGGGATTCGTCCTCAGTTGGAAACCTTCTTGTTGCGGCGGGAGACTACGGAGTGCAGGTTACTCTGCTTAGAAAAATTGAAAGTGCATTGCGTGATTTGAGTAATTTTGATATATTTTCTGTCAGAACAGCAATCCTGCAGAATTCAATTATGCAGGGGCTCGATATGAACAGTACTTCTGGTAATAATTCAATAATTGGTAACTTATTTGATAATTCAACTGTTTATATTGGAAAATATTTTGGTGATGATATTTACGCTGATGCTTTGCTGCATTGGACTTATGACAAGACCAGAATGAATTCTGGCGAGGCTTTGGGTAGAGGGCTTGTTTTTCAGCCTGAAATCGGTCTGGAATTTGAAGCGCCTTTTGCCAATATACGATGGAATTTTGCTCCTGACCTGGGAGAAATCCAGCAGTCTTGGACACAGGCGACTTCTGTTACACTGTCATGGCGTATATCATTCTAGGAAAGCGCTGTCCTGCACCCGTAGCGGCTGGTCTGCACTTTCCTGCTGTTTTTTGTATTTCTTTGAGATACTGCAAAATAGCAGATATTATGGTTAGCACTGAATAGTCATGGTTCGATTATTAGGTGTTTCCCTGAATGTACAGAGGATTTTTTATGCGCATTAAAAACACTTTTTTTGTGTTTGTTGTTTTTTGTGTTGCGGCGTTTTTTTGTGCTGCTCCTGTTTCTGCCCAGACTGCCTCGGAAGACTGGTATTATGGAAAGCCGATAAAAAATATTGTTTTTGATAATCTTAAAAACGTAAAGCACGGAGACTTGGATGGCGTTACCAGCGCTTTTATAAGCAAGCCGTTTTCCGATGAGCTTATCAGCGACCTTTACGATAGGATATTTTCACTTGAATATTTTGATGATGTTGAAATAAAAGCCGCCAAGAATTCTGACAACGGAAAAACAGTGAATCTTCTGCTGAGCGTTGTTGAGCGTCCTGTTGTGATGAAGCTTATTTTTGACGGCAACAGGTACATACACGATGCTGATCTCAAGTCAAAAATTTCCTTAAAGGCAAAGGATATTTTTGTCGAAAGCAAAATTCTTGAGGATGAGCGCGCCATCCGCAATTACTATATTGAAAAGGGATATACAAAAATTTCTGTAAGCTCTTCCTTTGAAATGCGCGATGATGGTGCCTATGTTACTTTCACTATAAAAGAAGGCCGGCAGACTGTTGTAAAGACCATTAATTTTGCCGGAAACGAAGTTGTTTCTTCAAAAACACTGAAGGGAAAAATTTCCATGAAGGAAGCGGGGCTTTTTAAGAAAGGCTCGTTTCAAGAGTCATCTCTCGCTGCGGATTCAAGGGCTATTGCAAGCTACTATCAGAACCGCGGCTATGCTGATGCAAAAGTCATAAATATTGATCAGAAAGTTTCTTATAATGCCAAGAAAAACCGCGAGGAAATAGAGATTACCTTTGAGATTCAGGAAGGAATACAGTATATTTTTGGCGGAATCACTTTTGAAGGAAATCGTGTTTTTTCCACGAAAGAACTTGACGATCTTGTTACCCTGAAGAAAGATGCGGTTTACAACGAAACCAAATTTCAGGAAACAAGAATGAATATCCAGAATTTATATTATGAAAATGGATATACTTCAAACCGCTTTATGGTAGATGTGAATAAGGATGTGGACTTAAAGGTAATTTCCTATACAATCAAAATTCAGGAAAATTCCAGAAGCCATATTGAAAATATCCTTATAAAGGGAAATGAAAAAACAAAGGATTTTGTTATCCGCCGTGAAATTCCGATTGAGGAAGGCGATATTTTTTCAAATGCGAAAATTTCAAACGGTCTGAGAAATCTTTATAATCTTCAGTATTTTTCTGCGGTTTCCCCGGAAGTCCTTCAGGGTTCAGAGGAAAATCTTGTTGATATTGTTTTTACAGTGGAAGAGCAGAGCACAACAACTCTTGACTTTGGATTTACATTCAGCGGTGTGTCTGATCCTGGGGAAATTCCTATTGCCCTTACTGCGCGCATTCAGGATTCAAATATTTTCGGCGAAGGACGGCTTGCTTCTATTGGAACAACGCTTTCCACAAATGAGCAGTCCGTTTCCTTGAACTACGGACAGAACTGGCTTTTTAATAAGCCTATAAGCACAAATGTTTCGCTCAGCTATTCACATTCGAATAATTATGCGCTGCGTGATAAAATGCTTCCGAGCGGTGACATTGACGATGATTATTACTATATGGAGTACGAGCAGAATCAGTTCAGTCTTGGTTTTTCTCTGGGACACCGCTGGACGCCGAACTTTGCAATTCTCACACTTTCCGGGGGAATTACAAACAGCCTTATAAACAATTTGTATGATGACAGTCTTTGGATTCCTTATGATAGTTCCGTAAGTCAGTATTCTGACAACTGGGAGCCGCGTAATTCTATCTGGACTGCATTTTCCATGGACGGAAGAAATATTGCATGGGACCCTTCCAGCGGATGGTTTGCGAGCCAGCGTCTTTCATGGTACGGACTTATACATAAGGATTTTCTGCCTTTTGCTCCTAGCTGGGGAGAATCTGAATTTTATTTGCGCACTGACACAAAGGGTGAAAAATACTTCACGCTCATAAACAAGCCGCTGACTGACAGCTGGGCTTTAAAACTTGTTCTTATGGGGTATTCGGGACTTTCGTTTCAGTTTCCAGCCCTGGACACTGCTATAAGAAGAAACAACCAGCTTTATATAGACGGAATGTTTAACGGACGCGGATGGACAGTTTATAATTCTGACAAGGGCCGCGGAAAGGCTTTGTGGTGCAATTCGCTTGAGCTTAGAATGCCTGTAATTCCGGGAATTTTTTCTCTTGATTTATGGGGAGATGCCGTTGCAATCACTGACGAGCCATATCAGTTTTTCAACTTGAAGGAGGAAGACTGGTATTTTAGCTTCGGCCCGAGCTTTAGGTTTTCCATACAGCAGTTCCCGCTGCGACTTTTGTTTGCAAACACATTCAAAATCAGAGATGGTTCCCCTGTCTTTACTGACCAGGACGGAGACGGTGATTACAACTGGAAGTCCAACTGGCACTTTGTTTTGTCATTCAGCATGACAAACCGCTAGTATATTTTGTGAATTTAAAAAGGGTTTCTTGAAAAACTGAATTTTTTTTAGATAACCCAAAACTAACAGGAGTTTTACTATGAAAAGAAATTTCAGCAAGTTTTTTATTTTTTTTGTTTTTCTTGGATTTTTTTCTGCCGCATTTTCGTTTTCCCAGCAGATTACAAAATTCGCGGTTGTGGATACATCGAAGGTTTATCAGGCGTATTTCAGAAATTCAGCTCCTGTGAGAAACTATGAAAACAAAAAAGAGGAATTTAAAAGAGAGATAGACCGCCTTGTTGCCGAGCTTCAGAATTTGAATGACCAGAAAATTGAATATGAGCGCAATGGAAATGATTCTGAGGCAATGAGGCTTGAAGCCAAGATAACCAAGAAGGCAGACTTTATAAATGAATATACAAACGCAAAAAACACTGAGCTGGAATCTCTAAAAAAATCCCTTCAGGACAACAACGCCTTTTACAAGGATTTGTATGACACTCTTGCCAGGGTGGCGGAAACCGGGGGATACAGCATGATTCTAAATCTTCAGGAGTCAAATTCTGTTTTATGGTACAGTCCTTCTGTTGATATTACAGAGCAGGTCATTGCTAAGCTTGGACTCAGATAAGGTCGCATTGCTGTTTTTGTGTTTTTTTATCTGGAAAATAGCGATATTATTTTTTTACACTGAAGTTTTGAGGCTTCCCCCGGCGCGCTGTGGCAGTGTAGAATTTGGAGCAGAAAATGGCGGACGAAACCCCTGTTATTTCGCAGTACCTTGGAATAAAAAAGCAGCACCCGGATGATGTTTTGTTTTTCAGGCTGGGCGATTTTTATGAAATGTTCAACGAGGATGCTGTTGAAGTTTCACGTCTTTTAAATCTTACATTGACACATAAGGGCGATAATCCGATGTGCGGAATTCCCTTTCATTCCGCAAAAAGCTATATTGCGCGCCTGCTGCGGATGGGAAAAAAAATCGCAGTGGCGGAGCAGATTGGAGAAGTTGCCAAGCGCGGGCTTACAGAGCGAAAGGTTGTTGAAGTTGTCACACCCGGAACTGCTGTGGAAAGCGAATATCTTGAAGGCGGTGTCAACAACTTTCTTGCATCGCTTTACATTTCAGGCGGCTTTGCCGGGCTTGCTTATATCGATGTTACAACCGGTGAATTCCGGGCGACAAAATTTCCCGAGGCTGATTTGTCCGAGTATTTTTATAAGGAGCTTGGAAGATGCAGACCCAAGGAATTGATTCTTCCTGAGAGCCTGAAAAACCGGAAAGAAATCCTCGCCGCCATTGAGTCGCTTTCAGTTTCATCTGTTTCCTGGTATCCTGACTGGCATTTCAATGCGGAAAAAAACTATGAGCATCTTGTGAAGCAGTTCAAGGTTGCCAATCTGAATTCGTTTTCTCTTACACCTCAAAGCCCTGAAGTTCCGCCGGCTGGTTTTCTTCTGGATTATATAGAAAAAACTACAAATGCTTCTGCTCCCCATATTTCAGGGATTTCTGTTTACCAGGACTCTCAGTTTGTTGTCATAGATGATTCCTCGCGCAGGAACCTTGAAATCACATCCAATCTGAGGGACGGCTCTTCCAGCTTTACGCTTTTGGAGTCGGTGAGCAATACAAAGACTGCAATGGGCAGCCGTCTTTTGCGCACATGGCTTTCTTTTCCGCTTACAAATGAGGCTGAAATTTGCTCAAGGCAAAGCCATGTTGAGCTTTTTGTGGACAACAGGAATTTGCTTCACTGTGTGCGCGATGCTCTTGATGGAATTCTTGACACTGAGCGGCTCGCTGGAAGAATTGCAATGGACAGGGCGCATGCAAAGGATTTACAGGCGCTGAAGAACAGCCTTCAGTTTTGGCTCAAGGCGCAGTCGCTTCTGGAGCATTATGATTTTTCTATGCCGGAAAATGATTCAGCCCGCCAGATTGTTGACCTTATTGAAAATTCGATTGCAGAGGATCCTTCCACGGTTTTTACAGAGGGGCGCATTATAAAGTCCGGCTGGTCTGAGGAGCTTGATTACTGGAGAAAAGTCAGGGATGATTTCAATGGAATTCTTGAAGAATATATTGAATCTGAAAAAGAAAAGACCGGAATACAGAATCTGAAAATAAAAAATACTGGAAACCTTGGGTATTTTATAGAAGTCACCCGGGGAAAACTGGATAAAATTCCGCCGCATTTTATTATGCGGAGAACTCTTTTAAATGCTGAAAGGTACACAACGGAAAAACTTCAGGAGCTTGAAAGTTCATTGAACGAATCCGGGGCAAAAATTCTTGAGCTAGAACGGAATCTGTTTATTGAAATCAGAAATGAGCTGAAAAAATATATTCCGTATCTTCAGCAGACTTCAAGAAAAATCGCTTATGTTGATTCAATCTGTTCCTTTGCTGAATCCGCAGTTCTGTATAATTGGACGCGCCCTGTTGTTCTTGCCGAAAGCCATGAATTTTTTGTGAAGAGCGGCCGGCACCCTGTTGTGGAGCGCCATCTTCCCGCAGGCGAATTTATTCCCAATGATGTGGAGCTGTGCGGAAACTCGGATGAAAATTCCCCGTCATTTGCCTTGATTACAGGCCCGAATATGGCAGGAAAAAGCACCTTTCTGCGCCAGAATGCCCTTATTGCTCTTCTTGCCCAGACCGGAAGCTTTGTTCCAGCGGATAGCGCAAGGCTCGGAATTGTTGATAAGATTTTTTGCCGTGTTGGTGCCAGCGATAATCTTGCCCGCGGAGAGTCGACTTTTCTTGTTGAAATGACAGAAACCGCTAGAATTCTGCGCTCGGCGACCAGACAGTCTTTGGTTATCATGGACGAAGTTGGGCGCGGAACCAGCACCGAGGATGGTCTTTCCATTGCCTGGGCAGTAAGCGAATATCTTTTGAATACGCTGAAGTGCAAGACTTTTTTTGCGACACATTATCATGAGCTTACAAGGCTTGAGCATAAATCCCTTAAGCTTTTGTGCATGGCCGTGGCGGAAAACGGAAGCGACATTGTTTTCCTTAGAAAGGTTATCGAAGGTTCAAGCAAGAACAGCTACGGAATTCATGTCGCAAGGCTTGCTGGAATTCCTTCTGCGGTCATTGAGCGCGCTGGGAAAATTCTTGAAAAAATTCAGGGCAATGCTTCTATGATAATTCCTGAAACAGAAACCGCGGCGGCTCCTGAATGTAAAGTGCAGATTTTTTCCGAGTCACTTTTTCCGGAAGAGGAACTGGTGGTTGACGAAATTATGTCGTGCGATGTCGACAATATGACTCCGATGCAGGCTCTCCAATCTATCCTGCGTTGGAAAAAAAGTCTCTGCGCAAAATAATTCCGAAAATTTTCTTAAAAAACGGCATTTTTTTTTATTTTTCCGGCAATAATATTATTGATGCCTTTTAAGAAATTTACGCTTTACGATTTCAAGTATTATGCGATGCTTGCCTTGAATCTTATGTTTGGAAACGGAAAATGCTGCCGATGCGGAGCTTCTACTTTTTATGGTCTGCTGTGCCGTTCCTGTTCACGCAGGCTTTATGCCCGTGCCGGGAATTTTCGTTCAGACAGGTGCCGTATATGCGGAAAAGTTCTGCTGAGTGAATTTGAAGTGTGCATGTCGTGCCGGAGCGGCCGGGTTCTGCGGAATTCAGACAGGGTTGTTTCAGTTTTTCCCTATAGGCTCTGGGCTAAAACGCTTCTGTTTGAATGGAAAATGCAGAACCAAAGGAGTCTTTCGCTGTTTTTTGCAGGAATATGCGATACAGTGATAAAAAAATCCCTGCCTGAAATTTCCTGCATTGTTCCTGTTCCTCCGCGCCCGGGAAAAATTCGTTCAAGAGGCTGGGATCAGATTGATGAGCTTGTGCGGATTCTTGAAAAAAAATACGGATATACTGTTTTTAGAATTCTGGAGCGGACTGAAAAACTTCAGCAGAAAAAACTGGACAGGCAGAAAAGACTGTCTGCCAAGGGAAAAATTTACAGGGAGGCTGCGCTCATGGAAAAACTCCTCATTAAAAATGCACTGCCTGCGCATGTTCTTTTGATTGACGATGTCCTTACAACAGGTGTTACGGTTGAAAGCTGCTGTGAGATTCTAAAGAAGAACGGAATTCCAAAAGTGGATGTTTTGTCATTATTTATAGTAGACTAGAATTGTTTTATGAATTAAAATATATAGAAGAATTTTTGGAGATTGTCTTTGAAATTCGTTTTTGAATCTGGCCTGTCTGGCGGATTTTATATAGGGAACCTTGCAAAACTTCAGTTTTTACAGGAATTTTGCCCTGAAATCTTATGAATTCATAGGAGAAATCTATGGCAGATGAAGATACATTGTTGCAGCTTGTAACTTTCCAGCTTGGGGATGAGCTTTACGGTGTTGACATTATGGATGTTAAGGAAATTGTAAAGATTCAGAATGTCAGGCCGATTCCGAATGCTCCTTTCTACGTTGAAGGCATTATAAATTTACGCGGAGAAGTTATTCCGATAATAAATTTACATAAAAGATTTTATATAAAGAAAATGACAGTCGATTCTGAAGATGATATCTGCGAGGATGAGGGCGGATTTATTATTCTTGATATCGAAGGAAATAAAATAGGAATTATCATAGACAGAATTGCCCGTGTTGTTCCTGTCCAGGGAGATGAAATCAAGCCGCCGCCACAGATGCTCAGTGGAATTGGAACTGAATATATTTATGGTGTTGTCCGCCAGGAAAATAGCTATCTTATTATCCTTGATACGCGCAGACTGTTTAATGCAAAAGAACTTCAGAAAATTCTTGATCCGGACGCTGTCTAGAGATAACCCGGAAATTTCAGTTTTTTGAGTTTTGCATTGAGCTTTTTGATTTTCAGCTTTTGTGTTAAGGCGGGAAAATCATGCGCTCATATTTTTATCAGGAACTCTCTGGAAACTTCGGTTTTTGGAGTGTCAGTTAGGAATTGCAAATGATTCATACATATAGTTCAACAATCCGGCGCAAGGAAATGGAAGCCGTTCTGACCTGCATGGTTGATGAAAAAATCGGGCCGGGGGAAATGAATACAAGACTTGTGCAGACTGCAAAGGAGCTTATTGGCTTTGACGGTGCTGTTGCCCTTAGAAGTCCTGCCATTGCATTGGAATATATTTTCAGGGCATTGGATTTGCCGAAAGAAACCGGTGTTATATTGAGCGCGCTTGCTCCCTCGTATCAGATTCAGACTGTGGAAAAATTCGGCTATAAGCCTCTGGTTGCTGATGTGTGCGAGGAAACAGGACTTGTGACTGTTGATTCTGTTGAAAAGTGCATAAAAAACGGCGGGCGGCTTTTGGTTTTGGCAGAAACAATGGGAATTTTGCCTGATATAAAGGCATTTTTAGAGCTTGGAATTCCGCTTATTGAAGATATTTCACAATCTGCGCTTTCGTCTTATTCTGCTGAAGAGCAACCTGAAAATGAACAGGGAGCTGAGCAGAAGCCTCTTTCCAGGCGGAAAGCAGGAATGTACGGTCTTTATGCAATTCTTGGAATGGAAGACCGTGATATTATAACAGCCGGCGGAGGAGCCTTGCTTATTGCACCCGGCCGCAAGGAATGGACAGTCTTGAAGCATATTGCAGAGGAGAGTCCATCTACTGATATTCTGCCTGATATGAATGCCGCGCTTGCCCTTGTTGAGCTCAAGGAATTTTCTAGAAATGAAAAAACTAGGCGTGAGCTTTTTTCTCTCTTTTCAAGGGCTGTGATGTCAGGAAGGCATAAGACATTTGTCCGGGCTTCCGAGGATGAATCCACTGTTTATTCTTTTCCGCTGGTTTTGAATTCAGGCTTTAAAGACGTAAAATCCTATGCGCAGAAAAAAAATATTGAGGTCAGGCAGGCTTTTGAAAATTCCATAATTGCGCTCAGACAGGAAGAGCTTGCTTCGCAGTGTATTTGCGCAAATTCCCTGCTGTTGCGGTGCGCCTTGTTTCCCCTGTATCCGCGCCTCGGTCAAAAGGATACAGCTCTTATATTGAAAGTTTTATCTTCTTTGCCATGAAAAATTGCCTTGTTATTGCTAATTCATTCAAAAAGGACGCCGAAAGCCTTGCTTCTGAAATTTCAGCGTTTCTAAAGGAAAGAAGCATAAAAACCTCGCTTTTTTTATATGACGGGAATAAAGTCCGCTCTCAGTTTCTTGAGCTGGATTTTTCTGGATATGATTTTGTTGTGACTTTGGGCGGCGATGGAACGGTTTTGTTTGCTTGCAGGGGCTGTGCTCCCATCGGAATTCCTGTTTTTCCTGTAAACCTCGGGGAATTCGGTTTTCTTGCGGCTGTATCAAAAAATGGCTGGCAGGAAGAGCTTGATTTTTTTTTAAGGGACAAATGCTATATAAGCAGCCGTTCTCTTGTCCAGTGCGAGGTTTTGAGAAGCGGAAAGACAGTGTTCACCTGCTGCGGAATGAATGACTGCGTGATTTCAAGCTGTCCGTCATCGCATCTTGTTAATTTGAACGTGGCCTACAACCATGCTCTTTTAGGACCTTTTAAGACAAACGGAATAATAGTTTCCACGCCAACCGGTTCTACTGCCTATTCCGCCGCTGCCGGAGGACCTATTGTTGCGCCTGAGCTTTCTGCGCTGGTTTTGACACCTGTCAGCTCTTTCAGTTTGTCGGCCCGCCCTTTGGTTTTCGGCGAAAATGGCGAAATTGTTATTACCGTGATGAAAAGCCGTTCTGATGTTTTGCTGACATGTGACGGACAGATTGATTTTGCCTTGTCGGAAGGTGATGTTTTGATATTGAAAATACCGCAATTTCATGCAAGGCTTGTCTGCTCTACCCAGGAAAAATTTTTCTCGGCACTGCAAAGCAAGCTGAACTGGTCAGGAGGTCCCCGTGCTTGAAGAGCTTGATATAAAAAATTTTGCCCTTATTGAAAGCGCCCACATTGAATTTGAAAAAGGATTTACTGTTCTGAGCGGTGAAACTGGAGCCGGAAAATCTATCCTCATAGGCAGCCTGGCTTTTTTGCTGGGAGGAAAGGCTGTTGCTGAGCAGATTCGCGCCGGATGCAATGAAGCGCATGTTTCGGGAGTGTTTTTGCTTGAAAGCAGTGAAGCTTTCCAGTGGCTTGAAGAGCATGGAATTCAGCCTGAAGAAAAACGCATCATAATAAGAAGAATTATACGGGACAACGGAAAATCTTCCGCCTGGATTGGAGAGGCTCCGGTTACAAAAGCCCTTCTTGCCGATTTTTCTGCATTTCTGGTGGATATTCATGGCCAGCACGACCAGCAGCTGCTTATGAAAGTTTCTGAGCACCGCCGGTATCTTGACATTTACGCAGAAATCACTGATTCGGTTTCTGCATTTACGGCTCTGTATAATCAGCTTGTTGAAAAACGTAAAATCCTTGAGCATCTTAACAGCAATGAGGCCGAGCGAAGCGCAAAAATTGATATGTTGACTTTCGCTGTCTCTGAAATTTCAGATGCGGGATTAAAAAACGGAGAGGACGAAGAGCTTGAGGCGGAAGAAAGAAGGCTTGCTTCGTTTGAAAAACTGTATGCTGATATAGATGAAGTGAATTCTGCATTTGAAAATGGCTCTGAAGGCGGACTTGTTTCTCTGCTGAAAAAAACATGCGCCGTTGCATCAAAGGCGGCCGAGGCGGACAAGGAGCTTGCATCGCTTGAAAACCGTCTTCGATCGGCATTTTATGAAATTGATGATATTGCCGGTGAATTCAGAAGATATGCTTCTTCCCTTGTTTTTGACCCTGAGCGGCTTGAGCAGGTTCAAAACCGGCTTGAGCTTATATTCAAACTTAAGCAGAAATATACAGGGCGCAATTCAACAGTTGCGGATCTTCTTTTGTATGCGGAAGAGGCTTCAAAAAAACTTGACGAGCTCGGCGGAGCTTCATCTGATAAAACCGCCCTTGAGCGTGAAATTTCAGAGCTTGAAAAAAAAGTTTATGTGCTTGCAAAATCAATCAGCGAAAAGCGAAAGAATGCTTCTGAAAAAATGTCATCGGCTGTAGAGGAAATTTTGTGCAAGCTGGGAATGAAAGACACAAAATTCCGGGTTTCGCTCACTGAAAAAGAGGGAAATGCTCTGGAGCAAAAATGCGGCCCTTACGGAATGGACAATGTTGAATTTTTGATAAGCGCAAATCCGGGGTCTCCTTTGAATCCGCTGGCAAAAATTGCTTCTGGAGGAGAACTTAGCCGCGTTATGCTTGCGCTGAAAACGATTCTTTCTGACGGAGATTTGGCCGGCACTCTTGTGTTTGACGAAATTGACACTGGTATCGGCGGAGAGGTCGCGGTGTCTGTCGGAGCGCACATGAAACTTCTTGCGGAAAAAAAGCAGATTCTCTGTATAACACATCTTGCCAGCATCGCAGTTTATGCCGATAATCAGATTAAGATTCAGAAAGGTGTGGAAGGAAACACTACAGCTTCTAATATTTTTTCTGTTGCAGGAGATGAGCGCGTAAAGGAAATTGCGCGGATGCTCTCCGGTGACACAGTTTCTTCCCAGTCGCTTGAGCATGCTGCCGCTATGCTGCATAAATTCGGAGGAGAATGATGGCTATATCAGACGAGTTGCGCAAGGAATTCAACGAGAGAGTCCGCCCTATAAAGGATAGGATAAATGACTGCCTGAAAGAGGAAAAGGACGGGGCTTTTTCTCTGCGGAGTTTAAAAGAGGGTATAGAAGAGAAAAAAATCAGCCTGTGTGAAAAAATGATTTACACGGCAACTCTTCAAATGAGCATAAACAGCATATCCCTTGAAATGCTTGAAACAAAAAACAACGATACTCTCAATGATGCCAGAAAATCAATTTACAAGGCTATAATTTATCTTGAGGAAATAGTGACAAACACTGTGGACTGTCCTTTTTCTGATCTTGAGCAGCGACAGGCTCTGGTTGCTTTTCTTCCGATAGAAAAAAAACTTGATATTGTAAAGAAAATCGGGCTTGCAATCGACCTTCTTGTTTCTGCATTCGGTGAAAATTCAAAATGGAAGGAATCCTTTGTTGAAATGCGGGCAAGGCATGTTGTTGTCGCAAAGAATTTCATAGACATGAAGCAGGCCTGCAAGGATTATTTTGACCATGAATCGCCTGTTTATGAAACCACTGCGGTATACATCAGGCTTTTACGCGGACTTTTGGACAAGTGCGCAATGGATTACAGGGATAGATACGAGCTTGCTTCCAGGCGGCTTGATGATATGCGCATGGCGATAAATCTTCTTATTGCAAACAGGCGAATTGCAATAGCTCTTGGCGACAATACGGAGTCCGAAAATATAAGAAAAAAAGCTCTTGTCTGGAAAACCAAAATGGAAGCTGATGTAAAATCCGGAAGCTCAAAGTGATGAAAAAGGAATTTGTGCTTAAAATTTTTGAGGCTTTTTCTATTGAACGCTGGAATGATCTGGTGCGCCCGTTTGATATTATTGAAATGGACAAGCATGCAGAAAAAACAGTCGTCGCCTATATTATTGCCAAGTATGAGGAAAATTCCGGGGCAAAAATCGACTGGGAATGGCTGATTTATGCAAGCCTTTTTGATTTGCTCCGAAAAATTCAGCTTTGTGATATAAAAAGCCCGGTTCAGACTCTTATAAAAAATGAGTATCCTGAGGAATACAGGAGGCTGAATGACTGGGTTCTGGAACGCTACAAGAATCTGATTGATGATAGTGATTTGTACAGGCGCTTTGATTTTTATCTGAAAGATCTGGGAAGTTTTACAGCTGAAAAAAAAATACCTCTTACAGTCAGAATTTTCCGGGCGGCGCATAAATATTCAACGCTCCGCGAGCTTGAAATGATTTCTCCTGTCAATGAGCGCGAGCGTCTTGATTCAATCAGAAAGGAGCTGAACGCGGACTTGCAGGGGTATCTTGATTTGAGGGGACTTCAGCTTTTAATCACAAAGCAGAAACCCTTTGAATTTCTTATGCGCATAGAGCAGCTTCGGTTTCAGACAAGATGGAATCAGACACCGAGAGTTCCAAAGACATCTGTGCTGGGGCACTGTTTTTTTGTGGCAATTTTAACTCTTCTTTTGTGCAGGGATACCGGCGTTGAAATGTGTCCTAAGCGGCTCTACAATAATTTTTTTTCGGGGCTGTTTCATGATTTGCCTGAAAGTGTTACCAGGGACATAATTTCCCCTGTAAAAAGAGCAACCGACGGACTTCCTGCGATTGTAAAGGATATTGAGGATAAAATTGTTTCAAAGGAGCTGGTTCCCCTTATGGAAAAATTTTATTGCGAAGAGATTTTGTATTTCACAAGCGATGAATTTATGAACAGGTGCGTTTTTGACGGATGCGTGCTGCCGGTTTCATTTGAAGAGCTGAATTCTGTGTTTAATGAAGACAAGTACAATCCTGTTGACGGGCGGCTGGTTCGTGTTGCAGACCATTATTCCGCTTTGCTTGAGGCGAGCCTTTCTATCTGCTATGGAATTACGAGCCAGCAGCTTGTAGAAGGAAAGCAGAACCTTTTGAAAGTCTATGATGATGGAAAAATAGTCAATGGAATTGATGCAAGAAAACTATTTTATGAATTTCAAAGCTGAAGAAATTTTGCGAGCCTCTTAAATTTATCTTAGATGAATTTTAAAGACTCGCCTTTTTGTATTTGTAAAAAGATTATCACAGCGCAAAATTTTCAAAAGGATATCAGCAAATCTGCCAACATCCTTTGAAATTCTAGCGTTTCATGTCAGAAGGATCTGAATCCTCTTCTATTTCTTCTTCATCATTGTAAAATCCATCGTCAAAGCCGTGAATTCTGTTGTCATATCCATCTTCTGGCTCTTGATCATCATAAGGTTCGTCATAATTGTCGGATTCCTCTAGGAAATCATCCTCAAAGTCATCCTCGTATTCGTCGTCCTCAAAATCATCATCAAAATTGTCATCGCCTATTTCTTCTGAAAAATCTTCGTCTTCATAAGAAAAACCGGTCATTGATGAAAATTCAACATCATCGTCATTGAGCATTGCTATGTTCCTTTTATGATTTATTTGCCGCTGACAAACCTCACACAAAGATTAAAATACTGTTATCGTTTTGTCAATTAGATTTTAATTTTTTAATGCCCTGCGGAAAATCATTTTCAGCGGGGAGTAGATTGTCGCCGGATTTTATGCTCCTTGCAGTATTTCACGAAAGGCTTGCACCAGGCTTAAGCACCCTTGACAAGTTTCAAAATAAATCGTTATAATCTTAGAATATGTCTGACAGTATGACTGTTTTCGCGCCTGCAAAGATAAATTTGGGGTTGCAGATTTTTCCACGGCGCGCTGACGGTTATCATGATTTGTACAGTATTTTTACAACAGTCAGTTTGTTTGATGAGCTTTGTGTTTCTAAAACTGATGAAAAAAATCTTTGTACGGTTGAAGTTTCTGGGATGGAGCTTCCTGAACAGAATACAATTACTGCGGCATATAAAGCTTTCTGCGTGCTGACTGGCATAGATTCAGGAGTTCATGTTTCAATCAAGAAGCGGATTCCTGCCGGCGGTGGATTGGGGGGCGGCTCAAGTGATGCTTCTTCTTTTATTCAATCCGTAAATAATCTATTTAAAGCAGGCTTAGATATCGATTCTCTTTCGGCGATTGCAGAAAAAGTTGGCAGCGATGTGTTTTTCTTTACGCATGCGCTTGCTGCGGACGGCGGAAAACGTTTTGACTGTTTTGAGCCTTTTGCCGCTGTTGTTGAAGGCCGCGGAGAAAAAGTCAGGCAGATACAGCATAGGAGCGATTTTTCTGTGCTGCTGATTTTTCCGTCAGTTGGAGTTTCTACAAAGGAAGCTTATGCTCTTGTGGATAAAACTCTTCCTTTGAATGGAAGTCGCTGTGTGCCTTCGCTTGAGGAGATTTATTATGCTCCCGTTGGAAGCTGGAGCTTTAAAAATGATTTTACTGCTCCTGTTGCAAAGGAAAATGCGGAGATTGCAGATGCCTTGCTCAGACTGAAAAACTGCGGTGCTGATTTTGTTGATATGAGCGGCTCAGGCTCGACAGTGTTTGGGATTTTTGAAAAAAAAGAAACAGCATTGCGCGCAAAAATTCTTCTTGAAAAGGATTTCAAACTTGCGCTTTGTCTGGGCGATTGATATAATGAAATGTGGACTTTAAAGTTTGCTGATGGGAAATTTAGGAATTTTTCCTGGATTTTATATATTTTACTATGAAAGAGGGAAGATTGTTATGCAGATTACAGATGTTCGGATTCGCAAGGTTGAAGGCGAAGGAAAGTTAAAGGCGTATGTTACTGTCACATTTGATGATTGTTTTGTTGTTCACAATGTAAAGATTATTGAAGGAACTTCTGGTCTTTTTATTGCGATGCCAAGCCGTAAGACTGCAAATGGTGAGTATAAGGATGTTGCTCACCCTATCAGCCCGGATTTCCGCAATGCAATCCAGGGCAAAATTCTTGATGAGTATAATGCGGGACATGTAGAAACCGGCTCTGCAGAAGAGTAGTTTCTTGGTTCACATATATTTTGGGACGTCGTCAAGTGGTAAGACAATGGCTTTTGGTGCCATCATTCCGCTGGTTCGAGTCCAGCCGTCCCAGTTTTTTTATACATTTTAAAAATTTTTAAGGAGTTCTAAAAATGGAACAGTTTGTTATTAATGCAACTACACGCAAGGAGTCTGGAAAAAAATATGCAAAAAAGCTCCGCGCACAGGGAAAAATTCCTGCGGTTGCGTACAATGAGAAAGGCGAATCTATTATGCTTGAAATTGACGATGGTGAATTTTCAAAGGCATGGAGATCTATAACAAAATCTACTCTTGTTATTTTGAAAATTGATGGCGTTGAAAACAAGGCTTTCATTAAAGATACAGAGTACGATATTAAAACAGACAAATCGCTTCACGCTGATTTCCATATTGTAAGCGGCCAGAAGAAATTTCCGTTTGTATACAAGATTCGTTATTCAGGAACAGCAGCTGGAGTTCTTAAAGGCGGCTTCATGGTAAAGCATGTTCCGGAAATCAAGGTAAAGGCACTTCCTCAGGATTTGCCGGAATTTATTTCTGCGGATGTTTCAAAACTGGAAATCGGTCAGAAGTTTACAATCGGTGACTTTAATCTTGGCGACAAGGTGGAAATTCTTTCTGACCCGTCGGCTCTTGTAGTTTCGATTGCACCTCCAAAGAAATAACAGTGTGTGATTTGCGCGGAGGCTTTATGCCGTGGTGCTTGTCATCGTAAAAACGGTATAAATTTTTTGTGCGATGTTTTTATGCTGTGATAAATCCCTTTGCTATTGCAGAGGGATTTTTTTTGCAGTTTGTATTGCTTGAAAAAAATATTTGGTTCAAAATACTGGCTATGGATTTTATTTTGAATTTCCATTCAAGGGTATTGAATAACTTGAATCGCTGTCTTTCAGAGATTGAAATGGAGCCTTCTTCCTGCCTGTGTGCTGGAGTTGCTGTTTCAGGCGGCGCTGATTCAGTTTCGCTGCTTGTTGCTTTGAGCAAAATCCTTGATATGGAGCTGAAGGCTGTTACTGTAAATCATAATATCAGGAGCGCCGGGGAAAGTTCCGCGGATGCCGATTATGTTGAAAAAATCTGCGGCACTCTTGGCGTGAAATGTGTTCGCTACGACATAGAGCCGGGAAAAATTTTTTCTGTTGCATCGGAGCTGAAAACATCGCTTGAAGATGCGGCGCGGCGGGTGCGCTATGAGAAATTTGATGAATTTATAAAGTCGGAAAAAATTTCTTTTTTGTGCCTTGCCCACAATAGAAACGACCAGATAGAAACTCTTGTTATGCGCTTTTTGCAGGGGGCTTCAAGTCTCCGCGGAATTCCAATGTCCAGACAGAATTTTGTCCGGCCGCTTTTAGATATTTCCCGGCTGGACATTGAGCATTATCTGCATTTGCAGAATATAGATTTTAGAAATGACTGCACTAATTCCGACAATGCCATTTTCAGAAACCGCATACGAAACAGGCTGGTTCCTTTTTTGGACAGGGAATTTCCGGGGTGGCAGACTTCGGTTTTTTCATTGGCGGAAAAGAGTTCTACAGAAGAGGCTGCTCTTGCTGAATGGACGGAGCGCGCTTTTTCCGAGGCTGGATGCGGATTTGAAAAAGGATGTTTTTTTTGTGACAGCGGCGCTTTTTTTTCATTTCCAATGGCGGTCAGAATAAGAATTCTTTTCAGGGGAATCAGCCTTGCGGGTGCGGCGGAGCGGATTCCGTACAGTTTTGTTGCTGATGTTGCATCAGGGAAAAAAACAGCCTGCGGTTCTGTGGACTGCGGTGGCCTTGAATTTTCTGTTTCCGGCGGAAAGATTTTAATTCAAAAAAAAAGAAAGATAGCGACAGAAAGTGTTTTTTTTGCTATAATAGAAAAACCTGGTTTGTATCAGGCGGGAGAATTTTCTTTTGAGGTTTTTTCTCATGAAGGAAAAATCTGCATAAAACTGAATTCATCTGAGATTTGTCTTGAGCGGCTGAGCTTTCCTTTTGTTTTCAGAAGCCGCCAGCCAGATGATTTCGTAAAAAATGCGGACGGCTCATTCAGACAGGTTTCAAGAATTCTTGATGACTGGAAGGCTGGGAGCAAAAGAAATGCGGTTCCCCTTATACAGAATATCTGCATTGAAAATGAAAATGCCGCTCAGGAGATTTGCTGCGTGTGGGGAAGTGTCTTAGGTTTTAAAGACTGGATTGTAAAATGAGGATTCATCAGTATAAAAACAAAAGTCTTTTGGTTTCTTTTATTTTTTTTATTTTTCTGGGCAGCGCATTTTCTGAAAATGAATATTCCGGAGCTGCCAATAGGCGGACGGCATTGCGTTGTCTTGAAACAGCTTCGAATTATATTTTTGACAAGAACTGGGAAGCTGCAAAATCGCAGGCCTGCTTTGGAATTGCCTATGATGATTCAGTTTCTGATTTATGGTATGTGTATGCAGTTGCTGAAAATGCGCTCGGAAAAACAAAAGCCGCTGTTCTTCTCCTGATTGAAAAGGCCATAAACTGCGACAGCTGGTCGAATTATAACCGGGATAATGCCCGGCTTTTATACGCAGATATTTTGTGCGACACAGGCAGAATGTCCGAGGCGCTTGCGGTTTTGGACAGCCAGCCGTTCTTGTATTCCTCTGATTCGGAGCTTATAAGAATAAAGGCTTTGTACAGGCTGAAGGATTCGGCTTCTGTTTCAAAGGCGCGCAATAAAATTGATGGCGCAAGAAGAATTTATTCTTCCGATGTGCGTTTTCCGCTTGTGTTTTTTAAAAATGAAAATCCTTCTGACGAAAATCCTGTTGTAAAACGTCTGGCTTCATTTTTTGTTTCGCAGCTTGATTTTTATTCGCAGAAGGAAGCGGACATTAGCGAACTTGAAATTTATTCAGCTCTTTTTGCGCAGTCTGAGGAGAAAATCAGAATCCTGAAATCCTTTAATGCAAAAGAATTCAGAAATCCTCTTTATGCGCAGGAGGCGTTCAAGGAAAATTTGATCGGCTGGAAGGAAGCCGCTGATTATATTTTTTCATTTGCGGATAAAAAAATTGACTTTGAGCTTTTCAGAAATTTTATCCTGCTTCTTTCTGATGAAAATTCTATTGAGTATGTAAAAAAATACCTTGAGGCTTTCAGCGGCGAATTTTCATTTGACATTGATGGCGATGGAATTGAAAATCTGACAGCGTTGTTTTCCCGCGGGCGGCCCATGGAAATTTCTTTTGATCAAAATCAGGACGGGGAGCCTGAATGGACTGTTTCGTGTGATTTTGGAATTCCTGTTTCGGGGTATTCGAGCCGCTTTAAAATGAATTTTCAGTGGGGCGGTTTTCCTTTTTTGCATTGCGCGGAATTTTTCAAGGACGGAATGCCTGTTGAAAAATTCAATTTTGCCCCGGAGTCTTTAAGCTGGTCTCCTGTTCAGATTGAAAAAGATTCTGCGGTTTCAGAAAAATATGGAATTGACTTTTTTGTTCCGGTTCTTAAAGCGGATGAAGTTGCATTCAATATTTCTGATTTTCTTGATGCGGCTTCTGGCTTTGAAGTTTTGCTTTCTTCCGGCGAAAAAATTCATTTTATGCTTTTGAATGGCAATCTTCACCAGGCTCTGTATTATACCGTGAACGGCGCGCTTTATGCTCAGGCTGTTTTTGAAAACAATGTTCCTGTTTTGCGGTCTGCTGATTTTGACAATGACGGAATTTTTGAAACTACGGAATTCTACGGAATTGACTCTGACAAAAAAATGAAATTCCACTCAATGGAAGATGAAAGGCAGATTGTAAAAAATCTTTTTGGTCTTCCGTTTGAGAATGCTGAGTTTTACTTGAAAATGATTCAGGTTGACCGCAATCGTGATACTGTTCCTGATTTTACAGAAGAATATCTGGAAAACGGCGGTAAAATTTCTTCTTGGGATACTGATGATGATGGGAACTGGGATTTAAGGTATGTCGCTTATTCAGATGGAATCACAGAAGAGTCAATGTTCTACACAGTTCCCGGGCACAGCCTTGTAACTGTCCGCTTTGAAAATGGTGTTCCCGTAAAGGTTTCAAACGGAGATGAGAATCTTTTTGTGTTCAAGGATTCTGACAGCGACTTTTACTGGCTTCTTGGAAATGCTTCTTTTGATGCCGGGAAATATTCTGCGCTGGCAAAAAAATCAAAGTCTGCGCTTGATAAAAAAAATGTACAGGGTGGTTCAATGCTTGTTGCTGAAAATGAAGAGCAGTCAGTGATGTGTATTCGTATAGGATCATTTGATTTTGGAATTTTAATAGAAAATGAAAATGGTAATTAGCAATAAAATTTTCAGTTTGTCTGCGCTTGTTTTCGCATTGATTTTTATTTCCTGCGGAACAGTCAGCGGCGGAAATAATATTTTTGTTCCTGTGGATTACAGCGAGGAACGTATTCTTGATATTGAAATTGATCTTGTAAAAAAATTGTCAGAGGAAAACAAAATAAAAGCTTTGTGGCGCGCAAAACTTTTGTATGACAAGCTTCCTGAAAATGACAAGACTGCTGCGTTCTTTGAGGAGATGGCTCAGCTGTGCATGGATGGATATCAGAATTCCCTGAATGAAAAACTCTATTTTGCTGCCCTGGAATATTATCTTTCACTGGATGCAATCGGATATTCCGGGCTGAAAAGTGTTTCAATGTCAAAACAGGAACTGACACGCCTGGCTTATCAGAATGTGCCGGGAAGCTCTGTTTCTTCTGCGCCTAATGCGAGCGTTTCTGATATGATAAAAGGAACCGTCACTGTTTTTGTTGACAAGGGCATAAAAATTCAGCGCGGAATTGGATACGCGGATGCTGTTTTGGGAAGCGGCTTTTTTATTTCAAAGGACGGATACATTGTGACAAACCATCATGTTATTTCTGATATGGTGGATAAAAAATACGAGGGATTTTCGCGCCTGTATATAAAGCTTGCTGAAGACCCCGACACTAGAATTCCTGCAAAGGTTGTGGGCTATGACAAAACTCTGGATTTGGCGCTTTTGAAATGTGAAATAGATGCGCCCTATGTTTTTGCGTTGGGCTCCAGCAGCGACCTTTCTGTGGGCGATAAAGTTTATGCTATTGGTTCTCCGCTCGGACTTGAAAAGACATTGACAAGCGGCATTATTTCTTCAACAGACCGTCAGCTGTTCACGGCGGGAACTGTTTTTCAGGTTGATGCTGCTATTAACAGCGGAAATTCCGGCGGTCCTTTGATTGACCAGAAGGGAAGGGTGCAGGCGGTTGTTTTTGCCGGCGTTCAAAATTTCCAGGGATTGAATTTTGCAATTCCCGTTGAGTATTTGAAAAACGAGCTGCCTTTTTTGTTTTACGGCGGAGAACGTGAGCATCCGTGGATTGCTTCTTATGGGAAAACGAAGCGGCTTCCGGGTTCAGGGGCTGAAAATGAAGGCGTGTCAGTTTTCTATGTTTTGCCTGGAGGAAGTGCGGATCGTGCCGGCATATCTGAAGGTTCCGTTATTGTTTCAGTAAACGGAGAGCCTGTGCGCTCACTGTATGACTTGCAGCTGGCATTTATGAAGCAGCCTTCGGGTGTTATAATAAAGGTCGGGGTTTTGTCCGCTGAAAATGAAAAGTCTGAAAAGATTCTGTATCTTGAAAAGCGGCCGTCTTCTCCGGGCTATGAATTTTATAAGCACGATTCCCTTGAAAATGCTTTTTATCCTATGTTTGGAATGAAAATGGTGCGCGTTTCGCCTTCAAACAAAAAAAAGTATTCTATAGAAAAAATCATAAAGGGCTCTGTGGCTGACGAAACCGGTTTTAGTGAAAATGATCCTATTGAGCTTTTGGGAATTGATTTCAGTCCGGAAAAGGAAGCTGCCTATATAAAGCTGTATGCAAAAAAAAGAAAAAACGGTTATCTTGATGTGAGCCTTGGATTTTCTGCGGCTTTAGACAGTCCTTATTATTTTTAAAGGCTTGCTGTCTTTGTTGAAGCGGCACGCTTAAAAATCGTATTCTTGCTGAAAATATAGAGCGGTAAAAAACATAAAGCAGAGGAAAAAATGACAGATTTAAAGTATAAGAGAAATTTTTGTATTACGGCGCATATCGACCATGGAAAGTCAACTCTGGCGGATAGGCTTATTCAGAAAGCAAAGATTGTCGAGGATCGGCAGATGATGAACCAGATTCTTGACAATATGGATATTGAGCGCGAGCGCGGAATCACGATAAAGAGCCAGGCCGTTACAATTCCCTACAGGGCAAAAGACGGTCATGATTATGAACTGAATTTTGTTGATACACCGGGACACGTTGATTTCAGCTATGAAGTGAGCCGGGCTATTGCATCATGCGAGGGCGCTCTTCTTCTGATTGATGCGACACAGGGAGTTGAAAGCCAGACTGTGAGCAATCTGTATATGGCGATGGAGCATGATCTGACAATTGTTCCGGTCATAAATAAAATTGATTTGGCGAGCGCGGATGTTGAATCTGTAAAGAAACAGATTGACCATGATCTGGGTCTTGATTCTTCCGATGCCCAGCTTGTAAGTGCAAAAACCGGAGAGGGAATTGACGATCTGCTCGAGGCTATTGTTACAAAATTTCCGCCGCCAAAGGGAAATGCAGATTCTCCGCTTCAGGCTTTGATTTTTGACTGTCACTACGATGAATACCGCGGCGTTATTGTTCATTTGCGCGTTATGGAAGGCTGTGTAAAGACAGGCGATGTAATCCGTTTTATGAGCAATAATACTGATTACAAGGTAGAGCAGGCCGGAGTCTTTAAAATAAAGTACGAGGAAACGGGAATTCTTGCGGCTGGCGATGTAGGCTACATTATCGCTGGAATAAAAACTGTAAGCGATGTCAGTGTTGGTGATACAGTGACATCCGCATCACGGCCGGCTGCGGCTCCTCTTCCGGGATTTAAGGAAGTAAAGCCTGTTGTTTTTTCTTCAATTTATCCGATTGATTCCAATGACTATGAGGAGCTTAAGGAGGCGATGGAAAAGCTCAAGCTGAATGACGCTTCCCTTGTTTATGAAAAGGATAATTCTCTTGCGCTTGGAAACGGATTCAGGTGCGGATTTTTGGGATTGCTGCATTTGGAGATAATCCAGGAGCGACTTGAGCGGGATTTTGACCAGATTGTGATTTTTACAGCTCCCAGTGTAAAGTACAAAGTGAAAGTTCCTGGTCATGACGAAATATTCGTGGACAATCCTGCTGATTATCCGGAGGGAAAAATAGAATCTTCTCAGGAGCCTTACATAAGGGCTTCGATTATAACTCCTGCTGAATATCTTGGCCCTATCATGGAACTCTGCCGGTTTAAGCGCGGAATTCAAAAAAATATGCAGTACCTTGACGAAAAGCGTGTTGAGCTTACTTATGAAATGCCGCTTTCCGAAGTTCTTTTTGATTTCTATGACAAACTGAAATCCTACAGCCGCGGCTATGCTAGTTTTGATTACGAAGTGATTGATTATCGTCCCACTGACTTGATAAAGATTGACATTCTGATTAACTCTAAGCCTGTTGATGCTTTGGCGCAGCTTTGCTATCGTCCGAGCGCAGTTGAGCGCGCAAAGATTGTATGCGAGCGGCTCAAGGGCGAAATTTCACGGCAGCAGTTCAAGGTCGCTATACAGGGAGCCATCGGAAGCCAGATAATTGCAAGGGAAACTGTAAATCCTGTCAGAAAGGATGTTCTTGCAAAATGCTATGGCGGCGATGTTACAAGAAAGAGAAAGCTTCTTGAAAAGCAAAAGGCCGGAAAAAAGCGTATGCTTATGGCAGGAAATGTCGAGCTGCCCCAGACTGCGTTCCTTGCTGTCCTCAAGGAAAAAGGGGATTCCTGAGCCGCATTCCCAGAGCAATGTCAAGCTGCTTTATAAAGTAGTCGGTTTCGGCTCTTATTCTTTTCAGAAACGATTTTTCCATCTTGAATGTGCAGCCGTCGGGAAAGTGCAGAAAAAGATATTCGCGTTTTTCTGCAAGTTTTCTTATCTGCTCTTCAAGTGGAATTTTTTCATCGCGGAAAACTGAATTTTCTCCCTCTGAAAGAAGACTTCTCAGTTTTTCCAGGCTTTCTTTTTCTTTTCTGCAGAAATCAAGAGTGTTTTTGCGATTTGATTTTTTTTCTTCCTGCGTGACTGATTTTTCTGCGGCAAAAAGCAGCTTCTGCGGTATCCCAATCGGAATTCCTGTTGCAGAGCAGTCAAAGAGATTTTGCTCATTTTTAAACATTATTCTGAACTGCTGTGCATACTGCAAAAGAATTTTTGTTGTGCGGACAGTTTTTCCGTTTTTTGAAACAGCCGGCTGGGCTGACAAAGAAAATGCTGCATCGTAATTTTCAATAGGATTAAGCCGCCCGGAATTTATAAAACGCTGCTTCCATGCCATAGTTCCTTTTGCATGGGTTGCTCCTGTTGAATAGCTGAAATCCAGCCCTGCCACAAAAACTGGAATGGAAGCATCCTTTCTGAGCTGCAACGCTATGTATGTGGCCGCAAGCCCTACTGACCCCATGGGCTCCAGGAATTCGCGCACTATGCCTTCTGAAATCAGATTGTTAAAAAATCGGCCTTCGCTGTATTTTGTTGCAAACCATATTGTGTTTCCGCCTGAAATTTCCGCTGTTTCAGGGCGCGCGCATAAATCCATGAACAGAGGAATTTTTTTTCCGTTCAAGCCTAAAAAAGCCCTTTCGATTGCCTGCTGACATTCCATTGTAACAGCCGCATCCGGAATTATTCCTCTTGAAATGAGCGGAGATAATGCGGCATCGACTGCAATGATAAAAAAATTTCCCTGCCTGCACTGTTCGTAGGAAAGGCTGTCCAGACCTTCCCCGGCGCCGAGAACAAGAATGGGCTTTGAAATAATTCCCCTGACATCTTCCAGAAAAACTGAAGTTTCAAGGCGCGCAATGTTTCTCAAAAGATTCTTTGAAAAAAGCCGTCCGAATTTCACAAGAGTGATTCTGTTTTTCCAGAACGTGGCTATTATTTCACTTGCCGCATTGAATGTAAAATCAAATTTTTCCCGGGAAAACTGAACTCCTGCGCTGAAATCTATTTTTATGGCGCGCTTTATTTTTCCGCTATTGCAAAGTGTTCTTATAAAAAAATCGATTTTTTCGCCTTCGTGCAGCCTGAAAAGCGGAATATTTTTGTCATTGCTGCTTTTGGCGAGTTTCCATAAGTTTTCATCGTCTTCTAGCGCAATAACAGCGCAGTCTTGTGCCAGGAATGAATCCAGTTTTTCAAGGCCATACCAGAGAAGCGGCGAACAGATTATTACAAGACTTCCGCTTTGTATCTGGAGTTTTTCTATGGAAGCTTCAATCGCTCTTGATGGAGAATATTTTGAGTATAAAAAACGGCCTTTGTATTCTACTGTCTTTAAAACAGAAAAGCCCTGGCCGGCATTTACCAGACGGGGCTCTTCTTCAGCTGCGGTATTCAAACTACTTCCTGCTGTTTTCTGTTAAGCTCAGATATGTTGAAAGAAAATTATCCTCGAAATTCGGATCGTCAAGAATCGCATAATTAGCGGTCATGTAATCCGCATTGAGGATTTCCTTTTCACTGGCATTTTCAAAGTTTTCTTCAACAGAAATTCCTGTGCATTTAAGTACAACAATGTCCATGCCGAGCACAAACGGAGAACTTATTTCATCCTGTTTCAGTGCAAAGGCTGTTTTGTAGGCTTCTTCGTTTGAAGAAATGGATGCAAGCGGCTTTGTGCTTGTGGCTGGTGCATAGATGCTTGAATTTCCGTAGTTCACAGGGAACGACTGGATTTCAGTTTTTTCCACTCCGAATTTCTTGCAAACACTATCAAATCCAAAAATCGCGGCTTCTGCAACAAAATTTTCTGCCTTCGCAAGGAAATAATTTTCAATGTAGCTTCTTTCGCTTGCATTGACATAGCCGAACACTGCGTCCTGAACTGCCTCGTCATCAAAATCCGCATCGCCAAAAGCGCCGTCGCATCTGAATATTGAATATCCGCGCTTGGTTTTGATGATTTCACTTATTTCGTCTTTTTGAAGCTTTTCAATGTCGGCAATGGAATCTGCGCTGTCAAGCATATATTCAAGCTGGTAGCGGTATTTTCCTGCGTATTTTCCGTCTGACTCTGAATAGTATTTCTGGGATTTTTCAGCTGCGGCATCATCAAATGTGATTTCTTCTCCCTTTATCTGCTTTAAAACTGATTTTGCCTGCTGTTCATCGTCAAGTGTGATAACAGAAAGATCATAGCGCACAAATTTCTCTGCGTTTTCCCTGCCGAATTTTACAGCTTCTTCCTTTGGAAAATCTTTTATGCTGAATGAAACTGCATCAAACGAATGTTTTTCAGCTCCCATTCCGGCAAGAAATTTCTTTTCCGCATTGCTTCTTTTCAGACCGTAAAGCGGTTTGCCGTTGAAACTGTCCTGAATGTTTGTTCCGAACAAATCTTCAAAATAGCGGCTGTATACAAGGCTTGAACTGATTTCCTTTCTGAGTGTGTCAAGCTGGGCGGCTGTCTGCTGGTTGTATGCTTTCTGTGAAAATTTCTGTGTCACTGGATCTGTGAACTGACCGACTAAAATTCTGTTTACGGCTTCCTTTGGAACAGAATAGCCTGAATTTTTTACGGCATCTGAAAAAATCATATTGCTTACAGTCTGGTAAAATGCCCTCTGCATTATAAGCTGTTCGTTAATGTTGTTTCCCTGCTGCTGCGCAAGGTTTGCTGTTTCTGTAAAAAACGCCGAGCCTGGCTCATAGACTATTTTTTTGCCTTTGAAGGAACCGAACGAATTTGCTTTCTGCTTATTGAAAACTGACTGGAAAACTGCGCTTGCTCCAAAAGGAAGAAAGACCAGCGCTGAAATGACTAAGATTATTACAGCTCCAATTTTTGAATTTTCTTTTTTTGGTTTCTGTCCGACGATTTTGAGTTCTTGATTCATAAGAAAATATATCCTTTTATTTTTTTAGGAAACACCGAATAATCTGAATGAGGATTATTCCGCGTTAACCTTTATTATAGAAGTGAATGTATTTTATCATTGTAAAATACAAGTGTCAATGTGAAAGGCTGTCTGAAATTCAGCGGCTTTAAAATCATTTTTCGTACACAAGAAACTTTGGCTCTGCAATACACAAAACTGTGTTTCCATGCTATAATCTAAAAAACACAGGATAATGCGAACGCGGATTGTTCAGTGTAAAAAAAATCTTAGGGGAAAAACCGAAAAACTGAAATTTTAGAAGCGGAGAATGCGCTTTCTGGCTTTGCGGTTGAAAACTGCGCGCTCGAATTTTTAAGGTGCCCTTGCTATCCGGAGGAATTATGATTCAAAAAACAGTGAAAGAAGCTCTCGCCAAAAATGAATATCCAGGCCGCGGTATTATTGTCGGCAAATCAGCAGACGGAAAATATGCGGTTTCTGCCTACTGGATTATGGGAAGAAGCGAAAACAGCCGCAATAGAATTTTTGTTGAGGACGGAGACGGAATCCGCACGCAGGCCTTTGACCCTTCAAAGCTCACAGATCCAAGCCTGATAATTTATGCGCCTGTAAAAGTGCTTGGCTCAAAAACTTTTGTGACAAACGGAGATCAGACAGATACTGTTTACAGCGGCATGGAAAAAGGCATGAGCTTTGAGGCATCGCTGCGCTCAAGAAAATTCGAGCCGGATGCTCCTAATTTTACACCGCGCATTTCTGCAGTGCTTGAGGTTGAAAACGGCAGCTTTGGTTTTTCAATGTCAATTCTAAAAAGCGACTGCGGAATTGAATCCTCAGTGAACAGGTACACTTTCTGCTATGAAAATCCCCGCGCTGGAATCGGACGCTACATCCATACATATATGCAGAATGGAAGCCCCCTGCCAAGTTTTGAAGGCGAGCCTGAAATTGTGGAACTTGAAGGCAGCATAGATGAATTTGCAGATTCTCTGTGGACAAATTTGAATGAGGATAACAAGGTTTCGCTTTTTGTGCGCTTTATCGAAATTTCAACAGGCAGGGCGGAAACAAGAATAATAAACAAAAACAAGGCATAGGTCAGTTCTGCGATTTCAGAATGGCAAGAACTTTCTGAAATGCGGAATTTTCTTTTTTCATTTCCCTGGAACCTCGCGTGATGTTGCATAATGAAAGATTGTATTTTTTTGCAATTTCACGCTGGGTTGTTCCTTCGTCAAGTTCTTTTACAAGACTCCACCGCTTTGAAAAATCCTTCAGTTCAGACTTTGTGAACAGGCAGCCAAAAAAGTCGAATATCAGATTTTCATCCTGAATTTTGGAAAGGAGCATGCAAATTTCTTTGATTTGGTCAGTCTGGTTGTCTTTTGCTTCCGGCATTTTTACCTCTGAAAATTATAGGAACCTGGGAAAAACACTATGTTTTCTTAATAATAATCTAATTGCTTTAAAAAATCAAACTGTCTTTAAAAGGAGATAACGGCATGTTGGAAACAAACGAAGCATACATGAGCCAGGAAAAACTTGACGGCATCTTATCATCTGGCTTCGACTATAAGTCCTCGCAAAAAGAACTTGATACAAAAGTATTGTACGATGACTGCTATGTGTCGCTTATCTGGCACGTGGCTTATTGTCTTAGTGTAGCTGCAAGTGAAAGCAGCTGTGATAGAAAATACGGAAATTATCTTATTGCCGGGGACAAAATAGAGCAGATTGCTCGTGTTCGTGAACTTCTTGCAGAAATTGAAGGATTTAAAGGGCAAAAAGTTGTCAGAAATCAAAAATTCCGTGACCTTAACGTGAGCGATTTTTACGAAGACATGGCTCATATCCAGAAGCTTCTCAAAGAAATAAAACATTATGGTTGCCCGGACTACATGAAACCATACTTTGAAAAGTTTGCAGAACTATACAAGGGCATCGAAAAGCCGGTTATCTTGTCCACTAACTAATCACAGATACTGTGAGGGCTTAGAATGGAACACGAAAAAATTTCAGAGGTTGAATTAGAAAAAATCGTGCGTGAAATCTGGCAGACCAAAATTAAAGACAAGGGGAACAATTACCGTAATGAACTGGGTATTGAACCGACTGCATTTAAGGTGCTTGAATGGAGCGTGTATGAAGTTTTTGAAATGTTGGGAACCGAAATAGCAGATTAATTTCCTACAGGGTAAAATTATAAAATGTTATGATATTTAAACTGAAAGAGGAAATGTATGAAAATAGGTAATTGCTTAATAGCAGCGGTAATTGCAAAGATAAAAAATCCGAAAAATACAAAAATAATCATTATCCCTAAGGGCGTAATGAAAACAAAAATTTTCCCTCATTTTGTGTATTTAAACAAGGCTGAAAATACAGTTTCCCATTATGTAAATAACAAGAAAAGCAAATGTAACTTTCTATATTTTGGGAAAATACATATCTACAAGAAAGAGGTTTTTGACAGGTTTATTGATGTCCGTATCAGGAAATACCTTCAAAAGCAAGACTTTAATTTAAGGGTAAAGCTTGGAAACTTAAATTTCTCAGGTAATTTTCTGTCTTGGCATCCGATAAACGATAAATCATTCATCCCAACTTTGCGTGGCGGCACCCCTTTTACAAAGTCAATTCCTTTTATTGAAGTTCTGACGGAAAATGAAGGACGTGTTTCAATAGAATCCGTGAGATTAACGGAAGACAAAACTGTAGTATTTCCACAAAATGCAATTTCTTGGAGATACATAACGCCGGCTCTTAATTACATGGGGGCTTACAAATGCAACATGAAAGAAATCTTCAATGGGAACATAAAGTTCGTTGCTAATTAATCCCTAAAGTCATCGTTGGAATTAACGACCACGAACTCTTCACTTCCCTTGCTTGCATAAACTGTTGCCTTGCTTCTTCCGCTTCTGCCTCAGTATCATAAAATGCTTCACCTGAACTGCCAACGGACAGTCCATGTTCATCAACTGATACCAGTTCACCGTCTTTTGTACGTCTTGCAACTTGAAACGCATTTGCAACGTTATTTTCATCGCCACGACGTTCAAAGCCTTCCATATAAAGTTCTTAAAAAAAACATTTCTAATAAAATCCTCAACTTTAAGGACTTGCTTAAAAAGGTGAATAAAATAATCATTGGAAAAAAACAGAGTAAAATTCGGCGAAAAAAAAAGACCGGCTTTTACACCGGCCATGCCTGATAGGCAACCAGGCTCCAATGGGTGGGAGGGGATAAATTGAATGCCTGGTAATTTATATATCGGTGAGGACATTATTTTTCTTGAATTATTTTTTGAAAAAAGAAAAGTGTTCTATTCGTCGCTTTCTTCTATGGAAGCATCAATGTTTACGGAAATGTTGTAGCTTCTGCCGTCCACTGCTGAAACGGTTTTTGTTATTTCGTAGTCGCCCACCATGAATTTTACAACATGGTCGCCGGCGGTTGTGTAAAACTGTTCTGCCGGAGCTGTGAATTCCATTTTATCGAACTGAATTTTAGTTCCCTCAGGAGCAATCAGCCTTACAATCGGCTTGATGTCTCGGAGAGCAACGTCCATTCTTGTTGTCTTTGCCTGCTCAACTGTCACTGCGCGCACTTCATTTCTGTAAAAATCGCTTACAATGCTCACATTGTGTCTGCCTGCGCTGAGAATAACATCGGATTTTCCAAGCTCGGACTGTTTTCCGTCAACAAACACCGTGAAATCCTTTGCTTCTTTTTCAGGCTGTTTCACTGACAGTGACAAAGCCCCTTCGTTTGAAAGAATCGGATATGCGCTCACCGTGAATTTCGATTTTGAAACAGAGTCGCTTGAGCCTTTCATTGCAAGCTGAAGCCTGAAGAAGATAAAGTCGCCGTCGTTCAGAGGAATTGTCTGCACTGTATACGAATATACGTCGCTTTTTATAGAATGATTTTTTTTTGTCGGAATTTTTATGTTGAAGCTCAGGCTCTCCGTGAATGTGCCGACTTCTAGCCTGGTTCCGTTGTAGTCAATGGTTTCTGTCTCCGGGGCAGGAGAAATTTCAGAGTAGAGCGACCATGCTACAGAATCTCTCCATTCGGCAACGGGTTTTGGAACTTTGACTGAAATTTCAATTCCTTCTATAAAAGTTTTGTCAGCAGGAAGCTTTATCACAACAGCGTCGTTCACCCCGGCTTCCACGGATTTTTTTTCAAAAAGGGAATCTATGCTTAAAAACTTTGTCTTTCGCACACGGAACGGCTCAGCTTCTGCCAGAAAAGCCGCAATGAGAGCTGAAAAAAGAAAAAAGAAATGTTTTTTGTTTTTTGAGAACAGGCTGCAAAATCCCATAGCAATATTATAATCTCAAATTCCGCGGATTTCTAGTGTCTGACAAAGTATATGAAAGTTATTTTAGGAATTTTTCCGGATTTTGGGCGGAACCGTTTTGCTTTATTTCAAAGTGCAGATGGGGGCCTGTCGCAAGACCTGTTGAGCCGACTTCGCCTATTTTTTGCCCCGTTGCAACAGCCGAGCCTTCTTCTGTAAGAATTGCGGAAAGGTGCGCGTAGTAGCTTTCCAGACCGCCTGCATGGGAAAGGACAATGAGGTTTCCGTAGATTCTGTTTCCCCGCTCGATTTTTTTTACTGTTCCTGATTTGCAGGCAAACACGGGCGTTCCTTCCGGGGCCGCAAGGTCTATTCCCCTGTGGAATTGCCATTTTCCGGTTATGGGGCTTTTCCGTTTTCCGTAGGAGGAAGTGAGAATGCTTTTTTCAAGCGGCATCGACATTCCCGGATTTAAAAAGTAGGCCCGCTCAGCTGGACTGAATCTGGCTCCCGGAATAAAGAAAAATAACCGGCCGTTTATTTTATAGGCTGCTGAATTTCCCAGGGAAATTTTTTCGCTGTGCTCGTTCGAAAGCAGAATCTCGATCGATGAATTCGGGTTTTCTGGAATAAAAAGTCCATTGGCTGTCGGAAGGATTATGGTTTTTCCTTCAAGAGGCTCGCTGCTGGTGTCTATGGAATTCACAGTCGAAAGGGTTTCCTGCCAGATGCTGCACCGGGCTGCCACTGTGATCACAGAATCCCCTTTTTTTGCTTTGTATGAATAAAACGAAGGCTCCGCGCTGTTTTCCCTGAACAGTTCCTTCTGAGATTCCTGAACTTCCTGCTGATACTGTGAAAAAAGAAAATCCCTGGATTCCAGAGCCGGAATTTCAGGAAAATTCTGCGGAAAAACCGTAGCTACAGAAAAAAATGCGGAAAGAATTAAAAAAAAGGAAACCCTGAAAATTTCAGTTTTTGGAAAGGCGCAATGTTTTATTTTTTTATGCTGTTTTGCCGCTGGGCTGTTTTTACGGCTTTTTAAGTCATGGGCGGGAATAAGAAGATTGCGCATAAAAAAGTAGAATTTCATAAAAATAAAAACTGCCCGGGAAAATTTGGAACGCGCCCTGCATTTTGATATGCGGACTTGCGCAAAAAAAAATCCGGACAGTTTCGACTTAAAAAAACTTGTGCCTTGCAGTGCAAAAATCGCCTGCAAAACAAAATTGTTTTAAGATAGTGATAAAAACTGTTATGCTTCTGAAATTGCTCCAACCGGGCAAACAGAAGCGCAACTTCCGCAGTTCACGCAGCTTTCGGCCTTTATCTCGCGCTTGTCATTTACTTCTGAGATTGCTTCAGATGGACATTCGCTTTCGCAGGCACCGCAGTTGATACACTCAGATGATGAAATTTTGTAAGCCATATAATACCTCTGTTAATGTGAGTGATGGATGTTTTCCGAAAATCGGTTTTACATTCCTTTTTTAAAGATACTTCAGATTTGATAAAAAATCAACTTTGTTTTTGAAAATCGGGCTTTGTTTTTTTTGCTTCTCTTTGGCTACTTTAAAACTGTTTTTTTTTGTGCTATATTTTTCCGAAGTTCCCGGAAGTTCCAGCTTGCGTTTGATGGAAATCTTGGAAATTTCAGTTTTTTTTTGAAATTCGATGCAGAAAATGAAAAAAAATGTATATAAAGTTATCATGGAAAGCGCCGGTCTGCATTTGAAGCGGCTGGCTGCATTTCCTGAAGCACTGCGGCTTTTATCCGCTTAAAGTTTGCGTTGCGAACTTTTTATAAACTGCACATTTCGCTGGAAATTTGCGCTGGAATGCATTTCATTGTGAATGTGCTGAAAAATGTCAAATCGAAAGCTTAAATTTCAGATTTAACTTTTTAATGGGAGAAAAAATGGCTAAGACAGAAGAGAAGGCTCCGGTGGAAATGTCGGAAAAACTGAAGGCTTTGGAGGCTGCAAGGCTTCAGATTGAAAAACAGTTCGGAAGCGGTTCCCTTATGAAGCTTGGAACTAAGACAGACACGGCTTCTATCGATGTTGTTCCTTCCGGCTCGATTTTGCTTGATGAGGCGCTTGGAATCGGCGGTTATCCGCGCGGGCGTGTCATTGAAATGTACGGTCCTGAAAGCTCTGGAAAAACGACACTTGCGCTGCACGCCGTTGCCGAGGCTCAGAAGCTCGGGGGAATTGCGGCTTTTATTGACGCTGAGCATGCGCTTGATCCTGTGTATGCCAAAAATCTTGGCGTGAACATTGACGAGCTTTGGGTCAGCCAGCCGGATACTGGAGAGCAGGCCCTTGAGATCTGCGAAAACCTTGTGAGATCCGGCGCTGTTGATATAATTGTAGTTGACTCTGTGGCGGCTCTTACTCCCCAGAAGGAAATCGAAGGGGAAATGGGCGATTCAGTCATGGGGCTTCAGGCTCGTCTTATGAGCCAGGCGCTCAGAAAACTTACTGCTATTGTGGGAAAAAGCAAGTGCATTGTTGTTTTTATCAACCAGATCCGCATGAAAATAGGCGTTATGTTCGGCAACCCTGAAACCACGACAGGTGGAAACGCGCTGAAATTCTATTCGTCAGTCCGCCTTGAAATCCGCAGAATTGAATCGATTGACGGGAAAGGCGACGAGGATGCTGTGGGAAACCGTGTGCGCGTGAAGATTGTAAAGAACAAGGTTGCTCCGCCTTTCAGAAAAGTGGAGCTCGATATTTACTTTGGAAAGGGCGTTTCAGCTTCGGCTTCTATTCTGGATTCGGCTGTTAAGCACGGGCTTATAGACAAGCGCGGTGCCTGGTATACACGCGGAGATGAAAAGGTGGGCCAGGGAAAGGAAAATGCAGTTGCCTATATCGAAAACAATCCTGCATACAGAATGGAGCTTGAAAACACCCTGCGCGAAAAAATTTTCCCCGGTCAGATTCTGCGCACAAAGGAAGGCGAGGTTGTTACCAAGGAAAAGATTCTTCAGTATGAAAAGGAAATGCGCGAAAAAGGCGTCGGAACCGGCTTCCTGCAGAATGACAGCGCAAATCAGGAAAATTCCGGTGAAAAACTTCCCGAGCCTGCCGCTGCTGAAGCCAAGACTGCAAAATCCCTGAAGTCAAAGGCGGCAAGTCTTGCAAAGGCTGCTTCTGAGGACAAGCCTGTTCCTGATGAGCTGTTTTAGTTCTATGGAACGCGTTGTTTTGGGGCTTGGCTCTAATAAAGGCTTTTCAGGAATGGCACCAGATGAGCTTTTAAAGAGAGCCTGTGCCCGGATTTCAGAGTTTGTATGCAAAATGGAATTTTCTTCTATTTATAGAACAGCCGCCATGTATGTTTTGGATCAGGATGATTTTTACAACATGGTTGCGGTTGGGGAATTTTCCGGCACACCCGAGCTTCTTCTGGAAAAAATTCATTCCGTGGAGCAGGAGTTTGGGCGCAATAGAATTTCTGAAATCCGAAACGGCCCGCGTTCGCTTGATATTGACATAGAACTTTTTGGGCATCGGCGCATAAACACACAGAGCCTTGTGGTTCCCCATGAGCGTCTGCTTGAAAGAGCCTTTGTTCTTGTTCCTTTTCTTGAAGTTTTAGAAAAAAATGCCGATGTTAATAAGGCGGACATAGAATTCTACGGAAAAAAGCTGGAGCTTCTGGAAAATCAGCGTGTGGAGAAATATTGTCCGTTTTACTAAGGGTTGTCCTGAAAAACTGAAATTTTCCAGGCTTCCCTAATCTTGCACTGGAGCGCAAAATGGAACAGGAACGGACTGTCGGCCATAGAAAATTTATGGCGGGAACATTTGAAGGTCCCTTGGATCTTTTATGGAGCCTTATTCGTGAAAACAAAATAAATATTTATGATATTCCTATAGCTGAAATCACAGAGCAGTTTCAGGATTATCTTGATTATGCGGTGGAGCTTGACTTGCAGGACTTGAGCGAATTTTATCTCTGGGCTGCAAAACTTGCGTGCATAAAGAGCCGGATGCTTCTGCCTCTGGAAGTCCGCTGCGATGACGATGAAAGCATGGAAGATCCGCGGGAAGAGCTTGTTGAGCAGCTTATCGAATATCAGCGTTTCAAAAAGCTTTCTGTTCTTATGGAAGAGCAGGAAGAGCAGAGCGAGTGGAGCTTTGAGCGTAAAAAAATCGAGAGAACTCTTCCGTTCGATGAAGATGAATCCCAGTGGAAAAAGATGGATACCTGGGCTTTGCTTCAGGATATGCAGAAAATTTTCAGAAACCTGACAAATGTAAATCCTGACGAGCGGCTTTTGAACATGGGCGAGGATATTGCTCCGAATGAAAAGATAGCTTTGATGAATGAGCTGCTGGAAAGAAAAAGCGAATGTATGTTCACCGAGCTGATAACCAGAAAAGGCAATGAGCTTGACGTGATCTGCGCCTTCATGGCAATTCTTGAGGCTGTAAAGCTGAATCTGGTTGAGATATATCAAAATAAAATGTTTGGAGATATAAAAATATGCAGGAAACAGAAAGCGGCGTAATCCCTGAGGCGGAAGAGACAGCTGCCAAAACAGAAAACACCGAGAATTCCGTTTTTGCGGATGAAACTGACAGCGAGCTTGAACGTCGCCGCGCGGATTTGAATCTTGACACAGAAACTGCGCTTTTGGAAACTGTTCTTTTTTTGGAAAGCGAGCCGCAGCCTGTTGAAAATCTTTCAAAGATAACCAAGATGGCTCCCGATGTTATTGAAGAATGTATTGACCGCCTGAAGGAAAAGTATTCAAATGCGGATTCGGGAATAGAGCTTTCCATGATTATCGGCGGCTGGATTCTTACTCCAAAAAGAGAGTGCTTTGAATTCGTAAAGGAGCGGTACGGCAAAAAAAATGAAGGCAAGCTGAGCCATGCTGCTATTGAAACTTTGTCGATAATTGCTTACAGTCAGCCTATAACGCGTGCGGAAATTGAAAGTATTCGCCATGTGAATGTGGACAATATGATGCGTGTTTTGCTTGACAGGAAATTCATAAAGGAAGTCGGAAAAAAAGATATTCCCGGAAAACCTGTTATGTATGGCACTACAAAAGAATTCCTGGAGTTTTTCCATTTGCAGAGCATTGCCGATTTGCCGCAGCTTGATGAAAAAGAAAGTGAGAGGTTCGAACTTGCCCGTTAACAATTCAACTGAAAGGGAACTTATGCGTCTTCAGCAGTACATGGCCAAATGCGGTGTTGCAAGCCGCCGTGCCAGTGAAGCGATTATTTGCGCCGGCAGGGTTTCTGTGAACGGACTCACTGTTACAGAGCTTGGAACAAAAGTTTCTGAGGCGGACAGGGTTTCCGTTGATGGAAAGGAAATTCACCTTGAGGAAAAAAAACAGTATGTTCTGTTGAATAAGCCTTCCGGATATGTGTGCTCTGCAAGCGATGAAAAAGGCCGCCGGGTTGCCGCTGATTTGCTGCGTGATTCTTATTCCGAGCGTCTTTATAATGTTGGACGGCTTGATATGTTTTCAAGCGGTCTGATTATCTTTACAAATGACGGAGATTTTGCTGCAAAGCTTTCCCATCCTTCCGCAGAGCTTGAAAAAGAATATATCGTGGATACCAGCCTTCCGATTCCAAGGTTCCTTGCGGATGATTTTATGGATGGAATCAGAATTGACGATGTTTTCTACCGCTGCAAGGATGCAAGGGAGCTGAATTCCCACCGGATGAGGATTGTTCTTGTTGAAGGAAAAAACCGGGAAATTCGCCGTGTGTTTGAAAAGTATGAAATCGGAATAAAAAGCCTGATGCGTGTAAGAATCGGCTGCATCGGTGTTGGCGAACTTCAGTTTGGGCAGTTCCGGGATTTGACACAGGATGAAGTCAAGGCTCTTTTGAAGCTTTGTAAAAATTAAAGGAAAAAGAAAATTCAAAAATTAGGCAAGCCCGAAAGTTGTTTTTGGGCGGCTATAAAAATTGTCACGAGGTTGTTATGGTTGTTGCTATAGACGGTCCTGCTGGAACAGGAAAAAGCACTGTGGCTGGAAAAGTCGCCAGGGATCTGAATCTTACATATTTAAATAGCGGAAGTTTTTACCGCGCGCTCACTCTTGCCCTTCTGGATTCAGGGGTGTCCCTGGATGATGAAAAGGCTGCGGTCGATTTTGCCAAAAAGCAGCGTATTGACTATGTGAATGCAAGGCTGATTTTAAATGGAAAGGATGTTGACGATTTGCTTCATCAGGATAAGGTTGATGCAAATGTTTCAAAGGTTTCATCTTTTGTTGAAATCCGGCATTTCGTGAATTCGCGGATGAGGGAAATTGTAAAGAGCCTCAGCATAATCTGCGAGGGAAGGGACATGACAACTGTTGTTTTCCCTGATGCGGAATTCAAGTTTTATCTTGATGCAAGCATTGATGTCCAGGCCAAGCGGCGATTTGAGCAGGGAGTGAGCGGTCTTTCGCTTGAAGAGGTCAAAAAGTCAATAATTAAGCGTGATGAAATGGACAGGAACAAGCCTGAAGGCTCGCTGAAAAAAGCTCCCGATGCCTTTTATATAGATACTTCTGACTTGACCATAAATGACGTTTGTGCGATAATCGAAAGCAAAATTAAATCAAAAGGGTTTGCTATGGAAAAGGAAGTGGAAAAGAATGGTGCCCAGGGCTCCGACAACATTTACACACAATTAGAAGCATCTATTAATAACATGGAGCCGGTTGAAGACGGTGCTAATGTAAAGGCTACTGTTGTTCAAGTTACAGATGATATTGTATTTGTCGACGTAAACTGCAAATCAGAGGGAAAAATTCCTGTAGAAGAGTTTGCTGGAAATCTTCCAAAAGAGGGAGATGTAATTACAGTATATCTTGTAAGCCAGTTTGGAAAAAATGGTCCTGTTGTTTCAAAACAAAAGGCTGATGAAAAACGCCTCTGGGAAGAGTTGAAGGTTGCATCTGAGCAGAAAACTGCTATAGATGGACTTATCGCTTCTGTTACAAAAGGCGGATATATGGTTAATCTGGGCGGAGGAATTTCAGCATTCCTTCCAATCAGTCAGGCAGATGCTCAGAAAGTTGAAAAAGAAGAAAAACTTCTTGGTGTAAAATCAAAGTTCTATGTTGAGCGGCTCTATAGCAATGGCAAGCGCAATGTTGTGGTAAACCGCCGCAAGTATCTGGAAGAGCAGATTAACGAGAACCGTGACAAATTTTTTGAGACTGTAAAGATTGGCGATACTGTGAAAGGTGTTGTAAAGTCCTTTACTAGTTTCGGCGCTTTCATTGATCTTGGTGGCTTTGACGGTCTGCTTCATATCAATGATATGAGCTGGGGTCATGTTACACGTCCAAAGGATTTTGTAAAGAAAGGACAGGAAATAGAGCTTAAGGTTATCCGTCTTGATCCTGAGGGAAAAAGAATCAACCTTTCACTCAAGCACTTTACAGAAGATCCTTGGGTTCATTTTGAGGAAAAGTATCATGTGAATGATATTGTAAAGGGAAAAGTTACTAAGGTTCCTGATTTTGGCGCATTTATTGAGCTTGAGGAAGGAATTGAAGGTCTTGCCCATATCTCTGAGTTCAGCTGGACAAAGAAAATCAACAAGCCGTCTGATATGGTAAAAGAAGGCGACGAAGTTGAATGTATGATTCTTGGCTATGATATTCAGGGCGGACGCGTTTCTCTTGGTCTTAAGCAGGTTACAGATAATCCGTGGGATACTATTGCTGACAAATATCCTGTTGGAACAAAAGTTTCTGGCAAAGTTGTAAAGATTGCAAACAGCGGCGCTTTTGTTCAGCTTGAAGATGGAATTGACGCTTTCCTTGCAGGCGAGGATCTTTCTTGGACAAAGAAAATCAAGCATCCTGGAAGTGAGATAAAAGTTGATCAGCCTTTGGATGTTATTGTCTTGGACTGTGATGCTGAAAACCATAGAATCCGTGTTGGAGTAAAGCAGCTTTCAGACAATCCATGGAAGGCATTTGCCGAAGAATACAAAGTTGGCGGAACTCTTGAGGGTGAAGTTACTTCTATCAACGATTTTGGTATTTTTGTAAAGGCTCCTAATGGAATTGAAGGTCTTGTTAACAAAGCAAACCTTAGCGATGACCGTGATGTTCCATTTGAGGAAGCTGTAAAGAAATACTCTGTCGGTGACAAGGTGAATGTTTACGTTGTTTCGATTGACGTGGAAAAAGAGCGTGTTGCTTTCTCTGTAAAGGAATATAAGAGAGCACAGGATCGCGCTGAAATTTCACAGTATATGTCTTCAAGCAACGATGACAGAGCTTATACAATTGGCGACAGCCTGAAAAGTCACGCAGAGTAAAAATAAAAAGCAATGGGTGAAGATGGCTTGGTGCCTTATGAAAAGCTAAAATCGCTCATTGAAATAAACACACGCATAAATTTAAATTATGCAGATCCTGATACATTGCTGGTTTCTATTTTGGAATCAGCAATGTTCATGGTAAAATGCGAGGCTGCATCTCTTCTTTTGGTGCAGCCTGAAATTAATTCCCTTGAATTTTATATAAGCCTTGGGCCTAAGAATTCTGAAGTCAAAAAAATCCTTGTAGAACGAAAATCGATTGCCGGCTGGGTGGCAGATAATTGCCAGTCTGTCCTGATCAATGATGTGAATAAAGATCCCCGTTTTAATTCTACTGTTCAAAACACAACAAAATATGTTACAAGAAACATGATAGCTTTTCCGATGAGTGTTCAGGGAAACTGCGTTGGTGTAATTGAGCTGATCAACAAGGAAAATAACTGTGATTTTACATCCGATGACCTTGCAATCCTTGAGCTTTTGGGGGAGCAGGCCGCTGTTGCATACCAGAATGCTCTGCGCTATAGAAAAAACAAGGTTCAGCTCAACGCTCTTCAGAATGTCTTTGATGCCGGAAAAGAATATCATCCGTTTATCGCAAAAAATCCAGTTGTTCTTTCGCTTCTCGAAAATATAAAGCGCGCTTCATCTATAAATTCTTCGGTTCTTATTACAGGTGAAAGCGGAGTCGGCAAGGAACTTTTTGCGGAGCAAATTCATCTTTTAAGCAGCAGGAAAGACAAGCCGTTTGTTCGTGTCAGCTGCGCATCCTTGAGTCCGGCTCTTCTGGAATCTGAATTTTTCGGGCACGTGAAAGGGGCGTTTACGGATGCGGTTTCTGCGCGAAAAGGGCGTTTTGAGCTTGCCGATGGTGGAACGATTTTTCTTGATGAAATCGGAGAGCTGCCGGTTGACTTGCAGGCAAAACTTCTCCGTGTGATTCAGGAGAAAAAATTTGAACGGGTTGGCTCGTGTGAGACGATTTCAGTTGACGTGAGAATTATTGCCGCCACAAACCGCGATCTGGAGGCAATGATAACGCAGGGAACTTTTAGAACTGACCTGTATTTCAGGCTGAATGTTCTTCCTATTGCAGTTCCGCCGCTGAGAGAACGCCGGGATGAGCTTGGTGATTTGTGCGAATTTTTCTTGAATAAATTCAAAGCTGAAATTCACAAGGAATTCATCGGATTTTCTGAAGCCGCAAAAAAAGCAATCTATTCTTATATGTGGCCTGGAAATATTCGTGAGCTTGAAAATACAATAGAGCGCGCCTGCATAATAGGAAATCCTCCGTTTATACAGCTGAATGATTTAAGGCTTCCTGTTGAAGTTGAAACTTCTGTGTCGCCTGAAATTCATAATTGCGCGCAGGAGCTTTCGCTTGGCAGGGACAGGAGCCTCAAGAATGCGCTTTCAGAGTTTAAAAAGCAGTATGTTGAGGCGATTCTAAGGGAAACAAACTGGAATCAGACTGCTGCCGCAAAAATTCTTGGTATTCAGCGGACTTATGTTTCAAAGCTCATTTCTGAATTGAATATTCACCGGCCATAAGAAACTCCGGAAAACTTGGTTTTGACAAAGCTATTTATATTCTATATAATAAGTTTACTCGTGCGGAGGCTTGATGCCTGATTTTGCACGAGGCTGTTTATTTGGAGTATAAAATGTCTAAAAATTCAAAAGTGGCTGCAAGTGTAAAATTAGAGGAATTTATTATCAGCAATAGAAAAATTGTTGTTCTGACTGCGGTGCTTTTAATTGCCGCTGTTATTGCGGTTTGTGCAGTTTTTGCTGTTGCGGATTCAGTGAAGCAGTCGGATCTTTCTTCTATTGATTCGATTGAGTTCGCTTACGTTTCAAAGTCGGCCGACATATCGGAAGAGGAAGCTGCTTCCAGACAGGCAAAGGCAGAAGAGGCTTTGGTTCCGTATCTTTCAAAAAAGGGTGTGGCCGGTGTTCGTGCTAATATGCTTGCCGCTGATATTTCTTTTGCAAAATCTGATTTTTCCAAGGCATTGGGATATTACAAGCAGGCTGCGGATGCTTGCCGCAAGGCTTATACTTATGCTGAATGTATGTACAATGCTGCTGTTTGCGCAGAGGAACTTTCCCAGTCTGAAGAGGCTGTAAAATTTTATATTGCGGCATCAGAGCCTGCTGATTTTTATCTTGCATCCCATGCTCTTTTTAATGCTGCTAGAGTTTCCGAGACTTCAGGAGATTTCAAGAAGGCTTCTGAACTTTACCAGAAAACTGTGGATAATTACAGCGGCTATGAATGGGCAGACCTTTCTCAAAGCCGTCTTATTGATTTGAAGGCAAAAGGCAAGATAGACTAATTGCCTTGAAAGTTGACTTTGCTGCGGGCATTTTGAAAACTGTACTTTTTGAAATGCCCTTGCATTGTTTTGTTTGTACGGAAGACTAAAACTTTCCGCCGGCAGGTTTTGCGTGTTTTTATGGGAGAAAGTGGTATGAGCGGTTTCTTTTTTAAGCATAAACTCAGCGCCGCTTTTTTTTTATGCAGTTTTGTTTTTTTCAGCTGCGGCCTTGATACTTTTTATTATCTTGAGCCTCCGAAAACGGATGGTCATACTGTAAAGTATACCAGTGATGATAGAACCCAGCATTTTTTTTCTTTTCTTACAAATGAAAAAGGCGATAATGCTGATTACGATTCATCGGATTTTTCTTTTCTTGGCACTGAAGTTTACTATAAAATCTATAATAATTTTTCGACAATGGTTTCTGTCCAGAATGCTGTTGACTCCTTGAATTCCAGCAGTGATGTTTCTGCGGCAGCGATAAATCTTATAAATTCCCGTGGCTACAAAACGCTCTCTTTTTCAAGCTATTCAAAAACTCCTCTGATTCCTCAGACTGGCACGAATCGCTATGTGTATATCAGACTTAATAGCTATAATGAAGGAAATGAAAACAGCCTGTTTACGAGAATTGCTTGCTATGGCAGTTCCGCAATGAATTCTTATGAGCCTGAAACCCCTGGCCTTGTTGTGATTGGAATTCCTCTGCGCTCTACAAGCTCCGGTTCAAGCTACGGATTTAATTTTAATAAAAAAAGCAATTCAAATCCGCTTCCTGTTTCAGGAGATGAGGATGTGAATTTTTCAACTTCTGGCAGTGAAAGCGGCGTGTGGTATGTTGATATGTGGGCTGTTTCTGTCGGCAGGGATTCAAACTACTCTCCGTCTTACAGCAAGGTTCTGCATCTTGGGTCTATAAAAATCGATGAAAGCTGGTATGACGATTACAGCGACTGACAGATTTTTTCTATAAAACTCCTGTTTTTTTCCAGTTCTTCATCCAGCTTCCATGGAGGATTCATTACAAACATTCCGCTTCCGTAAAGATGGGAGCCGCTTTCGCTTTTTGTCAGTTCTGGATTTTTTGTAATGAGTTCCGCTTTTATACATTCACATGGATTTGTTCCAAGCTTGCAGAAATCTTCGAGTTCTGTCAGAAGCTGCGCAGTTTCGTTTTTACGTCTAAGCAGAAGCGGATACCATAGTGCGATTATTGCGGTGTTCCATTTTTTTCTTACAGATTTTAGGGCGGCGCATACTTTTTTATAGTCATCGGCATCTTCGTAGCTTGGGTCGCAGAGGACAAGCCCTCTTTTTACAAGCGGAGGTGTCAGAGCCGAAAGTGCTGCATAGCTGTCATCGTTGTGGATTATGACATGGGCATTTTCCATATTCTTTCTCAGGGACTCAATGGCCGCCGGATGTTTTTCAACAAGATGAAGGCAGTCGCCCCTGCGTATGTAGTGCCGCTCCAGTTCCGGGCTTCCTGCATATAATCTTTTTTCAAGAAATTTTGATTCCAGCTCAAGATACTCTTTTATTCCATGCGGAAATTCAAGCGATGTTTTTTTATAAAAGCTGTAGATTTTTTCGATACCATCTTTGGCTTCTCCTGTTTTCAGGAGCCTTTCGTCTTCAAGGCTGAAAATTCCTGCTCCTGAATGGCTGTCAATTACGGTGAAGGGCTTTTCCTTTTTGCAAAGTGATTCCAGAATCAGGCAAAGACAAGTGTGCTTAAAAACATCCGCGAGATTTCCGGCGTGGTACTCATGCTGGTAGCTTAACATTCTTCAATTTCCTTGAGCCATATAGCTGCGCTTGCATCGCTCGGCATTCTCCAGTCGCCCCTCGGAGAAAGATTTACCGTTCCCACTTTTGCTCCGTCCGGCATGCAGCTTCGCTTGAACTGCTGGCTGAAAAATCTTCGGTAGAAATTCTTGAGCCACTTGAGGATAATTTCATTTGTATAAACTACATTTGTTTCCGGATTGCGTTTTCCAAGAAATGCCTTCTGTGCCAGAAAGTAAATTTTACGAGGTGAAAATCCCCACCGCAGGACATAATAAAGAAAGAAATCATGAAGCTCATACGGCCCGACAATTTCTTCTGTCTTTTGGCTTATTTTTCCGTCTGACGGAGGAAGAAGTTCCGGACTTACAGGGGTCGCAAGAATATCATTCAAAACCATTGAAAGATTTTTGCTGCCCTTTTCAAGAGCTTCCTCTGAAAACCAGGAAACAAGATGGCGCACAAGTGTTTTTGGAATGCTGGAATTTACGCCGTACATGCTCATCTGGTCGCCGTTGTATGTGCACCATCCAAGGGCAAGCTCGCTCAGGTCGCCTGTTCCTATGACAATTCCGCCGCATTTGTTTGCAAGATCCATGAGCACCTGGGTTCGTTCCCTTGCCTGGCCGTTTTCGTATGTCACATCCTGGATTTCAATGTCATGCCCGATGTCTTTGAAGTGCTGGATGACAGAATCGGCGATGCTGATTTGCTTTAGAGTTGTCTGCGTTTCTTCTGCAAGCTTGCAGGCGTTGCTGAAAGTTCTGTCTGTTGTTCCGAATGCCGGCATTGTTACAGACAGTATGTTTTTCCGCGGAAGTCCGCATTTGTCAAAAGCCCGGGCACAGACCAAAAGCGCCAGAGTTGAATCCAGCCCTCCGCTGATTCCGATTACAGCATTTTCGCATTTGATGTGCCTGAGGCGTTTTGCAAGTCCTTCCGACTGCATTTCGATTATTGAAAAACATCTGTCTTTTCTTTTTATGGTGTCTGCCGGAACAAAGGGCTGCGGTTCAATTACTGTGTAGAGTTTTTCCGTTTGCAGTGCCGCTGAATTGTCCGGCTGAAGGTTTTCTGCGAAAATGATTTTGTATTCGGAATCTTCAGGGAAAAATGAATTTGTAAATGTTGTAGATCTTAGTCTGTCCTGAGTGATTTTTTCTATGTCGATGTCTGCAATGAGAAGCTTTCCGGGAGAATCAAAAAGCCCTGATTCAGCCTGCACAGTTCCGTTTGCCGCGATAATGCTGTGTCCGCTGAAAACCATGTCGGTTGAGCTTTCGTCATGGCCTGCGTTTGCATAAATATATGCGCTCACTGTTTTTGCGGAGTGGCCCGCTACGAGCATCCGTCTGTAATCAGCTTTTCCTGCGACTTCATTGCTTGCGCTTAAATTTGCGATTATTGTTGCGCCGTTCAGGGCATGCCTTGTTGACGGTGAAAGCGGAACCCATAGGTCTTCGCAAAGTTCAGCCGCGATTGCTATGGAAGGATTTTTTGAATCCTGTATGATGATATCAGTTCCAAATGGAATGGATTCAAGGCCGGGGCAAATTGAAATGCAGGCTGTTTTTTTTCCGGAAAAAGAAGAAAACCAGCGGCTTTCGTAAAATTCAGAGTAGTTTGGGATAAATGTCTTTGGCACTGCTGCAAGAATTTTTCCGCGGTGTATAAAAACAGCGCAGTTGAACCGCTCGGCTCCGTATTCAACAGGAAGCCCTACACAGAAAAGAACACCGTATTCCTTTGTTTCCCGGCAGATTTCTTTAAGTGAATCATAGCATGCGCAAAGGAGAGCTTTTTGTGCGAATAAATCAGCGCATGTATAGCCGCAGATGGAAAGCTCCGGAAAAACAAGAAGCTGTACCTTTTCAGCCTCTGCTTTTTTTACAATCTCTATAATCTTACCGGCATTGAATCCGCAGTCTGCTACAGAAAGCGCAGGAGATGCCGCCGCAACTCTGAAAAATCCGTAATTCATAGTGGAATTATACGAATTATCAGAATAAAATGCAATTTTTTGGCAGCATCATCTGGCATTGTTTTTACGTGTAGCAGGCAAGAATGTCATTCTGGCTTTTTTGCAGCAGCTCTATTACATCAGGGCGGAAGGCGTCCTTGTCTTCAAGAATTGTATTCATTGCCATACTGAATTCCGCGGAGCTTACTTGATCGGATGAAAAAAAGTTTATGCAGAATTCGATTGCAATCGAGCACATCTGCGTGTATATGTTGTTTATGCTGCTTTTTAGACCGTGCGGCATTCCGCGTCCGTCATAACGCTCATGGTGATGCATGCAGATGTCTGAGCATACCTTTACAAAGTAGGCGACATTCTGAGAACTGTTGACACTCACAAAGTCCGCGCCGGCTATTGTATGTGTTTCAGGAATATTGTCTATGTCCGACTGGGAAAAAACCTTGAACCGCTCCTGGCTTACAATCATTCTTCCTATATCATAAAAATATGCCGCGCGGCTGATTATTTCAATTCCCTCCGGTGTAAGTTCCCTTGGTGCCTTTGTTGCAAAATAATTCTCTAGCATGATGTGAACAATTTCGCTTACATGTATATAAAGCTCATCGGTTTTCTTTTCACTTTTCAGATAGGTGAGATAGACCCGGCGCAGCTTGTCGGCATATTGAATTGTTGCCCTTAGCTCATTGTCCGAGACATTTCCGCGGAGAATTGACGATGCAAGCTCTTTTTTTGCGAAAACAGATTTCAGCTTGGAAAGTATCTGCTCGCTGTCATAGGGCTTTTTAAAGAATCCGGTGGCTCCAAAATTCACCGCCCTGATTATGTTGTCTTTTTTTGCTTCGGAAGAAATCAGGATAATGACCATGCCCGAATGTCTGGATTTATCAATCAGGCTTAGAACCTCAAAGCCGCTTAGCTTCGGCATGTTTATGTCAAGAATAAGTCCGTCAATTTTCATGGCCGGATTGTTCAAAATATCCAGCGCCGCATATCCATTGGCAGCCTCTATTACATTGTAAAAGCCTGATAGTATGTTCTTTAAAACTGCTCTGTCAATTTCAGAGTCGTCAACTATTAAAAGTGTTGTCATCCTGTATTAACTCCAATTAATAGAAAACTTTTATTTATTGGAACCTCGGCTTTATGCGCGCCTGAAGGAACCTGGAAAAATTTGATGCGGATACTGAAAAATTCAGCGAACCGCCTCATAATTATATCATAGTATATTTTTTAGTAAAGCATTTTTCTAGCTTTCCTGTTTTTTTGAAGTTAAAACTGATTTTCAGACTGAAATTTTCTGCCTTGACATCTGTAATGGATTTTTTTAAAATACTGAATTATTTTTAGAGTTATCTTGAAAAATTTCAGTTTTTTGAGGTTTCCCTATTTTGTTTGGAATTTTATATGCTTGAAAAAATGAGAAACATCGGCATCATGGCTCATATCGATGCTGGAAAGACAACTACAACAGAACGTATTCTTTATTATTCTGGAAAAATTCATAAAATTGGTGAAATTGATGACGGCGCTGCTACTATGGATTTTATGAAGCAGGAGCAGGAAAGGGGAATCACAATTGCATCAGCGGCAATCACAACAGAATGGAAAGGCTGCAAGATAAATATTATTGACACTCCAGGCCATGTGGATTTTACTGCGGAAGTTGAGCGTTCTCTCCGTGTTCTGGACGGCGCAGTTGCTGTTATATGCGCAGTCGGATGGGTTCAGCCTCAGACAGAAACAGTGTGGAAGCAGGCTGATGAATTTCACGTGCCGAGAATTTGCTTTGTAAATAAGATGGACAGGGTGGGCGCGGATTTTTTTGGAGCCATGGAGGATGTTCGTAAAAAATTCGGGTGCGAGCCTGTTGCTCTTGAAATTCCTATTGGCAGCGGTCAGGATTTTGAAGGCGTTATAGATCTTCTCCGGATGAAGGAAATCCGCTGGGATGCGGAGTCTGAGGGAGAGCGTTTCACTGAATCTGAAATCAGCGATGCTTACAAGGCTTCCGCTGAAGAGTGGCGCGAAAAGCTTGTTGATGCGGTCGCTTCAAACGATGAGGAGCTTACTGAGCTTTACATAGAAGGCAAGGAAATTTCTGTTGATATGCTTCAGGCGGCTTTAAGAAAGGCAACCATAAACAGGACGCTTGTTCCGTTTATATGCGGATCCAGCCGCCACAATCAGGGAGTTCAGCCGCTCATTGATGCGGTTATTGCATATCTTCCAGCGCCGGATGAAGTTCCGCCTGCCGAGGGAATTCATATAAGAAAAAATGAAGAGGAAAAAATTCCTGTAAAATGTGATCCTGATGCAAAAATGCCGGCCGGTCTTGTGTTTAAAATTCAGTATGACCGCGAGGCTGGAATTCTGTGCTTTGTGAGAATGTATTCAGGAAAAATTTCCACAGGAATGCAGGTTTACAATACCGGCAAGAAAAAAAGAGAGCGTGTTAATAGAATTCTCCGTGTAAATGCAAATAGAATGGAGCAGATGGATAGTGTCAGCGCGGGCGACATTGCTGTTTTTGTCGGGCTGAAATTCGCGCAGACAGGAGATACTCTTGGAAGCGAAGGAATGCCGGTTCTTCTTGAAAGCGTAAAATTTCCGGAGCCTGTCATTTCAATCGCAATCGAGCCTGAAACTATGGGAGACCGCGCTAAGCTTCAGGAAACTCTTGAAATTCTTAGCCGTGAAGATCCTACGTTTACTTTCCGCGATGATGAGGAAACAGGTCAGCTTGTTATTTCTGGAATGGGTGAGCTGCACCTTGATGTTCTTGTTACTAGAATACGCGATGACTTTAAAGTTCAGTGCAGAGTGGGCGCGCCGCAGGTTACATACAGGGAATCTGTTGGCTGTGCCGCTGATTATACTGAGGAGTTCAGCAAAATTCTTGCAGGAAAGGAAAATGCCGCCGGGCTTTCAATTCATGTGGAGCCGAGGGAAACTGGAGCCGGAAATTCATACGAGTGCAATGTCCGCTCTGCTTCTGTTCCGCAGGAAATTCTTGATGCCGTAAAGCAGAGCATTGAAGGCTGTTTTGCTTCCGGAATTCGTATGGGCTATCCCTGCACAGACATTGCAGTTTCTGTAACTGATATAAAATATGATGAGCTTACCGCCACAACTTTTGCTTTTGAAGCTGCCGCTGCGGAAGCGTTTGACTGCGCCTGCAATTCTGCCGACCCAAAAATGCTTGAGCCTGTAATGCAGGTTGACATAGAATGTCCTTCTGAATTTGTGGGAGATGCCATGAGTCAGATTACACAGCGCGGCGGAATGATTGTAAGCATGGACGAAAAATCCGGCGGCAATGTGATTCATGCAAAAGCGCCTATGGCAAAGATGTTCGGTTTTTCTACAAATTTACGTTCTGTTACACAGGGAAGGGCAAGCTTTGGAATGGAGTTCAGCCATTTTCAGGTAAAAGCCTAAGTCTTCGGGTAAGAAGTTGCGCAAGATTGTTTACTGCGTTACTGCCCTTGCAGAAACATCTCCGCAGGCTGTCCCTCTTGGCGCGGCCTGCATAGCTTCAGCTGTAAAAAACAGTCCTCTCACAAAAAGCGCGCTTGAAGTTCGTCTTGCGGCTTTTTCTCTGGAAGATTCTGCTTCCGCTGAAATAGAGGATGAAATCATATCCTGCGCTGAAAATGTGCTTGCGGTTTGCCTTAGTGTCTTTGTGTGGAACCGCGGCCGGATGGAAGCTCTTGCCACAAAAATCAAGCGGAGTTTTCCTGAAATCCACCTGATTGCCGGCGGCCCTGAAATCACGGCTTCTCCGCTTTCATTTAAAAATGCTGACTGGACTGTTTCCGGGGAAGGCGAGGAAAGTGTTCCGCAGCTTTTAAGCTGTCTTATGCGCGGAAATCCTGACATGGCGGATATTGAAATTCAGGGTGTCTATCGTCCCGGGAAAGAAACAGATGCCGTATGCCGGAGTTCAGCTCCGTCTTTGCAGAATCTTGCTTCTCCGTGGCTTGACGGAACGCTTGATCCTTCTTTGTACTCCGGAGCGCTTTGGGAGCTTGCGCGCGGCTGTCCATTCAGATGTTCGTACTGCTATGAAAGCAAGGGTGAAAAAAAAGTCCGCTATTTTCCGGTGGAAAGGATTGAGCATGAACTTGAATTTTTTGCCGCAAAAAAAGTTCCCCAGGTTTTTGTATTGGATCCGACTTACAACGCGGACAAAAAACGCGCTCTGGATATTATCCGCCTTATAAAACGAAAGGCACCCGGCACTTTTTTCAGCTTTGAAGCGCGGGCGGAATTTATTGACAGGGAACTTGCGCGTGCCTTTGCATCCATTCAGTGCAGCCTTCAGTTTGGTTTGCAGAGCGTGCATAAAAATGTTCTTGATTCCGTCAATCGAAGTTTCAATAAAAAACTGTTCGCCAAAAACATAGGAATTCTGAACCAGGAAGGCGTGGTGTTTGGATTCGACCTTATTTACGGTCTTCCTGAAGATACCCCGGAAGGGTTCAGGCAGAGTGTTGATTTTGCGCTTTCCCTCTATCCCAACAACATTGAGATTTTTTGCCTGAGTGTTCTGCCGGGAACAGACCTTTGCGACAAGGCCGGCTCACTTGGTCTTGAGTGGCAGAATGTTCCTCCATACAATGTTATAAAGACACGTGGATTTTCCTGCATGGATATTGAAAAGGCAAGGCGGTTTTCTTATGCCGCGGATGTCTTTTACAATAAGGGGCGCGCTGTTCCGTGGTTCAATATGGTTTTAGAGCCGCTGCGGATCAGGCCTTCAGTTTTTCTTGAGGAATTTTCAGGCTTTATGGGCGGTGAAAATTCTTCTGAGATTACATTCAGCCGTCTTCAGGAGCTTCAGCTTGAATTTGTTTCCGTGCAATATAAAAAACATCGCGTTGAAAAAATGTTTCCTGTTGCGCGGGATATAATTGTCCTGAACAATGCGCTGAGCCTTTTTACCGCTGAGGGAAGAAAATCGTGCGTGAGCCTCTGCTATCATCCTGATGACTTGATGAGCGGATACCCTGTTAGATTCTTGCACGAAAACTGCGGAAAATTTAAAAACAAAACACAGATTTTCGGAGGGAAAAACGGCGCGGACTGGCGGGTTGTAAGTTAACTGTAAAATTTCGGGAAATGTTTGGAAAACTGATTTTTTGTTTTGGGAATAAAAAAAAGACACTTGAAAACAAGTGCCTTTACTGAGCTACTCGTGATTCGAACACGAGACCCACGCCTTAAAAGGGCGTTGCTCTACCTACTGAGCTAGTAGCCCATCCATTTTTCAATGTGGTTAAATCATATACTCTAAAAAAAAAATGGTCAAGAGCATTTTTGGAATTTTATAGAAATTTGATGTTTTTTTTATTCGTGCGGAAGGCTGGATTTCCGGCGGCTGAACTGAGGCTTTTGATTCTGTTTTTACTACTTGACATAGTTCTTTTTTTCTTTTTTACTTTTATTATTATATGGATGGCCTTGTTTTAGACGGAAGTAAAAATGTATTTCAGGTTGAATGTGATGACGGCTATGTTCGGGAATGTTCTCTAAAGGGGAAAATTCTCAAGGATGGAAAAGGATATTATAATCCTCTTGCTCCGGGAGACAGGGTTGTTCTTGACGATGATTCGCTGGAAGAAGAAAAGGGGCTTATTGTTCATCTTATTCCCCGCAAAAATGAATTTGTGCGCTGGAATGTAAAAAAACGGCAGCCTCAGGTTCTGGCTTCAAACTTGGATTATCTTTTAATCGTTACGACTCCGGATGAGCCTCCGTTTAAACCTCGCTTTATAGACCGTGCCCTTGCACAGGCTGAATTTCAGAAAATAACCCCTGTGATTGTCTGCAACAAATATGAGCTTCCCCAGTCGGATGAATTCAAAGAGCGGCTTTCAGTGTGGGAGGATATTGGATATAAAATAATCCGTTCCAGCGCAAAAACACGAGAAGGCATTGAGGAGCTTGCAAATTTTATTGAAAATAAAACCTGCGCCTTTGTTGGAAAAAGCGGTGTTGGAAAAAGTTCTATCATAAATGTTCTTGATAACAATGTTGTGCTGAAAACAGGAAGCCTTTCCAAAAAATACGGCAAGGGAACTCATACAACAACAAAGGGCACTTTGATTCATCTTCAGCTGAACGAAGCTCTTGTCGGCGGAAGAAAAGATGCGGTTGCTGATATAATTGACACACCTGGCGTAAAAACATTTTTGCTGCACGGAATTTCTGCGGACAACCTTGCTCTGTATTACCGTGAGTTTTTTCCGTTTATAGGAAAGTGCGCTTTTGGAATGAGCTGCTCCCATATAAAAGAAAAAGGCTGCGCAATCTGCAAGGCTGTTGAGGAAGGAAAAATTTCGCCGGCACGGTATGAAAGCTGGAAAAAGACCTTTGACGAACTTAAAACTGGAGTCTGGGGCGACTAGAAAAAATCCCCGGGGATTTCTGAGTCAATAATGATTTTTTCTTTTGAAACTGGATGAATGAATTCCAGCCGGCGGGCATGAAGTTTTATTCTGTCCGCTTTTATTCCGCCGTAAAGACTGTCGCCTGTAATTGGAAGATTCACACCTGAAAGATGAACCCGTATCTGATGAGTCCGGCCTGTGTGCAGACGGCAGTCAATTTGCATGAATCCGTTTTTTTCTGCGACCAGCTTAAAGTCTGTTTTGGCGAACTGACCGCCGGCCGATTCCGGTTTTATTCCCATTTTGCAGGCCGCGCTTTTTGGTGAAATTCGTCCTATAAAATTTTCCACAGTGAATTCTTTTTTTTCCGGAATTTTTCCTGTGCAGACAGCCCTGTAGATTTTTTTTATTTTCCGCTCTGCAAACATTTCGGCTATGTCCTTGTTGATGCTTCTTGTTTTTGTAAACATTAATATTCCGCTTGTTTCCCTGTCGAGCCTGTGCATGATTCCTGCATAGGGCGGATTTCTGAGCGATGGATTTTTGCGCCATAGATATTCCACCACGCAGTCATGGGCATTTTTTCTTTTTCCTGTTATTGTCTGCTCCGTTGGAAGAAAAGGCGGCTTGTTTATTGCAATCAGAAATTCGTCTTCAAAGACAACTTCTTTTTCTGTAAGCACAAAGTCAATGTCCTGCGGCTGTTTTTCAAAAAAGAATTTTTCGCGGTCTTCAATAATCCGCACTTCAGTTCCCGGGCGTATCTTGAATGAAGGAATTCTGCACTGCGCTGAATTTACATAGACAGCTCCGCACATAATTAGGCGGCGGATTTTGCTGTTTGAAATTTCACCTTCAAAAATTTCTGGAATTTTTTGACGGAGGAATTCGTTTATAGTTTGCTGCCGGGTTGCTGTCCATTTTTTTTCAGTCATGGGTTTATAATAGACTTCATTCCAAATAAAGTGAACCTCTAAAAAGTTTTTTCTGTGATTTTTTTGTTTTGTAAATTCAATTTGGCTTTTATTTCTGAAGCGCATGAATTTTTCAATTTACAAAAAAATCGCAAGGTTCTATACTTCCGGTATGAAACAGCAAGAAAATTTAAGGCTTGGAATCTGCTGGATTTTGTTTTCCGCTTTTGGATTTGCCGTCATGGGGCTTTGTGTTCGTCTGGCAGGGGAGATTCCGTTTGTCCAAAAAACTCTTTTCAGAAATATGATAGCTTTTTTTATAGCTTTTTCAACTCTGTGCGCAAAGGCAAAAAATGACAGGTCTGTTCTTGCTGTTCCCCGTGATGCATGGAAATTTTTGATTTTGAGGTCGGCGGTCGGCTCCCTGGGAATTTTCGGAAATTTCTATGCGCTCGGGCACATGAATATTTCTGATGCTGCGATGCTGAATAAAATGTCTCCGTTTTTTGCAGTTGCCGCAAGCATTTTTGTTTTGAAGGAAAAGCCCGGAACTGTTTCCATTGTGTCGCTGCTGATTGTTTTTTCTGGCTCGCTGTTTGTGATAAAGCCCAGCTTTGATTTTGAAAAAGTGTTCCCGGCAATCTTTGCGTTTGTCGGCGGCATGGGCGCGGGACTGGCTTCCTGCTTTGTAAGAAAGCTTCACCTGTACAATGTGTGCGCGGATTTTATAATTGCTTTTTTTTCGCTTTTTTCAATTTTGATTGCGCTTCCGTTTGTTTTTTTCTGCTATACTCCGATGTCATTTTCGCAGGTCATGATTCTGCTTGGAGCCGGAATTGGAGCTGCATGCGGACAGTTTGGAATGACGAATGCATATTTCAATGCGCCCGCAGCGAAAATTTCAGTCTATGATTATTCCAATGTGCTTTTTGCAGGAATTCTTGGATTTATTTTTTTAGGGCAGATTCCAGATGCTTTTAGCATTGCAGGTTATATTATCATTATCGGAACTGCGTTTTTTGTTTTTGCCTATAATTGCCGTAAGCTGGAAAAATAACACCGGCGGAAATCAGCATGGCGTTTTTGATTCTGCAAGAAGCTTCAGAATTGAAGCCATGACTTTAAAGCTTGCGGGCGTAAGGGAATCGATGTTGTCGTCCTTTGTGTGGAACAATCTCCATGTATAGGGCAAATGCTCCTTGTATGAAAAATCAGGAATATTTTCAGAAAGCCGCTTCTGCTTTGAGGATTCCCGGTTCATCACGGCATCTTCGAGGTGTTTGTCGCTGTTGATTTTTCTTGCATAAAGGGATGCTTCGTCTGCCGGCAAAAGTGTAATTGCAACCGCAGGAATTCCGCAGGCAATAAATGAAGCGTTGTCGCTGTACGGAACAGGAAGAGACATCCATCTGCCGTCTGTTGCAATTCTTAGAATGTTTTCTGTGCGCTTGTACAAATCAGAAAACTGCGCCTTGAATTTTGGAGATGCAAGAGAACTCAGGCCGCTTTTTGAAAGAATCGGAATTTCTCCGCGGCCGCAGGCATCAAAGACATACACATCATCGTTTGTTATTCCAAGCCGCTGAAAAGTTTTTGCAATTCCAAACGCGCCCTGATTTGATACTGTCCAGCCAAGCTCTTCGCCGTCTGTAAAGAAAATCCGCACGTTATGAAATGAAGGATAATTTTTTAGCCACACCGCCCAGTTCATAAGCTGCCAGTCAGCCGCGCTGTTGTCGTTTGCTCCGGGACTGTTGGCAACCCTGTCGTGATGGGCAATAACTGTTTTTATTTTAAACTGTGGATTATAGCTTGAGGATCCGAACTGCACCAGAATATTTTTTTTTTCATCTATGACAATCTGGTTGGACTCCACGCCATGAGCTTTTAGCCAGGTCTGTATAAAATCCGACCGGTTGCAGTCTAGAGCTAGATATTCTGAAAACTCATCTGGAAGAAATCCCATGCTGTTCTAGTATTCTCCGTTTCTGCGCCGTTCACCCGAGCCGAATCTTCTTCCGCCGTCTCTTGGAAAATCATTGCGCGGGCGAGGCTTTTTTTCTTCCGCATAATTTACACGGATTTTGCGGCCGTCAACTTCTTTGCCTGCAAGCTCCCTGATGGCCTTCTCTGTATCTGCATCGTCTTCCATTTCAACAAAACCGAATCCCTTGGACTGGCTTGTGTCGCGGTCAATTATTATCGTTGCTGAAACAACAGCTCCGTACGCTGAAAAGAGCGAAGACAAAGTTTCCTGATTTGTTGTATAGCTCAGGTTTCCGACATAAAGTTTTTTTGCCATAAAAAAATTCCTTGCAGATTCACAAAGCTCTTGCAAGGAATCGTGCAATATAAAAATACTATGGAAAAAAACTGCTGTCAAGGGTAACTCTGGAAACAGGGCGGTTTCAGGTTGTTCAGTTTAGTTTTTGTGGCGTTCTTTTTTTCAGCATGATATACTTCTTTTATGGAAGACAAGAGATTTTATAAAGACGGCCTGCGTTTTACATGCCAGCGTTGTTCGTTCTGCTGCGGACATTCTCCGGGCTTTGTTTATCTTTCGCGCGGTGATCTTGACAGGCTTTGCGCTTTTTTCAAAATTTCCAAGGGTGCATTTGTCAGGGAATACTGCCGTTGGGCTGATTATTATTACGGAACACAGGTTCTTGCGCTTTTGGAGCGGAAAAACCATGACTGCATTTTATGGAATAACGGCTGTTCTGCGTACAGTGCCCGGCCTCTGCAATGTTCAACCTATCCTTTTTGGACATGGATGCTGAGCGACAGGAACACATGGGACGAATGTGCAGGGGACTGTCCCGGAATGAACAAGGGCCGGCTGTGGACTCTTGATGAAATTCTGGAAAACGAAAAATCTTATTCCGCCAATGAGCCTCTTACCCGTGAACAGACAGAGGAAATTATCAGGCTGGAAAATGCCCTGGATTAATGGGAAGTTTTCATGCCCGGAATTGAGTTTATTTTCGGAATTTCTTGTCGTTTTTGGAAATTCATTTGTCCGTCTTGCACCTGAATGTATTCTGGACTAAAATATTTGTGTGAAGAATTTTGAGATTGTAAAAGCGCTTGTAGGCGAGTCTGTTTCTGAAAAAGACCTTGAGC
>NZ_JBJETK010000022.1:0-6143 GCF_051883275.1 Treponema sp. | reverse complement strand
TCAGTTTTTTATGAGAGCAGCATACCTTGAGGATTGTCAGGATATGCTGCTTAAAATTTCAGTTTTTTATTTTTGCTATTGCTTCTTCGATGGAGATAGATTCAAAAATCTCTCTGGTTTTTAGGTTCTTCAGTGTTATTGTTTCTGATTCTGCCTGTTTGTCATCGATTAGAATTCCCCAAGGAATTTGCTTTTTGTCTGTCAATGAGTACTGCTTGTTCATTTTTGCAGGCTCAGGAAAAACTTCTACTGAAATTCCCTTTTGGCGGAGTTTTTCTGCCACTGACTGATACTGATAGATAAATGATTCGTTTGTGTTGAAAATCTCCGCATCAAGATAGCTGCCTTTTGACTCTGCGAGCCCCAGCTCCATAAGACCTGCAATAAGTCTGTCCAGTCCTATGCTGGAACCTACACCGGGAAGTTTTTCCTTCATGTAAAGCCCGGCAAGATTGTCATATCTTCCGCCTGAGCAGACCGAGCCTATTGACGGCAATTTTTCAAGAAAAGTCTCATAGACAATTCCTGTGTAGTAATCAAGTCCCCGTGTTATTGAAGGGTCTAAAATGTATGTGCCCTCAATGCCTGCGGCTTTCATCATTTTGTATATTGCCCTCATGCGGTTTGTGTCTTCGTCTTCGCCTCCAGCCAGATTTTCTATGTGCATAAGTGTTTCTTCAAATGAAGGCAAGGGCTTTATGTAGTCAATAATTTTTCCGCTGAATTCCGCGTTTCCTGTGATTTCAGCAAGCTCCTGTGAAACTTGCTCTTCTCCAACTTTTGCAATCTTGTCCACTGCGCGAAGTATGTCTTCTGATTTTTCCGAAATGCCGAGTTTTTTTAGGAAGCGGTTGAAAATTCCGCGGTGGTTTACATGGATTTTTATTTCGTTGACTCCGATTGCCGACAGTGCCGCCTTCATCAGGCTCAGTGTTTCAAAATCCGAGACTGCGCTGTCGCTCCCGACTGTGTCAAAATCGCACTGCACAAATTCCCGGTAACGCCCTGCCTGCGGCTTTTCACCGCGCCAGACTTTTGCAATGTGATAGCGCTTGAATGGAAAATAAAGCTCTTCCTTATGCTGGGCTGTAAAGCGCGCAAAAGGCACGGTCAGATCAAAGCGCATTGCAACATCGCGCCCTCCGTTGTCTTCAAATCTGAACATCTGCTTTTCAGTTTCACCGTTGCTTTTTCTAAGCAGAATTTCTGTGTATTCAAGAATCGGTGTATCTATAGGAACAAATCCGTACAAGCGGAAAGTTGCAGTGAGTTTTTCAATCAAGCCGGAGCGTAAAATTTCATCCTGCGGAAGAAAGTCCCGGAAGCCTTTTAGAATTTTGGGTTGAATAAAATTTTCCATAATGGGATATATTATACTATAAATTAAAATTGCACAATCTATTGACCGCCTGTGAAAATGCTTGAAAAAAAAAGGCAAATACAATATTTTATGAAAAACAGGGGGCTTGCAGTGCTTTTTGCTGTAGATATTGGAAATACAAATATTGTCGCTGCGGTATTTGATGCTGACAGGATTATTATTCAGTGGAGAATTGCCTCCGATGTGCGAAGGACAGGCGATGAGTACACTTCTATTCTTCTTACACTTTGCAAGGAGGCTGGAATTCAGACTGAGCTTTTGGACAAGGGGATTATAAGCTCTGTTGTTCCGGCTTTGATCGGCCCGTTTGTTATTGTATGCCAGCATCTGTGCGGTGCGAATCCGTTTATAGTGACTTCGGAGCTTGCCTACAGCGGTGTTCTTCCAGTGCGGCTGGATTCCTCTTCGCCCCATACCAATATAGGAGCTGATCTTTTGTGCAATGCTGTCAGCGCATGGAATCTTTTTGGCGGCGGGCCTGTAATCGCTGTTGATTTTGGAACGGCGCTCACTTTGACTGCTTGTGATTCCAGGGGAATAATACGCGGAGTTACAATTTCCCCCGGTCTTGGAACTGCTATAAAGGCTTTGGCAACAAATGCGGCTCAGCTTCCTTTTGTGCCGCTGGAAGCTCCTCCTTCAAGCCTTGGAATGAATACAGAAACTGCGATTCAGGCTGGAGTTGTGCTTGGATACAAGGGGCTGGTGGAGTATCTTGTGGGTCTGGTGAAAACTGATATGGAAAAACTGACAGGCGATGACCGGAATTCTGTGAAGGTTGTTGCAACAGGCGGTCTGAACAGTGTGCTGAAGCCGATTACAGATATTTTCACCGTTGTGGACAAGGATTTGACTGTCCGCGGTCTGAAGCTTATTTCTGATTTGACTCAGCCGAATCATGCTGCTGGGATTTCTGAATAAAGTCTTCCCACTGCACACCTGCTCCTGATTCCACGTCTTTTTGCAAAACCGCTCCCTGTATTTTTTCAGCGAATTCCGGGCTTATTCCGGGCGAAAGAATTTTTTCTGTGCGAAGCGCAGAAATGTCGCTTTTCTGAATGCAGTGTCCTTTTTTTAGCGCGCTCATATAATGAAGCGATCTGTTTGTTCTTCCGTAATTTTCTGCTTCCGACGGGGCAAGATGTTTTATGCCTGTTCCAAGTGCCGCTGTTATTTTGTCCTCTGGAAATTCATATTCAAGCTGCCTTATGATTTCACGCTGTGCTGCTTCATGCAGATTCTGCTTTACGGCCTCTCCTTCTTTTTTGTAACGCTCTTTTATGGCAATGGCCTGGTTTACAGCATGAACCATCGCTGAAAACTGCTCAGGCTCCAGCGCAATCGGATCATCAAGACCGGAGCCGCTTTTGCTTAGCGTTATATGCTTTTCAATTACTTTGCCATCCATAAGAACTGTTAGAACCGGCACAAGAAACGGATTCAGGCTGTGGTCGCTTATTCCCGTGGGAATTCCGAAAATTTCCCGCAGGGTTTTTACACATCTTACATTGTACTGCTCTTCCGGTGCCGGATAAAATGTTATGCAGTGAAGAAGTGTCAGGTCTGGAAGTTTTTTTTGGCTTTTGAAAGTTCCGCTTGTTTTTTTCGTGATTGTAAGAATCGCCTTTTCGATGTCGCCCAATGTTGAAACTCCGCTTGAAATGATAAGAGGAATTTTCTGATAGTATTCCGCGCATTTTTTTAAAAGCTCAAAATGATTCAGCTCAGGACTTGCAATTTTTATTGCATCGGGATTTAGGCTTGCAAGCTCTTCAAATGATTTTGCTCCAAATGGCGAGCAGGCAAACAGCAGCCCTTTTTTGTGCGCGTGCTCAAGACATCTGCTGAAAAATTCAGAGCCGCATTCAAGGCTTTTGAATGTGTCATATAGACGCTTTTTTCCGCCCGGAAGATTTACAAAGCCTGTGTCAGGGTGCAGAATTTCATCTGCGTAGACCCACTGGAATTTTACACAGTCTGCGCCGGCCTCTGCCGCCGCATCGATATACTCAAAGGCTTTTTCCAGCGAGCCTTCATGGGCAGTCCCTATTTCAGCGATAATTATCATAGCGTGATTATAATTATTCATTATGCAAAATTCAACCGATAGAATTTCCGCATAAAAAAAGCGGCACTGAAAAAACAATGCCGCCTGTGGTGCTGTTGTCTGGACAGCTTAAAAAGGATTTCCTCCGTAATTAAATTCCACGGATAAATTTTAATTCAAATTATGCTTTTCAACATATAGAAAAACTATAAAAACGGCTTTTTTCTTGTATCTGCGGTTTTATCCACGCGCTGTATTCTTGCTGTGTTTGCCGGGACATGCTTAATCTTTTTTCCTTTATATAGATTATTTTAGTGAAATTTGATATAGTATTTTAGTTTTAAAGCCTTTGCTTTTGAAACAACACTTGGACTGGGATTTTTACGCTGGCAGTGGAAGATTTTCAAATCGGGATAGGGAAGCTCGGGGAACTTCTGTTTTTTAGAGCGGCTACTGTGATTTGTGCATTTTCCTTTTTTCAGGCTAAAAATTTCTGAAGAGTTGTGGAAGAAATGATTGAACTTTCAGCGAAATCATTTCTTTCTTGCTATTTGTTGTATTTTCTTGGAATACTAAAAATAGCGTATATGGTGGCATTGAATAATCACATTCAGCTTATTTGTTGCTGCCTGTTTTTTGGAATCCCTAAAATATGCAGTTTTTAGAGGCTCCCTTATATTCGTATTGAAGGACGGAAGACAATGTACAATCCTGTAGATTCAAAAACAGATTTTCCACGTCAGGAAGAGGAAATTTTAAAATTCTGGGAGAAAAATGGTATTTTCAGAAAGTCAATTTCCCAGCGCGAAGGGGCAGAAGAATATGTATTCTATGACGGTCCTCCGTTCGCAACCGGTCTTCCGCATTTCGGACATTTTATTCCTTCTACTATAAAAGACATTATTCCGCGCTATCAGACGATGAAAGGCAAGAAAGTCGAACGCCGTTTCGGCTGGGACTGCCACGGTCTTCCGGTAGAAAACCTGATTGAAAAAGAGCTTGGAATAAACTCAAAGCACGAGATTGAGGCGTACGGAGTTGCAAATTTCAATGACAAATGCCGCGCATCCGTTTTGAAATATACTTCTGAGTGGCGTCAGACTATCACCAGAATGGGACGCTGGGTTGATTTTGACAACGACTACAAAACGATGAATCCTGACTATATGGAGTCAATCTGGTGGGTTGCAAAGTCATTGTGGGACAAAGGAATGATTTACGAGGGAAAATACATCCTTCCGTATTGTCCGCGCTGTTCCACCGTTCTTTCTACGCACGAACTTGCACAGGGCTACAAGGAAAAGCAGGATCCTGCAATTACAATCCGCTTTAAGATTACAAAAGCTCCTGATTCATTCAGCGACCCGGATATGACGAACGGAAAAACGTATTTCCTTGCCTGGACGACTACTCCGTGGACTCTTCCTTCAAATGAAGGTCTTTGTATGGGTCCTGATATTGACTACGTAAAAATTCTTGACAACGATTCCGGCGATTACTACATTCTGGCAAAAGCGCGCCTTTCTTCCTATTATAAAGATGAAAAATCGTATACTGTCATCTACGAGAAAAAAGGCAGCGAATTTATAGGTGCAAGGTACGAGCCGCTTTTCCCGTATTTTGCTTCACTTTCCGATCCGGCATACTGTGCGGAGCAGACTTCCCAGAAGTGCGAGGAAGGCGCGTTCCGTATGTTCAACGCGGACTACGTTTCTACCGAAGACGGTACTGGTATCGTTCATATTGCTCCTGCATTCGGTGAAGAGGACTCAAAAGTCTTTAAAGGCACTGGAATTCCTGCCGTTGAACCGATGGACGCTGAGTGCAAATTTACAAAAGAAGTTTCTGACTACGCCGGTCGTTTTGTCAAGGACTGCGACAAGGATATTATGGATCGCCTAAAGAAAGAGGGTAAGCTTGTAAAGCGCGACACAGTGCTTCACCAGTATCCTCATTGCTGGCGGTGCGGTTCTCCTCTTATTTATCGCGGAATCGGTTCGTGGTTCGTAAAGGTTGCAGACCAGCACGAGCGGCTTTTAAAGGCAAACAGCCAGATTAAATGGCAGCCGGCTCATATCAAGGAAGGCCGCTTCGGAAAATGGCTTTCCGGTGCGCGCGACTGGGCTGTAAGCCGTAACCGCTATTGGGGTAACCCGATTCCTATCTGGAGATGCGATAATCCTGACTGCAAGCATACGCTGTGTGTCGGTTCCCGGCAGGAACTTAAGGATTTGAGCGGCGTTTATCCTGACGACTTGCACAAGCAGTTTGTAGATAAAATTACGATTCCGTGCAAAAAATGCGGCGGTACTATGCACCGCATTCCAGAGGTGTTCGACTGCTGGTTTGAGTCTGGCTCAATGCCTTATGCTCAAAATCATTATCCGTTTGAAAACAAGGAATATTTTGAAAAGCATTTCCCGGCGGACTTTATTTCCGAAGGTCTTGATCAGACTCGCGGCTGGTTCTACACGCTGACTGTTCTTGCGGCGCACCTTTTCGACAAGCCAGCATTCAAGAACTGTGTTGTAAACGGTCTTGTTCTTGCTTCTGACGGCCGCAAGATGTCAAAATCTCTGCGTAACTATACCGACCCTGTTGAGGCAATCAGTAAATTCGGTGCGGATGCTCTTCGCCTGTTCCTGATTCATTCTGCCGTTGTAAAGGCGGACGACCTGCGCTACAGCGATGACGGCGTACGCGACGTTATCAAGA
>NZ_JBJETK010000021.1:2744-6309 GCF_051883275.1 Treponema sp. | reverse complement strand
ATGTGATATAATTAAGATACAAAAAAGAGAGGAAAACCTCCAAAAGAAAGGATAATGAATTATGTTGAAACTTATCATTAACAACCTGTCTGACTACGCTACTAACTACAACTACATCGTGACTTCTGCGGTGGATGGAGACCTGTGGTTCTACGGAGCATGGAATGATGAAGCCAAGGCTTACGCTGTAGCAAGAAGCATCAACGGTGTGGTCGTCAAAAACCCTGAGAAGCTCATGTAAATAGAAAGGCCTGAGAAATCAGACCTTTTCTTTTAGTCTGCGTGAGCGGACGCCCCTCCCGAAATTTTGATACGCCCGGCACAGTGGATAAAAAATAAGCAAGACAGCGCAAGAAAAAATAATTAAAAAAATTCCTAAAAACCTATTGACAAATGCGGTACTACATGATATAATTAAGGTACAAAAAAGAAAGGAAGTAAAAACTATGAAAGACTGCCACATCAATTTCTATAATAAGGCCGGTAAGCTGGAAGAAACTGCTACTTTCCGTGTGGGCGAAGATGAAAGCCTGCTGGATGCTCTGGAAGAAACCCTTTACATTGCGGCTGAACTCACTCCCGAAAATTACAGAACTTGGAAGCGAGAACTCAGCACCAGCCACGCAACCACATTCACCTATAACATGACAGAGTTCTTGGAAATCTATTATCCATGGGATGGAAGTGGAATATTTGAGGTAAAAGAAAAATAAATAGAAAGGGAAACTTTTAGTTTCCCTTTTTAGTTTTATATTTTGATTTGATTTTTTAATTTCATTTTTTTTGACTTAATTTTTAATTTCATTTCTTCAAAAAAATTCTTGACAAAAGTTTCTTTATCTGTTATAATACAAATGGGTAGTAAAAGAAAGGAGAATAAATTAAAATGAATTCTATTACAGTGCTAATAATCTTTGGTTTAGTATTCCCTATTGTATTTATTCTTATTCCTCTATTGTTAGAAAATATTTTATAAAAAACTCTTGACAAACTCAAATTCATGTGCTATAATTAAGACAACAAAAGGGAAGACAATCCCGAAAACAGAAAGGAATATGAATTATGAAATACATCACCAATACCAGAATCAACGTTCGCACTATCCGCAAGATCGCCGATGGCGAAGGGCTGACTCTACGCAATGGCCGAGTAGTTGAATACAAGACCGGCTGGCAAGTAGCAACCAATGGGCTGGAGTGCCGCACTCCCGAAGAAGTTTCCAAACTGATTCATTCTCCCATGTTCCGGGATTTCTGCGGTATCTGGTTCGACAATGGCATTTATTACGTGGATTACTCCCGGCGAGTGACCACCAAAAAAGACGCCCTCACAGTCGGCGCTATCTGCAATCAGATTTCTATTTACAGCTGGAGTAGAACCCGGATGCCTAAAGTAGTCTATGTAAAAAAGTAAAAAAAAATAAAAGGGGCTTGACAAAACAAGCCCCTTATGCTATAATAAAAGTATAAAAGGAAAGGAGCAAAACATGAAAAAGTTTTATGTAAAATGGGGTTTTACTGATGATTATGGTAGAGCCTATGAAAAACATGCTCGTTATGATTGGTTTGAAACCCAAGATCAAGCGGAAGAATTCATTACTCAAAAACGCAAAGGCAATGGCGGATATTTCAAATTGTGGAAGACCGCTGAAGGAGACTACACAAAATTCCTGCGGATTATAGAATTAGAAAAGGAACTTGCAGAATTAAAAAAAATATTTTGAAAAGGACTTGACAAAAGTCCTTTTCTCTGATATAATAAAGGCACAAAAGGAAAGGGGATAAAACCTATGAAAAGAATTAACAAAACCACTGCCCGCAAACTCTACAATGAGAAAAAAGAGTTCTGGATCACTGCCTGTAATATGCGTCCTGAGTGCGGAATCCTCATCGGCTCATCCAGCTTTGAACGCATGACCGAAACCCCATTCGACGACATGGTGAACGCATTCACTTACTACAATTGCGACAACGAGCGGGGCCGCTATCCGGCTTACTATATCGAGGACTGAACGAGGGAGAAATCCCTCGTTTTTTTCAGCGGCGCGCTTGCGGTCCAGGCGCGCCGCTTTCACGATATAGCAGGTTGTTACAAATTTCTCAGTCAATATGATGATTTTTGTGCAATATGCCGAAAATCCTAAAAATATTATTTTGGGGCTTGACAGGATGGGGTTTATGCTGTATAATGATGGTACAAACAAAGAGGAGGTAATACCTATGAAAGAACACCTGATTCGATTCCTGAACAACCGACTGGAGCTGGCAAAAGCCACAACTGCTACTCGTTCCCTTGTCCGTACATATGAAACCCAAGCCTATGGTGCGCTGGCTTGCTACTGTGAAGCCTGCTACTACGACAATAAGGCCCAAGAGGAAGAAGCCCTCAGCACCTTATGGGAAGATTACTATCGCACCGAATTTTTCAACGCATGGCTTGAAAAAACTGAATAAAGGGCTTGACAAAAGCCCTTTCATCGGTTATAATAAGGTAGAACTTAAATCAAGGAGGAATTTCCAATGACAACTCTCGAATACACTCTCATTAACAACTTTATGGCTGGCTTGACCATGCGGGCAATCGAAGAAAAGTTTCCCTGTTTCACTAACCTATCCAATGCCGATTTTGAGAATCGGAACGAAACAATCACTGTGACCATCTCCTGCCGGAATGAGGACGTTCCCTACATCAAGGAGTATCTCGCTCCCTTTGTTTAACCAATAGAAAAGCCTAACGAGTAGAAAGGAATTTAAGCGTGATGCCTATGATTTAGTTGATGGTGTGGCGAGCCTATAAATGAGCGCCTATGTTTGCGGCAGGTCTATACTGGTAGATACCACCACAAATGAAGTTTGAAATGAAACATAGAAGTCGTCCCGGTGGGCAGTCCCATCGGGGCGCATTTTTTGGCCGCTCGAGACTGGGCGTCGCGAGCGGCTTTTGCATAATCTATGAGCGTTCCATTTTTTCAATCCAGTAAATTTATGCATATTGCACAATTGACAAATCCCGATACCTATGATATATTATTGGTACAATAAATTAAACGAAAGAGGTAATCACTATGGCTACTAATGCTTCTAAGAATCGTCCTATTAGCGAACAACTGTTTGCGCTTGCTAAGGTCGCAGAATATGCGGGACATAATTTAGACCTTGGGAAATATCGCAATGGCTCTTACGCTGGGAGCGCTGGCCTTTCTGCTTCTATTTCTCTCTCACAGATTCAGCATGAGCTGGAAAAATTGGCGAAGCAGGCTCTTGCAAATGAAGCCAAGGCAGATGCGCAGGAACAACTTCTCGCTCGCATCCAGATTAAAATTGGGGGTTGACAAAACCCCCAATCCATGCTATAATACTCATACCAAAAGAAAAGGAGATAACGGTATGATTACTTATGAAATGATTCAGCAAGCCCAGCAACAACTCACTACTCAATGGGAGGATGCTGGGAAGAGAGTTATCCAGGAGTGTGCGAAAGTCACTCCCTTTAATGGTGGAAGTAAAGATTTTCTCGACCACTGCACTGCTTGTGGTGGCAACTGGGGCGGGATGCTTCTAACTGG